>CALYAO010000068.1 GCA_944393605.1 uncultured Clostridia bacterium
CTGATTTACGGAGGACATCTATGTGGCTGACTTCGGGGCCTGTCCCCTCTCTCGTTTGGTTGGTGCAAATCATTGCCATCCACTACGTCATCTTCCACGAACGCAAGTCCCCGCTCCAAACCATCTCCTGGGTCCTCACGCTGCTGTTCCTGCCTGTTTTGGGGCTGATGCTGTATATCCTAATCGGACCGGGCGGCGGCTTCGTGCGGGACAAACGGTTCCAAAAAAAGCGGCGCGTTGACGAGGCGTATGACCGTGTCATCAAGCAACAGCTCGCCCTGTTTCAGGACCAGGATTTCCAGGACTCCTGCACGGAACAAAATAAGGACTTGGTATACATGAACCTCAAGCGAGGCAACAGCATTTACACAGATGACAACGCGGTGACCGTCTTCACTTCCGCCCGTGAAAAATACGATCGCCTGTTTTCAGACATCGCAGCAGCGACGGACAGTGTTCACCTCATGTACTTCATTTTCAAAGATGACCACATCGGCAACCAACTGGTAGATGTGCTAACACAGAAGGCCGCAGAAGGCGTTTCCGTCCGCGTTGTCTACGACAGCATGGGCGTCCTCCTGCACGCATGGGGTGTAAAACGTATGTTCCGGCGACTGTTGGCAGCAGGCGGTGAGGTGCGCCGGTTTTTGCCCTCCCCTTTCATGAACCTCCTGCGCATCAACTATCGGAACCACCGCAAACTTGCGATCATAGACGGCAAAATCGGATACACCGGCGGCATCAACATCGGGGACGAATATTTAGGGGCCCACAAGCGCATCACCCCCTGGCGGGATACCCACCTTCGGGTGTGCGGCTCCTGTGTGGCAGATATGCAGCTGCGGTTTTTGAAGGATTGGTGGTACCTGTCGGACGAACCCGCAGACGAGGAAACCGCCGCACGATATTTCCAATGCGAACCCGCAGGACAGGTTGGCATGCAGGTGGTCTCGAGCGGTCCAGACAGCCCTGAAGAACCCATCAAATACGGGTACCTCAAAATGATCAACGCCGCCAAAACGACCCTGTTTATTCAAACACCCTACCTCATCCCCGACCAATCGGTGAGCGAGGCGCTCAAGCTCGCGGCGGCATCGGGCGTGGATGTGCGCATCATGATTCCGCGGATACCCGACAAGCGGACGGTATTCCTTGCCACCCTGTCTTATGCGGAAGAACTCATGGCAAGCGGGGTCGCACTTTATCAATATGACGGATTCCTGCATGCCAAG
Organism: uncultured Clostridia bacterium; assembly: GCA_944393605.1. Taxonomy (GTDB): domain Bacteria; phylum Bacillota; class Clostridia; order UBA1381; family UBA9506; genus CALYAO01. The sequence continues at coordinate 1,233 of CALYAO010000068.1, forward strand.
ATGGTCGTTTCCGACGAGACCATGGCCTCCATCGGCACCACCAACCTAGACCATCGCAGCTTTGCGCTGGATTTTGAAATCAACTGCTTTCTATATGACCAAGGCGTCGCGGCGCAATGCAATCGTATCTTTCGCGCAGACCTGCAGCACGCCACAAGAATGGATGCGGCCACTTTTGCCAAACGCAGCCGCGTGCAGCGCATGCTGGAATCCATTTTGCGTATCCTATCCCCGCTGTTTTAGAGCGCCTTCGAACGCTCTTTTTTGGTCCCCGGATTGATTTGCGACAAAATGTGAAAGTTCCACTTGCCAAACGGAAGCACAGGAGGTCGGCAACCGTTCGGATCTAACCACCCACAAGAAAACGTTAACCGGCAACAGTTACAAAATCTTTGCGTACATTGGTATAAACGGCAAGGATAAAACGGTGGTGCACTCTTACTATACGACCATAATGGTATTTTGTTTGAGATCGTCACCCCTCATCCCCGAACTCAATACCAGCGAATACCACATGCAGCAGATGGAGGATATCATCGCAAGTTTCCAATTCACCGATTAGTAGCAAAACGCAATTCATCGTTTTGATGGAAAGTCAATAACCGGAAGGCATTAAACCCTTCCGGTTATTTTTTTAGAGCATTGGTGGTTGCTTCTTGTACTTCCTCCCGCCTCCAATGTCATACATGACACATTTTTGCCCCTATTCGCCAATACTACACCGTTCTCAGCAATGCACATAGCCGGCGGGCCGCCTCACGTGTATCGTCGGGGCTGCCGAAGGTGGAAAATCGGAAATACCCTTCGCCACACGCGCCAAACCCCTCTCCCGGCGTCCCGACCACCTGAATCTCCTGCAGCAAATAGTCAAAGAACGCCCAACTGTCCATGCCATTGGGGCATCTCATCCAGATATACGGCGCATTCTTCCCGCCACAATACCAGATGCCGAGCTGATCTAGGGCCTCCATCAACACCTTGGCATTGCGCTTATAGACCCCAATGGTCTTTTGAATCTGCTTCTGCCCCTCGGACGTAAAGACTGCAGCGCCGCCCTTTTGTATGATATAGGATACGCCGTTGGTCTTGGTGGTGCGGTTCCTGACCCACATCGCATTGAGGTTCAACCCGCCCCTTTCGAGTTCTTTGGGAATGATGGTATAGCCCAGCCGGGTGCCCGTAAAGCCCGCAGTTTTGGACAGCGAGCAGATCTCGATCGCACAGGTGCGGGCGCCTTCTATTTCAAAGATGCTATGCGGGAGATCCGCTTCCTCAATAAACGCCTCATAGGCCGCATCAAACAGAATGACGGCGCCTTTGCGATTGGCATATGCGACCCAATCTTGCAGCTGCATGCGGGAAAACGCCGCGCCGGTGGGATTGTTGGGGGAACACAGATAGATGATATCCGCCTCCATGCTGTCGTCCGGCCCAGGCAGAAAGCCGTTTGCCTCGCCCGCCGCCAGGTGAACCACCCGTCTGCCCGCCATGACGTTGGCATCCACATAGGCGGGATATGCAGGCTCGATCACCAGCGCACTGCCGCCTCTGTCAAACAGGTCCAGCAGGTCACCCAGCTCGTCACTGGCCCCGCTGGAGACGAACACCTCCTCCGAAGAGAGCGACACCCCCCTTTTCTGATAATGATCTGCAATGGCTTCCCGCAAAAAGGGCGCGCCACACTCCGGCATATAACCGTGAAACGTGTCCTGTTTGGCCTGGTCGTCCACCGCTTCATGGAGTGCCCGGATCACAGCGTCACAAAGCGGCAGCGAAACATCTCCGATTCCCATCCGATACAGGTGGGTTCCAGGATGCGCCTTTCGATATGCCTGCGTCTTTTGTGCGATGTGGTAAAAAAGGTAAGAATCTTTGAGGTCTGCATAGTGCATATTGGGAATCATTCTGCCATCTCTCCTTCATACACGGTTTCTGCGGGGCCTGACATGGTCACGTTGTTATCGGCGGCAATTTGGATCTGAAGCGTACCTCCGTCCAAATGGACATACACCGGTTTGTCATACACACAGAGCTGTTTTTGTATCGCTGCCATTGCACTGGCACAGGCCCCTGTGCCACAGGCCATCGTGACACCGCTGCCCCGCTCCCAAACGCGCATCCGCAGCTCGTTTTCACCCATCACCTGCACAAATTCTACATTCACGCCCTCCGGGAAGGCTTCATGGTGTTCAATCCGAGGGCCCAGCTCATACAACGGCGCTGCCTGTATATCCTCCACAAAGAGGACGGCATGGGGATTTCCCACAGACACAGGCGTGAGCGTAATCTCGCTGCCATCAAGCGCAACCGTCCTATCCGTCTCCGCACGGGCCGTTCCCATCTGGACAGCAACCGAACGAACCCTTCCGCCGCCAAGCTGCAAGTCCAAGTATTTGATGCCAGACAGGGTCTCAATTTTCAAATGCGTTTTGTCGGTATACCCTTTGTCATAGACATACTTCCCCACACAGCGGATGCCATTGCCGCACATCTTTGCCTCACTGCCGTCCGCATTGAAGATACGCATCCCAAAATCCGCGATGTCAGACGGTGTGATATAAATCATCCCATCCGACCCCGCGCCAAAATGCCGTTCAGATAGTTTCCGCGAAAGCTGTGCGATATCGTCGGGCACCGGACCGTAGACAAATAAGTAATCGTTTCCCAAGCCGTGCATCTTTGTAAAGTGCATACCATAACCCCCTCGTTATTCATCGTCGATCTTGGAGATTCCAATGGTGACCTCTTCCAATACATCCAGCAGCATCTTCACTGTATCGAGAGAGGTCAGCATGGTGATGTTATTTTGACTGGCACACCGGCGGATCGCAACGCCGTCTTCATAATGGACGCCCGACAGAATCGCGCGCGTACAGATGACATAGCTGACATATCCGGCACGGATGGAATCTAGGATTTCCTCGCTGCCCTCCGAAAGTTTTCGACGGATCCTTGTTCGGATGCCATGTTTCTTTAAAAACAATGCCGTGCCAATGGTTGCCTCGATATTAAAGCCCATATCATAAAAACGGCGGATCAGCGGCAGCGCTTCCTCCTTGTCTTCGTCCGCAAGGGTGACAAGAATCGTCCCATAATTCTGCACCTTGATGCCCGACGCGATCATTGCCTTATACATGGCACGGTGCAGCTTCTTATCATACCCGATTGCCTCACCGGTGGATTTCATCTCAGGCGACAGATAGGCATCCATGCCTTGCAGTTTGGAAAACGAGAAAGCGGGTGCTTTCACATAATACCGGCTCTTTTCCTTGGGATAAATGCCGCTGATCCCCTGCTCCCGCAGGCTTTTGCCCAGCATGACCAGCGTCGCGATGTCCGCCAGGCTGTATCCCGTCGCTTTGGAGAGGAACGGCACCGTTCTGGAAGAACGCGGGTTTACCTCAATGATATAGACATCATCCTTTGCGTCCACAATAAACTGGATATTAAACAGGCCTTTGATGCCAATCCCGAGCCCCAGTCTTTGGGTGTAGTCCAAAATGGTGTCCTTGACCTTCTGCGAAATGCTGTATGTCGGATAGATGCTGATGGAGTCACCCGAATGGACGCCCGTCCGCTCCACCAACTCCATAATACCCGGGACAAAGACCTGCTCCCCGTCGCATACCGCATCCACCTCCACCTCCTTGCCGCGGATATACTGGTCCACCAGAACAGGTTTGTCCGCATCAATGGCAACTGCAGTTTTCAAATACTCCCTGAGCGCCTGTTCTTTTGCCACGATCTGCATCGCTCTGCCGCCAAGCACAAAGCTGGGCCGCACCAGCACAGGATATCCGATTGTGCTAGCGGCCCGGACCCCTTCCGCCACACTCGTCACCGCTTGACCCTTTGGCTGCGGAATCCCAAGGGCAGAAAGCAGCTTTTCAAATGCGTCACGGTTTTCGGCCTTTTGGATGGCATCGCAATCCGTTCCGATGATGCGGACGCCGCGTTCCCGCAGCGGCTCCGCCAGATTGATGGCAGTTTGGCCGCCCAGGGTCGCAATCACCCCTTCAGGCTGCTCCAACTCGATAACCTCCATCACATCCTCGACACAAAGCGGCTCAAAATAGAGTTTGTCGGAACAAGTATAGTCGGTGGAAACGGTTTCGGGGTTGTTGTTGATGATGATGG
>CALYAO010000069.1 GCA_944393605.1 uncultured Clostridia bacterium
TCACGCTTCCCGCCTATGCCAATGTCTTTGCGGATGTGTCCGAAGATGCCTGGTATGCGGGCTATGTACAGGCGGCCTATGACAGCGGTCTCATTGCTGGATCGGATGGCATGTTCCGCCCGGATGATCAGATCACACGGGAGGAGATCGCGAAGATTATCGTCGGCGCATATGAGTCGACAGGTCAGTCCATAACAGCTTCGGCGGATGCACTATCTGCCTATGCGGATGGTGCGGACACGGCGGACTGGGCGCGTGAGTGGATGGAAAAAGCGCTTGCCGCTGGGTTCTTGCAGGGGACGGAGGAAGGGAAACTGCTTCCCAAATCCGATGCGACGCGCGCACAGGCGGCGGTGATGGTCAGCCGCATGCTGGATGCCATAGAGCAGTAGGATGAGGCCGAGATGGCGGCGGGGCAGTGTTACCCGCCGCGGTAAAGGAGAGAAAGATATGATTAAAAAGTATATTGCGGTCATCTTATCGGTTTTGATGGTGTTTTCGTCGGTCTGTGTCTATGCGGGCCAGCTGGACCCGTCATTGGGCAGTGTGGTGTATGCCTATCAGGATTTTGACGATTTGGAAGAGCTGCCTGATGGATGGTCAATCCAGGAGCAGGAGGGGAACACCGTTCGGCTTGAAAATGATGCGCTGCGGCTGACACGGACGAACAATGAAGCGACGTCACAAACGCAAGCGACCTACACGTTGAGTGATGCGGGCCTCGTGGGGGAAATGACCTATTTGTTCCGCCTGATTCCGCATGACAACAGCCGTTTTCAGATTCAGGTATCAGGGCAAGGCGGCATCAAGACGCATCTGCAATTGTTAAACGGCAATGTTTCGGTTACGGCGCGTACTGACCCCGAATCGACGGGTACGACTGGTATCACGCTGGGTACCTATACACCGGGAGAAGCTGTTGAGATTATCACCCAGCTCAACACCGAAAATGAAACACAGACGATTTGGGTCAACGGCCAAGCAACAACATGCTATACGCGCGGTAAGGCAGATACCCATAAAGTATCGTATATTGTTTTCATTACAGGGAATGTCCCGGGCACTCGTGCGGGTGAGCTGGGGGACATGAGTGTGGATCAATTTCTGTTTACTCAAACGTCCTTGACGGAGGAACAGTCGATCCTGCTGGATTCGAGCAGGATGCAGTGGGGTAATTTGAGCTTGCAGGACAGCGATCAGGTGACGAATAACTTGACGCTGCCCACTCAAGGGGCTTTTGGTTCCACCATCACCTGGTCGTCTGACAACGCTGCAGTTGCGGCGGACGGTACCGTGACCCGGCCGAGCGCAAGCGAGGAGGATGCGCTCGTGACGCTGACGGCGGACTTTTCGCTGGGCAGCTATACCCAGCAAAAGCAGTTTTCGTTCCGTGTTCTAAAGGAAGCGCCCGCAGGAGGAGTCGAGCAGATTCGGGAGGTATATGAGACCTTTGACGGGCCCGATGCCCCGGTGGATGGCGAAGATGGATGGACCATTGAAACCAATACGGATGCAACCGTGTCACTGCAAACGGGGCCTGGACGGGATAATACGAGTTTGTGCTTGGATGGCAGTGGTACAAATGGTGGCAGTGTGGAGAAGATCAAGGCGACCAAGTTGTTTGATGAGCCTTTATCTGGCAAGGTTACCATCGTAGTGGATATGGCGACCAACTACAATTCGGGTGGATTCCGCATTTTGGGCGATGATGGGACGGAGCTGCTCGTCTTTGAGACCATCAATGATGCTTCCGGGCTGTTTGTTCGGATTGAAGATGCGAGCCGTTTTTGCTTTGTATATCCCAATGCCAATAACACATTGTACCAATATACCGCAGATACGTTTTTCCGTATGAAGATCGAACTCAATACCGATACGGATACCTACCGGCTGTATGGGGAAGATGATGTGCTGATTGAAACGGGGGTATACGGCACAAACACAAGCAGAGATGTTTTGGATGTTGGCTTTAAAGGTGGCGCCACGACAGATACTATAACGGGCGTGATGTTCACATTAGCCAAAGGCGGTAGACTCCGCACCATTCACTATGACAACCTTGAAGTTTTTGTCGAGCAGAACAGTGCCAACGAAGTGGCAGAGGCGAAGAATGCGCTGGTGCTGCCCGACCTGTCCAACGTGACGGAAGACCTGGATCTACCGACGGAAGGCCTCCATGGCACCACCATCACGTGGAGCTCGGACTATCCCAACATCATCGCGGCTGACGGGTCCGTAACCCGGCCTATCGGGGAGGCGCCCGACCGCATCACGCTGCGTGCGGAACTCACCAAGGGCGGCGCCACAAACTCCAAGATCTTTTATGCATATGTGCCGCCGAGGCCCAGCGATGAGCAGCTGGTGGATAAACAACTGGAAGCGTTGTCATTGCCGTCAGTGGTGTCCACCAATACGACCCTGAATCTTTTGACCGAGGGGACAGATGGAACGACCATTGTATGGCAGTCGGACAATGAGGAAATCATCACTTCTGCCGGTGTTGTGACGCGGCCTCCCTATCTGGGTGAAGAGATCATGCAAACCGTAACCCTGACCGCGACGGTATCCTTAAATGATGTCAGCAAGGAGCGGACCTTCTCCGTGCAGGTGCTGTGCGATCTGGGGGACAATTTGGCCCGGGAGATGTATGCCTCGACCAATTCGCTGGATGCCAGCTATCCGCCGGGGAACGCAGTCGATGGTGATTATACGACCGAATGGCATTCGATGGCAGAGGGCCGGGATATTTATCTGGACATCGAGTTTGATGAAGAAGAGACCTTTAATTATCTGATTTTGAGTGGACTGACCGCAAACGTGCAGGCTTATAGCATTCAGCAGTCGGCCGACGGAAAGACCTATGAGACCATCTACAGCACCCCGGCAGGGGAGGCGGGCGAAGTTGCGAGCCTGTCCAAGACGACGGCGAAGTTTGTGCGCGTTGTGATCACCCAAAAAGAAGAAGGGTATGTGGGGCTTGGCGAGCTGCAGGTGTATTTCACGCCAACCTACGAAGAGATGCTGGATATGGCGGTGGAGGCCCTCACGCTGGGGGACCTTTCCAACGTGACAAACGACCTCACACTTCCCACCGAGGGACTGTATGAGACCACCATCACATGGTCGTCGGACAACCCGACGTATATCGCAAATGACGGTTCGGTGAGCCGGCCCCAGAATCCGCCCAAGCAGGTTGTTAACCTGACGGCGACGGTCAGCGGGTTTGGCCTTTCCAAGCAGAAAACGTTTAAAGCAACCGTGCCCGCTGTAAACTCGTCGAATCCGGGCGGTGGCGGCAGTTCGGGCGGCGGTTCTGGGAGCCCTGGCGGCAGCTCGGGCGGGTATCGTCCGCCTGTCCTGAACATCGACAGCCCGTCTGAGACGGAAAAACCGCCTGCGGACATCTTCTCGGATGTGGAAAGCGCACATTGGGCATATGACTATATCACGGAGCTGTATGATGCGGGTATTGTGAGCTGTTCGCCCGACGGTACTTTCCAGCCTGATCGCAGCATCACGCGGGAGGAGTTTGTGAAGATGGTCGTGGAGGCGCTCGCATTGACGGCGCCCGATGCGGCTGCGGAATTTGCGGATGTGCCGGAAGA
>CALYAO010000070.1 GCA_944393605.1 uncultured Clostridia bacterium
TCACGCTTCCCGCCTATGCCAATGTCTTTGCGGATGTGTCCGAAGATGCCTGGTATGCGGGCTATGTACAGGCGGCCTATGACAGCGGTCTCATTGCTGGATCGGATGGCATGTTCCGCCCGGATGACCAGATCACACGGGAGGAGATCGCGAAGATTATCGTCGGCGCATATGAGTCGACAGGTCAGTCCATAACAGCTTCGGCGGATGCACTATCTGCCTATGTGGATGGTGCAGACACAGCGGAGTGGGCGCGTGAGTGGATGGAAAAAGCGCTTGCCGCTGGGTTCTTGCAGGGGACGGAGGAAGGGAAGCTGCTTCCCAAATCCGATGCGACGCGCGCACAGGCGGCGGTGATGGTCAGCCGCATGCTGGATGCCATAGAGCAGTAGGATGAGGCCGAGATTGCGGCAGGGCAGTGTCACCCACCGCGGTAAAGGAGAGAAAGATATGATTAAAAAGTATATTGCGGTCATCTTATCGGTTTTGTTGGTATTTTCGTCAGTCTGTGTCTATGCGGGCCAGCTGGATCCGTCATTGGCTGGTGTGGTATATACCTATCAAGATTTTGAGGATTCGGAGGAGATACCGTCCGGATGGACATTTACTGAGATGGAAGGCGACAAGCCGAAATGCGCCCGTATTGATAACGGCGCACTGCGATTCACATGGCAAAACGGGGTTACCACATCGACAGAAGGTGGAACATATAGCATTGGCGGCGGTGGTGCAGCGGGACAAATTTTGGTTGCGTTCCGTTTGACGATCCACAATAAAAATATTTTTCAGCTGCAGGTTCAGGGATCAAAGGGCACAGGAGCGCATTTGGATTGTCGCAATGGCAAGTTAAGTCTTCATAACAGAGCGACAGCGGGCGCATCTTCGACCAACCCAGTATATGCCACGTATGAGGCGGGTCAAGTTTTTGATATCAAGATCTTACTTAACACAGAGGATGACAGTCAAAAGGTATGGATCAATGACGAGATGGTATTAGATGCGTTTTCCCGTAACGCCAATTTTGGTGTAGTGACGGGAATACGGACTACCGGGGGAAAGGATAAAGCCGGGGATGCCAGTTTGGATCGGCTTTTGATTGCCAAAGGTACGGTGACGGATGCAGAGGCGGTTCTGATTGATTCCGGCATGCTTGCATGGAATGAAATGAGCAGTGAGAATAGCGATCAGATAACGGACAACCTGACCCTGCCGACCCGGCAGGGACTGTATGGCTCAACCATCACATGGTCATCTGACAATGATGCGATTGCGCCTGACGGGACGGTGACTCGGCCGGGGCCGGATGCGGAGGATGCACTGGTGACGCTGACGGCGCAAATTTCACGTGGCGACCAGATGACGGAAAAGAAATTTGCGGTACGTGTGCTGAAACAGGGATCGGAGGCTGCGCCTTATCGTACTCATTATGAGCCCTTTGACGGGCCCGATGTACCTGTGGATGGAAAAGACGGGTGGACGATTTCCATTCTGCCAGGAGCGGTTGTTTCGCTGGAAAACGGACCTGGCAGGCAGGATACAAGTTTATGTTTGTACGGTGGGGAGCAAACCAGTTCGTCTGGAGAAAAGGTTATGGCGACCCAATGGTTTGACGAACCGCAGTCAGGCAAGGTATTGATCACGGTAGATATGGCAACGGATTCCAAAGCCGGTGGATTTCGCATTTTAGGGGATAACGGGCAGGACCTGCTTCGGTTTGAGACTACGCAGTCGGATGGAAATTCCTACTTGCGTATCGAAGACGCCAATCGGTTCACCAATTGCATGACTTACCAGCCGGAAGTTTTTTTTCGGATTAAGGTAGAGCTTAACACAGAGACAGATACATACCGTCTCTATGATGAACAGGATGCGGTTATTGAAGCGGGCACTTATAGTGGGAAGACCAAATCGTTGTTAGATCAACCGTTTATGGAGAAGTTTGACACAAATACCATTACGGGTGTTTCGTTTACGCTCGCGGCAAAAGGCAGTGAAAAGCGCACGACCTGGTATGATAAGCTGCAGGTGTTTCAAGATACCGCCGGTTCGGTGTCGCTTGCGAAGAATGCGCTGCAGCTGCCCGACCTGTCCAACGTGACGGAAGATCTGGATTTGCCGACGGAGGGAGCAGCCGGCACCACCATCACGTGGAGCTCGGACTATCCCAACATCATCGCGGCTGACGGGTCCGTAACCCGGCCTATCGGGGAGGCGCCCGACCGGATCACGCTGCGTGCGGAGATCACCAAGGGCGGCGCCACAAACTCCAAGATCTTTTATGCATATGTGGTGCCCGTGCCCAGTGATGAGCAGCTGGTGGATAAACAGCTGGCGGCGCTGTCGGTGCCATCAGCAATATTTACCGATACGACGTTACGGCTGCCCACGGAGGGCAGTGACGGGATTTCCATTGTGTGGAAATCTGACAATGAGGATATTATAACATCGGCTGGTGTTGTGACATGTCCTACCTATGCCGGCAAAGATGTTACCAAGACCGTTATCCTTACTGCAGAGGCAACCCTCAATGATGTAACACGGACGCGCGCGTTTCCTGTACAGGTCTTGTATGACTTAGGGATCAACTACGCGCGGGATGCGTATCCGAGAACCAACTCGCTAGTGGCGGGTAATCCTCCCGGCGATGCCATAGATGGCGATAATGCCACTGCTTGGTATTCCAAGGAAGGGGACGAAAGCGTCTATTTGGATTTGGAATTTAATGAAATGATATCATTTTCGCAAATCATATTAATCGGTTTGAGTGATAACGTAAATGCTTTTGCAATAGAATGCGCACAAAATGACGATGTTTATACGACGGTTTGTACAGTGGATGCAAAGGAGTCAAACGGCGTGGTCAGTTTTCCTAAAACAACTGCAAATCATGTGCGGTTGGTGATCACGGAAAAAGATGCTGGATATGTGGGGCTCAGCGAATTGCAAGTGTATTTTACGCCGACCCATGAGGAAATGGTGAACATGGCGGTGGAGGCGCTCACGCTGGGAGACCTCTCCAACGTGACAAGCGACCTCACACTTCCCACCGAGGGGCTGTATGAGACCACCATCACCTGGTCGTCGGACAACCCGACGTATATCGCAAACGATGGTTCGGTGAGCCGGCCGCAGAATCCGCCCAAGCAGATTGTCAATCTGACGGCGACGGTCAGCGGATTTGGCTTATCCAAACAAAAGACGTTTAAAGCGACCGTGCCCCCTGTGAATTCGTCCAATTCGGGCGGCGGTGGCGGCAGCAGTTCGGGCGGCGGTTCTGGGAGACCTGGCGGCAGCTCGGGCGGAGGCACGGGAGGAAGCTATATTCCTCCGGCATTGGAAATTGAAGATAAAACAGACTTGCCTTCCGATTTGCCGCCTGCGGACATCTTCTCGGATGTGGAAAGCGCACATTGGGCATATGACTATATCACGGAGCTGTATGATGCGGGTATTGTGAGCGGTTCGCCCGACGGTACTTTCCAGCCTGATCGCAGCATCACGCGGGAGGAGTTTGTGAAGATGGTCGTGGAGGCGCTCGCATTGACGGCGCCCGATGCGGCTGCGGAATTTGCGGATGTGCCGGAAGA
>CALYAO010000071.1 GCA_944393605.1 uncultured Clostridia bacterium
TCCAGCCCTCCAAGGTGGTGTACTGCACCAGTGACACGGAGGCAGAAAAGGCCCTGATGGCGTTCTACAACCAGCGCGACCGGCTGTCCAGAGGCTCGGGCGCCCCCGAAACGCTGGGGCCTTAATCAATAGGGTTAGGTGGTTTTTCGGAGATAACTGCATACTGCTACCATGCTCAATTCGAACCCCCAATCTTTGTCTATTCATTCCCATCTTACCCATTCCATCATACAGATCTACTTGGTATTCAGATGTGCGCTTTGTTGCCGTCTGCATACCGTCTTCCATCCATTTTGTCTCCTTGTGCCAGTCATTGTAGATACCTTATGGGGCATTGAAAATAAAAATGTCGAGCCAATCTCAAAAAAAACGGAATTTACTCGGCCATTCAGGTATTTTTGTCGGGGTAGAACCATAAAAAAAACAGGCAACAAGTAGCATACTCCCGAACAATTACAATTGTTGCCTGTTTTTTCGCATTTAATAAATTTGTTAAACCTGTGCCTTTAGACAACCAACCAAGCGGAATTGATCACAGAAAATTGGTCTATTTGAAAACAGTCACTTCCGTTTACGTTTTTTTGTTCAAAAAAACTTTCATCCACGAAAATGTGGGCCTCTATTGATTGGCTAAAAACGCGTCCAATTGTCTTTGCGCCTCTGCTTTTACTTTTTCAGCGCCAGCGGTATCCATTTTGCTCTTGTATTCCTCGATCACAGCTTCTGGCGAGTCAAACATCCCAAAGTTGGTGACGCCCTTCATGGTGGTAATGACGTTGTTCATCGCGGCCACCTCGCTGGAGATTTCATCTGTCTTCAGCACAAACCCCGAATGCGGCGGAATAATGGACAACTCATCCACATGCTCCTGCACTTCCATCAATTCCGGAATGCCACCTTCAACCTGCTTATACAGGGACAGGTCACGGTTGTTCCAAACCAGCGGGAATGCATCTGCCGGATATCTGGATGCACCGGCTTCCGTACTTTTTATGGTACCGTCCGCATTGACCGTGTAATGGACGTCCTTGATCCCATACTCCAGCAAAGCGTTCAGATCCGGATCCACTCCGAACAGTTCGCAGGCCATGATCAAGCGCTCTGGGTTCTTCGCCGTTTTCGGGATGGTAAAGCTCCGCCCCTTTGTCGGACGTTTCAGTGTTTTGTCCGGGATGGTTACAAATTCCACTTCCCAATCCGGATGCTGCTCTTTGAGTACGATTGCTGAATCGTTGGCATTCACCACATGGGCCGTACCAACAAACGAAGTCCCTGCCACAAAGCCGTCTCTTGAGATGGTTTTTGCGGCGTATGCGTTTTTGGACCAATATCCCTTATCCGCAAACTCCTTTGTTTTTGCCAGGAAATCCCGATACTCTTCCGTCTCATAGCTGTAACAGAGCGTTGGTGTTTCATCGTCCAAATAATAGCCCAATTCATTGGATCCCAGGCTAACCCAGCCTGCTGCACCCAAGAAATTATTCACAAAGTTGATGTTATCCGCAATAGAGGTGTTAAACGGAATGACGCCCGGCTCCTTCTCCATCAGCGTATCCATATAGACCTGAAGGCCGTCCAGGTCTGTCACTTCAGGAATATCGTATTTCTTCCGCAAATCGCCCCGGATCATATATCCCTGCGGCGTAAACCACTGAAAACCGCCCGGCAGGGCATAAATTTTTCCTTCATACGTAATTTCGGTAAAATCATAGTCGGTCATCGTCTGCATTCTCTGCGGCATATACTCCTCGAGCATATCCCCAATTTCAAGCAAACCGCCTTTTTGCACCTCCTGCAGATAAACATCCGCCGGCATCGCGATGCCGTCATAATTCTCCCCTGATGCGAGCATCAACGGGATCTTCTTTTTCGCATCCTCTACCATCTCCAAGTTGTATTCAATGGTAGCATTGATCTTCTGCTTTAAGATCTGATTGATTTCATCCATCACCAGAGACGTATCTTCTGCTTCTTGGCTATATGTATACATATAGATCTTCAATTCTGCCGCCGGCAGGTCTCCCGTATAACCAGACGACGAATCCGTCTCCTCGCCGCATCCCGACATAGAGAGCGCACAAGCCAGTGCCGCAATCACACTTATCAAACGAATCCATTTTTTCAATATCATTACCTCCCATTATGATAAAATAAACTGCGTAAATCACAGTACCTATCAGCCTTTTACTGCTCCTATGGTAACACCTTGGACAAAATACCGCTGCAAGAACGGATAGGCCAGTATGATGGGGCCTGTCGTTACAATGGTCATGGACAGCTTAAAGGTTTCAGAGGGCAGCTGCACCCCGCTGCCGCCAGTGTCAGCCATACTCTGCGCATACGCCTGCGTAGACTGCAACAGCTGATACAGGACATACTGCAAGGGGTAGAGCCGTTTGTCATTGATATACAACATTGCATTGACCCAGTTGTTCCAGTATCCAACCGCTTCAAACAACCCAATGGTGATGAGGCCCACTTTGATGAGGGGCAAAATGATTTTCCAATAGATGTAAAAATCATTTGCACCGTCAATTTTGGCGGATTCAATGATGGACTCGGGAACCGTTCCCGAAATAAAGCTCCGCATGACCAGCAAGAAAAACACATTGATTAAATTCGGAAGAATCAGGGCCAATATATTGTCTTTCAAATGCAGGTAGCTTACCATCATGATGTATGTGGGCAGCAGCCCGCCATTAAAGATGGTGGTAAAATAAAAAATAAAGGAAAAGGTATTCCGATATTTAAAATCCTTCCGATACAGCACATACGCTGTCATGCTAATAAGAAACAGCGCCATTACGATAGCGGTAAAGGTCACAAATATGGTCACGCCATACGCATTTAAAATGGATCTTGGATTCTGTACAATAAACTGATACGCATCCAACGAAAACCCGCGCGGCAACAAGCTATATCCATTTCTTAAGATCTCACTCTCTTCCGATATGGAGCCCGAAATCACCATGATAAACGGGATTAAGCATACCAGCGAAATAAAACCGATGACCGCTTTGGAAATCACATTAAACACAATCTTATCTACAGCCTTAATTTTGTTCACAAGCACTTCCTCCTCCAAGCCCTTTCATAAGCACGACAAATCGACCGCCATCTTAGAACAGGGCATAGTCCGGCTCGTATTTTTTGACGCACCAATTGACAAACACGATGATGACAAAGCATAGGATGGATTGGTAAAATGCTGCCGCAGAAACCATGCCAAAATCCGTCCCCGAAATCATAGAACGAAATACGTAGGTGTCTATGATGTCGGTATGCTCAAATAGCCGGGAGGATGTCCCAACCAATTGGTAAAACATTTCAAAGTTGCCCCGGAGAATCCGGCCCACCGCCAGCAGCGTCATAATAATGATGGTTGGCTTCAGGTGCGGAATCGTGATGTGGCGTATCCGCAAAAAGATATTTGCGCCATCAATTTCAGCGGCCTCTTTGATTTCGGGGTTGATGCCCATGATAGCCGTGATATAAATGATGGAATTGTACCCAATATTTTTCCAGATGGAAAAAGCCGGCAGGATAAAATACCATGCTTTTGGCATATTGTAAACATCAATTGGCTGTATATGGAAAAACCGCAGGATGGTATTGAGCACCCCGTATTCATAATTAAACATATTGTAGACAATAGAGCCTACGATAACCCATGACATGAAGAACGGCAGAAACATAAAGCTCTGACACAGGCGCTTGAAGTATTTGCCGCTCATCTCACTCACCAAGACCGCAGCCAATACATCAAAGATCGTTCCTACGACCAGAAAGATGGTATTGAATACGAGGGTGTTGCGCGTAACCGTCCATGCTTCACCTGACATGAAAAAGAATTTGAAATTATCCAGTCCCACCCATGGACTGCCGAATATGCCGTCCGCGTAGGTGTATTTTTTGAATGCCACAAGCAACCCAGACAATGGGATATAATTAAAGATTAGGATATACACCAGTGCGGGAATTAACATGAGAAAAAGGATTTTATTCTTTTTCAGTTCCCTCATCAATGGCGTTACGCCGCGTATATAAGTTCCCTCTTTTTTCTG
The DNA here is from genome assembly GCA_944393605.1 of uncultured Clostridia bacterium. Lineage (GTDB taxonomy): Bacteria > Bacillota > Clostridia > UBA1381 > UBA9506 > CALYAO01. The sequence goes on from CALYAO010000071.1 coordinate 4,065, forward strand.
ATGCAATCCTTGTTTTACAGGCGTCACGCCAAGCATATCCGTTTCTCCTTTCGGTTTTGTACCTTCATTATACAAAAAACTGGGTTGCGCCGAAATCTACAAATCAACGATTTCTATCAAAACACTTCGATTTATTGGTGGTCGTTTAGCCCTCTTATCGCCGCCAGTGCAGGAAGGCGGCGCAGAAAAATACTGCCATCTGGGTTCCTGTATGTCTGGAACAAGCCGAAGCCAAGCGATCTGCCCGCTTCATGCGCGTTGTACCAGAATATCGGCCGTTTCACATCCATTTGGTCATACAACCCCTGCATGGCCAGAAGCAGATAACCCGCCTTCACTTCCTCCGTAAAGGCGTCCATCTGCGCCAGAGGAGCCCATCCCGCTTCGGTATGCCAGCCGATTTCAGTCACCCAAATGGGAGTATCTTGATAAGGGGACGGCAGCAAAGCGGCCTCCCTTTGAAAAGCAGACATGGCTTCTAGCACTTCATCGGGTGTTTTTGCATAGGGATGGAATGCGATTTCATCAAAGCATCTGCCATCCAGTTGCGCCGCTTCCACGCCAACACGTTTCAAAAACAGATCCGGCCGTTCCCCGGAGGACAAGCCGCCCAGGATCACCACCGCGTCCGGGTCAATCTCCTTGATCGCATCGTAGGTGTTCTTCATGTATTGCACATAGTTGCGCACACCCACATTGTACGGCGCGGTTTCCTCGGCGCTTCCCCTGCCCTCGTTTCCGCCAAGGTCCCAATTCTCCAGCAAATTCATTTCATTGCCAATCACCCAATGCTGGATGGTATCCTGATAACGGCTCACCAACGCCTTGATATGCGCGATGTTTGCCGCTTCTTCTTCCTGCGTACCCAACGTTTTGGGGGCATAGGGCTTTTTGTACAACACAATCGCCTTCATGCCGCTTTCCCGGACAGCTTCTACCATCTGGTCTGTTTTTGCAAAATCCTTGTTCTCGCCGATGGTGGACTCTTCAAAAGCGAGCCGTACCCAGTGTGCTCCCGCGTATGCTAGCTGCTCCAAATCGCTTGCAACGCCTTCGGAATAGAATCCGTTGCCATTGTCCCAGGCATTCCAAGACGCCCCCCATGCAACCCCTTTAAAATTTTCATAGGTGATGGTGTGTTCTTGGTCAATATCCGGATTGGAGATGGCTGCATCCTGAATATCGGGCAGGATAATTTCTTCAAAAAAATACGAAGCCTCCGAATCGTCTGCTAATGCCAAGTCCGGTGCCGCCGTAATCCGCACGTCGTCAATGTCGACGGTATTGGTATAGGACAGGCCCGTCGTAAAATGCAGCTGATCTAAACTGGCGACATCCCGCTCAAACGGAATGCCGCCCATTTTTAGCTGCTCATCTACATAAAGATCGTATTTTTGGAGAGAGGGGGCTGCTACGACCTTCACCTTGTACCATGTGTCCGGCGATATGGGCATGACCGCCACATTCAACCCAAAATCATTGATGACGCTCAGCATTGCTTTTCCATCCATCGTCGAGGTTACAAGCTCAATCCCGTTTAACGCCGTCCCGCTCACATCACTTCTGATCTGATATCGGGACCAAGCATTTGCGTTGCGCTCCCGAAAACGCCACTCCACCACAACCGGTTCGGTTTGGCGGTTAAATGTTCGACTGACATAGGCGGCTTCGCTTCCGCTTGCATCAGTCAGCCGGATACACCGGTTTGCGGCATTGTCATTTAAGGGGACATCCTCGATTTTCGCACTCGTGCCATCTGCTTCCGATACCGCCCACGTATTCGGCAGTGCCGTTAAGGCGTCAAATGTCTCATCCACAAAGGTTTGGGCAAGCCGGAAGTTGGCCTTCACCACTCTCCCATACAGGCCAGCTCTGTCCACTGTGAAGATGAGCGGGTTGTATGATGTCACCTGGATGGCCGGGTCAAGCGTATGCCCGTCTTGTGCAGCACAGACATCGAGTTTCACCTGGATCGTGCCGTCGTTTGCATAGACCGGGTCGGTGATGGAAAAGTCGATGGAATCGGGATTTTCCTGAACCATAACCGACGATTTTTTATCCGTTTGAATGATGCCCGCCTGTGCAACTTGGTCGGCCCAGAAGTTCGCCGCAGTGATACCCAGCTCCTTTTCCTTGACGGCGTGAACCGTCTCCGTGTTGGCTATCACTTCAATATCGGGCGAAGATGCATACGTCTCCACCCCATCTGCCGACTTGCCGGGCAGCAGCACATACGAATATTGTTCATTTTCCGGGTTGTTGCCATGGTCTACCCACATGGTGAGATAGTTTCTCGTGAATGACGTCTGATGGTCCAAATCAGGCTTGGCGGATTGGCTGATGTCGCCCCAGCTCCCTGTCCGCGCTTCCCGCAGGCCATTTATGGTCTGCGGCGTTGGAAAATAATATCCGATATCCGACCCGGTAGCCGTATTGCCTGCCAGGTGCATCCAACGGACATCTTCCATCGTCTCATTCCAGCCCAGCGCAGCCGGCTTTGTCACACCGTCAACCGTCAGCGCATTGTCCCCGCCTTCGGTTTTAATCTTGCGGTTTTCAACAATCGTTTCCACCGTTTTGCCGTCGGTTGCGGTGATGCCCGACCCCAGCGCGACCACTTCATCGTCAAACATGAACCAGGATTTTTGCGCGGTCAGTCCCGTTCCCTGCGGCTTGAGCACAAATCCCGTTGCACCGTACTGTCCGAGCAAATCCACGCCGCCACACCATGCATCCTGGTTTGGTTGGCCCGTCGCAGCTTCGGTTTGCTGCAGCACAGTCGTTCCCGGCAGACGGAAGGTGTCCACAGTCGGCCAGAAATTGTCGTCAAACTGCGCCAGGTCATCGTTGTAAAGGTAGGTCATGCCGTCGCCGGTGTGCCACCCTTTGAGGTTGTCGCCGTTGATTTGCTCAAAGTTTAAAATCCGGTTGGAATGCATGCTGATTCCAAACCCGAATTCCTCCCGCAAATGAACCGCACGCGCCATGTTGTTGTATGGAATGTGCTTGACAAGTGCGCCCCGCCGAGAAATGGTATCGTCCTCTAAAATATCCTGGATCAAAAGGGCGTCGTTTAAGGTCACCGTTTCATAGATATCAAGATAGGTGTCCGAAAGGGCCCATTCTTTGATCATACGTTTATACGCGCCCGCGTAAGGTTCCGGAGCAAACTGCGTCATGCGGGCAATCCCCGCAGTGGTCAAATGCCCCGCCTCGTGCGCGCCGCGGTTCTGCCTGCTGATTTCCCTGCCCTGCACCATATTCATCAGGGAGCCCTTGTAAATCAGCGGCTCATAGGCATCTGAAACCCATTGATACATATTTGCCAGGTCGCCGTCCGGAAAGGCGCGGTTCGAGTCAGCAAAGAGCGCAACCAACATGGGCAGGTCGCGGATCAGATCGCGTCCGTATAGGCCTGTATAGGCATAGCCCGCCTTTGTCGTTTTGTTATAATGCTGGACAAAGGAGCCGTCCTCATAGAATCCGTCGTTTGTTTTAAACGCCGTCGATCCGGTGAAATCCGGGGTGATTGTATCAAATACATTGACCATAAGCGACCCTGCGCTCTCACCGAGCAGGCCCTTGCGCGCGTTATCAATAGAAGTTCCGTTCTTTTGCAGAATGCCCCTCAGGGCAATCACTTCGGCCGTCCAGACGAGGTTCGCACCGGTCATCTGTCCAACACCATCATAGGCCCACTGCCGCACCGATTTTATATACGTGTCAATTTGCTCCTGCGTCAGATCGTCATACATGAGAACCGTTGCGTCATTGAGCCGGAGCGGCGCACCAATTTGCCAGTCCCACCAGTTGCCGTATCGGTCCGACGCCTCCATCTTTGGTGCTGACATATACACATTTTCAATCATCCAGTCCAGTGCGCCAATGATATCCTGTTTCAGTGCACCGTTTTTGTACAGCGATGACCCCATTGTCGAATACGCCAGTGCCATTGCCAAAATGCGCTCATAGTTTGTGGTGATATGTGTTGATTTTACATAATTATCAAAGTCTGAAGAACCGGTCGGATCTGCCAAATCGTTCCATAGCAATGTCCGGTTGCTCTCCTTGTTCAGCGAGTCCCAATGCATTTTCGCCGTTTGCGTGATCCGATCAATCACTCGGCGCAATTCTGGATCACTGGTATCATATCCCGTCCCCCCGGTGAGCATATTATACCATTTTAATCGCAGTTCATCATATTCGTCCTTTATGATGGGCGCTGTCGTCCGTGTCATGACATCCGACAACGGCAGCATCGTATCAAGGTTTCCCCAAACATAAAACTTCACTTGATAACCACTTACATCTTCATCGGGTATGGTCAAACTGTTCTCAGGCGCAAAGTCGCCTATCACGTCCACCGTCTCACCCGGTGCAACCGAACCCGTCACCATCTCGACTGTGTGTAGTGTGTCTTCCGCATCATACAGCGTCAAAAACGCCGTCAGACCGATCTGTTTCTCCGCCGTATTATTGCGCACCGTCAGTTTTGCGCCCACCTGCATCCCGCCGGTTATGTATGCAACCGGACGGCCTGTTTCTACCTCTACCAGATCCTTCTCCAATATGGTCAAATCGCCGAGCGCCAAGGCAACGCTCGCACGCACCACCCCACTCTCATTCCCAAAGTAATCCCGAAACTTCACATACACCGTAGGGGTCTCCACCGCTGCGAGCGTCCATGCCTTCTCGGGCACATACGGCTCCCAAACCGCACCCGTGAAATTCGCA
>CALYAO010000072.1 GCA_944393605.1 uncultured Clostridia bacterium
GGGAGCCTGCAGGCATATGCGATTTCATGCGGCGTGGATCTCAGCCAGATGCTCACCATCCTGCGCAAGATGGACTTCTCCCGTGCACAGTTTGCGTTGGACATGGCGGACTACTCTGCCGGACAGAAAAAGAAGGTGCTCTTGGCGCGCAGCCTGTGCCAGCGGGCGCACCTGTATCTGTGGGACGAACCGCTGAACTTCGTGGACGTGCTGACCCGCATCCAGCTGGAGGAACTCATCGCCGCCAGCCGCCCCACCATGGTGTTGGTGGAACATGACAGCACCTTTTTGGCACGCATCGGCGCACAGATGTTCCCCGTTGCAAACGAACCCATATAAAAACAAGAGCAGACGCCGACAATCTGGCCGTGTCTGCTCTTGTTTTGTATGCCCTTTTCAAACCAGAATGACACCCGAATTTGGGGGATGCCTATGCCTGCGGTTTGATCTCCACGATCTTAATCTGCTCTGCCTTCATGTCTGTAACCGTCTGTACAATGCCTTGAATCACAGCAGCATCCTGCTTGTTGAGTCCCTCGGTCTCCACCGCGACACTGATGGTGTCCTCCGTGATAAAGGCCACGGCATTGGCAAAGCCTTTGGCCTTGATCTGATTTTCGATGCTGGTTTCCCGCTCGGTGTTGTCCGCCAGGGTATGGATGTCCGTTTCCGCGATGGTACGCGCCTCTTTGTCCGTATTGGGGTTGTTGATGATCTCCATGAGCATCTCAATAGACTCGCTCCGCTTGATGTCCCGGTCCATCTTGGACTGCGTGAAGTAGTTGGTCTCGGTCGGGGCCGCGGTGGCCTCACCGCTCACCATCTGCGCCTCTCCCAGCTTCTTGGATGCCTCGGTGTACATAGTCGCCACATCTGGGTCCACATTGTCGTTGGTAAACGTCCAGTTGAGGTATCCCGCCACCGCAACCAGCACAATGAGCGAAACGCCAACCACCTGCTTTCTGCGCAGAACGATCATGGTGTTGCGTCTCTGCCGCTGTTCCTCGCTGCCCTGTGCCGCCTCCTGCTGTTTTTTCTCCTGCTTTGCCGCACGCAGCTTCGCAGCCTTGTCCTGTACCCTTTTGAGATAATTCATGTGTCTTGCCCTCCTGTTGTCTATGTATTTATTGTTCACGGCCTACCACGCAGATCTTATTGAGCTTGACGGGCAGTACCGCATGCACGGCATTGATCACATCGGTTTTGACCGCGGGATTCGCGCCGCCGTCCGCCACCACCAGCACACCTGCAACCTGCGGGGTGAGCTGTTTGACCGTCACCGGGGTCTCGCTTCCGCCCTGCCCGCTCTTTAAGACCACCTTGGTATCCGTCTGCTTATCCTGCGGCGTCTCATCGCTTCCGGTTTGGGAACCTGCGGCCTTGGCCTGGTATTTTTCGTCATATGCCAAGACGTCCTGCCCGTTGTCCGCGAGCGTCACCATGACCTCCACTTCCCCCACTCCCGACACGCTGCCCAGGATGGCACACAATCGGTCTTCCAGTTCCTTGCAGTAGGCTGCGCTGTCGGTTTGTGTCTCGGGCTGCTCCTGCACGGTCTCCTGCCCGCCGCCAAAGCTCCCCGACAGGACGAGCAGTCCAATCCCTACTATAAGTATGATAACCAAGGTCTTTGTATGCATGATTTGTCCAAAAATCTTTGAAATGTCATATTTCTTACCGTCCATCTTCCGCTCCCTCCTCCGATGTGACCATGATTCGATCCTTTTCCACCCCAAACTGTGTATGGATGCGAGACACGATGTCCCCAAACCGCATGGGGTTCCCACAGGTCACATCCACCCGTGCAATTCCGTTCACCATGCCATCCTCCCCCAGCTGCACCGTCACCTGCACCGCGACCGTTTCGCCGCATGTCTCCAAAACGTCCTGTTCCATGCGCGCGGCGAGGTCCGCCTCAAACTGACGCTCGATGGCCTCCGCTTCCCGCATGGCCAGTTCCTCTTGGGACAGCTGGCCGCTGGTATCCAGCGCTGGCATCACAAAGGTCTCGGCATAAAAGGGCAGTTTGGTGATGGGACCCACGATGACCAGCATCACAATGAGCCCCACCACCACCTTGCTGTATCGCTTAAGATTCCCCTCGGGCATCAGCATCTCGCACAGCATGGCAAACACAGACACCACAATGATCCCCGTTGCATACTCCTTCAGCATCCCCATGCGGCACCCTCCCCTACGACCGCACCGCGATGCCCAGGTTGCCGACCAGGCACAGCATCGCGATGCTGATGACAAACATGATGGTGACCACCAGCAGCACCACAAACACCAACGTAATATTGCCTGCCATGTCCCCGATGAGGGTCGTGACGCGGTTGTCCGTAACCGGCTCAGACACCCCTGCGGCAAATTTATAGATGGCGATGATGGCAACCAGCTGGATGAGGGGGCCGACACACAGGGCCGCAATGGCGATCACCCCCGTCACACCCACCGCGTTGCGCAGGATGGCGCCGCTGCTCATGACCGCCTCCACCGAATCGGACAGCACGCCGCCCACCATGGGCACAAAGTTGCCCACCGCGAACTTGACCGTCTTGCCCGCGATGCCGTCCGCCATGGAACAGGTGAGCCCCTGCAGGGAGAGGATCCCCACAAAGATGGTGAGCATGGCCCCCAGCCCCCACTTGACCACCTGGCGACACAGCAGGACCAGCCGGGAGATGTGAAACCGCTCCGTGAGGCTGTTGACCACACACAGCGCCATGAGCATGGTGATGAGGGGCAAAAAGACCTGCTTGACCAACAGGGTCGCCACCTGCATGGTCATCATGAGCGTGGGGCTAAAGGTCGCGGCGGTGACCGCGTTGCCGCCCGCCGCCAAAATGCCGATGAGCGACGGGATGAGCGACTGCATGAACAGCGTCATCTGATCAATGGCAACGGATGCGCCGCTTGCAATCTCCATAAATACGTTCACCATCATCCCTGCGATGATGAGGTAGCAGGCTAAAAATCCAATTTCTCCCACATCCTGCCGTGCAAACGGCCCCTGCATGTTGCACAGGATGCCCGCCAGCACCGCGATCACGATGATTTTGACCAACAGGGCGATGTTGTCTGAAAGCGCCCCAAACAACAGCCGCATCACCTGCTCCGCCACGGAGGACAGGTCCCATTCCCATGTCCCTTGCTGCAAGCTCGTGGAAACATCTGTAAAATCAAAATCGGGAAAGGCTTCGATATTGCCCCCCACCGCCCCATACAGCGCTTCGGACAGCTTCTGGGACTCCTCCTCCACGTAAGATGCGGTCTCCCCCGCGCCTGCCTGCTCCGCGGACACCCCGCATGGCAGACCGACCAGCAGCGTCAATATCCAAATTAGATTGATCCATCGCTTCATCTGTATCTCTCCTACCCGGGCAGGATGCCCACCAGTAAGTTCATCAGCGCAATTAAGATGGGAACGGACAGAGCGACAATTGCCACCTTTCCCGCCATCTCCACCTTGGTCGCCACCGCCGTCTGCCCCGCATCCCGGCACAGGTCCGCGCCCAACTGCGTGATATACGCGACGCCGATGATGCGGATGATGGCGATGATATACTCCGTGTTGATGCCCAGCCTGTCCACGATGGTACGGATCACCTCAAAGATGTAAGCGAGCTGCCCCACCACCAGAAAAAACAGCGCCGCCGTCGTCGCAAGCCCGATGACAATGGCGATGTCGGGCCGGGTCTGTTTGACCACCAGCGCCGCCACCGCACCCGCCAGCCCGACGCCAATGATGCGGATGATATCCAACTGCACGCACCTCTCATTCGTATGACTACAGGTTAAAGATTGCCTTTATGGTATCAAACAAATAGCTGATCTCCCCCACGATCATAAACAGCACCACAATCAGGCCCGCAAGCGAAGTCAGCATGGCCTGCTCCTCTCTGCCCGACCGCACCAGGAGCTGGTGCAGCACGCTGACTAGGATGCCAATTGCCGCAATACGAAAAATCAGATCCACGTCCACAGTCTGTCACCTCCGCTCCGCATCCGCCGTCTGCCGACGCCTGCCGTTTTCGTTTTGTTATATCAATACAATGACTAAAAGCACCCCGGACAGGATGCTGAGGCTCTGATACATCTTGCTGTTCTTGTCACACAAAGCCTGTGCCCGTTTGGCCTCCTCCTGAACGCCGGCTATGGCGATGGAAAGGTTGCCGATCTCAATCTCCCGGGACATGGTCCCCAGCTTTTTACCCAGCGACTGCAAAATCCGCATGGTGGTATCGGACAGCCCCATCTGGCGCCGGTATTTGTCCAGCCCCGCCAGCCATACCTCCCGAAGCGTCGCGTTGTCGCGGTTTTTGAGCTCATGGGCGAGGTATGCAGCAAATACACGCACCTCCCCCAGCTCCTCCTCGGCCAGCGAGGCCAGGATATTGGGCAGCGGCTCCAGCGAAAAATTGATTTCGTCGGACAGCGTGGTCAAAAACTGCTCCAGGTATGCCAGCGTCTTCACGCGCTGCCGCATGCGCCGCACCGTCAGATACCCTAGCATGGCGCAGGCGAACAGGATGCAGCCCGCGCCCATCAGCCGTATGGCAGATACCATGCCCCATCCCCTCCTTACAGTACCGTCTGGGTAACGGCCTCCCGCACCCCCGTCCGCATGGACAGCACAACGGCGAGGTCAAACAGCGACAGGAGCTCGCCGTTGCGGCGACGCACACTCTCCAGATCAAACCCATGGATGGAAGTCACCAATCGGCACCCGGCGTTGAACACCTGCCGGACGGCATCAGTGTCCTCCCGAAGTCCGATTTCGTCCGTCACAATCACCTCGGGCGACAACGACCGAACCGCCATCAGCATGCCGCGTGCCTTGGGTACCCCATCCAACACATCCGTCTGGTGCCCCAAATCAAACTGCCGCATCCCCTTGTACATGCCCGCCAGCTCGGAACGTTCGTCCACCACCGTCACCTTAAACTGACCTGACAGCGACCGTGCAATGTCCCGCAGCAGGGTGGTCTTGCCGCATTGCGGCGGGGAAATCAGCAGGGTGTTTTGCACCGTGCTGCCCTGCCGGATCTCGGGCAGCAGGCCGTCCGCCGCGCCGATGACCTCATGCGCAATGCGCAGATTCAGACCCGATATGTCCTTTAAGGTGGTGAGCCGCCCATCCTCCATGACGCCCCTGCCGCACAGTCCCACCCGATGCCCCCCCTCGATGGTCAGGTAGCCATTGCGAATCTCGTCCTGCCATGCATAGATGGACTTGTCACACAGGATGGACAGCATGTTGTCCACATCTGCCCGTGTGACACGGTATGCGCCGTCAGGCTGCGGGCTTTGCCGCCCCGCCGGACTGATAAACGCATGCCGCCCGCCGTAGTACACCATGAGGGGCAGCCCCAGACGCAGCCGCACTTCCTCCGCCTTGGTAAAATCCACGCCTGACAGCAGCTGCCGAAGATTAGATGGGAATTTCTGTAAAATATTGCTGGCAACCATGACCTTTCCTCCATATGGCTTGTCTCTTGTTTCGCATATCCTAATCATATGGAAATTGGGACAGGTTTAGAACAAAAAAACCGCATAAATCCATCCAAGACAGCCAAAATATTGGGAGACATCCCGCCAATCCCCCTTGACTTTGTGCGTCAATCTGCTATACTGAAACTAAACACAGTCATCTCAAGCGCCGGCGCCGCCATCAGTGGTATGTGTCATACCAGATATCCCTCTTTGCGGCCCGCCGGAAATCGGACAGACAGGAAGGACGGAACAGCCATGAACGCAGAAATCATCGCCGTAGGCACCGAGCTGCTGCTCGGAGACATCTTAAATACCAACGCGCAGTTTTTATCCAAGCAGCTCTCCGCCATGGGCATTGACGTATTTTATCAGGACGTGGTCGGGGACAACAACGACCGGCTCAAGCAAACCATTCACGCCGCCATCGGCCGGTCGGACATCACCATCCTGTCGGGCGGCCTGGGACCCACCGATGACGACCTCACCAAGGAGATGGTGGCAGAATATTTCAGCCTGCCCCTTATTTTTCATCCCGACATTGAAGCGGGCATCCGGACCTATCTCAAAGGCAACATGCCCGACTCCAACCGCAAACAGGCCAACATCCCCGAAGGGGCACAGCCCATCCCAAATGACTACGGAACGGCGCCGGGCGTCCTGCTGGAACGCGAGGGCAAGGTGGTCATCCTGCTGCCTGGGCCGCCGCGGGAACTGGAGCCCATGTTTAAAAATCATGTACGGCCATACCTTGCGGATAAAACAGGATGCACCATCCGGTCCCGGACGCTTCGCCTGTTCGGTATCGGGGAATCCCGGGTGCAGGAGGTTGTTTCTGATCTCATGGCGAGTACCAACCCAACCCTGGCGCCGTATGCCAAGTCCAATGAAACCACCCTCCGCATCACCGCCAAGTGTGAAAGCGAGGCGGAGGCCGATGCGCTCATAGACGGGATGGAGGAAAAGATCCAAGAGCGCCTTGGCCAGTTTATCTATGGCCACGGGGAAACCCTGTTGCCCGAGACCGTAACCCGGATGCTGATGGAGCGCAGCATCACGGTGGCGACAGCCGAATCCTGTACCGGGGGGCTGCTTGCGGGCGCCATTGTGGATACGCCCGGCTCCTCCGCCATCTTCAGCGAAGGCGCCGTGACCTATTCCAATGCGGCCAAGGTCAAGAATTTGGGGGTGAAACAGGAGACGCTAGACCGTTTTGGGGCGGTGAGCGAAGAGACGGCACGGGAGATGGCGCTTGGCATCCGCGCACGTGCGGAAAGCGACATGGGAATTGGTATCACGGGCATCGCCGGGCCCGACGGCGGCACCCCCGAAAAGCCCGTTGGGCTGGTATACGTCGCCGTGGCATATGGGGACCAGGTGTATGTCCGCCGGTGCATGACCGCCGGCGACCGCGCCAAAGTGCGGCACGCTTCCGTGCTGCATGCGTTTGACTGTGTGCGGCGGATTTTGCTCGGAATGGATGTCCAGATTGCACGGGAAATTTGCGCAAACCACTTGACATTTGAGCGCAAGTAAGGTATACTAAAAGAAACGAACAATTGTTCTAAAACAAAGGAGAACAGACAGATGGCGGGAAAGAAAAATAGTGCAGCATCCGAAAAAACGATCAATATGTCCACCGATCAACAGGACAAAAAAGAGGCGCTGAAGGTTGCCCTGACCCAGATCGAAAAACAGTTTGGCAAAGGTGCCATCATGCGGCTGGGCGCGGAGACGCGGCTCAACGTGGAGTCCATTCCGACGGGAGCTTTGAGCCTTGACATCGCGCTGGGCATCGGCGGCGTCCCCAAAGGGCGGATCGTCGAGATTTACGGGCCCGAATCCTCCGGCAAGACCACCGTCGCGCTACATATCCTGGCAGAAGCGCAAAAGCTGGGCAGCGAAGTTGCCTTCATTGATGCGGAGCATGCGCTGGACCCCGAATATGCGCGGCATTTGGGGGTCAATACGGATGACCTTTTGGTCTCTCAGCCCGACACGGGGGAACAGGCGCTCGAAATCGCGGAAGCGCTGGCGCGCAGCGGCGCCATTGATGTCATCGTCATCGACTCGGTCGCGGCGCTGGTGCCCAAGGCGGAGATTGACGGCCTCATGGGGGATTCCCATGTCGGCCTGCATGCGCGGCTCATGTCCCAGGCGCTCCGCAAGCTCGCGGGCGTCATCCATAAATCCAACACCGTCGCCATCTTCATCAACCAGCTCCGTGAAAAGGTGGGCGTGGTATATGGCAATCCCGAGGTCACAACGGGCGGGCGCGCGCTCAAGTTCTATGCGTCGGTGCGCATGGAGGTGCGCAAGTTTGATTTTGTCAAAGACGGCTCCAATGTGATTGGCAGCCGTGTGCGGGTCAAGATTCAGAAAAACAAGGTCGCGCCTCCTTTCAAGGAAGCCGAATTTGATATCTTGTATGGGACAGGCATTTCCAAAGAGGGCAACATTTTAGATGTCGCCACCAACATGGGCATCACCAAGCGCAGCGGCGCATGGTATTACTATGGGGAGATGCGGCTGGGACAAGGCCGGGACAACGCGCGGGACTTTCTCAAGGAAAACACAGATATCCGGGACGAAATCGAAGGCAAAATCCGCGCCACGCTGAAGCATTCGGACAGCGAAGACGACGCACCTGTGGACGCGCCCGGCGTGGATGCGTCCGATGACGCGCTGGATTTGGACAGCAGTATCAATCTGGTCCCCAACGACATGGAAGAGATCCAATACGACGATTTGCTCGATTAAAAAACGCAGCATTACCCAGACAGCTGCAACCACATTTGTGGCGGCCGCACAATAAACGATAAAAAAACCAGCGTGTACCAAGTACACGCTGGTTTTTTTACGCTAAAACATGAAATGCTGCTAGGTTTCCCAGACGGCCTCAATTGCCGCGCCATTCGGCCAACATCCGTTTGGCCTGCTCAAAATCCTTCGTATGAACCGAAATGGTCATACCCGTTTTGAAAATGGATGGATCATAGTCGGCAAACTCTTTGAGGCTCATCTGATAATCAATCACAGCCACTTTATTGGCCTCGCAAACCGGCTGAATCTTACGCAAAAAGTCCATATCAAACCGTTCTTCCATATACCCAAAGTTGACGCTTTCAATCTCGGGTGTTTCAATCAAATCCGCCACCCACTGATCCGCACGGCCACAGAAGTGCAGCGCAGCGCCCCCAAAGTGCTTTGCGATCTTGCGCAGATATGGGCTTACCATCTCCAGATACATGTCGCGGGAGAGGTTGACACTGCTGTCATCCCGCAGCAAAATATTGCCCTTATAGTAGCCCGCCCAATGATAACAATAGCCTTCTTCCGAGGGGTCAATGAGGGTCAGGTCGCGCTCCAAAAACTTGATATAGGTATCCGTCACAACCTCCATCAGTGCATGGTACAGCTCGGGTTCGTCATACATGCCAATGAAGATATCACTGCCCCAAATCAGATGCGCGATGTCCAACGGCCCCTGCGCGTCCGCATGGTAAATCTTAATAAATTGCTGACACTTGGGGAACTTCGCCAGCATATCCCGGTAAAACCGATAGGTTTCCACGATGCGCGCGCCAAAACCATTGTCCAGATCAGGGACGCCGCGGTCCACCAGGCGTTTGATGTCCTCTGTGGACTCCAAATGGTCCACCCAGGGCATATTCCCGTTCACAATCCGAGAATGCAGGCCAAAGAGAGACGGAACGGTTCCAACCCCGTAGTTGACACGAATCATGGGCAGCGCATCATCCCCCACCCGCACGCTGTCCGCAATGCCGGCAAGTTCATTGTACATCATGGCGCCAAAATCAGCATGCACCTCCTCCATGGGCCGCCTATCAGGCACCATGGAAGGATAGGAAAAGCGCGCCGGAAGGGCAT
>CALYAO010000073.1 GCA_944393605.1 uncultured Clostridia bacterium
CCAAACAGCCGCATGAGGTCATCCTCCAGCGAGATGAAGAACTTGGACATACCGGGGTCACCCTGCCGGCCCGCACGGCCGCGCAGCTGGTTGTCAATGCGCCGCGACTCATGCCGCTCGGTGCCGATGATAAAGAGGCCGCCCGCCTCCCGCACCTTTTCCGCTTCGGGCTCGATCTGCTGCTTAAACTTGTCATTGAGCGCCTTAAACGTCTCCCGCGCGTGGATAATCTCCTCGTCATCCGTCTCGGCAAACCCCGTCGCCTCCGCGATGAGCTCATCCGTAAAGCCCTGCTTCGCCATCTCGTGCTTTGCCATAAACTCGGCGTTGCCGCCCAGCATGATATCCGTACCACGGCCTGCCATGTTGGTCGCGATGGTGACGGCGCCGGGCTTGCCCGCCTGCGCGATGATCTCCGCTTCCTTTTCATGGAACTTGGCGTTTAACACCTCATGTTTGATGCCGTGACGCTTGAGCATATGGGAAAGCTGCTCCGATTTTTCGATGGTCACAGTACCCACCAGCACGGGCTGCTGCCGCTCATGGCATTCCATGACTTGCTTCACCACGGCCTGGAATTTACCCGCCTCATTTTTATACACGCTGTCTTCCAAATCCACACGTGCCAGCGGCTTATTGGTGGGCACCACAATAACGTCCAGCTTATAGATATCCTGAAATTCCGTTTCTTCCGTCTGCGCCGTACCCGTCATGCCCGACAGCTTGGTGTACAGCCGAAAATAGTTCTGGAAGGTGATGGTCGCGAGCGTCTTGCTCTCCCGCTCCACCTTGACGCCTTCCTTGGCCTCAATGGCCTGATGCAGCCCGTCCGAATACCGGCGGCCCAGCATCATGCGCCCGGTGAACTCATCCACAATGATGACCTCGCCGTCTTTTACAACATAATCCCGGTCCCGGTGCATACAGCCATTGGCCTTGATGGCCTGGTTGATATGGTGAGACAGGGTCATATTCTCCGCGTCGGACAGATTCTCCACCCCAAACGCGCGCTCCGCCTTTTCAATCCCGCGCTGGGTCAGCGTCGCGGTGTTGGCCTTTTCGTCCACAATATAGTCGGCATCATACTGCTCATCGTTATCCGCTTTGGAATCCATCTCTTTGATCCGGTGACATTTAAGGGATTTGGCGAAGCTGTCCGCCAGTTTATACAGATCGGTGGACTTATCCCCCATACCCGAGATGATGAGCGGGGTTCGCGCCTCATCGATTAAGATGGAGTCCACCTCGTCCACGATGGCAAAGTGATGCCCGCGCTGCACCATCTGGTTCTTATAGATCACCATGTTGTCCCGCAGGTAATCAAAGCCCAGTTCGTTGTTGGTGCCATAGGTGATGTCCGCCGCATAGGCTGCCTGGCGCTCCTCGGGGGTCTTCTCATGGATGATAAGGCCCACGGTGAGCCCCAAAAAGCGAAATACCTTCCCCATCCACTCACTGTCACGCTTGGCCAGATAGTCGTTGACCGTCACGATGTGAACGCCCTTGCCGTCCAGCGCATTGAGATAGGCAGGCAGGGTGGAAACCAGCGTTTTCCCTTCCCCTGTCTTCATCTCTGCGATGCGCCCCTGGTGCAGCACAATGCCGCCCAAAATCTGCACATAAAAGTGCCGCATGCCCAGCACCCGCATGGATGCCTCCCGGACGGTTGCAAACGCCTCGGGCAGGATCTGCTCCTTGGTTTCGCCATTTGCCAGCCGGTCTTTAAACTCTTGCGTCTTGGCCTGCAATTCGCTGTCAGACAGCCTTTCATATTCCTCCTGCAGCGCCATAACCTTATCCGCCATGGGGCGGATACGCTTTAATTCTCTATCGCTGTAACTACCGATGATTTTTTCAAGTAATTTCAATGTCTTTCCACCTCAACACATAGATTCCGTCAACGATGGGCCACAGACGCACACAATCTGCGCCCCGCCCAAAGGTACGTATGCTCCGCCGCCCAAGATGACCGCGGGCTTTGCTGTGCCGCCAGCAATCATACAGATTGTTGCCCGTCGCTGGCCATTAGAACACGCCCAAAAGCAATCTCAAACACCAACGGCACTTATTATATCACACCACATTGCAAACGTCAAAGAAAATTTACGCAAACCAGTCCGCAAATAGGATTCCCAAAATCCGCCAAAAATAAACCTACCACTACACAGTTTTGGAAAGCGGGTGAATCCCTGAAAAAAGCCCCATATGCGGGGCTTTTTTTACACTCCCATTTCAGCCAGAGCCGCCAAGATGCCATTGGCAATCCCCTGTGCGCACTTCTGCCGATAGGCGTCGTCCATCAGGTTTCTGCACTCCTCCTCATTGGTGATGAAGCCCAGCTCCACCAGCGCCGCCGGCATTTCGGTCAGCCGGACGACGACCAGATTCCTGCCGTCCTTCACGCCGCGGTCGGTCGCACCCGTCGCCGCCACAAATTCCCGAAGCAGCAGCTCAGACAGCCGCTTGCTGGTCATGCCATTCACTTCTGAGCCGCCTTCCAGATAGCCCCATACCTCTGCGCCATTCGCCCCCGGGATTCCTGACACCGAATTGGTATGAATGCTGACAAACAGCGGCGCATCGATGGCATTGGCCACCTCGGGGATATCATAGAGCTCCACGATATCATCCGAGTCCCGCGTCATATGTACCTCCACGCCCTGCGCAACCAGGATATCGCGGACACGTCTTGTAACATCCAGATTGATCTCTTTTTCCACGGCATAGATGCTGCCGTCCGCATTGTAGATGGTGTTGCCGTCTGCATCCTTTCCAATGGCACCCGAGTCAGACCCGCCATGCCCCGCATCCAGAATGACGGCACGTTTCACCGCAGCCTGCTTGGGTTTTACCATCAGCGTAAACGGGTCATTTTGCAGGGTCTCCAGCACCAGATCGCCCCCCTTGGCCAGGAGCGTCACCTGTCCTTTGCCGTCTTCCTGCGGCGTATAGCGCATCTCACGCAGGATATTTCCTTCCAACGTGCGCGTTTCCTCATCTTGCGGCAGGTCTCCATACACGAAAAACGACACCGAAGCAGGCCCCGAGGCAACGGCAGGACTATCCGCAAGCAGCGCGCTCGTCACGCGGTCACCCGTTCCTTCGGGTGTCACCGTGATTTGATCCAACACCGAAGTAACCGCTGCCGGATCTACCAGCGTAATATCCACATAAACATTGGTTCCTATCGTACGCACCTGGTAGCCTGTCATGGTCTGCATATCCACCACCAGGCGAACACCATCCTCCCGGGATCCCAGACGCACCTTGTCCACATTCTGAATGCCAACCGGTATCTCCGTCTCGCCGTCTTCCAACACGGCACCCGTGATGTCCACCACGATGCGCGCGGGCTCTGACAGCGTAAAATCCGCTACCGCGGCGGGGGCGTTGTTTCCAAACACCTGCACGGTGAGCGTTTCCCCCTCCTGCACATACTGTACCGCCGTGATGATACACTGCGGGTGCTGCACAGGCGGCTGGCTGATCTTGATGGTGTCCGTGCTGCTGTCAAAATCCACCTGAAAGCCCAGCGCCTCCGATACAAACCGCGCCGGAATCATGACCCGGTCGTTGATGATCTTGGGCGCAATCTCCATCTGAACGGGCGCGCCGTTTATGTATGCGCTTTGGTTGTTGACCTGCATCGTGATGATATCGCCGTCTAACGCCACCGTCACCAGGGACTGCCGTTCCTCCCATGAAACTTCGGCACCCAGCTTTTCAAAAATCGCACGTGCGGGCACCACGGAGCGATCCGAAAACACCACCGGCGGCACGTCGGTCTCCACCCGCTCACCATTGATTTCGATTTGGAAAATATTTCCGGCATAATCGTGCCAGTCCCCGTCATAATACAACTGGACGGCACTGCCAATCGTCGGAAACATCAGCAGCAGGAATCCCATCAGCAGCGCTCCTGCAATCGCCCGTCTCATGTGGCCACAGCTCCTTTCCCAATCAAATCCGCCAACACGGCGCTATCCCTTCTTGCTTCGCAGGTAATTTTCCAAAATCAGGGTCGCCGCCACCGTATCCACCACGGCCTTGCGCTTTGCTCCTCTGACATTCATCTCATTCAAGTATCCATGCGCCTCCACCGTTGTGAGCCGCTCATCCGACAATACAATGTCCGCGTCGGTATAGGTTCCCAGCCGCTCCACAAAGGCCATAGTGCGCTCTGCTCGCTCCCCCATCGTATTGTTCATATTCTTGGGCAGCCCCACAACAACCGTTGTCACTTCGTAGTCTGCAATCAAGTCCCGAATCGCCTCAAACAGGCGCTTGCCGCCCGTATTTTCCAGCGTGCAGACCCCCTGTGCCGTGAGCATCAGCGGATCAGACACCGCGACACCGACGCGCTTATCGCCATAATCAATTCCCATAACGCGCATGCCGCCGCGCCCCCTATTCCTCAATCAGCGAAAACGCCATGACCGCATTTTGCGCCGCTTTTTGCTTCAGCTCTTCCGTTCTAAAATGCTGTTTTTCCCGGATTTGTTCCACGTCCTTTTGGCTCTTATCCACGGCGCGCATCAGCTCTGAAGCAGAAAGCGCCCGCGTATCAAACAGGCAGTCCTGCCCCATGTATTCCACAAAGGCATTGACCTTGGGATCGTAAGTAAGCCCGATGATGGGAACGCCCGTGATCGCAGCATAAATCAAAGAGTGCAGGCGCATTGCCAGCATCAGCTCACACTGCCCCGTAAGCCCCAGCATGTCAAGAGAGGAATACCGCCCCCGCGCCACATATCCACGGCGTTTGAGTCTCCCATTGATGCTGTTGGCAATGCGGATGTCATCGGGGTATTTGAAGGGCAAAAACAAAGGGGTCAGCCCATAGGTTTCCGTCGCATAATCCAACACCTTCGCAATGCTTTCCTCAAAATTGCCGCAATTTCTGTTCCAATCCCGCAAGCCAACCCCAATCAGGCGGCAGCCAGACGGAATCCCTTCCCGATCCAAGATGGCCCGGATGCGGTTTTCGGGCGGCGGCGTCAGCGTCATGGCCGGGTCAGCCGTCACGACCACATGCTCCGTGGAAAGTCCAAGCGCCTGCAAGGCCGCCAGCGAGCCATTTTCCCGCAGCGTGATACAGTCCACACCCGACAGAGCACGGGCAGCACGCCGTTGATTGCTCCGGCGCAGAATGGGGCCGATGCCGTTGGCATACAGCATGACCTTGGCGCCCATGCGCTTCGCCAGGCGAATCACCCACGCGTAATACCACAGCGATTTGCTGCTGGTCACGTCCTGCATGAGGCTGCCACCGCCGCTGATGAGCAGCTTGGTGCTCTTTAAGACCCGACGCAGCTTGGGGACATTGTACCGATAGACCGCATGCACGCCATACTCCTCTTGGGTACGGGCCGCGTTTTTGGACAACACACAGATGCGCGCATCCTCTTTGATGGCGCGCAAGCTCTGGACGATGGCAAGCAGCAGCGCCTCGTCCCCCGAGTTGTTATATCCATAATAGCCCGAGATGGCAAAATCAAACCGTTTGCCGTCTAGGACGCTGTTGTACATCTTAATGTTCTCCGCCGTCATGCGGCGCACCGAATACTGGTCCAAAATCATCTGCCGCCCATAGCGCCCCAGCCGGTCGTTTTCCTCCGCGGTATTTCCCAGGAGCTTTCGGCAGTCGGCCAGCAACCGTTCAGGCGTTGCCGCATCGCACCCGCGGCAGCAGAAATTGGTGTCAATGCCGACCGCCAGCTTGTCCTCATCAAAGATGCCGATATACCCCTCGTTGCCCGCCACGATGACGGGCTTCTGGGAGGCCATGGCCTCCAGCGCGGACCGGGACACCCCCACAAACACGTCCGCCAGGTTTGCAAAGCGGTTGATATCCGTCCGCGGCCCAGTGAGGGTGATGATCCTGCGGCCCGCGCGGCGGTTCACCGCCTCCGCCTCGGCGGACAGCTCACCAAACACATTGCCGCCGCCCACAATGACGATCTCAAGGCCAGGCACAGCCTTTGCAAGCTCCTCCGCCACCGAAACCAGCTGGAATGCCACCGCCGCACGGTCCGCATCCATCCGGCTGATATACACAATCTTTTTGCTGTCGGGCGACAGCCCAAACTCCTCCATCACACCCGAGACGTCCGTCTTGGGGGAAAATTTCTCGGTGTCAATCCCATTGATGGTGACATAGATGTCCGAGGGGTTGACATGGTAATTGTCCATCAGGTAGGTCTTGATGTCCTCGCTGACGGCAAGCACCTTCTCCCCCCAGTTGGTAATGTACTTGAGGCCGCCCGTGGTGGAAAAGACCCAGTGTGCCGTGGTGACAAAAGGCACGCGCATCACCTTGGTCACGATTCCCGACAAAAAGGCCGGGATGCGGCCATGCGCATGCACCAGGTCAATGTTTTCCTTTCGGATCACGCGGCACAAGATGGACAGCGACCGCAAGACGCTGGCGGGCTTTTTGTTGTTCATGGGCGCATAGTAGTGCGGAATGCCGGCCGCTTTTAGATCTGCCTCATACACGCCGCCGCTGGACGCGACCACAACATGATACCCTTCCCGCTTGAGTTCCAGCGCGAGCTCCAGCACATGCGTCTCCGCGCCGCCAATATTCAGCCCCATCAAAGTGAGCAGTAGATTGCGTCCTGTCGCAGCCACCCGGCACGCCCTCCGTTTCGTCATATGTCGTAAAAAAATGAAAAAACAAACAATTTTATTATATACCCATTTCGCATAAATTTCAACCGAATCCGCAGAATATCACAGAAATGTTACAAATTCGACAACACAATCGGCATGTCCATGTCACAGATGAACGATTGACGCGTTCTGTGCGCCGTGATACAATGATTATAACTTTTTGATAGGAGTGTGGTGCACCATGCCAACACCAAAGGTTGTTGTTATCATGACCGACACGCAGCGCAAAGACATGCTGGGCTGCTATGGCAATCCGGATATGAAAACGCCCAATTTAGATCGGCTTGCCTCAGGCGGCATGCGCTTTGAGCGGGCATACACCTGTCAACCCGTATGTGGGCCCGCCCGTTCTGCCATTTTTACCGGCACTTTTCCCCATTCCAATGGCAGCTGGACCAATTCCTATGCCATGGGAGACAATGTCAAAACCATCGGCCAGCGGCTCACAGACCACGGCATACATACGGCCTACATCGGCAAGTGGCACCTAGACGGCAGTGACTATTTCGGCAACGGCATCTGCCCCGACGGATGGGATGCGGACTACTGGTACGACATGCGCCGATACCTGGAGGAAATGGATGATGACTTTCGAATGAAATCCCGCAAGACTGCCACCATGCAACAGGAACATATCCGCGAGGAAGATACCTATGGGCACCGGGTCAGCGACCGGGCCATCCACTTTCTCCAGTATCATGGGGAGGAATCCTTTTTCCTGGCCGTCTCCTATGACGAGCCCCACGGACCCTATCTCTGCCCCGAACCCTACGCCTCCCTGTACCAGGGGTACCACTTCCCCAAGTCCCGCAACGTTTGGGATACGCTGGAAGACAAACCCGACTACCAGCGTGTCTGGGGTGCCGGTCAGCTGCAACAGGACAGGGACGCCCTGCAAATTGAAGCTCCCTATTATCTGGGCTGCAACGCCTATGTGGACTACGAAATCGGCCGGGTGCTGGACAGCATCCAGGCTTACGCGCCCGACGCATTGGTGATATACACCAGCGACCACGGTGACTTCCTGTGCTCCCATGCACTCAACAACAAGGGGCCTGCCTTCTATGACGAAATTGCCAACATCCCGTTTATTGCCGCGTGCCCCGGTGTGATTCCTGCCCACAGCGTCAGCAATGCGCCCACCAGCCATATTGACATCGTGCCTACCATTTTAGACTTCATGGGGCTAGAAATTCCCAAACTCCTGGAAGGACGCTCCATGTTACCTGCATTGCAGGATCCCAAAGCCACAGTCAATGACAAGGTATTTTGTGAATTTGGCCGCTACGAGGTAGATCACGATGGGTTTGGCGGATTTCAGCCCATGCGGAGTGTATTTGACGGCCGCTACAAGCTGTCCATTCATCTGCTGTCTACCGATGAACTATATGACATCCAGGAAGACCCAGATGAGATGGTCAATTTAATCCACAGTGAGGCACATATGGAAGTCCGCAATCGACTGCACGATGCGATTCTCACCTGGCAGAATGAAACGCGCGATCCCTTCCGGGGCTATTACTGGGAACGCCGCCCCTGGCGAACCGATGCCCGCCCCGCCACCTGGGAATACACCCGCTATACCCGCCAGCGCGAGAACGAGGAATATGAACCCCGGCAGCTCGACTATGCAACCGGTCTTCCCATGGAGAAGGCCACACGGATCAAGTAAAGCACAAAAGGGCTGCCACATTCCTGTGGCAGCCCCTTTTCTTGGAATCTATCTGTGGTCATACCTCAACCGTCTTAACATACATCTCTTTTAACGCAGACAAAATGTGCCGCTCCATGCGGGACGCCTGCATCTGCGTGATCCCCATGGTATCCGCGATCTCCCGCTGGGTATACTCCTTATAATACCGGTATTTGATAAATTCCCGGTCCCGTTTGCACAGGCTTCCCATAAACCGCTGCACCAGGTCCTCGTTTTCAATCAGCAAAAAGGCATTGTCCTCCTCGCCAATGACATGGTACGTTCCATTGCCGCCCATCTCGTCGCTTTCTATATTCTCCAGCGAGGCGACCGACGCCGAACTGCTCCATGCGACCGCCTCATCTAACAGCTTCACGGGAACACCCAGCGCGGCGGCCAATTCCTCCCGGCCAATCTCCTCCCCTTTCTCCACCAGCCAGCTGTTGCGGATACGGGTGGCACGGGTGAAGATGTCATAGAGCTTGCGCGGCACTTTAATAAACGTCCCTTTGTCTCGGAAAAACCGTTTGATCTCGCCAATGATGGTGGGTGTGGCAAACGTAGAAAACTTGAGCCCTTTATCGGGGTCAAACCGCTCCACCGCACCAATGAGCCCCACACAGGCAATTTGATAAATATCCTCGTTGTCAATGCCTTTATTGTAATACTTCTTTGCTAGAATGCGGGGGATATAGCTGTATTTTTCAATGATCTCGTCCCGCACCGCACGAGATTTGGTTGTTCGATAGGCGACAAACAGCTCCCTATCGCTCGGGTACACCTTTGCCATCGCCTCACACCCTTATTTCAATAATTCTTCCAGCACCGCTTTGCCATTTTCAAATCGTGCCATCACTTCCGGGTCGTCCGCATCTTCATCCCGCAGGAAAATAAAGGAAGCATATAGGTCGTCCGTCTGAAAGCCCAACTCCTGCAACGCGGCACTGCCATTTAGCTTGACTGCCATCCACTTGCCTTCTTCATCATACACCTTTTTCTCCTCGGGAACTGCGGCCGGGTCCAAAAACCGATCCATCGGCTCAAACGCATCCCGGTTTTCATACCGATTATAGTTGGTTTCGTCAAACAGAAACAGCGTTACATCCCCAGCTGCAAACTCCAAATCCACTTTCTGCTGCATGGCGAGGCTCTGCTCATCCTGCGGATTTTCCGGCACCCAGATTTCAGAGACCTGGATGCTTTTTATATCATCTCCGTCGATATCCGTAATCAAATCGCCGAAGCGCGCATTGTAATCCACTTCGCCGCTTGTGATCACGCCTTCCGTCACGATATCAATCATAAGGTCGGGGTCCACCCGTGTTGCAATTTCATAGATGGTAAAGACAGCAACCACCGCAATACAAATCGCGGCAACTGTCTGCCACTTATAATAGTACCAGAAGTTCGACCATTTTGCTTTCCCCTTCAGGTCTTTTCCCATCTGGCTATAGTCCTCATGCCCTTTTGCATTTCGCATACTATTCCTCTCTTTCGTCGGAGCCGCCAAAGCGGCCGTTGCTGCCATACTGGCGCATCCACGCTCACATATCGTTTCCACAGGACAAAGCATTTGCATGATACACTGTCGGAACCGATTGCTATGGTCCCAACATTTGTATACATGATAAGCCACACTACAACAATTGTATTGTACCATAAGGGGTTGTACATTGCAAGATATTTTATAAAATTGTACCCATACACCAGCGTTTTTCAAACATATCATTTTGCGTATGTCAATCCATTGTCATAGCCGGATCACCGCCAGTTTTGGCATGAAGAAAACACCTCTGCGGATGCAAAGGTGTTTTGATAGACTTACAATTCGCCAGAAATAAGAACGATGATCAAGCATTGCGTTCCATGGCCAAAACGCACCCAACTATTAGTCTCTTGGCTTCATCGTGGGGAACTTCACACCGTATACTTCATCATTGTTCATCATGTGTGATTTCCACCTTTCAGACACAAAATCAAGAACTTTTCTCAGTATTTTGAGTTCGTCTTGTTGCGTCTTGTGTTAAGCAAATGTGGTAGAATTTGTGGTAATCTGGATGCCACAGCGCAAAAGCCTATACCATATAATAATAGCCACAT
>CALYAO010000074.1 GCA_944393605.1 uncultured Clostridia bacterium
AGGAGGGTGCTTTCTACTATGACGCCGTGGCTTGGGCTACCTGTCAGCAGCTGGAGGGGTACGGTATGGATGTGTTCGGCCCGCTGGATGTAGACAAGGGCTGCACACGGCAGGAGATTGTCGAATACCTTTGGAAACTTTCCGGCTCCCCGCAGCCTGCCGACATTGACAACAATCCTTTTACCGATATCTCTGACTCCATATCCAACCGCGATGCCCGCTGGGCTGTCCAATGGGCGGTGGAAACGGGCGTTACAAGCGGCACCAGCGCTACCACGTTCAGTCCGAACGATACGGTAACGCGGGCACAGGCGGTAACCTTCCTTTACCGGTTGGCCGGGACGCCCAGTGTGGTCGGAAGTACCGGTTTTGACGATGTGCCTGCCGGGAACTGGTTTGCAGACGCCGCTGTCTGGGCGGTGAAAGAGGGCATCACAAAAGGCACCAGTGATACCACGTTTACCCCTGACCAGGAATGTACCCGCGGGGAAATCCTTACTTTCCTTTACCGGCAGTTTTCTTAATATGCAAATAGAATAAACCAATTACAGGAGGTTTTTATGATGAGGAAACAAATTTTATCTTTCCTTTTGGCGCTGGTCTTATGTGTGGGCTTTGCTTTGCGAGCCATGGCGGGCGACCCATACGGGCCGCGGCAAGTCGGGTTTTATCTGGCGGAAAACTTCTACTCGTTTGACGAGCCTTCCTCCGGGGACGGCTGGAACTATGACGGGAACTACACCATGACCTTAAACGGGATTCAAAGTACCTACGGCGAATCGGAATACGGCGTAAAAATGGATCAAATCCAGTTGAATAACCCAGAAAAGGATTTTACCTTTGTGGTGCAGGACGGGACGGAAAGCAAGGTCGGATACATCAATATTATATACGGCGGCGGTTTTTCTATCAGGGATTCCCAAAGAAAAACGGTCACCTTCAGCGGTTCTGGCACACTTGCCTGCAAAAGCGTCCTGCTGGATAAAGTCATTTTCCGGGATGTGACGCTAACCGTAGAAGAAGGCTTTTCCTGCTGGGGGCTGACCATGGAAAGCGGCAGTATCAAGGCGAGCGGTTTTTCCATGGGCCATACGGGGACAACGCTGGATGGCATGTACAGCCTGACGGGCGGGAGCATTGAGGTGAACAACGAAGGAACCTACTTCAACGCGATACGCATTGATGGCATGGAAGAGGATAAGATCCGGGAAATCATTGGCCTGTTCCGCGATAAGTCCGGACAGCCGCTGCAGCCGGATATACATGAAAATGAAACTTACGGCGGCTACTACGCCTTTGCAAAAGGCGATGGGACGGATGGACGCGCGACCTACGCTATCTTTGAAGGAACGGGGAACGCAGCGCCAGGCGGAACCGCCTTTGCCGATGTGAGTGCAGACGCCTACTATGCCGCCCCTGTGGAATGGGCGGTGGCACAAAGTATCACCAGCGGCACCAGCGATACGACGTTCTCACCGGACGATACCTGCACCAAAGCGCAGATCATCACTTTCTTGTGGCGGGCAGCTGGTTCGCCCGAGCCGCAGAATGCATCTGCGTTCTCTGACGTAGCGTCAGATGCTTATTATGCCAAGGCGACCGCATGGGCCGCCGAAAACGGCATGGCGGAAGGCAGCGCTTTTGATCCGGAAGCGCCTTGCACCCGCCTGATGGCCGTAGAATTTATGTGGAAGCACGCCGGCAGCCCCGGCGCGGCGCAGGCCAGCTTTACTGATGTTTCCTCCGATGCCGTCAACTGGGCATTGGAACAGGGTGTGACCAGCGGTACGTCTGACACGACGTTTTCGCCGGATGATACCTGCACACGCGGGCAGATTGTGACATTTTTATATCGCGCATTTGCTTAAACGGACAGGGGATAAAATTTTTAAGCAATCTCACCTGATACCTCACTGGACAATTGATTTTTAAAAGGGTTCAGTCTTGGAGAGCAGCCGGCTATGGCTGCTCTTTGGACATATAGAACGTCGTTTTTGGGATTGGTAAGATTTATATTACTTCCCCGATTTTACGAATGTTGCAAAGGCTTCAATGCCCACTTGCATGTGCAGAAAGTAGAAAATGAAAAATAAGTGGTTGCATTGTCCTAAACTTCTACACATAACAAAAGAGATACAGGCTATGGTCTGTATCTCTTTTGTTTCATTCTCTGATTGCCGGTAAACGGCAATCATTTTTGCATACTTTCTTATTTCTATTCACCTTATGCAGGGTTTTTTGTTGGAATTGGGGATGTTCACAATTTGTCCATTGCTTTTTGGGGCGGAATCTGCTACAATGAAACAAGATATCATTGGCGATGTTTATAGGAGGCAACTATGGCAAAAAAGGAACCAAAAAGCTGTGCCATGCACAAAACCAGCATCGGCGGCCAGGCGGTGATGGAAGGCGTCATGATGATGGGGCCGCGGGAGCGCGCCATCGCAGTGCGAAAGCCCGACGGGGAGATCGTTGTGGATGTGAAACCTGTCAGTGACACGGTGCGGCGGTCTAAAATCCTAAAACTTCCCATCATTCGCGGATGTGTGAACTTCTTCCGCTCTCTGGTGGTTGGCGTTAAGGCCCTTATGTTCTCTGCCAGCTTTTTGGAGCTGGACGATGAGGAGGAAAAAAAGAAGCTAGAGGCCATGTCTCAGGAAGAACGCGATAAGCACGAGCAAAAGAACGCAAAGATGCTGGACGTTACCATGTATATTTCCCTCGCGCTGTCCCTGGTGGTTGGCATCGGGCTGTTCATGCTGCTGCCCAACGTCCTGGTGGGGTTTGTGAAGTCCTATATTGACAGCAATCTGCTTGCCAACCTGGTGGAGGGTGTCGTGCGCATCGCGATCTTCCTTGCCTATATTGGGCTGACCTCCCTTATGAAGGACATCCAGCGGGTGTATCAGTATCACGGCGCGGAGCATAAGACCATCTTCTGTTATGAGTATGGCCAGGAGCTGACGGTGGAGAACGTCCGGCAGCAGTCCCGCCTGCATCCGCGGTGCGGCACCAGCTTTTTGCTCATCGTGATGGTGGTCAGCATCATTCTGTTTTCATTTATTTCGTGGAGCACCCTGTGGATTCGGCTGGGCCTGCGCCTGCTGCTGCTCCCTGTGGTGGCGGGCTTGTCCTATGAGATCATCAAATGGGCAGGCCGGTCGGACAGCTGGTTTGCGCGCGTCATCAGCAAGCCGGGCATGTGGCTCCAGATGATTACCACCCGGGAGCCCGATGACAGCCAGATTGAGGTGGCGATCCAGTCGCTCCAGGCTGTGCTCACCGGGAACAAAGAGGAAGATCGTTGGTAATAAAGCCTTGCGAGGCCTTGATAGACGCACCATGCAAAAACGAGCATATTGCGGTCGCAATATGCTCGTTTTTTGTTGGTGCAAAGCGGCACAGCTGTGGCCCCGTTATCCAGCCTGTGTTTTTGCATGGTGCGGTGTAGCTTGATTTATCACATCGGATTCAGGAACAGAGGCATGATCCACTTGTGTTCAGTCACAGAAGCAAAACCGTTCTGTTCCTCCTGCGGCAGCAGCCATCCAGGTGCACGATACCGGAACTGGTTTGCCGCACGGCGATCCCCCAACTGGTTGCAAAGCCCGAAACGAGGGGCGAATATGCAAAAAACAGATGCGTCACTCAACCGCGCCAGGTGATCCAAAAATGTCTCGATACGCCGCAAGGTATTGGGCGCAGTATTCATCCTGTCCGTCGAGCAGCAGAGCGCAATACATAGAAAATCTCACATCCGGATTGGTAATATCTAGAATTGCGCTGTCGAGCCCGGCTGTTATGGCAGCAGTCAAAAACGCACTGTTGAGCTTGACTCTCTTGGGCAGGCCAAAGGATACATTTGACAGCCCGCCAATCACGTGGACAGACGGGTACCGTTCTTTCAATAGCCGGATGGTCTTTAGCGCTTCTAAACCTGCCAGATGATTGGAAGAAACCGCTTGCACCAAGCAGTCCACAAAAATGGCATCCTCTTGGATGTTGTTTGCTTTTAATCGTTCGATCAGCTCGGATGCCACCTCCAGACGATGTTCTGCGGATTCGGGCATGCCATGTTGGTCAATGGGGAGCGCGACGACCTTGGTATGATACTGGCAAACCAGCGGCACCATTTCATCAAACCGTTCGGGCTGCAAGGTGATGGAATTTAAGATGGCATCCGCGGGCTGAAACTCCGCCAGCACTTTGCGAATGGTAGATGGATTTGGAGAATCGATCATGAGCTTTGCCTCGGTCTCATCAAAGATTTCCGCAATTGCCCAAAGGATCTTGTCGGTTTCCTGGTCCAAAAAAACTGCCGTATTGACATCCAAATAATCCGCACCGCAAGAAAGCTGCTTTCGAGCCATTCCCCTGACATATGCCGCATCATTTTGCGCAAACGCCTGGTTGACGCTGGGGATTGAGCTATTGAGTTTTTCTCCTACTACGATCATATTCATCCATTCTTTCTAATAATTGATTGATGATCCCCACGCGGCCAAGGGGCGTTATAAAATAGTATCCGTCAACGGTGGGTGCAATTCGCTGCGCGATTTCGTATGACAAACGAACCGCAAGCTCCGCTGACTCCTCTGGTGTTTTATCACGATAACAGTCTATCATCTCCTGTGGGATGGTGATGCCCGAAACTTCATTATTTACGAAATTTGCGTTTCGGTAACTTACCAGAGGCATGATTCCCCCAAGGATATAGGCCCCAAGCTCTTGTTTGGCCAGCGCGAGATTCTTTGCCGCCTCATCGGTGTAAATTGGCTGTGTCAAAAAGGTCTGAACGCCCGCCTTGACCTTCCGGACTGCTTTGGAGAGCTCCGCATCAAAATTGACGGCATTCACATTCAGGGCAGCCGCGATATGGAAGGGCTTATTGGAAAAACAGGTTTCGTTGAGTTCATGAATAAATTCCGCCAGCATGACAGAATGAAACTGAAATACGCCTCGCACCTCATTTCGCTCCGCCTGTGGGATCGGGTCTCCCGTAACGACCAGAATATTGCGCACGCCTTCCGCATTGAGTCCCAAGAGCAGCGCTTTGGTCGCATTGATATTGCGATCCCGGCAGGCCAAATGCGGCATAGCGGCTTTGGCAAGTTCCCGCTCGATTTTGGCAGAGAGCATACTGCTATCCATCCGCGCCCGCGCAATTGGACAGTCAGCAACCGTTATGATATCCGCTCGTTTCAAACTGTTAGCCGCTTGCATGAACCGGCTGATGTCGGCGTCAAACGGCGGATCCAGCTCCACCGCATACACCTTTTTGGAAGATTTTAATTTTTCCAAAAACGGATTGGCCGCTTCCTTTTGTTGTACACCAAATACTGGCTTTTTTGCTATTTTTAGGGGTTGAACAGAATCGTCATGCAGAAGGTCGCAAATCGCCCGAATGTGATCCGGCGTGGTTCCGCAGCAACCGCCTAATATTTTTACACCACAATTCTTGATGTCCAGCATTCTCTGTGCAAAATATTCCGGACTCGTATCAAAATAGATCCGGTTGTTTACCACTGTGGGATACCCCGCATTCGGCATCACAGACAATATCTTTTCCGGGCGATGCAGCTGGCTGATAAAGCGGTAAAGATGCGTCGGACCACATAGGCAGTTAAAACCAAGCGCATCAATTTCCGCAGCAGCTGACACCTTCTCTGTGATCGTCCTGCCCGAAATGCCGATTCTTGTATACCCATCCGGCGATACAGCAAACTGCGCCAGAATAAAGGCGCTGGGATTTTGCTGTTTGATATAGCTGCTGATTTCTAATATCGTTCGATAATCACTGAACGTCTCGAATAAAAAGTTAGATGCACCCATTTGCAAAAATACATCTGCTATTTTTTTGTATTCGGTAACATCCGTTGCTTCGGGTATCGGCCCAATATCCGCAAACACATGACAAGATTCACCCGCCGCACGGCATGCAATCTGGTAGCCCTGTTGAATCACTTCGTCCACCTTGGACCATTCGGCCGATAGAGAGATGGTATTTGCACCAAACGTATTGGTCTTAATTGCATGGGCGCCGGCTGCAATATACTGCCGGTGAATCTGTTCGATCTGTTGCGGCTGTGTCAGATTGGCGAGTTCACACGGCGTCTCGACATCCGGCACGAGGGAATGATAATACGTTCCCATTGCTCCGTCAAACAGCAGGATAGATTGTTGTAACTCCTCTTTTACTGTCATTATTAGCCCCTTTTTCATCCATTTGTCTCCATATTCTATCACAAAATGGGGCAAAAGAAAATAGTTTTTTCAAAAAAAGTATTTGGCGTATCGCTGACACTTTCCGTTGGATACCAAAGCCTAAAAAATACCGCAAGATGATTCTCATCTTGCGGTATATGACTGCTTGGGTCACATGTCGCTGGGAATACGCCGATCTTTAAAATAGTAGGTCTTATCATGTTCTCCGATCTCCCGGAGCACCCGGCAGGGATTTCCGACCGCCACGACGTTTGCGGGGATGTCTTTGGTGACGATGCTGCCCGCACCGATGACGGTGTTGTCCCCAATGGTGACGCCGGGCGTCAGGACGGCACCCGCGCCGATCCAGCAGTTTCGGCCGATGCGGACGGGCATGTTATACTGGTAGATCTGCTCCCGCAGGGACGGCAGGATGGGATGCCCCGCCGTCGCCACCGTCACGTTGGGGCCAAACATGGTATAGTCCCCGACGTAGATGTGGGTGTCGTCCACCATGGTCAGGTTGAAATTGGCATAGATATGACTCCCGAAGTGGACGTGCCGTCCGCCGAAGTTGGCGTGAAACGGGGGCTCAATATAGCATCCTTCGCCCATCTCCGCAAACATTTCGCGGAGCAGCGCCTCCCGCTTCTTCATCTCGGTCGGCCGTGTCTGGTTGAACTCGTATAGACGGTCGAGACACTGCATCTGTTCAGCAGAAATGGTTTCGTCATTGGGCAGATACAGCTCTCCGGTATGCATCTTTTCGCGCATGGTTCGCACGTGGTCTCCTCCTTGTGGCTTTGATGGTATTTAGTAGCTTTGGGCGACCTCCATGGCAACGCTTCCCCACTGTGCCAAGCGTTCGGGCTGGAAGCGCACGGTGGAAACGTCCTTTAAGATGAGCTCGACATTGACGTTGTTCCGCTTTGCGGCATCGCAGGTGCGGCGGAGGTCCGCCCGCACAGCATCGGCGTCAAAACTGTCCCCCGACAGCAGCGCGGGGGTTGGCTTGTTGGACATGACCAAATTTCTGCCGATCTTCTCCGCAAAGGCCTCCCGGTCGCTCCATGGGCTGCAGGACACCTTGCGCACATGGGGGATGCGGGCAACCATGTCCAGCCGGTCATCCAGCCGGTCGCAGCAGCCATAGTACACCATGCCGAATTCCTGGGCCATCTCGCTGACATAGGGGAACTCAAATTCCTCCATGAAAGCGGGGGAGACGGAGGTGAAAATCTGTGCGAGGCCAAAGGCCCATGCGTTTTGGGAGGTGCTTCCCTTGCCTGCACCGAAGTCGGGCAGGAGCTCGTCGGTGTAGATATAGGAACAGTGGCAGGTGTTTGCGGTGTCGTTGTGCAGCCGGTGCTCGTTCATGGCGCGGATGGAGGAAAGCACAGAGTCCGTCATGCGGCGCATCGCAGCATGCAGGAATTCGGGCCGGTCGATGAAGTCCATGTAAATATTTTCCACGCCCATCATGGTGGTCAGGGTGTCCCAGATGCCCAGATGGAAGCCGAAGGGGAAGGGCTTGGTGATTCCGTGTGCCAGCCGGACGGGCAGGATGCCCGCAAATATCTGCTCTGCCTCTGCCAGGTGCCGCTGGTTCTCCGCTTCGTTTACAATCACGGTCTGGTCGGTTTGGATCTTCTCTAAATCTTCCATTTTGGCGAGAACCGCCTCAAAGTGCTGTGCGGGAGAGATGTCATTCTCATGGAGCGAGATCTTTTCCACCACGGGCGCCACACCCCACCCCGACAGGTCAGCCGAAAGCGGAATGGTGAAGAAGGGCTCCACTACCATGTCTACGGGGAAATGCCGCCACTGGTACAGTGTCCGCCGCAGCCGGCATTCCTGCTCCCGCCAGTAGGGGTCCGCCACCTGGCAGGCAAGAGACTCCTCCCCCTGTTCCAGTTCGTTCCAGGGCAGCTGGTCCATGACCACCATGGGCCGCTGCATGCCGCAGCGGTTTAAGGCCTTCCAGAGGTCCAGCTTTTCCCGCTGCACGGGCAGGGAAGCAATTTCCATATACGCCGCTCCGAGGGCGCGCAAAATCTCTGTTTCTTTTTGGGACAGCATGGCCTTACCTTCTTTCAAAAAGGATTGCTTTTTCATTCAGTATAGTATAAAATAGAGGGAAAGTAAAGGGGTTTTTCCGAGGACAAATGTCGCAAAAAGGAACATGGCGAAGGGGGCATTTGCATGGTGCTGCAGTATGGGATGGGCCGTGTGGAGGCAGGGTGGCACGTCTGCGAGCATATCCCGCCGGGATACGTGCGGGTGTATTATGTGCACGGCGGCAGCGTCCGATACACGGACGAGGCGGGGGAGCGCATGCTGCTGCCCGAGCATCTGTACTGGTTTCCGTCCAACAAGCCCTACCAGATGGTGCAGCGGGAGGAGGACCCCTTGGTGTGCACCCACCTGCATCTGGATGTGTCCCCCGATGTGGTGGATACGGTGGCGGCGCTGCCGGTCATGGAAGATCCGTTTTTGCTTCCCTATCTGGCTGCGCTGGAGCAGGCGGTCTCTGCCAAAAACACCCGGCTGGTGGATGGGATGGCGGAGTGCCTGGTGGAATATGGGATGCAGCGGCAGGTGGTTGTGCCGCTCACCGTGGGATTGTCAGAGGCAACGGCCTATATTGCGGCGCACTTGGAGGAGCCCTTGGAGGTGTCCTCCCTTGCCCGCATGGCGGGGTATACGCGGCAGCATTTCAGCCGCCTGTTCAAGCAAACCATGGGGCTGACGCCCTATCAATACATCATTGGGCTCCGCATGAAGCGGGCGTCTGATCTGCTCAAACGGGGCGCGTCGGTGGCCCATGCCGCGGCGCAGACGGGCTATGCGGACGGCAAGGTGTTCAGCCGGGCATTCGCGGGCCGGTTCGGCATGCCGCCGGGGCAGTGGAAAAAGCAGTATCGGCCCATGCCGTAAGAATAGATGGAAAATAATACCATAAAACGAGGGGTTTAAGGCCAAAGAAATCCATTGGCAGGAGAGAAGAAGGAGGGCGTTTTATGACCGGAAAGGAACGCATGGACTGTATTTTACATGGCAAACCCACCGACCGCATTGGGCTGTATGAGCACTTCTGGCCCGACACCATCTCGGCATGGCAGGCAGCAGGTGCGCTGCAGCCCGGCCAGACGGCGGATGAGGTATTTCCGTTTGACCTCGTGCTCATGTGGTCCTTTGATTTTACGGCAGATCTGGACTTTGTCCCGCAGGTGGTGGCGGAAACGGAGGACACCATCACGCAAAAAGACGGCAACGGCGCCGTTTTGCGGCGGCACAAAAAACATGACACGACGCCCGAACACGTGGACTTTACAGTGAAGGACCGGGCGGGCTGGGAGGAATACATCAAGCCGCGGCTCACGCCCGATGAACGGCGCATCAACTTTGCGGACTATCGCAAGTCCAAAGCGTTCAGCGAGCAGCTTAACCGCTTCTTCTGTTGGACGGGCATCAATGTGTTCGAGAGCATCCACCCCGTGTGCGGGCACGAAAACATGCTGGTTGGCATGGCGCTGGACCCCGATTGGATTGTGGACATGGCCAATACCTATGCGGACCTCACCATCGCGCTCTGGGAAATCTTGTTTGCCAAGGAGGGAAAGCCAGACGGCATCTGGTTCTATGAGGACATGGGCTTTAAGGAGCGGCCCTTCATGTCCCCCGCGATGTACCGGGAGCTGATTTTTCCGGCGCACAAGAAAACCATAGACTTTGCCCACAGTCTGGGCCTGCCTGTGATCATGCACTCCTGCGGGTTTGTGGAGCCGCTGCTGCCCGACATGATTGCGGCGGGGATTGACTGCCTCCAGGCCATGGAGGTCAAGGCGGGGATGGATCTGCTCCGCATCCACAAGAACTTTGGGGACCGCATCGCGCTGATGGGCGGGATTGACATCCGGACGCTGTGTACGGGGGACCGCGCCGCCATTGATGCGGAGCTGGAGGACAAGATTCCCATTGTAAAGCACGGGTTCGGCTATACGCTGCACACCGATCATTCGGTGCCCAGTGACGTTGCGTTTGAAACCTACCAGTACTTTGTGGAAAAGGGCCTGCAGCTCGGGCAGCTGTAGTAGATCCTGTGGGGCGTTTGTTCATAAAAAAGAGACGCCGGCGGCGCTTGGCCGCTGGCGTCTCTTTTCCTGTACGAGGTGCTTTTTTATGCGGTAACGGTCTTATTGGCCTTCTGCAGACCATATTTTTCCACCGCATCCTCCCGCATCTTGTATTTTAAGATCTTGCCCGCTCCGTTCATGGGGAACTCCGAAACGAAGTCCACATATTTGGGCGTCTTATGTTTGGCCATGTGATCCCGGACAAAGGCTTTGAGCTCCTCTTCGGTGAGCTGTTCGCCGTCCTTTAGGATGACGCATGCCATAATGGCCTCCCCGTATTGCTCGTCGGGCACACCGATGACCTGGACGTCTTTGACCTTGGGGTGGGTATAGATAAAGTCCTCAATCTCCTTGGGATAGATGTTCTCACCGCCGCGGATGATCATGTCTTTGATGCGGCCCGTGATCTTGAAATTGCCGTCGGGCATCCGGCGCGCAAGATCGCCGGTGTGCAGCCAGCCTTCCTTGTCGATGACGGCTGCGGTCGCCTCGGGCATCTTGTAGTACCCCTTCATGATATTATAGCCCCGTGCGACAAATTCGCCGTCCACCTCGTCGGGCAGATCCTCGCCCGTTTCGGGGTCCACAATCTTACACTCCACGCCGGGCAGGTTGCGGCCCACCGTGTTGACGCGCACCTCCAGCGGGTCATCCACGCGGCTCTGCGTGCATCCCGGGGATGCTTCGGTCTGGCCGTATACAATGGTGATCTGCGGCATGTGCATCTTTTCCACCACGTCCTGCATCACCTTGATGGGGCAGGGGCTGCCCGCCATGATGCCCGTCCGCATGTATGAAAAGTCGGTTTTGGGGAAGTCCTCATGCTCCAGCATGGCAATGAACATGGTCGGAACGCCGTGGAAGCAGGTGATCTTCTCCTGGTTGATACAGGCCAGCGACTTGCGGGGAGAGAAGGCGGATATGGGGCTCATGGTGACGCCGTGTGTCATGCAGGCGGTCATGGCCAGCACCATGCCGAAGCAGTGGTACATGGGCACGTGGATCATCATGCGGTCCGCCGTGGACAGATCCATACAGTCGCCGATGTTTTTGCCGTTGTTGACGATGTTGTAGTGTGTCAGCATAACGCCCTTGGGGAACCCCGTCGTGCCCGAGGTATACTGCATGTTGGCGACGTCGTGCCGGTGCACGGCGGCGGCGCGGCGCAGCACCTCCTCCTGCGGCACCTGATCCGCCATGGCGATGGCATCCTCCCAGGTTAAGCACCCTTTCTGGCGGGAGTCCACCGTGATGATGTTGCGCAGGAAGGGCAGACGCTTGCAGTGCAGCGGCTTGCCCGCCTCGCTGGTCTCCAGCTCGGGGCAAAGTTCGCGGATGATGCTGATGTAATCCGAATCCTTAAAGCCGTCCACCATGACCAGGGTATGGGTGTCCGACTGGCGGAGCAGATACTCCGCCTCGTGGATCTTATAGCCCGTATTGACCGTGACCAATACCGCGCCGATCTTGGTAGTCGCCCAGAAGGTCAGGTACCACGCGGGCACGTTGGTCGCCCAGATGGCGACATGGTCCCCGCGCTTGACGCCCATGGCAATGAGGGCGCGCGCGAAGGTGTCCACATCGTCGCGGAACTCCCGGTAGGTCCGGGTGTAGTCCAGCTCGGTATACCGGAAGGCATACTGGTCGGGGAATTCCTCCACCATGCGGTCCAGCACCTGGCTGAAGGTGAGGTCAATGAGCGTCTCCTTCTCCCAGACATACTTGCCCGTGTGGGTCGCGTTGTCAAACAGCATGCTGTGGGTGGCGGCCGTGGTCTCCCCGTACTGGCTCATGTAGTTGGCGAAGTGCGGGAACACAATGCCCGCATCCGACAGATCGGGCGCCCAGCGCTTGACCCACTCGAGGGAGATGAAGCCTTCATAGTTGATGGAACGCAGCGCATTCATCATATCTGCGATGGGCAGGTCGCCTTCCCCCATCATGCGGTAGGACGGGCCGTCGTCCGTCATGACGGAATCCTTGATATGGACATATTTGATATAGGCGCCCAGGTTCTTGACCGTCTGTTCGGGCGTCTCATTTGCAAACCGATAGGGATGATGCAGATCCCACAGCGCACCCACTGAATCGCTGGCAAGCTGGGTGAGCAGGGAGGTGAGCCGCGCGGTATCCGAATAGACGCCGTTGGTTTCCACCAGCAGCATGACACCCGCTTTTTCCGCGAGCGGCAGCAGCGCACGCAGCTGGGACAGGACGACGCTGTCGTCCACCTCGCCCTCGGGCGCGGGTTCCAGGTCCGCCAGGATGCGGATGTAGGATGCGCCGAGCTTTTGCGCGAGTTTTATATACTCCGTGATCTCCGCGATGTTCTCGTCGGCCTTGTCCGCAAATTTGAGGCAGCACCCCGTGGACAGGCAGGGGATGGCAAGCCCCAGCGATTCCAGCTTGGCGATGGTGGTGGGCAGCTGGCTGTCCGTGAAGGGCGGCGCCGTTACCGTATTGATGTCATCTCCAAGCCCACGCAGCTCGATGCCGTCAAAGCCCAGGTCTTTGGCCATCGAATAGATGTCCTTCCAGTCAAAATCGGGACACCCCAAGGTGGAAAACGCGATCTTCATAGTCCATTCCTCCTAAACGTAAAAAAGCTGTCCAACGCAACCGCTGCCGGCTGTTTTTAGCCTTTGCATTGCGACAACCATCTCTTTCTGCGATTTTTGCATGATGTATGATACCACTATACCAAAAAATGCTTCGAGCGTCAACCATTCTGCACTAAAATAGCTGGGAAAATTCAATTTTAAGACCGCAAAAAAGCAGATTTCGATCATAAAATGCTGCTGTTCTGTGTGGCTCCTAAAATGGCGCATGGCGCCGCAAGGGAAGTGTTGTCCTGTCTTGAGCAGGTGTTGTCTTGGGGCGGATATTGTGGGCGGAAAAGCACCGCTGTTTTGGAAGAAGCAGCGCGGTGAACAAATGACACAAACAAAAAAACTCCCGCCAAAAGGGAGTTTTTTTGATCACACTTGGCCGATTATATGCCTTATTTGCGGCCGCGCATCTCTTCCAGTGCAGTGTGGATGGCGCTTGTAAGCTCGGTGTTGCTCTCTGGGGTTTTGGACAGCAGCCACCGCAGTTCGGCAGACGCATGCTCCTCGTTGCCCATCTTGCCCAGCGACCGAACGGTTTCCAACTGCACCCCCGCATCGGGATCCCGCAGCAGGACGCTCAGCGTGTTGAATGAGCCGTCATCGGTGGAGGAACCACATGCAGCGGCAACGGCTTTCCGTATCTCGGGATCTTTGCTGTGCGTGTATTTTTCGATCTTACTCCATTGATTTTTGCTTACGAGCTTTTGAATTTTTTCCGTGTGACTTCCAAACATGTTCATTCCTTCTTCCTTTATGATATTGAATGATATGGAAAGCGGCACAACCGATCCGGTTTGTGCGCTTTATAAGACTGTTGCAGGCGGCTTTAGTGTTTGCCGCTTCCTTCTGCTTCCCCTTGCAGGGATGTCAGATAGTCCGCGAGATTGTGGTTGATACGGGCGAGGTATTCCGTAAATTGCTGGAGTTCCTCTTCTGTGAAGCCCGCCAGCCGGTGATTGTTGAGCACGTCGCTCAGCGCTTCGGCGCGGCAGCATGCTTTGGCGCCCTTGGGCGTCAGCGACACGGTGACATACCGCAGGTCGTTGGGATTCCGCTGTTTGCGCACATACCCTGCATGCTCCAGCCGCTTGATGGAGACGCCGACCGACGCGGTGCTGACACCGAGGTGCTTTGCGAGCACGCTGGGAGATGTGGGACCGTTGTCCCGGATATGCAGCAGGATAGCGGGCTGACCGGGATATAGCCCCTCTTTGGAATAGAGGTGAAATAGGCATTTGAGACCCAGGAGGGTGTTCTCCTGTTCCTTTTCCCGTACCTCATGGTAAGGCAGCATCACAATTCCCTTCTCCCTATTTAATTAACCTATTAACTATCAACCGATTAATTGTATTGTAGCATGGAAAACGGGAGAAAGTCAATGGACATAGTGTAAACAAACTATGAATAAAAAAGATGTGAAAAGCCTCCTGGGTTTGGGGGAGCGCGGCACGGCAGGGGAGGCCCATTCTGGCTGCCAGTGGGCATGGGCGCATAAAAAATACCCGCAATGAGCGGGCATCAGTCCCCGGTAATGGCATTGAGGTAAGCGAGGGAGCGAAACTGCTTTTCCACGTGGTACGCAAGGAAGCGGGCGAGGATATCCGCCAGCTCCCGGACGCGGGCAGCGGGCAATGTGAAGGAAAAGATCTTATTGACAGGGCTGTACAGCACGTACCGCATCGCAATCAAGCAGGGTTCGGGCAGCGGCATGGCATCCGGCATATGCTGTGCGCAGTTGTGACACAAAAGGCCGCCCGAAGCGGGGTCAAAGTGGTCCACGTTGTCCGTGTCGCCGCACGCGGTGCATGCCTCCATGGACGGGGCAAAGCCCGTGTACTGCAAGAGCTTGAGCTCATACACCGCGCGCACCAGCCGGAAGTCACGGTCCGAATGCTCCAGCAGGTGAAAGGTGTTTAACAGAAGGCGGAGCAGCTCCATCGAGGCGGATTGCTCCTGCGCCAGGTAGGAAGCCAGGTCCGCAAAATATGTAGCATAGGCGAGCCGCTCGATGTTGGCGCTGAGGTTGTAAAAGCTGTGCTGGGGCTCCGCATCCCGGATGCGGTAAACCTCCCGGCCGGGCGCCAGGATAAACCGGCTGTGCGTAAAGATCCGGCACCCCGCCGCCAGCTTGTTTTTATAACTTTTGATGCCCTTGGCCGCGGCCTGAACCCGCCCAAGCTGGGATGTGTACAGCGTGAGCATGGCGTCGTTGTCTTTGTATCCGCTAGCCTTTAATACAATGCCGTCCGTTTCAATGAGTTCCATTTTCTGGTTCCATCCTATCCATGTGTGCGTTGTCTTGCGGGGCGGAGCTGTCTGCCATTTCCTCCACCGATCTATATAACAAATAGCTGTCAATGTCACCCGTTTTGCAAAAATAGTTCCATCCAAAGGTTTCAAGCGCCACCTTGCCTCACTCCTTTTTCAAAATAGGGTACAACTCTATTGTTGATAGTGGGAGTGGGTTTCATACCCGTTATAATTTGACAGAAAAAAGCGGTCTTTTTCACGTATATTTTTTGGTTACAACCATGGCACGGGAAACCACGCGCGCCAGGCGCATGGTAACAGGGAACGGATGCGCTTGGCGAACGAAGCCGGGCCCATGCACTTTGTTTATTCGTATCCGAAATTGCGGATGTGCGCCACTTTGTTGCGCCAGTCGGGCTGCACCTTGACCCACAGCTCCAGGTATACCTTGCGGCCCAGCAGCTTCTCCAGGTCCTCCCGTGCATACTGGCCGACGCGGCGGAGCATCTCGCCGTCTTTTCCGATGATGATGCCCTTGTGGGACGCCTTCTCACAGTAGATGGTGGCCAGCACGTCGGTCACGTGCTCCTTTTCCTTCATGCGCACCTCGATGGCAATCCCATGCGGCACCTCCTTGTCCAGGAGCCGCAGCAGCTTTTCGCGGATGATTTCGGCCGCCATCTGCCGTTCGGGCTGGTCGGTCACCATGTCGTCGGGGAAGTACTGTGGGCCGGGGGACAGGTGCTTGACCAGCTCCTGGCGCACCGCTTCCACCCCGTCGTCGTTTTTGGCGGAGATGGGGACCACCGCCGCAAAGGAAAAGCGCTCGGCATACCGCGTGATGACGGGGAGCAGCTTGTCGCGGCGCACCGTGTCGATCTTGTTGATGACCAAGATGACGGGGACGTCCCGCTTGTCCAGCTTGGAGAGGATCTGCTCCTCCGTGCGCCCGATGTTGTCAATGGGCTCCACCAGCAGCAAGATCGCATCCACATCCTGCTGTGCCTCCCGCGCGGATTTTACCATATATTCCCCCAGCTTGGTTTTGGGCGCATGGATGCCTGGCGTATCGGTAAACACCACCTGCACCCCGTCGCCGTTCCAGATCCCCAGGACGTTGTTGCGCGTCGTCTGGGGCTTGTCCGAGATGATGGCAATTTTTTCGCCGACCAAGTGGTTTAAAAGGGTGGATTTCCCGACGTTGGGCCGCCCGATGATGCTCACAAATCCCGATTTGAATTCCGCCATCCCTCAGCCCTCCTTTGCCGCGCCGCTGCCCGCTTTTTTAACCCGCTTGCCGCGGAAAAATACCGTCAGCGCAAACTTGGGGAGCGCCATCATGCGCCCGATGCGGGAGGGTTGCTTCATCAGCCGGTACAGCCACTCCAGCCCCCTGCGCTGATACCATTCGGGCGCGCGCTCCACCACGCCAGCCCAGACGTCTAGGCCGCCGCCCAGGCCGATGAGCACCCGCGCGCCGAGCGTATCCGCATGCTGTGCGATCCACTGTTCCTGTTTGGGTGCGCCCAGGCACACAAATAGGAAGTCGGGCTGTTTGGCTTGGATGTCCGCAATGATATCCGCCTCTTTTTTGTCGTCAAAATAGCCGTTTTGCGTCCCGATGACCTGGAGGGAGGGGTATTGCTCTGTGAGCTTGTCCCGCGCTTGTTCCGCGACACCCGGCTTGCCCCCGAAGAAGTATACCGTGTGCCCCGACTCCGCGGCGCGCGATAGCAAACGGGTCGCAAGGTCAAAGCCCGCAACCCGCTCGGACAGCGGGTCTTTGAGTATCTTGGAGGCATAGACCACCCCAATGCCGTCTGCGGTTAAAAGGTCCGCACGGTTTAGAATATCCAAAAATACTGGATTTTTCCGCGCGACCATGATAATTTCTGAATTGGGGGTGAAGACCATATGGGGGCGGTCTTCGGACAGAAATCCCATCACGCGGTCCTCTGCCTCCGCCATGGTACATTTATGGATGTGAACGCCTAAAATATCAATGGTGTCATGCATCAGATTGGCTCCCTTCTTTGACGGGTATAAAGGATTTGCCGTCGTATATGACCTCGGTCACAATGCCGGATTCTTCCAAATAAAACACCTGCTTGTCCACGAGGGAGGCGGGATCAATGTCCGCATCGTCCGTCAGCAGCAGAATGTTCTGGATATCCAGATTGCGGTACCGTGCCCTGAGCGCCCCGGTCAGCGACCAGTCCGCCCCGGTCACGCTTTTGACGTGATCCTTGTAGTAGGCGGGCTGCGGAACATGGTAGTCCCCTTCACGGAAGATAACCACCTGCTTGTCCCCCGCGAGCACGTCCTCGTCCAAGTAGAGGGACAGGTTTTCGACGACCTGTCTGTCATACAGCGCGTTTTGCCGATAGACTGCATATTCGTTCGCGTTGGAGAACGCAAAGACCAGGACCAGGAATACCAGACATGCCTTCTGGACCACGGGGTGCCGGTTCAGCAGGGCAAACAGGGGCTCCAGCAGCAGCCCCAGCCCGATGAGGGAAGGGAGCACACTGCGGTTGGTGAGCCAGACGCCTTCCACCAATAGGTTGGGCGCAAAGGGTGCCAAAAACAGGATGCCCCCCGCGACACACAACGGCCACATGGGGCGACGCTGCATTAGCTCCGTCCGGCGGGAGATACATACAGCGGCGAGGGCCGCCAGCAATATGAACGCAATGGCGATCAGCAGACCGCGGTCCACCACGATGCCAAAGCCGTTATACGTCCCAAGCACGAGCATCTTTCCGAGGGACTCCCCAAAGAGCTCATAGAGCTGGACGAAAAAGGCGGGGATGTTGGAAAACGCTGCGCCCAGCGAGAAGCCCGAAGCGCGGCTGCCCATGGCGCCGATGCCCGATGCAAACCGGTAATAGAAAAGAAACGCGGCCAACGTCAGGATGGGGACTAAAAGCAAAGCGATCCAGTTTACCTCCTTGCGCTTGTTCCACAGCACCAGCCCAAACGCACACAGGCCAAATACGAAGGTCTGTTCATAGAACCCGGCACACAGCAGCAGCGCAAGGCTCGACAACAGCAGGAAGCCCCACTGCCTGCGGCTCGCATAGCGCGCCAGAAAGTATGCGGATGCAAGCGCGAGCAGCAAACCGGGCAGGATGCGGCTGGCGGCGGACACCCAATAGGTCGCTTCGCTGCCCAGCGGACACAGCAGAAACAGCACGGGCAGCAGGGCCGACGTGGTGTATCCACAGTGGCGCAGGGTTTTGTTCAGCACCAGATAACAGGCAAAATGAAGGAGCGTTAGCAGCGCCAGCGCAAGCCCCATATGCCCCCACATCTGCCCCCAGAAAAGGGGGTCTAACAGGGAGGCCAGCGGCCGGGTTGCAATGGTGCCGATGCGCAAAAACACATCCCCTGCGACATTGGGATACAGGGGATAGCAGCCATACTGGATGTAATCATCCAGCACAGGGAAATATTGAAAGCCATAGAGCAGATATTTGAGTGCCAGGCCGAGCAAAAGGCCAAAGGCAAGGCGTTTGTCTGTTTTGGTATCCAACCGATTCGCCTCTTTCCGCGCTTACTGCGCCATGTTGTCCGCGATCATGTCCAGCACGTCCTGTCCGCGCATGCCGCCCGAAACACTCAGGCGGCGGAGTGCCGTCAGCCCGTCCTCTTTTCGGTTGACGCCGCTGTCCCCCACGAGGCACTGCACCGCAAAACCCGCCTCGGTGGCAAGCTGCGCGGTTTCGGCGCTCCGCAGGCCATAGGGATAGGCCAAAACCAGCGGCGTTTTGCCCAGCTCCTGAGCCAGCATATAGTAGGATATCCGCAGCTCGTAGACCGCTGTGGAGACATCCAGTTCTTCCAGATTCAGGTGGAGATTGGTGTGACTTTCGATGTC
The DNA here is from genome assembly GCA_944393605.1 of uncultured Clostridia bacterium. Taxonomy (GTDB): domain Bacteria; phylum Bacillota; class Clostridia; order UBA1381; family UBA9506; genus CALYAO01. The sequence goes on from CALYAO010000074.1 coordinate 19,080, forward strand.
AATGACGCCGCTTTCCTCCATTTCACGGGCCTGTTCCCAGGTAAAGTGGGGATAGTCGGTGTCTGTCGCGCCCATGCGCCCTGTGATGGCAAAAATGGTCGCCTGCATGCCCAATCGTTTTAGGATGGGGAAGGCGTATGTATAGTTGCTGGTATACCCGTCGTCAAAGCAGACGATGATGGGCTTTGGCGGCAGCGGTGCCCCGTTTGTCACGTAGTCGTAATACTGCTGGAAGGTGATGGTGGTGTATCCGTCTGTCTGGAGCGCGGTCATGTGTTCTTCAAACTCCGCAGGGGTACAGTGCAGCACCCGCATGGCCGGGTCATAGGATTCTGCGATGTTGTGGTACAGCAGGATGGGAACGGCAGGCCCCTCCGCGTAGACCATCTGGCCGGTCAGCATGGTGAACATGGCAAAACAGACCAATAGCATCATGCAACGTCGCTTCATGACAACGCCAACTCCCTCCATCTCATATCAATGTTTTTATTATACTATACCGCAGGCAGCTTTGTCTATACTCAATCGCGCCGGATCAAAGATTTTTGGGGAAGGCGGGCCTTTGCGAACCCGAAGAGGGGGCATAACAGGCAGGCGAAAGCCATATATTGTAGGAGAAGATAAAGCGAGGTGAGACGGATGTATCGTGCGGGAGAGCTGCGGCAAAAAGAGGTCATCAACATGGTGGACGGCGCCCGGCTGGGCTTCGTGTCAGACGTGGAGGTCAGCTTGGAAAAAGGGGAGATTGAAGCCATTGTTGTACCGGGCAAAACACGTTTTTTGGGACTTGGCAAAGACAATGACGTCGTCATTGGATGGGATAAAATCAAACAGATTGGGGACGATGTGATCCTGGTGGAACTGTAAGCATATTAACATGGCGGGACATGTCAACCAAAAAGGAGCGGGCGCAGAGAGGATCTCTGCGCTCGCTCCTCGGGGAATCGGGCAGGTTTTTTTGCGGTCTACGGGCCGCATATGGATGCCCACGCACATGGGCGGCTTTGGGAACGCATGGTCCTGTGGCATACTCTGTTTGGGCGGCCCAAGGGTCAGGTCAATCCATCCCGAAAATAGTCGCTGTCAAAAAATTCGGACAAAGAAATGTCCAGCCCTTCACAGATCCTTTCCAGTGTTAGGATGGTGGTACTGTGGTTTCGGCCGTTGATGATGTTGCTGAGGGTGGAGTATCCGAGGCCGCAGCGATGCCCCAATCGGTTGAGGTTCATGTGCCGCTCCTCGCAGAGTGTTAGGATTCTCAGCCGAACCGCTTCTCCGATATCCATAGTCTGCTCGCCCTCCTGATGGTATCTGGGTTTCTATTGGTGATGCATAGCGGACAGGGCGCAGCGGTCGGCATCGCCCCTTGTCCCGCTGGGCTGCCGCTATTGGATCTCTTGCTCCAGATTGTGGAACAGATCACAGTTGAAGAATTCAATGATGGAAATGTTTAGGCCATCGCAGAGCATCTTGATGGTTACAATGCCGGGATTGTGGCTCTGGCCATACAGGATATTCTTCAGCGTGGAAGGCGGAACCGCCGCAGACAACGCCAGCGAATGCGGGGTCAAATTCTTCTCTTCGATCAATTCATTGAGCCGTTTGACGGTTGCTTCACGTATCCCCATTTTTGTCACCCCATAAATGTTGATGCGTTTAGTTTATACCTTTTTGTCCAAAAGAAACGACCATATATGGTCAAAATGGACCATATATGGTTAAAAACATGTATGATTGAATAGCAAATATGCTGCAAAGTTGGACAATGTGTCGAATTGTTGGTTTTTGCCAGATGGATTGGACAAGAGGAGGCATAAAAAACATTGACAATAGAAAAGAATTTGTTGTATAATAAAATATTGTGGTGTTGAACGAAGTACAAAAGAAATGGGTGGAACCAATGGCAAATGAAAATATTCGAAATATTGCAATCATAGCCCACGTCGACCACGGCAAGACCACGCTGGTGGACGTGCTGCTCCGCAATAGCCACATCTTCCGGGAGAACGAGCAGGTTGCGGAACGGGTCATGGACTCGGGGGACCTGGAGCGGGAGCGGGGGATTACAATCCTTTCCAAAAATACCGCCGTCATGCATGACGGCGTGAAGATCAACATCGTGGATACCCCGGGGCATGCCGACTTCGGTGGCGAGGTGGAGCGCGTGCTGGGCATGGTGGAGGGCGTGCTGCTGGTGGTGGACGCCTTTGAGGGCGCCATGCCGCAGACGCGGTTTGTGCTGAAAAAAGCGCTGGAAACAGGGCTCAAGCCTATTGTGGTGGTCAACAAGATCGACCGGCCGCAGGCCCGGCCGGCGGAGGTTGTGGATGAGGTGCTGGACCTGTTCATTGAGCTGGGCGCCTCCGATGAACAGGCCGATTTCCCTGTTCTATACGCATCCGCCAAGGAGGGCCTGTCAGGGCTGCACCCCGATGAGATGACCCAAAGCGTTCAGCCCATCTTCGATGCGATCATAAACGAGGTGCCCGCGCCCGAAGGGGATGCGGACGCGCCGCTCCAGATGCTGGTCAGCAACATCGATTACGACGAGTATATCGGCCGCATCGCGGTTGGGAAAGTGGGCCGGGGTACCCTGCGGTATGGGCAGACCGTGACGGTGTGCAAAAAGGACGGCAAGCAGGTAAATGTCAAAATCGGCAAGATCTACACCTTTGAGGGCCTTAAACGGCAGGAGCAGGAGCAGGTTGCCGCGGGCGACATCGTGTGTATCGCGGGGCTGGGGGACATTGGCATCGGGGAGACATTGTGTGACCCGGCCTGTGTGGAGCCGCTGCCCGTGATTGAGGTGGACGAGCCCACCATCAGCATGAATTTCCTGGTCAACAACAGCCCCTTTGCGGGGCGGGAAGGGGAGTATGTGACCTCCCGCCATCTGCGTGACCGGCTGATGAAGGAACTGGAGACCAATGTGAGCCTCCGGGTGGAGGAGACGGACAGCGCGGACTGCTTTAAGGTGTCGGGCCGCGGAGAGCTGCATCTGTCCATCCTGATTGAGACCATGCGGCGGCAGGGGTATGAGTTTCAGGTGTCCCGCCCGCAGGTCATCCTAAAGGAGAAGGACGGGAAAGTCCTCGAGCCCGTTGAGGCGCTCACCATCGACGTACCCGAGGAATATACGGGTGCGGTCATCGAAAAACTGGGGACCCGCAAGGCGGAAATGCAAAACATGTACCCCGGCGAGGGCGGCATGATGCGGCTGGAGTTTTCCATTCCATCCCGCGGCCTCATTGGGTACCGCAACGAGTTTCTGACAGACACCAAGGGCAATGGGATTATGAACTCCCTGCTGGACGGGTATCAGGAATACAAGGGGGAGATTGCGAGCCGGACACGGGGCTCCATGATCGCATGGGAGACGGGCGAGTCCATCACTTATGGCTTGTTCAATGCCCAGACGCGCGGGCGGCTGTTCATTGGGCCGGGCGTCAAGGTCTATGAGGGCATGATTGTGGGGGAAAACGCGAAGGCGGAGGACCTCACGGTCAACGTGTGCAAAAAAAAGCATCTGACCAACACCCGTGCGGCGGGGAGCGACGACAACCTAAAGCTCACGCCGCCTGTCAACATGAGCCTGGAGCAGTGTTTGGAGTTCATTGCGGATGATGAGCTGGTGGAAGTCACGCCAAAGAGCATCCGCCTGCGCAAGAAGCTGCTCACAAAGGCGGAGCGGGACAAGAATGCGAAGTATAAATAATGTCAAAAAAGAGCATCGGGCTGTTTGCCCGGTGCTCTTTTTTGGTGTGGCCGGCGGGCCGCCAGGCCGCCCGGTCACGGTTGGGTTTGATTTTGGGTGATGCGATAGGAGAGGGTCATAAGCCCGTCGGACAGGTGCACGTTTTCCACTGCCACCGATGGGTCAATGTCAAGGTCGGAATAGGAAAAGTTCCAGAGGCCCTTGATGCCCAGCGACACCAGCTTGTCCGCGACTTCCTTGATGCCATACTTGGGGATGGCAAGGATGGCGATGTCCACCTCGTTGTCCCGCATAAACTTATCCAGTTTGGACATGTGGTACACCTGGACACCGCCAACGGTGGAGCCTTCCAGCATCTCGTTTTTGTCAAATACGCCCAGCAGCCGGAACCCCCGCTTTTTGAAGTTGGAGTGGTTGGCGAGCGCATGCCCCAGGTTACCTGCGCCGATGATGATGGTCGTATAACCCTTGTGCAGCCCTAAAATCTCTCCGATTTCGTGGTAAAGATATTCGATGTTATACCCGTACCCCTGTTGCCCAAAGCCGCCAAAGAAGTTGAGATCCTGCCGGATCTGGGAGGCGGTCACCCCCATTTTTTCGCTCAGGTGCTTGGAGGAAACCCGCGTCATGCCCTGTCCCAGCATCTCACCCAGATAGCGGTAGTAGCGGGGGAGTCGCTTGATTACAACGATGGGTACGTCTTTTCTCTCTTTTTCCATGCCTTGTTCCTCATTTCGGGGCTCCGCCCCGCTTTTTTTCCAAAATATTACAGCGCCTGGATGGTATCCATGACGTACTGCGCAAACTCTGCGCCCGTCGCACCGGTATCCCGGCCCGTGATGACCAGCTTTTTCTCCTCATACATGCACTTATCCAGCGCGCGCTCCAGCTTGTCCGCCTTGTCGCCGTAGCCGATGTGATTGAGCAGCATGACCGCCGCGCGGATGATGCTGCACGGGTCGGCATACTTGTCCCGGCCTTCAGCCACCATGCGGGGCGCGGAACCATGGATCGCTTCAAACATCGCATACCGTTTGCCCAGGTTTGCGCTGCCCGCCGTCCCGACGCCGCCCTGGAACTCGGCGGCCTCGTCGGTTAGGATATCCCCATACAGGTTGGGGAGAACCAAAACCTGGAAACTGGTGCGACGCTTCTCGTCCACCAGCTTGGCCGTCATGATATCGATATACCAGTCGTCCAGCTCGATGTCGGGATAGTCCTTGGCAACCTTCTTGCAGATATCCAGGAATTTGCCGTCGGTGGTCTTGACCACGTTGGCCTTGGTGACGGCCGTGACCTTGGTCTTGCCGTTCTTGGCCGCAAAGTCAAACGCAGCGCGCGCGATGCGCTCACACCCTTCGGTGGTCGCGACGGTGAAGTCAAACGCGATGTCGTCATTCACAGCAAAGCCTTCGCTGCCCAGCGCATAGGCCCCTTCGGTGTTCTCCCGGAAGAAGGTCCAGTCGATGCCCTGTTCGGGCACCTTGACGGGGCGCACGTTGGCAAACAGGTCCAGCTCTTTGCGCATGGCGACGTTGGCGCTCTCGATGTTGGGCCACGGGTCTCCCGCGCGCGGCGTGGTGGTCGGGCCCTTTAGGATGACGTGGCACGCCTTGAGTTCGTCGAGCACGTCGTCGGGGATGGCCTTGTTCGCCTTGACGCGGTTTTCGATGGTGAGCCCGTCGATCACCTTAAATTGCACCTTGCCGGCCTTCACCTCATCCGCCAGCAGGAATTCCAAGATGGAATGCGCCGCAGAGGTGATGGCCGGGCCGATACCGTCCCCGCCGCACACGCCGATGACGATGGTGTCCAGCTTGGAAAAGTCCAAAAAGTCCTTCTGTGCATTCATGCGCTCCACACGTGCCAGCTGCTTTTCAATGAGCTTGGCAAACTTTTCGGTGGAGGTCTTTATCATATCACTCATGTATCCATCGCTCCTATCTATTGTTCATCTTCTTGATGTAGTTGATCTGTCCGCCCGCGAGCATCATTTCGCGCTGCCGGTCAGACAGGGTGAGCGCCGTCCGGTACTCGGTTCCTTGGGTGATGTTCTTGACGATCACGTCGCCGCCCGCCTTCACCTGGCCGATGGCATCTTGGATCACCAGCTCATCCCCCATGCCGATGGCGTCATAGTCCGCCTCGTTCACAAACGTGAGGGGCAGGATGCCCGAATTGATGAGGTTGGCCATGTGGATCCGGGCAAAGGATTTTACGAGCACCGCCTTGATCCCCAGCTGGAGGGGCGCCAGCGCCGCATGCTCCCGGCTGGAGCCCTGGCCGTAGTTGCTGCCGCCCACGATGATGCCGCCGCCGTTCTCCTGTGCGCGCTTGGGGAAGTCGGGGTCACAGGGCGTCAGGCAGAATTCCGCCAGATACGGGATGTTGGACCGGAAGGGCAGGAGCTTCGCGTTGGAGGGCATGATGTGGTCGGTTGTGATGTTGTCCCCCACCTTGATGAGCACCTTGCCGGCGACGGTTTCAGGCAGCGCGTCGTTGAGCGGGAAGGGCTTGATGTTGGGGCCGCGCACGACCTCCACCTTGCTGCCGTCCTCCGCGGGTGCGATGACCATGTTGTCGTTTGCGATGAAGTGCTCGGGCATGTCCACAACCGGCGCCTCCCCAAAGGTACGCGGGTCGGTCAGAACGCCCGTGATGGCGGATACCGCTGCGACCTCGGGGCTCACGAGATATACCTGCGCGGAGACCGTTCCGCTTCTGCCCTCAAAGTTGCGGTTGAAGGTCCGAAGGGATACCGCATCCGTCTTGGGGGACTGCCCCATGCCGATGCAGGGCCCGCATGCGGACTCTAGGATGCGCGCGCCCGCCGCTACCATGGTCGCCAGCGCGCCGTTTTCGGCCAGATGCGTGAGCACCTGCTTGGAGCCGGGCGCGATGACCAGGCTCACATCGGGGTGCACGGTCTTGCCTTCCAAAATCTTTGCCACCTTCATCATATCCATAAAGGAGGAGTTGGTGCAGCTGCCGATGGCGACCTGGTCCACCTTGATGGGCCCGATCTCGTTGACGTCCGCCACGTTGTCGGGGCTGTGCGGCTGCGCCGCCATGGGGGCGATGGCGGACAGGTCGATGGTCAGCTCCTCGTCATACACCGCATCGGGGTCGGCCGAAAGTGCCACAAAGTCCTGCTCGCGTCCCTGCGCCGCCAAAAAGGCGCGCGTATTCTCATCGCTGGGAAAGATAGAGGTGGTCGCACCCAGCTCCGCGCCCATGTTGGTGATGGTCGCGCGCTCGGGCACGGTCAGCGTTTTGACGCCGTCCCCCGCATACTCAATGATTTTGCCAACGCCGCCCTTGACGGACATGCGGCGCAGCACTTCCAAGATGATATCCTTGGCCGCGACCCAGGGGCTGAGCTTGCCAGTGAGGTTCACGCGCACCATCTTGGGCATGGTGAGGTAATATGCGCCGCCGCCCATGGCGACCGCGACGTCCAGGCCGCCCGCGCCGATGGCCAGCATGCCGATGCCGCCGCCCGTCGGCGTGTGGCTGTCCGAGCCCAAAAGCGTCATGCCGGGGACGCCGAAGCGCTCGAGCTGCACCTGGTGGCAGATGCCGTTGCCGGGGCGGGAGAAATAGATCCCGTGCTTGTTGGTGACCGTCTGGATATATTTGTGGTCATCCGCGTTCTCAAAGCCCGCCTGAATGGTATTGTGGTCAATGTATGCCACGCTCTTTTTGGTCTTGACCCGGTCAATGCCCATGGCTTCAAATTGCAGATATGCCATGGTGCCGGTGGAATCCTGCGTCAGTGTCTGGTCGATGCGGATGGAAATCTCGCTCCCGGCGGTCATGTCGCCGCTGACCAGATGGTCTTTGATGATTTTCTGTGACAGTGTGAGTCCCATATGCTTCCTCCTTGGTGGGTAGTGACAGGCTGGACAAACCAAACCCATTCTATCCTAAAATATCCTAGTTAATATTATAACAATAAAACAAAGGATGTCAAGGGATGCACCCAGACTTTTTTCTGCGCTCTCCTCTTCCGATGCGGGTTGGATTCTGGTATAATGGAGGGCAGGAAATTAAGAAAGTCGTAAGATTTTGATATACCTGTTTGTAAGATGCTGGGTGTATGATGAGAAAGCACGGTGGGGAGAAAGCGGGGATGAAGCGTGCTGAGACGAGGGGAGGCGCCGCCTCGGAGGCACGCTGCCGCATCCTAAAACAGGCATTTTGGGAACGCTGGCGTAAAACAGAGTCGGGTCAAAAGGGAGGATTTGGGTTGAACATCTTGGTGGTTGACGATGAAAAGGAGATTGTGGATGCGATTGAGATCTATCTGCAAAGTGAGGGGTATACGGTTTTTCGGGCCTATACGGGCCGGGAGGCGTTGGCGGTGTTGGAGGAGCAGGAGGTGCACCTGGTCATCCTGGACATCATGATGCCCGAGATGGATGGGACGCGGGCACTGCTGAAGCTCCGGGAGACCAAAAACATCCCCGTCATCATGCTGTCCGCCAAGTCGGAGGACACAGACAAGATCATGGGGCTGTCCATGGGGGCGGACGACTATGTGACCAAGCCGTTTAACCCGCTCGAGCTGCTGGCGCGGGTCAAGTCCCAGCTTCGGCGGTATACCCAGCTGGGCAACTATGTCAAAAAGGACACCGTTTACCAGACGGGCGGCCTGGTGGTGGACGATGAAGCCAAGACGGTCACGGTGGACGGCGACCCCGTTCGGCTCACGCCGGTGGAATATAAGATCCTGCTGCTGCTCATTCAAAATGCCGGCCGGGTGTTTTCCATCCCGCAGATCTACGAGCAGGTCTGGAACGAACCGGCATACAGCGCGGAGAACACGGTGAGCGTGCACATCCGGCGCATCCGGGAGAAGATTGAGATCAATCCGAAGGAACCAAAATATCTAAAGGTGGTGTGGGGCATTGGATACAAAGTGGAGAAGATGGATAAGAAATAGTGTGTTAAAGGCCGTGGCATGGGTGTTGGCCCTGGTGTGTCTGGTTTTGGCGGCTGGCCGGCTGTCGCGGCTGGGATGGCAGATGAGAGAACAGGATTTGTCACTTTCCATGTTGTTTACATCGGGGTATCGGGAAAGCGATGAATTTTACGGGGAGCGCGCCCATGCGCTCAACAATCTAGAGGCAATTCTTACACAATATAAAAGTGAAGAGTATATCCGGGCGGGCAACCTGGTGGAGGAGGATGCGCTGCGCTCGGAGCTGATGAATCTGCCCAACCGGGAGCGGTATATCCGGGAGGTGAGCGACCCATATGGTGTGTCCGACGAACTGGGCCTTGCGAGCATCCTGACACCCGAGGGCGCGCAAAAAATGGAGGAGCTCCGGGCCGACCAGATTCAGCGGGATGTCAATCAGATGAATCGGTGTTTTGCGGCGCTCAACCGCGTGCCCTATCTCTACTATTACCTGTCGGACGGCACGGTGACCTATTCCAACAGTTCGGATACCACGCCGGCGTTTTTCCGGCAGCAGCCCTATTATTTTCTCTATGATCTCGGGACGGTGGAGGAGACAGACGTCTCCATCGGTCTGGGCTTTCAGGAGTGGAGCGGCGACGCCGACGAGTATGGCCTGCATCCCGCCAGCGACCAGCTGTACCTGGCCTTTGGGGAGGAGTACTTTGCGGCGCATGACGCCGAGTGGCAGCAGGCGCGGGATACCCTATGGGCACCGGTGATGGAGGTGGTATGCCTGGCGCTCCTCTTTGGTCTTTTGATGCTGTATCTGATTGTCACAACGGGGCGGCGCGCAGGGGACAACGAGGTGCACCTCTGCTGGGTGGACTGGGTATATACCGACGTGCTGCTGGTCGTTGGGATTTTCGCGTTTGGTCTGACGGTGGCGGCTTTGCTGTCCGAACCGATGCTGGCAAGCCTGCCCGGCGTCGTTGCCCTGCTGTCCGCCGTGGGCGGCGCGGTGTGCATGACGGCGGGGCTGTCGCTGGTGCGGCGCGTGAAGGACCATACCCTGCTGCGGCACTCCCTCATTGGCAGCATCGTGCTGGCCTGTGTGCATGCCGTGCAGACGGTGCTCCGCGCGCAGCCGCCAGTGCGGCGCACGGTGCTCATTGTGATCCGATACTGCATGGTGCTGGCGGTTTCAGTGATTC
>CALYAO010000075.1 GCA_944393605.1 uncultured Clostridia bacterium
TTTACGGGTAGTAAGTAACAGATGCATGGCTGGCAGGCCAATCAAAAACGCACTTGTGCGTTGCCAGTAGTGGATAGGGCTATGCCCGAAAATGAAATACCCCCCGTTATACGGGGGGATATTTATTGTTATGCCCTCCAAACCCAGCTTGCCGTAATACCCCCCCCAATCTTCCGTTTTTTTGTCGCCCCATCCAAAGAAATGTCAGTTGTTTTTGCACCGGAGCCGTGATACAATCCAACCAAAACCGCCCTGGTGGGTGTGGATTGTGAAGGAGGAACGGATCATGGCATTTCAGAAGGACTTTGTATGGGGTGCGGCGACCGCGGCCTATCAGATTGAAGGTGCGGCGGCGGAGGATGGCCGCAAGCCATCGGTATGGGACATGTACTGTAGAAGACCCGGCGCGACTTACCTGGGCCAGACGGGAGAGGTCGCGTGTGACCACTACCACCGGATGGCGTCGGATGTGGCGCTCATGCGGGAACTGGGGCTTACGGGGTATCGGTTTTCGCTTTCCTGGTCGCGGATCCTGCCCGACGGTGTGGGCGCCATCAATCCAAAGGGGATGGATTTTTATGACCGGCTGGTGGACTGTCTGCTAGAAAATGGGATTACCCCTTTTATTACGCTCTACCACTGGGATCTGCCGCTGGAACTGTATTTCCAGGGCGGCTGGATGAATGCGGACGCGCCGCGCTGGTTTGCGAAGTATGCGGCGGTGGTGACCGAGCGGCTGTCCGACCGCGTGCGCCATTTCATCACCTTCAATGAGCCGCAGTGTTTCATTGGTGCGGGTTTTCTGCATGGCACCCAGGCGCCTGGTCTCACACTGTCTCTTGTCGAGACCATCCGCATGTCCCATCTGGTGATGCTAGCGCATGGGCGCGCGGTGGCGGCAATGCGGGCGCATGCCAAGCAGCCCATCCAGATTGGCTATGCCCCGACGGGCGGCAATTTCTATCCCGCGACCAATACGCCGGAGGACATCGAGGCCGCGCGGGCACGGACCTTCCGTGTGGTGGATGACCCCCTCTGGTGGGCGGACAGTATCAGTTGGTGGAGTGATCCCGTGATGCTGGCCCGGTACCCCGACGATGGCCTTGCACACTTTGAATCGTATATGCCGGTTGGCTGGGAGAAGGATCTGGATGACATCTGCCAGCCGCTGGACTTCTACGGGGAGAATATCTACAATGCCCGTGCAGTGTCCGCCAAGGAAGGGCCGCTGGAGCGGGAAGCGGGGCATCCAACCACCGCAATGGGATGGCCCATCACGCCCGAATGCTTATATTGGTTCCCCCGCTTTTTGTATGAACGATACCAAAAGCCCATCTATATCACCGAAAACGGCATGGCCAATAACGATATCATAACGCCCGACGGCAAGGTCCATGACGGCAATCGGATTGACTTCATGCGGCGGTACCTGCTTGAGCTGGAGCGGGCCAGGATGGATGGGGTGGACATCGCGGGCTATTTTGCTTGGTCTCTCATGGACAATTTTGAGTGGGCGCATGGCTATAGCGCACGGCTGGGTCTCACCTATATTGACTATGCCACCCAACAGCGCACCATCAAAGACAGCGGGTACTGGTACCGGGATGTCATTGCCTCAAACGGCGCCAAACTGCATGAAACGGTTTCATAAAGGTCCCCCCTTGTATGGGGGACCTTTTTTCGCGAGGCGATAAATGTCACTTTACAGAGACGGCCATCTGTGATACAATACCATCCGGAATATCGAAAGAAAGGTGCGGGATACCAAATGGCAATCTATGAAGTAGACGGTGTGCCCTCGTCCGTGACGGTGACGTTGGCGGATCGAACAATATCACTTATGGGCAGCGGAGAAACCTGGCAGGCGGGTGGCATTTCTGTCACATTGGCGGCCCAAACGGATGGCACGGATATCACGCTGTGTGCCGATGTGCCTGTTTTGCAGGTCAAGCTGCGGTGGCAGAGCCGGCCGGGCCGCCCCTTGCGCTTTTTGGGGGATCATTGGGAACGGGGATATGGTGACCTCGAGTGGCGCGGGTATGTCGCGGAGCGGGTCATGCCGTGGTATTTCCTGGTGTATGATGGGACCGTAACGGATGGTTACGGTGTCAAAACGGGAGCCAACGCCCTGTGCGGCTGGTATGCGGACGAAGAGGGTGTCACCCTGTCGCTGGATGTGCGGTGTGGCGGCGTTGGGGTGGAACTGACCGGGCCGCTCACCATGGCGCGCTTTGTGGTGCGGGAAGGCCAGACGGGGGAGAGCCCGTTTGCGGCAGCCCGTGCGTTTTGTTCCGTGCTGTGCGATGCGCCGCGGATGCCCGAAACCCCGGTGTATGGCGGCAACGACTGGTACTATGCCTACGGCAGCAATTCGCGGGACAGCATCTTGGCGGATGCGGCGCGGGTGTCCGATTGGGCAGGCGGCGCGGAAAACCGCCCCTTCATGGTGGTGGATGACGGCTGGGAACGGTGCCGGCATACGCGGGATGACCTATACAACAACGGCGGTCCGTGGGAAAGCGGTGCAGCCTTTGGGGACATGGCAAAGCTGGTGCAGGATATGCATTCGCTGGGCGTGCGCCCCGGGATCTGGAACCGGCCGCTTTTGTACATGGAGGATTGCCCGGAGGCGTGGGTTCTGCCGCGGAATCGGTTTGCAGGCCGTCCCTCGCATGTCACCATCTTGGATCCGACGGTGCCGGAGGTCAAGCAGCGGGTTGCGGAGGACATTCGGCGGATTGCGGGATGGGGCTTTGAAATCATCAAGCATGACTTTACCACCTTTGACCTGCTGGGCCGGTGGGGCTTTGCGATGGGGGAGACGGTAACGGCGGATGGCTGGGCCTTTTCGGACCGCTCCAAAACCACGGCGCAGATCATAAAAGACCTGTACCAAACCATTGTGGATGCGGCGGGAGACAGCATGATCCTGGGCTGCAACACCATCGGACATCTGGGCGCGGGCCTGTTTGCCATGCAGCGGACAGGGGATGACACCAGCGGGCTGATGTGGGAACGGACTCGGAAAATGGGGATCAACACGCTTGCTTTCCGAGCAGCACAGCACGGCGCCTTCTTTGCGGTGGATGCGGACTGCGTCGGGCTGACCAACCGGGTGCCGTGGCGCCTGAATGCGCAGTGGCTCCGGCTTCTGTCAAAGAGCGGAACGCCTCTTTTTGTTTCGGCGGATCCTGAGGCCGTGGATCCCGAGCAGGATGCTGCGCTGCGGGAGGCCTTTGCGTTTGCGTCGGTGCCGCAGCCACTGGCGGAGCCGCTGGATTGGATGGAAACCACTTGCCCGCGCAGTTGGCGTCTGTGTGGGGAAACTTGCACCTTCTCGTGGGCGGAATAATGAATCGGCAGCGGAGCGGCAATGTTTGCCGCTCCTGCCTGCTGTTTTGCGAATGTTGGCTCCCGTTTGGCTACGCAAGCGAAAAAAGGATCTGGACAAAAGTGAAAAAAACCGCTTGACTTTTAGCTTGGCACCTGGTATAATATATCACGTTGCCGATGGAGAGGTGTCCGAGCGGTTTAAGGAGCTAGTCTTGAAAACTAGTGATGCGAGAGCACCGTGAGTTCGAATCTCACCCTCTCCGCCACTTTTTCTTTCGAAAGGGCGGCAGCGCGTAATTTTATAGTGTCGGCATGGAGAAGTACTCAAGTTGGCCGAAGAGGCGCCCCTGCTAAGGGTGTAGGTCGGGAAACCGGCGCGAGGGTTCAAATCCCTCCTTCTCCGCCAAAGCCGCTCAGCGACTGCGCTGGGCGGTTTTTTTATGGTGTCTTCAGATGTGAAAATAATCCCCCAGTTCTACTGGGGGAAGAAAAAAGAGCGGAGCTGCAATAAAAAGCGGCGAGCTTCATGCAAGCCGCAAAATGTAAGAAACGATTTGAAAATTTATTTCAAAGTAAAAAAAATAGCGAGTTTTTACCCGTTTACGGGTGGCAGTGCATGTGATGCGATACTATCATTCAGTACCCCTTTTGAGGGGTTAAGCCGGTAATAGCCCCTTATAGGGGCAGTGCAAGCCACCAGTTT
>CALYAO010000076.1 GCA_944393605.1 uncultured Clostridia bacterium
TTATGGGTAGTAAGTAACAGTCTGCATGGCTGGCAGGCCAATCTAAAACGCACTTGTGCGTAGCCAGTAAAGGATAGGGCTATGCCCGAAAATGAAATACCCCCCGTTTTACGGGGGGATCATTATTATTTTCGCTCCACGAACCACCGGTCGTCATCCCGCCAGAGATAGGTCTGCTTGCCGCCGACCCAGATGGTGTAGCGCAGCCCCAATCCGCCGCCACGGATGCTGGCGACACGGCTGACATCCGTCACGCGCGCAATCCCATACACGCGCCCATCCTCCCATCGGATGCGCAGCGGCGTCACCGTGCCGTCCGCATCAAACTTCGCCAAAACGTCCACATAGGTTTTGCAAGGCTTTGACATATGCCATCTCCCATCGGTCCCCTTCCGTCAAAGCCTTTGCTGCCTTTCTTATCGTACAAAGATTTCGGGGTGGATGACGTGGTCTCCCTTGGGATCAAAGCCTGACAGATCCGTGTCGGACAGGAGTACACCCCTCTGAATCGCAAAATGTCCAAACCGCCGCCGGATGTCATCCACCACCCGCTCAATGTCCTCCCGCTTCTGCTGCCGTGCCGCCTCTGGCAGGCAGGAAAGCTGTACATATCGGTCAGCCGTAAGCCCGCTCGCCTGCACTCCCATGCTGCGGATGGGGACACCGGGCGGATGACAGGCCTTATACAGCCCAAATGCCTGTGCAAAGAGCACCTCCGACGAGGCGGTCGGCACCGCAAGCCGCGTCTGCCGTTCATAGGTATACAGCCCGCTGTCCCGGATGGAGACGGACACCGTCTGGCAAACCACGCCCTCTTCCCGCAGGCGCTCCGCCACACTTTCACACAGCACATACAGATGGATCTTGACATCCCGGTCCGTCACGAGGTCACGGGCGGCCGTCCGGCTGTTGCCAATGCTCTTGATGGGCGGACGCTCCCCTGCCCGTGCCACCGGCGAGGTGTCCAGCCCGTTGGCATACCGCCACAATGTCACGCCGTTTTTGCCCAGCATACGCCCCATGCGTGCCGCGTCGGCCCGTGCCAAATCGCCAATGGTCAAGATGCCCACCCGTTCTAATTTTTGGGTGGTCGCGGGGCCGACAAACAGCAGCTCCGAGACGGGCAAGGGCCAAACCGTCGTCCGGTAGTTATCCCGGGTGATGACGGTGGTGCCGTCAGGTTTCTTTTGGTCAGAGCCCAACTTGGCAAAAATCTTATTAAAGCTCACGCCCACCGACACCGTCACCCCCAACTCCCGCTTCACCCGTGCGCGGATGTCGTCCGCAATGCGCCGGCCGCCTCCGAACAGCGCGCCGCTGCCCGTCACATCCAGCCAGCACTCATCCAGTCCAAAGCTCTCCACCTGCTCGGTATAGCTGCCATAGATCTCCCGCGCCAGCCGGCTGAACTTGAGATACCGGTCAAAATGGGGCGGCACCAAAACCAGCCCGGGGCATTTGCGCCTCGCCTGCCACAGCGCTTCCCCTGTTTTCACGCCAAACGCCTTGGCCCGTTCGTTTTTTGCCAGGATGATCCCATGCCGCTTCTTTTCATCTCCGCCCACCGCAACCGGCTTGCCGCGCAGGTCGGGATGATAGAGGCATTCCACCGAGGCATAAAAATTGTTGAGATCCACATGTAGGATGATCCGATTGGTATCCATATTCATCACCAACTACAGAACATTTGTTCGATATGCATATAGTATACCACATCTCCCTGCCGGCATGCAAGAAAAAATGTGATACATGGAGACGGAAATTTGTGGTATCATAAAAAGAGGTCTAGGCCGAGAGAACGACAAAGCCTGAAAGATAACAACATGTGTGCATGGCGCACAGACGTATGCACGGCCTAGCCATACAAATGAAAAGAGGGGAAATGCCATGTGCGGACGATATCAATTTGATGCGGACAATGCGGAGATGGCTGCCATGCGAAAGGCCTTACCACAAGGAGAGTGGCAATCGGGCGAGATCTTTCCAACCAACGCCGCGCCCATCCTGACGGCTGAATATGGCGCTGTTGGTGTGCGCATATTCACCTGGGGCTTCCCGCGCTTTGGCGGCCAGTCAGGCGCCATCATCAATGCGCGGGCCGAAACGGCGCTGGAGAAAAAGACCTTCCGGGATGCGGTGCTGACGCGCCGGTGTGTCATCCCTTCCACGGGGTTTTATGAGTGGCATCGGGATACCAAACAAAAATACCGTTTCAACCTGCCCGGCACCGATGCGCTGTACATGGCAGGGCTGTACCGGACCTATGAAGGGAAAGGGCGGTATGTCATCCTCACGACAGCCCCCAACGCTTCCATGCAGGATGTACACGACCGCATGCCCCTTGTGCTGCCGCCGGAGGCAATACGGGCATGGCTTGGAGACCGGGATCAGGCGCTCGCGCTGCTGCATGCCGTCCCGCCCATGTTGGTGCGGAACGCGGTATAACGCCGCCGCAAGAATGCAAAAGATTGCGGTGATACACATGCACCTTTTGCGCGGCACTGTCCCCATGCAATCCGCATGTTATGCCACCTGGCTCTTGGGTTCACATTTTGTTCTTGCCGTATTGGAAGATACACACCAAAGGCCGCAGACATAAAACAACTGCGGCAATACTTGATTGCCGCAGTTGTTTTTGGGTGATATCCGCACTTTTTTGACACAAAAAAGCACTTGCACCCGGGACGCCCCCAAACACGGTGCTGGGTAATACAGGTTTTCTGACTTGCATATTATGGGGCACTCGCTCCGCATTTCATACTTTGCCTTCCCAGTGAGTGACTGGTTTTTGCCGACAAGCATAAAACATTCGACGCATATAGCGGCATGTTTAGTTACTCTCACCGGATGCCTTTTTCAGCGCATATGACACAACAGCATTTGTTTTGCTCAATCTTTCCTGTTATCAGTGCGGTGCGGGAAAGCCACAGAGGTGCATTCAACAGGATGTCTCTGCATGCCACTGCCATCTGCACATCCATAACCGTTCTGAGACGTGTATGAGGAGACAAGAAAAATATCATTGCAATATATTTGGGGGCCAGAAATATCCCTTGTAATCATTGCGCGATGTATATGTTGCCCGACTGGTAAATGGGGCTGCCAGCTGGGCACATACCCATTATATAGCGGATTTCCATTCATTCAAATTGATTGTTTTGCGGCTCAGACGGGAATCCTCAGCCGCAAAGGCAAGTGCATGGCTTTCTGCCGAGACCGCAATATCTGTCAGGGCAGAAGTTGTCTGCTCGCCTCGGAGCAAACGAACAAAGTCACGCATGATACCAGTATCGCCGCCGCCATGTCCGCCCAAGGCAGCCGTTGGATAATAAAAAGTGCTGGATTCTGTTTCAAAATCCCGGATTTCAATGATATCTTGCCCTTGCAGACCGTCACCCATCATTGCGCGCATTTCGCCTTTTGTACCCATTATTTTTAGGGTTCGCTCAATGCGGGACGTAAAGGCGCACATTGTAAAGGATACGGTCACACCATTTTCAAAGCTGAGATTAACGACTTGATGGTCCACCACATCGTTATCGCATTGAAATACGCAGCGTCCGTATGGACTGGTTTTTAATATATCGATGATTTGTTCCGGCGTTGGATTGTTGCAAATGCCGCTGCATATTGCATCACGCATCCAATCATATGGTCCGTCGATATAGACATGTGGCGCATAATAAGGACAAGTATCGCTGTGCGGACAACCATCCAAACAACGAGCAGGAGCGCCGGCCGGCGCATTGGATTTTTTGAAATAGATAAGGCTGCCAAAGGAAGAAATCTGCTGGCAGGGACTGCCAACCAACCAATAGATCAAATCCATATCATGACAGCTTTTTGCCAGGATCATCGGACTGCTTTCGGCGGTACTGCGCCAATTTCCACGGACATAACTATGAGCGTGATGAATATGACCAACATTTTCACAGTGTACCATGGAAACCATCTCTCCAATTGCACCGCTGTCAAGAAGCTGTTTCACTTTTTTAAATAGTGCTGTATAGCGCAGGACATGACACACTAAAACATGACGAGACTGTTGTTGTGCATATTGCGCAAGTTCATAGCATTCTTTGGCCGAAGGGGAGATAGGTTTTTCCAGCAACAAATGGTAGCCGAGCTCCATTGCTTGCTTGGCGGGAACAATGTGCATCTGATCCTGTGTACAAATCAGTGCCGCATCCGCAAATTTGGGAATGGAAAATAGTTCTTCATAACTGCTAAAACAATGTTCTTCTGGTATTTGGTGTTCCAGGCGGAGGGTTTGGCGGCGTTGTTCATTGGGTTCAGCAACACCGACAATTTTTACATCTTGTGGATATTTTTTTGCATAATCCGCATAGATACGGCCGCGGCCGCCCGCTCCAATAATAACTGCTGTAATAGGATTCATGATACCACACCTTTCTTTATGCTTGGCAAAAAAAGTTGCAATGTTGCTATACGCACTATATAATAGATAATAATAAAAAACAATGCAAAATCAGCCCTAAATTTTATATAATTGGCTACTATTTTGGAGGTGCGGTATGCCTAAATTTGAACGATTACAAATTCAGCCAAATCTATGGGTTCATTCGTTTATTTCATTTTTTGAAAATTCTTACTCACAGGAGTATTCCTTTGCTGGAGAAATGCATCCATTTTGGGAATTGGTCTATGTAGTGGAAGGGAGCATTGGTGTCACGGCAGGTGAGCGGGTAATGGAACTTGGCGCACATCAGGTTATTTTTCATAAACCAATGGAATTTCATCGAATTTGGTCAAAACATGGAACTGCTCCCCGATTGATTATAACCGCATTTGAAGCGGATGGCACCGATATGAAATTACTGGAACACAGCATCTTTCAAGTTCCGTTTCAGCAACAACAGTTATTGGAGGCAGCAGTAAAAGAAGCGGAAAAGAACTACGACGGCTTTCAAAAGCGCGCCGAAACGCAGGATTGGCGTGCTGCACAAATGATGCGGCTGTATTTGGAGCTGTTTTTGCAGTATTGCGTACGTGCGAGAAGACAAAAACCAGCACGCAGCTGGGCTGCAGGAGCGGCCTTATACCGCAGTGCTGCGGCGTACTTAAAAGCACATGTCCGTGAAAGACTGACTGTCAAAGAAGTAGCGTTACAGTGCCACACGAGTCTGAGCAATCTGAAAAAGGTGTTTCATCAATACACCGGAGAGGGGGTCATTCGATATTTCAACCGATTAAAAATTGCGGAAGCAGAGCGGCTCATAAAGCAGGGGTATTTGATGCAAGAAATTAGCGATATGCTTTCTTATACAACGCAGAATTATTTTACAATTGCTTTTAAACGGGAAAAAGGGATAACACCGACAGAATATAAGAGAATGCAAGAAATATAAGGCATTACAAAAGCGGGATTGCGATTGGTAGAAAAAATGTGGTACAATTCATCATTGGGAAGCGTTGTTTGTTCGACAGTTTGGTCGTTTGCACAACACAAAAGCGCTTGCTCCAGACACAATGATAGCGGCATGCTATTGTGTTTTTGATCAATCATTGAAACATGCAGCGCATCCAATTATGAGTTTCCCGATGGGCGGCAGCCAGGGGGCAAACGTATTTTGAGGCAATGATCACAAAGACAAAAAAGCCTGTGGCCATTGTGGCTACAGGCTTTTTCATTGGCTAAACTATCCAAAAAAGATACCACGCCCGCAGGCACCAAATCGCAAAAGATTAGTAGTGAGCCGAAGGCGTTATGAGCCCGCTTGCAAGCGAAGCCTGCGCGAACGTGATCTTTTACAAAAAAAAGCGGCAGCCCATAGGCATGCCGCGACGTGGCTAAAATGTCCAAAAACGATGCGAAATCGCTCGGCCCATGCCGGGACTCCCAAAAAATCCGAAGATTTTTGGGAAAAAGGAAGAGCAAGGAAGCAGGCGGATGTTTTTCTACAAAGAAAAACGGAGCAAAGCGAACTTTGCTCCGACGTGGTTGCGGGAGGCGGATTTGAACCACCGACCTTCGGGTTATGAGCCCGACGAGCTACCGGACTGCTCCATCCCGCGCCAAAAAGAATACTAAAATAGTATACTATAGTTATACGATGTTGTCAAAATATTTTTTTTTTATATTTTTGCATTTCTCATAATTAACTCATTATTATACTCATTTTCTTGACTATAGTACCACATGGTTCTATTTTCTGATATTTTAAAACACACCATGCGTTACAGCTGCTTCGGCCTGCGCCTGTATGAATGTTTCAGCACGCCTACACTCCCCCACAGGATCACAAAGCAGTTTGAGGTCGGATAACATCTCCGCAGCCTGATCGGGTTGCTTCTCATACAAATTTTCCAGTTCATCGGGATCGTGCATCAGATTAAACATTTGACACGGTGCATCGGCATACCAAATGAATTTCCAGTGTCCCTTACGAATCATTAAGCTGCCGCCCGGCACGCCATGTCCATAGTATTCAGATAGCACGACGCGGGACGTATCCCAGTCGGGTATTTCAGTAAGCGAAGTGCCCAGCCGTCCGTCCGGCAGTGAGCGATCAGCGCATGCAAAAAATGTTGCGCTGACATCATGTAGATCTACCGGAGTCTGCACGGTCCGCCCAGGAATAAAATCAGGCCCCAGCGCGAGACAAGGAATGCGAACGGAATCTTCCAACAAGCTGCACTTCCACCACATGCCGAATTTTCCCATCATATCGCCATGATCCGAAGCGTAAAGTACATTGGTATCTGCTACAAAGTTAGACTGCTGTACCGCATCCAATAATCTGCCTAGCTGTTCGTCTACAAAAGTGATGTCTGCACGATACCCATGGATGAGCCCCGCTATCTGTTCGTCGGTAAAACAGTCAGTTTGAAAATGCCTGCGCAGGGAACGCGCATAAGGATGCTGCGCGGTCTCCTCCCCGGATCCATAGGATGGCATCCAATCATCCTCATACTGGTTCCAGTACACGGACGGCGCATACTGTGGAAAATGCGGATTACGAATCGCGATCACCATTACAAACGGTTGTCTGCCGTCATAGTGATCCAGCCAGTCCAGCGCAAGGTCGACCAGATGACGATCGTCATCAAACGCATCTTCACGAATCCCATAATGGGAGGCACGTGCCGCTGCGCCTTCCCGCACCGGAACAGGATCATGCCGGAAATTGATATCACCGGGACGTTTCCGATTTTTGGGACAGATCATCTCCGAAAAACCCAGCTGTTCTCCGTCCGCATAAGTATCCACTTTACCGAAATACACCGAATGAACACCCAGTTCGCTCAGCTGTTGTCCAAAGGAAGGATATATGGTGTCCAGCAACAGATTACAGTTGTTGTAAGTTTGAATATCACCGACCCGGCGCCCTGCCATTAGAGCACTGCGCGCTGGCAGACACAACGGACATGGCGTATAAGCCTGCGCAAACAGAGTACCCTCTCGACACATGCGTTCCATATTCGGCGTCAATGCCAGCGTGTTACCGCCAAATGAACTGAAAAATGGATTGTGTTCATCCGATAGAAGTAAAATGGTATTATGCGGCATAAAAAAGTCCCCTTCCAAAACCAGAGTACAAAGTGGTCTGGCGCTTTAGTCACACAACAGCGTTCCGACCAAGATGTCCCGGCATTTATAATATGCGCCGTTTTCTGCGCGGCGATGAAAATTAAAAAATGCGTGTGCCATGCCCCGGAACGGGATTAAAATCACATCATTTCCCATCCGCCGGCAAGCAGCGACATATTCTTCCATATGAGGAAAACGAATGACGCGGTCTTCCCAGCCATGCAATATGGTAACTTGTGTGTCAAATGGCTCAATGTTATGAAACGGCGAGATCGCCCGCAACTCGGTCGGCGACAGTCTCATAGAACACGCATTGGCATATCCCGAATCGGGAACGGTGTCAATCACCGGATTAAACAATACCGCTTTCCACACAGGACACCGCCGATATCGTGTGATTGTTGCAACACATGTTGCAAGATGGCCGCCGGCCGATCCGCCGCCGACGCAAATCCGAGTTGGGTCAATATGGTATTCTTCCGCATGCGTCATAAGCCAGTTCATAAAGTCCATCGCGTCCTCTAGGGATTGATCGGGTGTGCTGTTATGAATGCTTTCCACGCGATACTGTACAGAAAAAGATAGAATCCCATCTCTTCAGCCACTGAAACAGGGCTTCGATCTGATTGGGGGGCAGCAAATTTACTGAGTTATATTGATACGATCGCAGGCCGGGAGTATGGCAGTAAAACTGATCAACTCGCACAACGATCCATTGGGTTCCCCTCCGAAAATATCTTGATGATCGGGGATGCGCCCGGAGATTTAGAAGCAGCAGTGAAGGCAAAGGTGCAGTTTTACCCCATCCTGCCAGGCAGAGAAGAAGAAAGTTGGGAGCGACTCATAGGTACCCATTGGAACACCTTCACCGCTCATGCCTATGAAGAGAACATGCAGATACAGCGTTTTTTGGCCATATTTCAGAATGCGGACCGATAAAAAATCCCCGTTACACAATGTTGGATTTTCGATATGCCAGCGGGGACATTCCCATTACCTGGCGAAACATCTTACAAAAATGGTTGTCTGACCGGAACCCAACTTCCTGGGCAATCTGTGACACCTTTTTCCGGGTGTTTGCCAATAGGTGCAGCGCTGCCCTCATGCGGATCTTGGTTAAATATTCCGAATAGGACACTCCCATCACTTGTTTGAACTTCCGGCTCAGATAGGTTGGGTTTATATAAAACCGGCGTGACAGGTGGGTAAGCGTAATATCTTCTGAGTACGTCCCGTTGATGTAGCGCACAATTTCCAAAATCTTTTCACTGGAGGCGCTCCCAGACCGCACCGTTTCTGGCGACTCCATATGCTTGGACCACCGATTTAAGAGCGTTAAAAGTTCGCCAAGCAGCGCTTTGACCATCACCAGATCCTTAAGTTCTTTGGCTTCTTCCAACAAAGCATGTAACAATTGTTCGATCCTCTCTCGTTTTAATGTCCTTATTTTCGTATGTGCAAAGCATGCAAATAGATCGGGATTTAAAGCCAAAAATTCTATCAAAAAATCTGAAGAAATGTACACCAAAATGCGTTTGTGTCGTATATCGCCGCAGGGCATAGTCTTATGGATGGTAGCCGGCGGAATGAGGATCATTTCCCCTGCTTTGACGGGATAGATCGTATCCTCCACAAAATAAGTCACTTCCCCTTCTGCTAAATAATAAAGCTCATAGCAATTGTGAAAGTGTGTTCCTTTAAAAATACTCCATGTTTGACGCTGGCGTAGCTCTACCACAAACGGCTCTGCAATTCCATCTAAAAACGGCATTCACATTTCCTCCCTGTTCTGTACATATATATTAGCATACCACAAATTAGACAAAAAAAGAATATTTTTTTTGCAAATGAGTAGAAAAATAACCGAAATCCGTTGTTTATTTGTTATATAATAGAAATACGATGACAGAATAGGAGGACGATCAAATGCCAACAATAAATGAGGTCCACCCAAAACCAGAGCGCCCTGAAACGATTATCCAATTCGGTGAAGGGGGCTTTCTGCGCGGCTTTGCAGACTGGATGCTGCAAAAGCTCAACGACAGCGGCTGTTATACGGGCAGTGTCGTGGTGGTACAGCCCATTGCGCATGGCATGTGTGACAAGCTTGTTGCGCAGAACTGTGTATATACGCACATAATGCGGGGCATGGATGATGGGGCGCCCGTGATACGCAAGGACATCGTGGACGTGATATCGCGGTGCGTCAATCCGTATACCGACTATGCGGCATTCCTGGCGCTGGCCAAAGAACCATCCTTCCGGTTCATCATTTCCAATACCACCGAAGCGGGCATCGTCTATGAACCGTTCGACGCCATAAGCGACGCGCCGCCCAAGTCTTTTCCAGCAAAACTGACCGCCCTGCTCTATGAGCGGTTCCAGGCGGGTTTGCCCGGGTTTATCCTGCTCCCCTGTGAGCTCATCGAACGCAATGGGGACAAACTGAGAAAAATCGTATTACAATACGCGTCCGAGTGGGCACTGGGTGATGCTTTTACCGAATGGATCGCCACCCAAAATCACTTCTGTAACACACTGGTAGACCGGATCGTAACGGGATACCCCAAAGAGGAGGACATGGGGCTGCCCTATGAGGATGCGATGTGTGACACCTCGGAGGTGTTTCATCTGTGGGTCATCGAAGGGGATCAGACGCTCGCCCGCGAGCTTCCTTTTTCTGATGTTGGTCTCAACGTGCTCTGGACGGACGATTTAAACCGGTATCGCACCCGCAAGGTGCGCATCCTAAACGGTGCGCATACCTCCCTGGTACCGTATGCCATGCTGCGCGGCTTTGACACAGTAAAAGCCTGTGTGGACGACCCTGACATGCTGGCCTTCCTCAGACGGTGTATCTTTGATGAGATTATTCCAACGCTGGACCTGCCAAAGGAAGAACTCCGCTCTTATGCCGAGGATGTGCTTGCGCGCTTCGCCAACCCCTATATCAAACACTACCTCTCCTCCATCGCCCTCAATTCGGTCAGTAAGTTCCGGGTGCGCGTGCTGCCTTCGATCTTGACCTACATTGAGCGGTTCGGTAAAATGCCGCCGACATTACTCAAGGCCTTTGCCGCCCTGCTCCAATTTTATAAAACTGACATGGCAAATGACGACCCCGATGTGATGACATTTCTAAAGAAGGCAGATGTCCCTGCTGCGCTGGCCAATGCCGACCTATGGGGGCAGGACCTTTCCTTCTTGACAGACGAGGTAATGCGATATGCGAATTCATCCCATTGACAACGTAGAGGTTCGCCTCACAGACGGGCACAAATATGCGGCCTGTGACATTCCAAATGGGTCCCCTGTTATCAAATATGGCTTCCCCATTGGGCACGCGACGGCAGACATCCGCACGGGCGAGCATGTACATACCCACAACTGCAAAACCAATCTGAGCGGCGTTATAGAATACACCTATGCGCCAAACCTGCGCCCCCTTCCGCCGCCGCCAGCACGCAGCCAGTTTCAAGGATTTGTACGAAGCAACGGCGACGTCGGCATCCGCAACGACGTTTGGATTATCAACACCGTCGGGTGTGTCAACAAGACAGCACAGCGCATCGCAGCGCGTACAGGCGCGCTGTGCTTTCCCCATCCCTTTGGGTGCTCCCAGCTTGGGGATGACCACCGTATGACCCAAACGATTCTGCGCGGCCTGGTGCGCCACCCGAATGCAGGGGGCGTCCTGGTGCTGGGGTTGGGGTGTGAAAACAACAACATCCCGGCCTTTCAGGCGGTCCTGGAGGAATGGGATCCCGACCGGGTGAAGTTCCTAAACGTCCAAGAGGTCGCAGACGAGGTGCAAGAAGGGATCCGCCTGGTCGCAGAACTTCGCCGGTATGCAGACGGTTTTGTGCGGCAGACGGTGCCACTGTCCAAGCTGCGGGTTGGGCTCAAATGCGGCGGAAGCGACGGGCTGTCAGGCATCACGGCAAACCCGCTTGTGGGCCGTTTTTCCGACCTTTGCATCGCAAGCGGCGGGACCACGGTGCTGACCGAGGTGCCCGAGATGTTTGGTGCGGAACAGCTGCTCATGGAACGGTGCGAAAGCCGGGCAGTATTTGACAAAACCGTCTCCCTCATCAACGGCTTCAAAGCGTATTTTACCCGACATGGACAGGTCATCTATGAGAACCCCTCACCGGGCAACAAAGCAGGCGGCATCACGACGCTGGAAGAAAAATCGCTCGGCTGTATACAAAAGGGCGGGACCGCTGCCGTGACGGATGTGCTGGATTATGGTGACCCTGCTGTCAAACCTGGCCTTAATCTCTTAAACGGGCCTGGCAACGATATGGTAGCCGTTACCAACCTTGCGGCGAGCGGAGTGCACATGATCCTCTTTACCACCGGCCGCGGAACGCCGCTTGGCGGCCCTGTTCCAACGATCAAGCTATCCACCAATTCGGCACTTGCTGCGCAAAAGCCCCATTGGATCGACTTCGATGCGGGTGTGATTGCTGGGGGAGCTTCTTTGCCCAACCTGGCGGACTCCCTGTTTGATTTTTGTTTGTCGGTGGCGGAGGGCCTTTCCTGTAAAAACGAGCAAAATGGCTATCAAGAAATCTCTATATTAAAGGATGGTGTTACACTATGAGTTTTATCACAAAGGATTTTATGCTGAAAAATGAGCCCGCAAAACGGCTGTACCACGAGTTTGCGGCAAACCAGCCCATCATTGATTACCATTGCCATTTAAGTCCCAAGATGATCGCGGAGAACTACCAGTTTGCAAACATCACGGAGCTGATGCTGGGCGGCGATCACTACAAGTGGCGTGCCATGCGGTCAAACGGCGTCGAGGAGCGGTATATCACGGGGGATGCGAGTGACTTTGAAAAATTCCAAAAGTGGGCGGAGACCATGCCCTACCTGCTTGGGAACCCACTCTATCACTGGACGCATCTGGAGCTGTCTCGTTATTTTGGGATTGAAAAGGAGCTATCCCCTGCGACGGCAGAAGAGATCTGGAACACGTGCAATGAGCTTTTGACTACGCCTGAATTTTCTACCCGAAACCTGATCCTTCGCTCCAACGTCAAAGCACTTTGCACCACCGATGACCCCATGGACACGCTGGAATACCATATTCAGCTGCGGGAGGAAGGGTTCCCCGTTAAAGTGCTCCCCACCTTCCGGCCCGACAAGGCGGTCGAAATCACCAAGGACACCTTCCAGCCATACATGCAGCAGATGGGCGTTGCCAGTTTTGCAGAACTGACCGCAAAACTCAAAGAACGCATCGCATTCTTCCATGCTCAGGGCTGCCGGCTCGCCGACCATGCAGTGGACTATGTGCCCTATGCCGAAGGGGATGCGGCGGCTGCATTTGACAAGGCCATGCGGGGCGAGGCGCTCTCGCGTGCGGAGCGTGACTGTTACCGCACCGCCGTCCTTGGCGTGTGTGCCGCAGAATATGCACGTCTGGGCTGGGCCATGCAGATACACATCGGGGCGCTGCGCAACAACAACACTCCCATGTACCGTGCGCTGGGGCCAGATATCGGCTTTGACTCCATTGACGACCTTCCCATTGCCGCGCCGCTCTCACGGTTCCTGGATATGCTGGAAACCAAAGACAGCCTGCCCAAAACCATCCTCTATACCCTAAATCCCAAAGACAATTACGTCTTGGGGGCCATGCTGGGCAACTTCCAGAAGGCGCCTATTCCCGGGAAGATTCAGTTTGGGTCGGGCTGGTGGTTCAACGACCAACGGGACGGCATGGAGGCCCAGCTGCGCACCGTTGCAAACCTTGGACTCCTATCCCGGTTTGTGGGGATGCTGACCGACTCCCGCAGCTTTGTGTCCTACCCACGGCACGAGTACTTCCGGCGCATTCTGTGCAATTTGATCGGCCAATGGGTAGCAGATGGTGAATATCCCGAAGACTACGAGATGCTGGGCAAGATCATCCGCGGCATCTGCTATGAAAATGCGGCGGCATACTTTGGACTGTAGTACTCGCTGTACATTTCCATTTCGGACCTCGCGGCGGTTCCAATCCAACATATTTCACAGCGCAACGGTCACATGACCGTTGCGCTTTTTTGTCGCCTGTGATATGATAATAGTATCGTTCTTTTTTGGGGAATTATCATAACTGCCATCTTATTTGTCATCGCATTGGTCGCCTCTACCATTGGTGCCATCACGGGCATCGGCGGCTGGATTATCATCAAGCCTCTCATCGATGCGTTTGGTATTTTGCCTGTCAGCAGTGCGAGCTTTTTATCGGGGCTCACCGTCCTCTGCATGTCCACTGTCTCTTTGATACGCAGCCGTGACACCGGCGCTCAGATCGACACACGGCGAACCACCTTTTTGGGACTGGGTGCTGCATTTGGCGGCGTGGCAGGGAAACTGCTCTTCCAACTGATCAAAACGCAGTTTCCAACCGAAGCAGCCGTCGGTATCACGCAGGCGGCTGTGCTTGCTGCTTTGACTGTTTTGGTGTTTGTCTATATGATCTGTCAGAAACGCATTCAGACCCACAACATCCAAAACCGGCTGGTATGCGCTGTCACGGGGCTGATACTGGGCCTTCTGTCTGCCTTTTTGGGAATTGGGGGTGGCCCCATCAATCTGGTCGCGCTCTATTTCCTGTTCTCTATGGACACCAAAACAGCGGCGCTCAACTCGATTTACGTGATCCTGCTCTCCCAAATTGCCAGTCTCTTGCTCACAATCGGTACGGGTACCATCCCGGAGGTTTCCATTTGGCATCTGCTGTTTATGTGTCTCGGCGGCGGCGGAGGCGGGCTTATTGGCAATGCACTGGTCAAACGCATGGATGCCAAGGGAATGAATCAGGTATTTTTGGCGCTACTCGTTGTCATCGTACTCATTTGCTGCTATAACATATGGCGCATGGCGCTGTAAAAGGAGGAACCACATATGCCACCTGTCAATCTGCTTGTCAAGCCCGCATCCAGCTTATGCAACATGCGATGCCGGTACTGTTTTTATGCGGATGTCGCGCAAAACCGCGCCGTCCCATCCTATGGCATCATGTCCCCTGAGACACAGGAGGCATTGGTAGCAGCAGCTTTTGCCTATGCAGAAGGCTCATGTGGTTTTGCATTTCAGGGCGGAGAGCCCACGCTGGCGGGTCTTTCCTACTTTGAGCGTCTGATTGCGCTGGAGGAGCAATACAATACCAAACACCTGCCCGTCTACAACAGCATCCAGACCAATGGCTATGTGATGGATGAAACATGGGCGGCCTTTTTGGCAAAACATCGCTTTCTGGTGGGGCTGTCTATGGACGGCCCCAAAGATCTCCATGACGCATGCCGACTGGACGCGGCGGGCAAAGGAACCCACAGCCGTGTCATGCGCGCGGCGCGGCTTTTGGAAAAACATAAGGTGCCCTTTAATATCCTATGTGTCGTGAACAATGCCATCGCGCGGCATGCAGAGCAGGTATTTCGTTTTTTTCAGAAAAACGGCCTGCGATACCTGCAGTTTATCCCCTGTTTGGATGCATTTGACCAGACTGACACCCATCCTTACTCTCTAACCGCCGAGCGGTATGCGCATTTCCTAAAGACCACCTTTGATTTATACTATGACAGCTACTGCAAAGGTCAGTATGTCAGCATCCGTACCTTTGACAATTATGTCGGCATGCTGTTGGGGCAGCCGCCCGAAAGCTGCGGGATGTCTGGCGTCTGCTCCTGCTATTTTGTAGCGGAGGGAGACGGCAGCATCTATCCCTGTGACTTTTATGTGCTGGATGAATACCGACTTGGCAATATCACTGAAATGAGTTTTGCAGACATGCTGCAATCCCCAAATGCGGAGCGGTTTGTGGAGGAATCCCGCCAGGTGCATGAAGATTGTCAAAATTGTCGCTGGATGTCCCTATGCCGAGGTGGATGCCGGCGTAATCGGGAGCCTATGGTAGCAGGCAAGCTGGCAAAAAATCAGTTTTGTAAGGCATTCCAAGCCTTTTTTGAATATGCCTATGACCGTCTATGCCACATGGCAGACTGCGAACGGCGGAGTCGGCAGAGATAAGCCAGTCTTGCCCACTGCACGCTTGATGGCAGGTTGCATATTTGTGTGGAGATGTGATAGAATAAAAGAGACAGCAAACAAAACCAGAATCACTTTTCATTCCGTTGATTCAAAACAAACAATCGACAAGTATGCAGATTCCAGACAGCGCTACACCAAATCATTTTGTGACGGTTTCTTCTGCGCTCTATGCAGACGGCGCAGAGCTTGTAGGAAAATATTGGTATAAACCGAAACAATGACCAACCATTGACACCCGATCTTCCAAAGGCTTGTATCGCGGAATTGCCCCTGCATGCCTACCATCGCTTTTATTCGCACCCAGAACAACAAATTCATAAAAGGAGACGGTTTCTTATGTCAACAAATCCCATCATCGTGCTTTTGCCCCTGCTTCTCTTCTATGGGGTGTTTGGCGCGATTTGGCTCATTGGTTACTTGGTAAACGGCTTTGGTCTATACAATATGGCGAAAAAACAAGGGGTTCCAAACGGGTGGATGGCCTTTATCCCCTTTGTGCGATCCTATTTTCAAGGGATGCTCGCCGGCGAGGTGACGGTAGGGCGCCAGCGTATCAAAAATCCCGGCCTTTGGCTGCTCCTGCTGCCCATCCTGTTTGGGGTGGTGATTGGGATATTGTATGCGTTGTTATTGATGAACACTGTGACGGGAGCTACCATGCTGGAAAGGGGATATGGCAGCCGCGCATCCTCAGCTTACGTGATCCGTTTCCTGTTTTCCTTCCTCGGATGGATCATCCCATTCATTCTGGTTGCTCTTGCAGGACAGGCGGCCATTGCGACGCTAAAAGGCCTGGTCAACTACCAGATCCATCGGCGGTATGTGCCCGAAACGCGCGCCCTATTGCACATGCTGTTGGGGCTGTTCATCCCCCTGTACCAGGCTTTCTATTTCCTCCATTTGGGCAAGCTGTATCCCATTGCTCCGCCGCCTGTGGAGCCCAAAATCGAATACATCCAATGACGCTAAAAAAGCCGCCTTTATGCGTTTTTATACCATAAGCGAGGTGTTTTTATGAAAAAAGTATTGTATTTTATTCCTGTAATCATTGTAGTTGTATCGCTGATATTTGTAGCTGTTATTGACGGTATATC
>CALYAO010000077.1 GCA_944393605.1 uncultured Clostridia bacterium
ATCCGCCGCATCCAATCCCGCCGTGCCATCCACAACCAGCAGCACCAGCTCAGCCTGACGCAGATACGCCCGCGCCTTATCCATGCCCAGATTCTCGATGTAGTCCCCGCTTTCATGGAGCCCGGCGGTATCATACACATTGAGCGAAAAGCCGCCCATGTCCACCTGCTCACACAGCACGTCCCGCGTGGTCCCCGCCACCTCCGTCACGATGGCGCGCTCCTCCCCCAGCAGGGCATTGAGCAGAGACGACTTCCCCACGTTGGGTTTCCCCACGATGACGGTATCAATCCCGTCCCGCAGCAGCCGCCCCGCATGGGCGGAATCATGCAGCGCCGAGAGCTCTGACTGGGCCGCCCGCAGAATCTGCGCGGCATCCGCCGCATCCAAGTCCTCAATGTCCTCCTCGGGAAAATCCGCGAGCACGCCCAGCCGCGCTGCAAGGTCCAACAACCCGTCCCGCACGCGGCAGATGCGCCCCGAAAGCGCACCTTTCAGCTGATGCGTGGCCGCCGTAAGTGCCAGCTCGGACTTCGCATTGATGACGTCAATGACTGCCTCGGCCTGGGACAGGTCCAGCTTGCCGTTCAAAAACGCCCGTTTGGAGAATTCACCCGGCCCCGCCAGCACCGCACCCGCCTGCAGCAGGCGCGCAAGCACCGCACGCGTCACCACCAAGCCGCCGTGACAGCTCACCTCCACCGTGTCCTCCCCGGTGAAGGAACGGGGCGCACGCAGCACCGCGCACAGCACCTCGTCAATGGGGCTGCCCGCGGCATCCACGATATACCCATGCGTCAAGGTATGCGTTTTCGCATCCGCCAATTGCCTACCGCCCGGGTGCGCAAAACAGGCGTCACACACAGGCAGCGCCTCCGGCCCGCTCACACGAATCACCGACAGTCCCCCCGTTCCATGGGGTGTCGCAATGGCTGCAATGGTCGTTTGTTCCATCATATGGTTCTCCTACTGTTCGGATTTATTCTGCCCGCGTTCCCGTTTGGCAGGCGGCGGGGTATAGGGTGCGAGTGTGAAGGTAAAGCGGGTGTATTTCCCTACTTCGCTTGTCACCCAAATATCCTGTCCATGCGCCTGCAGCAGGCTTTTTACCAAGTATAGTCCCAGCCCCACGCCATTTTTGTCCAGGCTGCGGGACTTATCCGTCTTATAAAACCGGTCAAAGATGTGCCGTGCGTCCTCCGGCTCAATGCCCATGCCCGAATTGGTCATGGACACAAACACTTTCCCGTCCGAAAGCCCCGAACGCAGCTCAATGTATCCACCCTCCGGCGTAAACTTAATCGCGTTGTCCAAGAGATTGGTGAGCACCCGGAGGATGCTGTCTTTGTCCGCCCACACCTTTTGAGAGGGCGATTCAAAATCCACCATGACATCGATGTCTTTTTCCTCGATGCGCCGTTCGGCCTTGATGATCTGCAGGCGCAGCTGTTCGTTGATATCAAATTCCCGAAGATCGAGCGTCAGCTTATTCTTCTCCAGCTTGGTCATGTCCAGCAGATCCGTCACGAGCCGCGACAGTCTGCGGCTCTCTTCCAATACAATGGTCAGATACTGCTTCTGCCGTTCAGGCGGAATGGTCCCATCCAGAATACCCTCCACAAACCCCGTGATGGTGGTCATCGGCGTCCGCAGTTCATGGGAGACGCTGGAGATGAAGCTGGAACGCATGTCCTCCAGCTGCATGAGGGATTCCGCCATCTCGTTAAACGTGTCACCCAGCTCCCCGATCTCGTTTTCCACGTCCAGCTGCACCCGGCCCGCAAACTCGCCGCTTGCAATGCGCTTTGCGGCAGCGTTCAGCTGCTTGAGCGGCTGGGTCAGCCGGCGGGACATCGCATAAATCACCACCAATGCGACCAGGATGACGATGCTCACCGACACCAAGAAGATGCGCAAAACATCCGTCCGGATTTGGTTGATCTCGGGCACAGGGCTGCTTAGGAAAATGGCACCCGCCACCTCGTCCTGATACATGAGAGGCGTTCCGATGGTGAGCATGGTGGTGTTAAACAGGCCACCCACCGTCCCGATCAGCTTGACATCGCGCCCCTCTAGGACTCCCTGATACAACCCCTCATCCATCGTGATGCCCGTTTGGTCCCCCGTTGTAACAAACACCTTGCCCGTCACATCTAACACAATCACAAATGCGCCCGAACTGTTGCTGAGACTGTCCAGCATGACCTTGTAATTGCGCAGAGACAGCGCATTGCTGCTCTGCATATACAATGTCGTCAGCTTTTTGACTGCCTCAGCTGTGACCTCTAAATTTTGTTCTTCGCGCTGCGTCACATACCCGCCCAAAAAGCCATACAGCAGGGTTGCGATAAACAGAACGGACAACAGCAGCAAAAGGACCGTAAAACTAAACAGTTGCCCAAAGATGCTCCGTTTGAACACACTACTTCACCTCAAACTTATACCCCACACCCCAAACTGTTTTCAGCTGCCAGTTTTGGCCTTCTCCCGCCAATTCCAGCTTCTCGCGCAGCCGCTTGACATGAACATCCACCGTCCGGGAATCCCCAAAGTAGTCAAAGCCCCAGACCGTTTCTAACAGTTGTTCCCGCGTGAACACCTTATTCGGGTTGGTCGCAAGGAAATATAAGAGTTCCAGCTCCTTGGGCGGGATATCCACCTGCTTGCCGCAGATTTTCAGCTCATAGTTGGAAAGATTGATGACAATATTGGGATAGACCACCTCTTTGTCCGCACTGTCCTTGGGGTCATACCGCCGGAGCACCGCTTTGATGCGCGCGACCAGCTCTTTGTTTTCAAAGGGCTTTACCATATAGTCATCCGCACCCAGCTCCAGGCCCAGCACCTTGTCAAACGTCTCCCCCTTCGCCGTCAGCATGATGATGGGAATCTGGCTGATGCGCCGGATCTCGCGGCACACCTGAAACCCGTCCATTTTGGGCAGCATGACATCCAGCAGCACGACCGAAGGCGTCCGTTCCTTAAACAAATCCAACGCCTTCTGCCCGTCGTGGGCCAGATCCACCTCAAACCCTTCTTTTTCTAAATATAACCGAATCAGCTCACAGATATTGACATCGTCATCCACCACCAGCACCCGCTGTTTGAGCATCGCAAACACTTCCTTTCTCTCTTTTGCAATCTGCCTATCTCACATACATTGCCAACGGCCCGACGCGCCGCACGGAAGCACCAAATCGCTGTCCGCTATGGGCAGGCCAATCTCATCCGCGGTCACCTTTCCGCCAAAGCCGCCAGCCACCACTTTTTTCAAAATGTTAGACAACACCGCCGGCTGCAGCCCCGTGGTATAGGAATTGATGAGGAAAAACAGGGGGGTATCTGACAGCACCTTGCGGCATTCGGTGACCAGACCATACAGCCCGTCCTCCATCTTCCAAACCTCGCCGCCCGGCCCGCGTCCATAGGACGGCGGGTCCATGATGATGCCGTCATACTGTCTGCCCCGCCGGATCTCCCGGGCCACAAACTTTAAGACATCATCCACCAGGTATCGCACGGGCCTGTCTGCAAGGCCGCTTTCCGCCAGATTTTCCTTGGCCCATGCCACCATGCCGCGGGAGGCATCCACGTGCACGACTTCCGCGCCCGCAGCGGCCGCAGCCGCCGTGGCCCCACCGGTATAGGCAAACAGGTTGAGCACGCGGATGGGGCGCCCCGCATCCCGAATCAGCTGCGAAAACCACTCCCAGTTGACCGCCTGTTCGGGAAACAGCCCCGTATGCTTAAAGCCCATGGGCTTGATACCAAAGGTGAGGGACAGGGGCGCATAGGTCACGGTCCACCGCTCGGGCACCGGTTTTGCAAAGTCCCAGCTGCCGCCCCCCGCACTGCTGCGGTGATAGTACCCATGCACATCCCGCCAGAGGGCCGGGTGCTCTGCGCTCTCCCACACCACCTGCGGATCGGGCCGGATCAGCCGATACCCGTTCCAATCCTCCAGCTTTTCCCCCCGCCTCGTGTCCAGAACGGTATATGTCTGCCATTTATTTGCAATCCACATGCATACGTGACTCCTTTTATATCATAAAATAGATATATTCTGTATTGTATCACGAACACCGCCCGGGCGTCAATGACATTTTTGGCGTCAATGACAATTTTAAAGAAAGCAAGAGTGCAAAAACTTGTCATTGACGTCTGGGTGTTTCGGTGATATACTGAAAGCGCAATTTGGAATTTTTTTTAAACTACATACAAGGAGGGACCACTCACATGAACAGGCCAAAAATTGGTATTCGTCCCGTCATCGACGGCAGATGGGGCGGCATCCGCGAAGGGCTCGAGGCCCAGACCATGGGTATGGCACAAGCGGCAGCAAACCTCATCTCTACTACTCTGCGGTATCCCGACGGAACCCCTGTGGAATGCGTCATCGCGGATTCCACCATCGGCGGCGGCCAGGAGGCAGCAAAATGCCACGAGAAATTCAGCCACGAAGGCGTATGCGCCACGCTGTCGGTTACGCCCTGCTGGTGCTACGGCAGCGAAACCATGGACCTCGACCCGTTGACCGTCAAAGCGGTCTGGGGCTTTAATGGGACCGAGCGCCCCGGCGCGGTCTACCTTGCAGCCGTTATGGCAGCACATGCGCAGCGCGGTCTGCCCGCCTTCTCCATCTACGGGCACGACGTGCAGGATATGGATGACGCCACCATCCCCGCAGATGTGGCAGAGAAGATTCTGCGCTTTGCGCGGGGCGCCATCGCGGTGGGCATGATGCGCAACCGGGCCTATGTCAACATCGGCGGCGTCGCCATGGGTATTGCGGGCTCCTTCTGCGATGCCTCCTTCTTCCAGAAGTATTTCGGCATCCGCGCTGAGTGGGTGGATATGTCTGAGATCATCCGCCGCATTGACCTGGGCATCTATGATCATGATGAATTTGAAAAGGCGCTCGCATGGGCCAAGGCCAACTGCAAAGAGGGCTTTGACAAGAACGCCAACCCCCACAGCCGGGAGCGCAAAGACTACGAGTGGGAGTATGTCATCAAGATGACCCTGATCTGCCGGGATCTTTTGACGGGCAATCCCAAGCTGGCCGAAATGGGCTTCCATGAAGAGGCCATGGGTCGAAATGGGATTTTGGGCGGCTTCCAGGGGCAGCGCCAGTGGACAGATTATAGCCCCAACGGGGACTTCACGGAGGCCATCTTAAACTCCAGCTTTGACTGGAACGGAATCCGCGAACCCTTCACCTTTGCCACCGAAAATGACACGTTAAACGGCATCTCCATGCTGCTTCTACATTTGGTCACCAACCGTGCCGCGGTGTTCGCCGATGTCCGCACCTACTGGAGCCCTGACGCGGTGAAGCGCGTGACAGGCAAGACCATCGAAGGGGTCGGCAGCGAGGGCTTCATCCATCTCATCAACTCGGGGGCGGCCTCGCTAGACGGCACAGGCCGCATGAAAGACGAAAACGGCAACTCGGTCATGAAAGAATGGTGGAACGTGACGGATGCGGATGTTGCGGCATGCCTAGAGAACACCCAGTGGTGCCCCGCTGACCTGGGATATTTCCGCGGCGGCGGGTTCTCCTCCACCTTCAGCACAACCGGCGTGATGCCCGTTACTATGGTACGCGTCAACCTGGTGGACGGTCTGGGCCCCGTGCTGCAGCTGGCAGAGGGGTATACCGTCGATTTGCCCGCCGACGTGGACAAAACGCTGCTGCAGCGGACCGACCCGACCTGGCCCTCCACCTGGTTCGCACCCAAGCTGACGGGCAAGGGTGCATTCACCGACGTCTATTCGGTCATGGCTAACTGGGGCGCCAACCACGGTGCATTCGCCTATGGGCATGTCGGCGCAGACATCCTGACGCTGGCCTCCATGCTGCGCATTCCTGTCAATATGCACAACGTGGAAGAAGAGAAGATCTTCCGCCCGCAGTGCTGGGCAGCATTCGGCACCGAGAACAAGGAGAACGCCGACTACCGGGCCTGCACAACCTACGGTCCCATTTACAAATAATAACCCATCCACAAAGGAGAAAAATCACTATGCGATATACAAAACATTGCCTGCTTGTGCTCCTATCCGTGCTGTTTGTGTGTACGGTCGCCGGATGCGCCGGCGGGGGAGATGAAGGCCCAAAGGCCAATATCGCTGTCACCATCCAATCAACCGACGGCATCCTGCTGGAGGACACCGTGGCGTTGTCCCAGAATCAATGCACCGCGGACCAGGCCATACAGACTGCATGCCAGGCAGTCAAGCTCGCGTATACCTTCCAAAACGGCATGTTTGACAACTTCGGCGGCATCGCCTCCACCCAGACGGATGGCTGGCTGCTCTATGTGAACGATACCTTAGCCGAAGTTGGCGCAAAGGACGTCGCACTCCAGGATGGCGATCGGGTCGCATTTCGATATGAAAACTATGATACCGCTTTTGCTCAATAACAGCAAAAGACGCTCAGGCCAAGGCCTGGGCGTCTTTTTTTATGCCAAATGCATCCCACGTCAGCTACGCGGTCGATTGGGGAATGCTGCGTTTGGCTGGCGCAAACAGGAAAAGATGCGGCGACGCTGGGGATTGCAACGCGCAGCTGCGATTCCACGCAGCAGCCACAGCATAACAAGGCATGCGGTGCGCCGGCATGCCGCGGCGGCTTTTGGCCGTTACGGCAGCTGTATCTGCATCCGATTTCCGGTTCTTCCGCCCAATCGTCGAACAAATCCGTGCCATCCTCCACGGATTCCACAAACGCATACAGGCATTTACAAGGCACACGTGCCATAAGTGGATGGTGCCGTCCCACTTCATTTCCAAATAATGGGTATTTCATGCAGCTGCGTCCGCAGCTCACCGGACAAATGCCCGCAGCTTCTCCACTTCCTCCGCAACACATGCCACCGCATATGCGACCTGTGCGGCGTCCGTTTCCCGCCCAAGGCTAAACCGAACGGCGCTGTCGATCTGCGCCCTGCCTAGCCCCATCGCAGTCAGAACCGGGCTGAGCGCCGGGTGGTTGGACGAGCATGCCGAGCCGGTGGAAACATATACCTCCCTTGCCTCAAGCGCATGGAGCAGCACCTCTGACTTCACGCCGGCGAACGAAGCATTCACAATGTGGGGTGCCGCCAATTCATCCGTTCCGCTGTTTAACGTACAACCCGGGATGCGCGCAAGGCCATCTGCCAATTCGTCCCGCAGCGCGGACATCGCCGCCATATGCGCCCCGAAATCCGCCATTGCATGCGCGATAGCGGTCCCAAACCCGCCAATGGCAACCACATTTTCGGTCCCCGAACGCAGACCGCCCTCCTGGCCGCCGCCCAGCATGACGGGGCGTACGTGCCGGCCCTTGCGGATGTACAGTGCACCAACGCCCTTGGGGCCATGGATTTTATGCGCACTGACCGAGTACAAATCCACATCCGCTGGTGCCGGCGCCACCTTGCCAAATCCCTGGACGCCATCCACATGAAACACACAGCCCGGGGCCACCCGCCGGATGAGGCGCACCGCCTCCGAGATGGGCTGAATGGTTCCCACCTCGTTGTTGACCTGCATGATGCTGACCAGCAGGGTTTGCGGCGTCAGCGCCTCTTCCAGCTGCGAAAGCAGCACGCACCCCCTTGCGTCCACATCCAGATAAATCACCTCTGCGCCCTGCTTCTCCAAATACCGCATGGGCTCCAACACAGACGGATGTTCCACCTTGGTGGTAATCACGCGCGGCCGCCGTTTGGCTGCAGAGAGCGCCGTTCCCAAGATGGCCAGGTTGTTGGCCTCTGTTCCGCCCGACGTAAAAACCACCCTGCCGTCCTCCGCATGCAGCGCCGCGAGCAGACTGTCGCGTGTTTGGCGCAAAACCGACTCCGCACGCATCCCCATCCCATGCAGGCTAGACGGATTGCCGTAACACGTCCGCGCCAGCGCGTCCATCCGATCGCATACCACATCCAGCGGCCGCGTGGTCGCGCTGTTATCCAGATATGCCTCCATGTGACCCTTCCTCTCTGGCTGATTTTCGTTTGTTCATTTTCAGTATAGCATTGTGCCGCAAAAAAGTCAAATGAGGCCTGTTTAGCCGCTTGCTGGAAAAAACTCTCAGAACACAATCCGAGTTTTATGTCAAATTACATGGATAAATTGAAAGATACGGTAAATAATACACGTTGTAAAAGAAATCTTACAGTCTAACACGTTGGAGGGTATCGGTATATGAAAGCGACAGGAATCGTGAGAAGAATAGACGACCTGGGCAGGGTGGTCATTCCCAAAGAGATTCGCCGCACCATGCGAATCCGGGAAGGCGACCCGCTTGAGATCTACACCGACCGGGACGGCGAAGTCATCTTTAAGAAATATTCGCCCATCGGGGAGCTCGGCGACTTTGCACACACCTATGCGGAGACATTGTCCAAGACCAGCGGACAGCCCGTTTGCATCACCGATAAAGACACCGTCATCGCAGTTTCAGGCGTACCCAAAAAAGAGCTGACCGAAAAAAAGATCAGCCAGGACATCGAAAAGTGCATGGAGGAAAAGACCACCTATGCGGCAAAAGGCGGCGACGCCGGCAAATACGACGTGATTGACAACAACGACAAATACTCCGCAGGCGTCATCGTGCCCATTTTGTCCGAAGGGGATACCATCGGCTCTGTGGTATTTTTTTCCACCGACAGCACGCCCAAAGCGGACGAAGTGGAGATCAAACTGGCACAGTCGGCCGCCATGTTCCTGGGCCGGCACATGGAAGAATAACTTTACAAAATATACCATCCGATTTGTGAGTGATTTTGCAGATTGGGGGCAATACTAAAACATGTATTATGCAGCAAACGCGCTGTATAAACAAGAACATGACAGGAGGGAAAACAAATGAGTACGATTGACAATATTGCATTGTCGCTGGTGATCATCGGCGCACTCAACTGGGGGTGCATCGGCCTGTTTGGGTTTGATGTGATCGCAGCCATCTTTGGTGGACAACTTGCAACCATCAGCCGCGTTATTTATGCGTTGGTTGGTATCGCAGGCCTGTGGTGTATCACGCTGCTCTTCAAAGAAAAGGTGCCGCGCCACGCCAGCCGGATTGACTAACTTGGAAGCGAGACAGCGGAGAAGAGAAGCCGGCAGCCTGCCCTTCTCTTCCCCGCTGTTTTATTTTTTGAATGACCACTTTACTTTGCGGGCCGCTCCATGATATAATGAAAATAAACGAATCCATGTATCTGTTGGCATAAGAGGACAAAAAGCGGAAATTTTTGTCCTGAAATGTTCCTTTCATGGTTTTCTATCTCTGGATAGGCCGCATATGGTTTACCCACATCTCATGTTACAAAAGGCGGGACAACAAATGGCAATGATCAAACGTGCAATCACCCAAGACGGCTTCATCCGGGCATATTGTTTGGACAGTACCGACATCTGCGGCACGGCACAGCGCTACCATCATACCTCTCCGGTTGCGACCGCGGCCTTGGGACGTACGCTCACCATGTGCGCCATCATGGGGTCCCTGCTCAAAGGAGCGCAGGACAGCCTGACCGTTTTGATCAAAGGGGACGGCCCGCTGGGCGGCATCGTCGCCACGGCAAACAGCCAGGGGAAGGTCAAAGGGTATGTTTATCATCCCCAGGTGGATATCCCCAACAAACCGAATGGCAAGCTGGATGTGAGCGGTGCCATTGGGAACGGTTCGCTCTCCATTTCCCGCGACTTGGGGCTAAAAGAGCCCTATATGGGGCAAGTGCCTTTGGTGACGGGCGAGATCGCGGAGGATTTTACCTATTATTATGCCATGTCTGAGCAGACGCCGACCGCCATTGCACTGGGTGTTTTGGTGGATGTGGACTACTCGGTAAAATGTGCCGGCGGATACATGCTGCAGCTCATGCCGGGTGCCTCCGATGCGGTTGCCACGCAGTTGGAACAGACGGTTCGTTCCTTGCCGCCGGTGACCGAACTGCTCAGCGACGGTATGTGTGCCGAGGATATTCTAGCGAAACTGTTGCATGGCCTACCCTATGACTGCATGGAAGACATCCCTGTCAAATATGAATGCGATTGCAGCATGGATCGCATTGAAAAAGCCCTGCTCAGTCTAGGTGCCAAGGAACTCTCAGACATCCTGGAAAAAGACGGGCAGGCGGAACTGACCTGCCAGTTCTGCCCCAAGGTGTACCATGTGGGCAAGGAACAACTGGAGGCGCTCATAGAACGCTGTTCGGGTGTAAAGTAATTTTCCAAAAAAGCGAGATATAAACAGAAAAGGATAGAATACCCTATCTATTTTTTCAAAATCAAAAAATTTCAAAAAATAAGATGCATTTATCTGTTGACACATGCGGTTAAAATGTGTATAATATTATTCGTGCCGTTCGCAAGGACTGAAAGAATGGGCGCATAGCTCAGCTGGGAGAGCATCTGCCTTACAAGCAGAGGGTCACAGGTTCGAGCCCTGTTGTGCCCACCATTTCGTTCATATATGACTTACGGCCCGGTAGTTCAGTTGGTTAGAACGCCAGCCTGTCACGCTGGAGGTCGTGAGTTCGAGCCTCATCCGGGTCGCCAATTTGCCTCTGTAGCTCAGTCGGTAGAGCAGGGGACTGAAAATCCCCGTGTCGGTGGTTCGATTCCGCCCGGAGGCACCAAATCGGGGTGTATATTTGGTTTTTATATAAATGCGGGAGTGGCTCAGTGGTAGAGCGTCACCTTGCCAAGGTGAACGTCGCGAGTTCGAATCTCGTCTTCCGCTCCAAATGTAATAAAGCAAAATCGCCACCCGGCGGTTTTGCTTTATTATTACCGCTACGATTTTTTTACGGTACAGGCAACTTTTTAGTATGCCTCGCGTATACTGTATCATGTGCGGCGCCATAGCCAAGTGGTAAGGCATGGGTCTGCAACACCCTGACTCCCCAGTTCAAATCTGGGTGGCGCCTCCACGTCGGAACGGACTTTGCTCCGTTCCGATTTTTCTTTGCAGAAAAATCAGTCACGCGCGCCGTCATTCCTCCTCTATCGTGGAAAGTCTCGCTTACTA
>CALYAO010000078.1 GCA_944393605.1 uncultured Clostridia bacterium
TCTCGGGCACCATCCGGGACAACCTGCGCTGGGGAGATGCCAACGCCACCGATGAGGAGATCATCGCCGCATGTCAGGCGGCGCAGGCGCATGACTTCATTCAGTCCTTCCCCGATGGATATGATACCGATCTGGGGCAGGGCGGCGTCAATGTTTCGGGCGGCCAGAAACAGCGGCTGTGTATCGCGCGGGCGCTGCTCAAAAAGCCCAAAATCATCATTTTAGACGACAGCACCAGTGCTGTGGACACCGCAACCGATGCCAAAATTCGCCAGGCCTTTGCGGAAAACCTTTCGGCTACCACGACCATCATCATCGCGCAGCGCGTCACCTCGGTGCAGGATGCGGATAAGATTGTGGTCCTAGACGACGGACGCATTGATGCCATCGGCACGCACGAAGAGCTGCTGGCTTCCAACAAGATCTACCAAGAAGTGTATTATTCGCAGCAGAAGGGGGTGGCCTGATATGCCGGGACCTCGTATGAATACGGGCCGCAAGCCCAAAAATGTGAAAAAAACGCTGGTGCGGGTTCTGGGGTATGTCCTCCATCAAAAGTGGAAGCTGGTGCTGGTGCTCCTCATGGTATTGATCAGCTCGGGTGCCAGCGTCGCAGGCACCTACTTTCTCAAGCCCGTCATCAACAACTTCATCGAGCCCCTCCGGGGCACCAACCCGCAGGCAGCGGACTTCGTTCCATTTATTACCATGCTGGCTGTCATGGCCGGCATCTATCTGCTGGGTGCGCTGTCCTCCTATGGATACATGCGGCTGATGATCTACGTGTCC
This sequence comes from uncultured Clostridia bacterium, assembly GCA_944393605.1. Taxonomy (GTDB): domain Bacteria; phylum Bacillota; class Clostridia; order UBA1381; family UBA9506; genus CALYAO01. The sequence goes on from CALYAO010000078.1 coordinate 790, forward strand.
AACGGGACGCTCAACAGCATCCGGCATGACCTGTTTAACCACATGCAGGACCTGCCCATCCAATACTTCGATACCCATACCCACGGGGAGCTGATGAGCCGGTATACCAGCGATGTGGATACCCTGCGCGAGATCTTAAGCCAAGGGTTCACCTCCCTGATGAGCTGTTCGGTCACCATCATCGCGACCTTCGTCCTCATGCTGGTGCTCAGCCCGCTGCTCACGCTGCTCATCGTCTGCATGCTGGTGGTCATGCTGCTCATTGTGAAATACGTCGGCAGTAAGAGTGCCGTTAACTTCCAGAAACAGCAGCGGGCCATCGGCCGTGCCAACGGATACATCGAAGAGATGATTGAGGGGCAGAAAGTGGTCAAGGTGTTCTGCCATGAGGAAGCTGTCACGACGGAATTTGCGCACATCAACGAAGAGCTGCGTCTGGCCTCCACCCGCGCAAACACCTTCGCCAACATCATGATGCCAATTCTTGGAAATTTGTCCTACGTGCAATATGCCATCACGGCGGCGGTGGGCGGTATGTTGGTCATCGCGGGCAGGATGGACTTGGGTTCCATCGCCTCCTTCCTGCAGTTCTCCCGCTCCTTCTCCCAGCCCATCACGCAGATCTCCCAGCAGTTTAACGCACTGCTGGCGGCGCTGGCAGGTGCGGAGCGTATCTTTGAGGTCATCGATGAGCCCGCCGAGGTGGACAACGGCTACGTCACGCTGGTGAATGCCAAAGAGAGCCCCGACGGAATGCTCACCGAATGTGCTGAGCGCACAGGCATCTGGGCCTGGAAGCATCCACACGAGGACGGAACGCTCACCTATACCCGGCTGACGGGAGAAGTCTGCTTTGAGGACGTAACCTTCTCCTACGATGGCAAAAAGGATGTGCTGAAAAACGTATCCCTGTTGGCGCGTCCGGGAGAAAAGATCGCCCTTGTGGGCTCCACCGGCGCCGGCAAAACCACCATCACCAACCTCATTAACCGGTTCTATGACATCCCGGACGGCAAGATTCGGTATGACGGCATCAACATCAACAAGATTCAGAAGGACGACCTGCGCCGGTCGCTCGCCATGGTGCTCCAAGATACCCATCTGTTTACGGGAACCGTCATGGAAAACATTCGATATGGCCGGCTGGATGCCACCGACGAGGAGGTCATCGCTGCGGCAAAGCTCGCCAACGCGGATGCCTTTATCCGCCACCTGCCCCATGGGTATGACACCATGCTGTCGGGGGATGGGGCAAACCTCAGCCAGGGGCAGCGCCAGCTGCTCGCCATCGCACGTGCCGCCGTGGCGGACCCCCCTGTGCTCATTTTGGATGAGGCGACCAGTTCCATCGACACCCGGACCGAGGCTCTCATCGAAAAGGGGATGGACGGGCTCATGGAGGGCCGTACGGTGTTTGTCATCGCACACCGACTGTCCACCGTCCGCAACGCCAACGCCATCCTGGTGCTGGAGCACGGCGAGGTCATCGAGCGCGGCAGCCACGACGAATTGATTGCACAGCGTGGAAAATACTACCAGCTGTATACCGGGCAGTTTGAGCTGTCCTAATGTGAAATATTGGGATGTATTGGTGAATTTACCCGACTGGGCAGCCACCCAAGATCCACAAAAAAGGGGCGCAGATTTCAGCAAAACCGAAATCTGCGCCCCTTTGCATGCGCAATATCACAAATGCATTGTTGCCTTACGGCACATTCAACAATCCACCACGCCATGCACGCCCGCCAGTGCGCCCGGGTACAATTCGCACACCATCACGTTTTCAGCAGGGACATCGTGGACATATCGGATGCCAAAGCCAGATGAGGTCACAAAGCCAAAGCGCCCGTAATATGCGGGATTGCCCAGCAAAAACGCCGCGCCAAATCCCATCTCTTTTGCCCGGCGCAGGCCATGGCGCATGAGCGCAGAGCCAACGCCCTGGCCCCGGTGCGCCAGCACCACCGACACCGGCGCAACCAACAGGATGTCATGTGACTGCGCTCCATCTTTTACCTGGACCCGCGTGAACATCACATGCCCGATCAGTTCGCCGTCCTGTTCTGCAACCAGCGCCAGCTCGGGGATGTAGCCCTTCCCTGCCCGCAGGGCGTTTGCATAGTCCTGTTCGGTTCCATCCGACCGCTGTGCGGTCTGAAATGCCACCCGGATCAGCTCATAAATGGCATCATATTCGTCCGGTCGTTCGGGTCTGATTGTCATACGTCCTCCCTCTTAATCCAGCACCAAGCTGGGTGCCGCATAGACGCGCGCCGCCAGCTCAGAATCCAGCAGATACAGGCCTTTTGGATCATTGCCAAACAACTTGAATTTCTTGATCAAATCGTCCGCATTCTTCTCCTCTTCGCCCTGTTCTTTGATGAACCAGTCCAAAAACTGCGTGGTTCTAAAATCCTTCTCCGCCAGCGCCGCCGCATAGATGTTGTTGATGGATGCGGTCACGGTGCGCTCGTGCTCCATGGTCTTCGCCAGCGGCTGGTCATACCCGTCATAGGCAACCTTCTCTGCCAAGACGTTCTCCAGCTCCACCTTCTCACCATTGTTCTGCAGATACCGCAGGAACAGCATCGCATGGTCCCGCTCCTCCTGGGTCTGCACCATGAACCAATTGGCAAAGCCCGCGAGGTTTTCCTCCTCGTAGTAACAAGACATCCCCAGATACAGGTAGGCCGAATACAGTTCCTTGTTGACCTGTTCGTTTAAGAGTTTTGCAATTTCCTTGGATAACATGTTTCTTCCTCCCTTTCTTTGGTTGATTTTATTCACACAGCCGCAATCCCGCGACCGCATTGAGCGTATTGTCCGCAAAACGCCCCGCCAGGTACTGATAATACCCGTTGCAGGCGATCATAGCCGCATTGTCGGTACACAGAACGGGGGGCGGGAACAGGACATCCATCCCTGCCGCTTTGGCCTTTTCCCGCAGCGTCTGGCGCAGCTTGTTGTTGCATGCGACGCCGCCGGCCAGCACGATACGGTCTGCCTTCATTTCCGTT
>CALYAO010000079.1 GCA_944393605.1 uncultured Clostridia bacterium
GTATGGGGTGTATCAACTGCATCAAGCGCTGCCCAACCGAGGCGATTCGCGTCCGGAATGGGAAAGCGAGGATTATTAAGGAACGGTGTATCGACTGCGGGGAGTGTATCCGCGTCTGCCCCTATAAAGCCAAAAGCGCGGTCACCGAAACGCTGGACGACATTTTTGCATACAAGTACAAAGTCGCCATCCCCGCCCCAACGCTGTATGGGCAGTTTAATAACATCACGGACATCAATCTCATCCTGACTGGGCTGAAGTACCTGGGCTTTGATGACATCTACGAGGTTGCCAAGGCGACCGAGGCGGTCACCAACCTCACCAAAAAGCTCATGGCGGAAAATCAGCTGGTGCGGCCCGTGATCAACTCTGCCTGCCCCACCATCGTCCGGCTCATCATGGTGCGGTTTCCGAGCCTCCTCAATCACATCCTGCCCATCATCTCCCCCATGGAGGTGGCGGCCATCGCGGCGCGAAGGCGCGCACGGGAGGTGACGGGGCTGCCAGACTGCGACATCGGCGTCTTTTTCATCTCCCCCTGTGCGGCCAAGGCAACCAGCACGCGAAACCCCATCGGGATGCAGCAGGCGCCGGTGAGCGGCGTCCTCTCCATCAAGGAGATCTATCTAAAACTCCTCCCCATCCTCGGCAAGATCGAGCACGTGGAGGACCTCAGCCGGTGCGCCTTTGCGGGCGTGAGCTGGGCGAACAGCGGCGGTGAGGTGGGTGCGCTGTCCAGCGACAAGTATGTCGCCGTGGACGGCATCCACAATGTCATTAAGCTATTAGAGGAAATCGAGGACGACGAAAAGGTAGACCTCGACTTCATTGAGGCGCTCGCATGCACGGGCGGCTGTGTGGGTGGGCCGCTGTGCGTGGAAAACACCTTTGTGGCCAAGACCAAGATTGCAAAGCTCGCCGCCTCTTTGAAAGACAAGCAGATTCCAGATGAAGACATCCCCGTCACCGAGGAGGAGCTCCTGTGGAGCAGCCCCGTCACCTACACCAATGTCATGAACCTGGATGAGGATATCTTGGTCGCGATGCAAAAGCTGGAGACCATGGAGCAGATTCACAACCGGCTTCCGCAGCTGGACTGCGGCTCCTGCGGTTCCCCCAGCTGCCGGACGCTGGCGGAGGACATCGTGCGCGGATTCGCCAATGAGACGGACTGCATCTTTAAGCTCCGGGAAAAGGTGCGGGACCTGGCGCGCCAGATGGTGACGCTGGAGGAGCAGATGCCGGGCTCCTTCCAGGCGGATGCAGGAAAAAAAGAATCATAACACCTTCCCAAAGAGAAGGCCCCCAAAGGGGCCTGAAAGCATGTCCATAAAGTCGACACGCTTCCCATCGAAAGCTCTCTTCGAGAGACTTTCGCTTGTTTACAAGGGCTTGCGTGCCCCGGAGGGGTATCCGTTCGCACGGCGCCAACTGCGCCAGCCCTTGATAGGAGCGGTTTTCGCGGTACATGCCCGCAAAAACCGCATATTAAAGTACAGAGGGGGTTCCCCTCTGACAACGCCCCTGCGAGAGCATTACTTTTCGACAGTCGGAAGGCCCCCACAGGCCTTCTTTTTTGTTGCGCACGACCACATGCCAATTTCATGACAATGATATGACAGCCACATGTCAGTTTCATGACAATTCATGCAACTTTTTGGAAAATTCTGCGTCTAATCCCATATACACGGTGTGTCATTCATATCAGAAGGAGGTATTGGGTATGAAAAAGTTGTTGTGTTTGGGAATGGTCTGTCTGCTGCTGTGCAGCACGGGGATGCTGGCTGCCGAGGAAGCGGTCTCCCCCATGGAGGAGTTGGCCGGGCTTGGGATTCTCAGCGGGGATGAGGCAGGGGACCTGCATGCGGAAGCGCCCATCAGCCGCGCGGAGCTCGCCAAGATGCTGGTGCTGGCCTGTCAGGAAAAGCCCGAAGGCGTCGCTGCCTTTTCGGATGTCCCCCGTTCCCATTGGGCATCCTCCTATATCGCCGCCGCGGCATCCCTTGGTATTGTAAACGGCTTTGAAGACGGCACCTTCCATCCCGATGACGCCGTCACGTATGAAGATGCGGTCAAGATGGTGCTGGCCGCGTTTGGCGTCAAGCTGGACTATCCGTTTGGGTACCTGTCGCATGCCATGGACAACGGATACCTCGACGGCATCCCCGCCGTCATGGGGCGGTATGCGACCCGCGGAGACGTGGCCGCGCTGTTGGTAAATGTCCTGCACCAGCAGGAAAAACCAGCGGAACCCGCAGAAACAATGCCGACGGGCGGAGACAGCGGGGCCAGCATAGGCGGCGTCAGTGGAGGCGGGTCCAGTATGAGTGGCGGCAGCGGAGGCGGGCTCAGCATGAGCAGTACCGCTGGCATATCCGCACCGCAAGCGGACGGCATGTACGAAGTACCACCCCTCATCCCCTCTCACAACACAGAGGAATATGACCGCGAGGCTGAAAACCGCTTCCACGAGGTTGCGCAAAGTCCGGTGTCCACCTTCTCCATCGACGTGGATACCGCCTCATACAGCAACATGCGGCGCTTCCTGACCCAAGGCTCGCTGCCCCAGCTGGGTGCGGTACGGACCGAAGAGCTCATCAATTATTTCACGTATACCGTACCCCAGCCAGAAGAAGGCCAGCCGCTTGCGGTGACAGCCGAGGTGAACGACTGTCCTTGGAATCCCGCACACCAGCTCGCGATGATTACCATGCGCGGCGAGGAACTGGACGTCCGTGCCCCGCAAAATTTGGTGTTTTTGATTGACGTATCGGGTTCCATGTTCCAGCAGAACAAACTCCCGCTGGTGCAAAAGGCGATGGGCATGCTGGTGGAATCCCTCACCGAGGCGGACACCGTCTCCATTGTGACCTATGCCGGCAGCACCGCGGTACGGCTGGCGGGTTCGCCCGGCAACGACAAAGACCGCATCCTTTCGGTGATCAACAACCTGCAGGCAGGCGGCTCCACCGCAGGCGGTGCGGGCATTCAGCTCGCATATGACACCGCACTGGCACACAAGGTGGCGGGCAACAACCGCGTGATTTTGTGTACCGACGGCGACTTCAACGTTGGGATCTCCAGCACCGCCGAACTGGAAGCCCTCATCACCGACCGGCGGGATGACGGCATCTACCTGAGCGTTTTGGGGTTTGGCACGGGCAATTACAAAGACAATCGCATGGAAACGCTGGCAGACACAGGGAACGGGAACTATGCCTACATCGACAACGTCCGGGAGGCAAAGAAGGTGCTGGTGGACGACATGACCCAGACGCTGTATACCGTGGCAAACGACGTGAAGCTGCAGGTGGAGTTCAACCCACAGCGCGTTGCCCAATATCGGCTGGTCGGATATGAAAACCGCATGCTGCAGACCGAGGACTTTGCAGATGACACCAAAGATGCCGGAGAGCTTGGCGCAGGGCAGAGTGTCACAGCCTTCTACGAACTGATCCCTGCCGCCGCCGAGACGGCAGGCACATCCCTCCGCTATCAAACAACCACCGAGATCCCCTCGGATGAGCTGTTTTGTGTCAATGTGCGCTACAAGCTGCCTGGAGAGGACACCAGTGCGCTTCTGACCTATCCGGTCACCACAGATGAGACACAAGCGCCCAGCGAGGATTTCCGCTTTGCCTCCGCAGTGGCCGCCTTTGGGATGGCGCTCAACGAGTCCGAGTACCTAAACGGCTGGACATATGCGGATATTCTGACGCAGGCGGAAGGTGCCATTGGCGAGGATCCCTTCCATCTGCGCACCGAATTTGTGCAGCTGGTCGGCATCGCCCGCTATCTGGAGCGGGAGCCCATCGGCACGATTGCCGTGCCAGCCATCCCATGGTGAGACTTACCATACGAAGTCAGTTGTAAGGTTGCGTCGGAGATAGACCGGTGAGCCGCATACCCCTTTGCAAAAGAGAAAACGACATCAAATACATCAAAAAAATACCCGCGCCTTGCGTGGGTATTTTTTTGATTTGGAATAAAATGGATGTGTTGCGTTTGTGCCAAGGGGGGCTTTGCGCAAAGCATCGTTTGCCCAAAGCGAATAGCCGACGCAAATGCGCTATGTTGCGAAAAAAACGGCAAGCAATGGCGTGAGAAGCCGCATTTATGCACAAAAATGCGGCGAGCCTAAAGACTCGCCGCAATCTGGCTGAACCGTCTAAAAATGATACGAATCCTCTCGGCCCACGTCAGGGCTCCCAAAAAATCCTTGGATTTTTTGGGAAGAAGGAGGAGCAAGGAAGCGGGCGGAGGTTTTTCTTGCCAAAGAAAAACGGAGCAAAGCGAACTTTGCTCCGACGTGGTACACCTTCAGGGGCTCGAACCCTGGACACCCTGATTAAGAGTCAGGTGCTCTACCAGCTGAGCTAAAGGTGCATGTCCTTTTCAAACCAACGGATGCTATTATACCATAGTTTTTCAGGTTTGTAAAGAGAATATGTAAAATTTTTTTAATTTTTTCATGGGCAGACAATCGCATAAATCCCGCATGTACCCCTATCCCGCCCCAACATGTAAACAATCAGAAAAAGGACCCGCTTTCCTGATACGGATTGCGAGTCCTTTCCCATCTTCTATTTCTCAGACATGGCAAACGCCTTATCCGCGGGAATCTCATGGGTCAGCGTTCCACCCGCCAAAAAGCCCGCTACATCCTCCGCAAGCGCTGCAGCAATCGCCCTGCGCCGGTCCATGGTCGGCCCTGCCATATGCGGCATCAGCATGGTGTTGGGCAAGCCCACCCATGGGCTGTCCGCACCAAACGGCTCCTCCGAAAACACATCTAATACAGCCGCAAACCGTTCCTCCTGCAGGCATCGAATCAAAGCTTCCTCATCCACAACCGCGCCGCGCGCCGTATTGACAAACAGCGAACCCGGTTTGATCCTGCGCAAGAGCGCCTCCCCGATCATATGGTGCGTATGTGGGTTGAGCGCCGTCTGGATGGTGATGACGTCGCTTGTCTCAAAGAGCTCCTCCAGCGAAACCAACGTCATATGGTATTTGTCCAGCGTCGCTTGGGGCAGGCTGCGGGAATACACCTGGATTTTCACGCCAAACGGCTGCAGCAGCCGCACCAGAAACTCCGAAATGGTACCAAAGCTCACAATGCCGACGGTTTTGCCCAACAGGCCCTTGTTCATGCGGTCGGGATAAGACAAGCTCAGCCAGTTCCCTTCAGACAGCGCGGTCGCATAGTGCGGAATCTGGCGCAGCGCAGCCAACATGTATGCGACCACGCCCTCTGCCACCGACTGCGCAAACAGTTTGTTGCCGCTGATCACCCGGACACCGCGCTCATACAGCGCAGGAGATGCCACTGCCGCAACCGTCCCGCCCGTATGTGCCAGCAGCTTGAGCTGCTTTGCATCCGCAATCACGTCCGCCGTCAGCCGCGGGCAGTTCCAACCCGTCACCACAATATCCACGTCCCGCAGCTGCTGCCGCAGTTCTTCGGGCGTAAACTGCTCCGTCTTTGGGTTTAACACCACTTCCCCAATCTGTTCCCATTTTGCCAGTTCGGCGGGGGAAAAAAAGGAGTCCCGCTCTCCGCCCACCGGCATCGTCACTAGAATCTTCATTCGTCTGCCTCCCCATGTTCCCATATGGAAAGTGGCGCAAAACCTGCGCCACTTTCCTTCTTGTTTCAAGATTATATCCTATTTTTCTTTCGCTGTCAAGCGGTTATTCGTACACCACCATGGTCTTGGGTTCCCCATACCGGGTGTGCAGCACGACCTCCGATCGACTGTTTCCGTTGTGTACGTAGTCCAAAACGTCTCCCGCGGTGATGGGTTCCACCTTTTTGCCGTCTCTTCCCGTCGCATCCAGCGTCACACGGTAGATCTTAAACTTATCCAGATTATACATCTCCACAAAAGCTTCGTCGGCGCCCTCTTCCGGGCTGACAAGCCCCGCCGGATCCTTGATGGTCACCTTGGCAATGGCGTCATCCTTCATCTCCACAAACCCGTGCACCACGCGGAACACATGGTCAAAGTTCGTGTATGTCGGGTTACCATCGACCATCTTGTGCTCCGCAACGCTGTAGACGGGCTCAATGATCTTAATCTCATTCTTGCTGTTAAACGCGAGCTTTAAGACATCTCCCATGGCAGGCTTGTAGGGTTTTCTGACCGTTTCGTTGTCTACCGTTTCCTGATAGAACGCCTCAGTCAACACCTGTTCAGACTCCAAGAAAAACTGCACGTCCGAGCCATCACGGTAGCCATACATCAGTGGTTTGGTCTCGCCGTCCTCTGTGACTGCCTCTGAGATATGGTCCAAAATGAAGATGGGCGTGTTGTCATCGACAGCCGCATCTTCCGTGAGTTCCACCGTCACAACGTCACACAGGCCGCGGTTCTCACCCAGATGGTATCCGCCAATCGCATAGTATAAATCATTGCTGAAGTAATTCGTCCCGATGATCTCATAGACGCTGTCGTCCATCTTGTCCGCCTCGGGCGGCATCAGGAAGAAGACGCCTTCGTCATCCACAATCATCTTATTGGAGAATGCCTTGGCAGCATTCTTATACCGCAGCTTGTTTGTCGTGCTGGGCGCAACGGACTCGATCAGCGCATTGCTGGGATCCTCCTGCGGCCCCATGATCTTGGTGTCAATCTCATTGACCAGACCCTGGCTGTTTGTCTTGTAGACAATGACCTGGCGCTGGTCATTCAAAATGGTGCGCACCTCGGTCGCCTCTACGGTTTCGCCATCCAACTTCACCTTATCATTCAGCGTTGCCACCGTCATCTGACCGTCGGCAGTAAACATCTTGATCTGCACCTCTTCCGAGATGCCTTCCTTCAGATTGGACTGGATAAACACCGCAACGTTATCGGTGATGGAACTTGACGCAAAGTCTGCAATCCGGTCATTGACATCCAGCGAGAAGGTTGCTTCCCGCCCAACCGAGATGGTCTTGGGGAAATTGGGTACCAACAGATAGGTATTCTCCCCGATGAGAACGCTGCTTTCTTCGTCATCGGTTGCAACCTCGGACACAGTGCCCGATACGGTCTTACTGGATACCGTCACCCGACGGGACAGGCCGCCTTTGCCAATCTCTGCGGTCAAAACATCCCCCACCGAAACGTCTGCAAGCTGCATCGCAGCCCCGCTTGCATCCACGATCCGAACGATGCCCTTGTCCGCATCCATATCCAGCGTCACACCGTCATACTTGCCATAGATCCGCTCGTCCTGCGTGTTGACGCCCTGCACTACCACAGTCTGATAAGCGGATACCTTGATGGTGTTGTAGCTGCCATCCCCTTCCGGGTCCACCAGCGTCAGCTTACCATAGGCAGGCATGATGTCTGATTCTTCATACTCGCTCAAATACTCGCCGTTATAGATGATGCTGGCCTTGGCATCCACCGAGATCCGTTCGGTATCGCCATCGCGGTCCACCTCAAGCGAGGTGCCCGTAAAGGCTTCCACGTCGTCCGCGTCAACGGTCTCAACCACATTCCGCGAATCAGGCAGGATATAATACAGCTCGTTGGTTTGGTTATCCAGCTCCTTATAATATGCGACAACGCGGTATTCCAAGTAATCGGGCATCACCACATCGCCCAGGTCATAGTACACGCCGTCAATGGCAATGCGGGGTCTGACCGTGTCCATTCCAATGGGCAGCGCCTCGCTGCTGTTTTCCGTCACAACGCCACGTACCCGGTAGATATCATGTGCATAGGCCAGCAGCGTGTGCTCGTCGATGGTCTGATACCTGCTGGTGTCCCCAAACTGGGACTGCTCCAAAATCTCCGTCTTGAGCGCACCCAACAGCATATTGAGGAGCGCCTCATAGGTCAGCGTATCGCCAACGCCCTTGGTGATTTCCAATTCATTGGCCAAAATCAGATACCCTGTCGGGTAACCTCCACGGTTCTGCGCCATGATGTCATACCCCGTGATCCACACCAGCATCTTGGCTGCATGTGCAACCGTAGCAGGCTCATCGGGCTCGAAAAATACGCTGCCCGGGTTGACAAATCCGATCTCGGCCGCCGTATTGATCTCTTTTGCATAGGCATGAGATGCGGGCACATCTACAAAGTACTGCGACGCGGTATCGGACACCGGGTAATTTGCCGCCCGCATGACCGCAGCGGTCAATTCGCCGCGTGTCGGCGTGGCTGCGGGATCAAACGTCGCACTGTCCAAAATGCCGAGCTTAAAAACCAGCTCCGCTTCTCCATAGTCCGCCTCCACCGGGTCGCCCTCTGCCGCAAAGGACAGAACAGGTAGGCACCCAATCAGCATCATTGCTGCGATTAGACAGGTTATGATCCGTTTCATTGGTTCCCCTCCTCACTGGTAAACGAAAGCACATTATAAATCATCTTGGCCGCTTCCGCACGGGTGATGGCATCGTTGGGATAGAACTTGCCATCCCCCTTGCCGTTTATCACACCCGCCGCTGCAAGCGCGGACACCGCATCCTGTGCGTACGCGGCAATCTCTCCGCTATCTGCAAAGGCCGTCACTTCTGCCTCAGGCAGCACGATGCCCTGATACTGTACAGTCCGGTAAACCATTGCAGCAACCTCTGCACGGGTGATGTCTCGACCTACGCCAAAGGTGCCATCCTCCTGGCCATTGGTGATGCCGTTTGCACGCATCGCACCCACATAGGACGCATACCATGCATCCGCCTCCATGTCGGAGAAGGGCTCTGCGGTCCCTGTCAGGCCAAACGCCAGCGTCAAAATCTTTGCAAATTCCTCCCGCAGAATGTTATTGTTGGGTTGGAACTGACCATCCCCGACCCCTTCGATGATGCCTTTGTCATGCAGGGCAATAATGGCATCCGCCGCCCAAGGCACCGTGTCCATATCCGTAAAGGGCAGGGTTGGAAGCGGCGTTTGCGTGGAATCGCCTCCCGTGATCGTGGTGCCGCCCGAGCCCCAGCTGCTGCCCGAACCGCTGCCCGAGCCGCCGCCCGAGCCGCCGCCCGGATTACCGCTGTTACCGCCCTGATTGCCGCCGTCCACCGCGGCATCAAATGCACTCTTGAATACACTCATAGAAGTATAGGTACCCACCAGCTCGGATGCAATGGCTTCCTGATCCCCGTTTTTATACGCGTTGATGTCAAATCCGCGCGCCGTAAAAATTGCTTCATAGCGCGTCAATGCCTCCTGAATATGGGCATATCCATACTTCGCAGGATAGGAGATGGCTGCCAATACCACCGCATCCTCCAGACCTGTGCAAAAGTCGTCGGCATTTGTCAAGTTCAGCCCCGACAGCATGTCAAGCGCCGCCGCGCGGCCATCCTCGGTCAACATGCCGGTATAGTCCGCACAGATGTCCTGGTTTGCATTCGGGAACAGGGCAAAGTGATCCTCCAGCGCAAACTCCTTTCCCTCATTGAGCGCCGCCAGAACGGACGCCTGCTGGAATGCCGCTTCAAACGCCGGCACATCCTCAGGATCCAGCCCATCTTTCAGCGATTCTTTATAGGAATACAGCAGCTCATATGCATCCGTCTTGTCGTCCAGCAGATCAAACACATCGAACTGCAGGCCATACCCCTCATCGGCATACGCCGGTTCCATGGCCGTCTCCAATTCTGCCGCACTCGTGCTGTTGTTGACCGCCGTGATCAGGTCATACATGTCCCCCGCCGTGGCAATGGACAGGGGCAGCTCCGTCGCCGTATCCACGCCGGCCGCACCGATACGAACGGTGTAAGCTCCCGACGCAGCATTGCCCGACAACTCAATGGTTGCGGTATACGCGCCGCCCGCCTCCGACACGACCTCGGTGACACCCGCCAATTCGTCTTCCGCCGTATACAGCGTGACAGATACCTCTTCGTTTGCCTTGCCCGATGCGAGCTGACCACTCACCGTAATCTGCGTCTTGGCATTTTCGGGATTGCTAAAATCATACTGGATATTCAGTGTCTCCGCAGCTGAGGCAGACACTGCGCCGAGCAACAGCATGCCCGCTGTCAGCAGGCTGATGAATTTCTTCATGCCCGATTCCCTCCTCTATTTCCGATATCGCAAAAGCGAATATTTGTTTGCTTCTCTTTGAGTGCCTGCATGATCTCCATACTCTGCAGGCAGGTGTCAAGCGTATTCTCGGGCGGCGTCCCATCTCGGACACCATCCAAAAACTGCTTGATTTGATGGTAAAACCCGTTTGTGATATACATCTCTGTCTCCGAACGCGCCATCTCAAAGGAAGTCTCCCGCAGAAAGATGGTCGCGCTGCCGGGACTGTCATAGGCCCCCCAAACGGGCAGCCGCAGCATCCCGGTGTAATCCTGCGCGCAAACGGTAAAGCGTTCAATGGTCGCTCCGCTCTGCGGATAAAACGACATCTGCACCGCCGTACCGCTCGCAAGGCGGCCTGTAATACGAAAATCGTCACCGCCGCCGCAAGGGTTTTCGTCATATGCGACCGAAAGCTCCGCATAGGGCGAACCTGCCAAATAAGACAAGGCGTCAATCCCATGGATGGCCGTTTCATAAAAACAGGTCTCAGGGCGCAGGTACCGGAAAAAATCCAGATTGATATACCGAATGTCTCGGCCGGCAAGCGTCTGGCGAAATTCCGTCATAAGCGGCATGCTGCGCCGGTTAAAGGCCACCGCATGACGTGTTCCCGTCTTCTCCGCCACTGCAAGCAGGCGCCGGGTCTCCCCAATGTCCTCGCCGGGCGGCTTCTCAATCAAGGTCGGAATCCCTGCACGCAGCAGCTTCTCCGCCGCCTCCGCCGTAAAGCGCGGGGGCAGACACAGGATGGCCGCGTCCAGTTTCACGCTCCCCAGCATCTCATCCAGCGACGCAAACCCATGCCGGAAGCCATAGGCCCCCATGGCCTTGTTTCGCATATTGGGGTCCACGTCACAGCACGCAAGCAGCGTATTGTCCCGGAACTCCTTCTGATACAGTGCCAGCGCAGGGCCATGCCCCACCGTAAAGATATGTCCGCATCCTATGACGCCAATGTCCATTGTTTTCCTCCCCTTATCGGAGTGTTTATGTTGTCTCTCTCATGCCCGCGGCAAAGGTCTCATGCCCGCGAGCGAATCCCAGACGTAGATTTCCAGCTGCCAGCCGTCCCCGAAATCATCGGGCAGTATGATGGAATTTGTTTCCAGCAGCACACCCGGCTGATCCGTATCCAGCGCCGCTGTCTGCACCGCCACGTCTGCCAGCACCTCACCTTGCTTGAGCGCCAGAATGAGCGTTGCCGTTTCGGTCTCTCCCGCTGATGCCGTGACATATGCCTGGGCAGAAACCGTGTCGCCGGCCTCAAGCTGTGAACTGCTCACCTGCTTGCCGTCCGACAGCAGGCAGTCATATACCACCTGCGCATGGTCCGCTTCTTCATATGCGTGCTTGGCATTCACGTCCAAGACGAACGTTCTCCCATCCGCCGCAAAGCGGTAGACACCGCCCGACTCGGACAGCAGTGTCGGCAGGACCGGGGTGCTGCCGCTGTCCGACCAAGCAAAAGCGGTGATGTTCACCCAACTGCCATTCACCGTTTTGGTGGCGCGAATGGTCTTGCGCGTCTCATCTGTGCCGTTGCTTCGACCCGTTCGGATGGTCACGTCCTCCGCCCGGAAATTCCCGCCGCCTGACAGAGTGGCAGCCGATAAGCGGCTGGACCCGCCCGTAAAGGTCAGGACACCGCCCGACTGGCTCAACGACTGGCCTTCGGGAAAGAACCGCAGCTCCACGTCGTGGGCCCCAGTGGTTTCCACTTCGTCCACCACCAGCAGCATGTCCGGCTTGAGATAGATCAGATGCCGCGTATACTGTGCGAGTCCGCTGTCCGCGGCATAGGCTGCTGCCGCATCCCCCACCATATAATCCAGCGCGGGCGTGGAATACGCGGTGTATATCTCAGGCGCACCGCCCTCGTCAGCACTGCTGTAGTTAAACCAAGTGCTGCCTTCTCCCAGCTGCCCTTCGCCGTCAATCAGCAGGGTGTTGTGATTCTGGGTATATTTGGGAGAATACCCATCATCCCGCAGGAGATACTCCCCGTTCCCAAACAGCACAAAGCTGTTCGCATCGGGGTGCACGTGCCCCGCGCCCCAGTCGGGCAGGGACTGACCAGCACGCATCTCGCTGGCCTTGTGCCCCGCATAGGGGCCGTTTTTATAGACCAGCATGCTTTCGCTGCCATCCCGATCCGACCGGGCGGATACCAGCCCCAAGTCATCAAAATATGCGAACGTAGGCAGCTCCGAAATGGGCGCCTCCGCCACCGACGGGTCATACCAAATGAGGTTATACCAATTGTTGGTCGTATAGGTGAGATTCGCATCATTCAGCTGGTTCGCCAGCGTCTGAATCCGACCGTCTCCATACTCCCCTGCCAGCTTGCGCAGCTGGTAGTCCGGCCCCGTGAACTGGCTGTTGTCCCGGTCGCTGTCCGCGATGTCCACATGGCTCATTGCGGGGCTCCATGCTTCCTCGGGCAGGGTGAGCGCTGCGGCATAGGCTGCCGTGTTGCGGAGCCACGGGGAGGAAAAGAAGTCCTCTCCGACCAGTCTGCGCGCATTGTCACAAAATGCCAGCATGGACTCCAGGCCATATGTCCAGTAACCGAACCCCTCCAGGCTCGCACCGTCGGATGCCAACGTATCGAAGGTCAGCCGGTAGCCATCCACCGCCTCCTGCACCCAGGATACCGCAGCAGGCTCGATATCAAATACCGCCATTCCCGCCGTCCCAAGTGCATTTAGTCCAATGTAAAAGTGATTTTGCAGGCGCTGCGACATCCAGTAGGTGCGCCAGTCCGCCCGCACGGATACATACAGCTGTTTGCCGCGCAGCAAGATGGTGTCCCGGATGGTGTCCCGGGCATCGGCATCCAGCGCGTCATAACACCAGTCATACACCAGGCTGAGCGCAAAGAGCTGATGGGACGCCGCGAGGTCAATGCCCTCATAGTGCTCCCGGCCCCACGTTGGGTAGGAGCAGGATGCCAGCGCCCACCGCTGCGCCGCCGCGCTGTATTTCTCGTCACCCGAAAACAGGTACGCCGCAGCCAAGCTCGCTGTCTTATATCCCACCGACCGCTGCCATCCATCATCCAATCCGCTTGACAGATAGTATGCAGGGGGCTCCGCCGCGGCAAAGCCATCCGCCACGCTTTTGACCTCCTGCCAGATGGACGCATAGCGCGCATCCGTCCCGATGGATGATTGGATTTCAGACACCCGGTCTGCATCCACAAGCAGCCGAGGGTGTACGTTTGCATACTCATTTAGCTGCGCCGTATCAATGTCCGTCTGGGGCATATCCGTGACCGCTTCCGATCTTGACCCCTTGCCCGCCGGCACGATGCTCCAGCCATCGGTCACCACGAACTTGTCCATCGCAAAGGCGCGCTCGCGGTATTTGATGATGAAGGTATGGGATCCAGGGGACAACACCCGCGTTTTGATGTTATACCATTTCCACTCCGTGGTCTGCGGCGACACCGTGAGCAGTTCATAAGCCTCCCCGCTGTTGTCCAGCGAGAAGAAAAAGGAATCCGCATACCGGTGGGGCGCCTTGGCGCGCAGCCAAATGCTGTATGCGTCTGTTTCGTCCACCGTGAAGGAATAGGCCGCGGTCACACTGCCATCCGCTGTTCCGACATTTCCCGGCTCGGGCGCAACGATGTACAGCCCGCCCGAAGCGGCAGCATCCGACTGCATCACCACAGGAGATGCAACGGATACTGACTCCGCCTCGATTTCAGTCCAATAAGAGGCGTCTTCCTCCGCAAACACCGCCGCCGCGGGTACCAGCACTACGGCCAGCAAAACTGCACACAAGCGCATTATGGTTTGTTTCATAGCAGACACCTCCTTTTGGGGCGGGTAGCCGCCCACTTTTATTCTGTTGCTGCTGTGGTTTCTGTTGTGGTCTGTTCTTCCGTTCCCTCTTGCGGCATTTCATAGATCTTCAGATTGTCCAGATAGAAATTGACGGTGCCGCCGTCGGGTGTGTATGCATCAATTCGGAAGGACTTGATACCATTCTCCCAATGATAAGGATTCCCGTTGCCCTCCACGACGCGCATCCCCAGGTTTTTGCCATACAGCTTGTCGTCGATGTACACGTTATAGCGCTGGGTATCCAGATCCAGTTCAATCTTATAGTGATACCACTTGTTCTTGCGATAGGTCCGAAGCGGATACTCCTGCGTCAAATCATAGGACACAATATCACCGTTTCTCGTCATTTGCAGAAACGGAGAATACAGTCTGCCATTGGAATCATAGAGCTGAATCCGCCCGTATCCGACGGTGGAATCGCTCATGATGTCCCCTTCAAACACCATCTTGCCGCTCTTCCACAGCGGATAGGTGGCATTGGGCGTGATATTGACGGTTGACGCGGTGATCTTGGCAACCTTTCTACCGTCGGGCAGCGTCGCCGCACAGATCTGATTCGCAACGTCACCAAACGTACCACCCCAAGGGCTTTCCAGTGCCGTACCGTCACGGTATGCCTCAAAGTCCTCGCTGAGATATGTGCCGTCCGTGACCGACACCAATGTCTCCGCGCGGGCCGTCATGTCGCCAAGCGTATAGGACACGCTGATGGTCGCATCGCCATTGCCAACCGCCGTCACGGTGCCGTCTTCCGATACGGTTGCGGCCTCCGGATTGCTGCTTGTAATTGTCAATTCGCCTTGGGAAAAGTCCACAGGCGAGCCATCGAACATGGTCCCCGTCAGCGTTGCCTGCTGAACATCGCCCACCTTTAGCTGCGTGTTCTCATATTTGAGCTCCAGCTTGCTCGCGAACTGATCGGTGTCAAAGAAGCAGATCTCGTTGAAGCTGTTCTTGAAGTTGGTGGAATTCCCGTGACACAGCATCTGCACATACCGCGCTTTGGAATTCTGCAAATCATAATATTCCAGCCGATCCGTGGTCCCTGAGCTGCCGCCGCTGTACACCTCCGTCCAGTTCTCCCCGTCGTTTGAGACCAGGAAATCGAAGTATGCCTGCCGCGTCGTACCAATGTAGGGTGCGACACCGGCTGCTGCGACCGTTTTCTCTTCTCCAAAATCAAAGATGATCCATTTGTCGTCGCCATCCGAAGTGCTCCAGGTACCATAGTCGCCGTCCATGGCATTTCCGCCGAAATTCTCATAGCCATCGGGCTCAGAGATATTCTGCACCACGATATTACCCATCCCAACATACGGCGTAATGTGGAACACATAGTCGGTGGACAGCGTGCCGTCCTTGGATTTTGCCGTGACGGTGATCTGCTCGGGCGTGATCTCCGTCTCAAACACCGCGCTCATCTCCTGTGGGATGACGCTGACCGTCGGTGTATTCGTACCCCACGTATTGACAATCTCATATTCTTTGACGTCGGGGTCATAGCCGTTTGCCAGCTTACCGTTGATCAAAATCTCATCCAGCTTGATTTCGGTCAGCGTGCTGCTGTCCGTAACATCGTCCACCGCCAGGATCTTGTTGCTGTTTCCGTTGTAGTGCACCTTGAGGTTGAATCCCCGTTCCAGCGCGCTGGTGGTCAGATACAATTTATCTTCCACCAGTTTTGCGCCCGTTTCGGTTTCCAGATAGCTGCTCGTCTTTCCGCCAATGGTAAACGTCGCCTGAGATGCAGCTGCATCCCACTCCACGCGGCCGTTTAAGGACTCGACAAATTGCCGCGCAGGAACGTATGCGACTCCATCCTCCACCAAAATGTCCAGATCCGAAACAAGCTGATCGCCGTTATAGAGCAGGCTCGTCTGCTCCTCGCTGAACGCAGGCGCCTTTACGGTATCGGTTGCGATGTTCACCGTATAGGTCTCACCCATGATGTGGAACGTAAAGACATCGCCGTTGCGCTCCCCTGTGACTTCCACCGGCGTAGTGCCATTGTCGCTCCAGGAGAAGGCCGTTGCGGTCACAAAGCTGGTCGCACCGTTTTTCACAGAGCGGAACGCCAGGTGATCGCTTGCGGTGGTCGGCGTGGTAGAACTGGTGTTTGCCTTGCCCGAATAGAGCCGAACATCCGATGCCAAGAACTCACCGCCGTCAATCTCAATGTTGCGCGCCAGCAGCTTGGAGTTGGCATTCTGAATATAGTAGCTGCCGTCCGCCTGCTGAATAGCCCGCTGGGTATAGGGGAAGAAGCGCAGCTCAAAATCATGGGCCTCCTCCGATGCGATATCGTCAATGACGATCAAGATATCCGGCTTGATATAGATCAGGTGCCGGTCAAACTTCGTCAGTTTCATACTGTCACTATACGCGTCCGCACCTTCACCCACCATGTAGTCATACGTGGGGGTGGATTCCACCTTGCGGATGCGCGGCTCGGAATCCACCGACTCCGCATCCTGGTAACGGAACCACACATAGCCTTCGCCAAGCTGCCCTCTGCCGTCAACAAGGAGGGAGTTGTGGCTGTTGGTGTACTTATGGGAGTACCCGTCGTCCACCAGCTGCATGTCGCCCTCTGCAAACACTGAAAAATGGTTGGCGTCGGGGTGTGCATGCCCGGTATCACATAGTTAAAAATATTGGTGTCATTTAATCAATTTTGCCGATAAAGCGGTAGAAGATTTCTACCTCCTGTTCCCGGCTTCCGTCCTCACCTTTGACCGCTTCATGGACAACGATT
>CALYAO010000080.1 GCA_944393605.1 uncultured Clostridia bacterium
ATCGCGCAGCAGATCGGCGCAGCAGAGCTGTCGTGGGACAGCATCGGGGCATTCGGGCGCACGCAGGCGGGCGCCCATGTGGCCCAGCCCGAGCCGCTGTTTGCGCGGCTGGATGAGGCGAAGAAGCTGGCGGAGATCGAGGCGGAGAATGCTGCAAAGGCTCCGGCCCCTGCGGAACCCGCCAAGCAAGAACCGGCATATGCCACCATCGAGGATTTCGGCAAGCTGGATCTGCGGGTGGCCGAGGTGCTGTCCGCTGAGAAGGTCGCGGGCGCGGACAAGCTGTATAAGCTGCAGCTGGACGTCGGCGGTGAGACGCGGCAGGTCGTGTCGGGCATCGCGAAGCACTATGCGCCGGACGAGTTGGTGGGCAAACGTGTCATTTTGATTGCCAACCTAAAGCCCGTGAAGCTGCGGGGCGAGGAGTCCAATGGCATGATCCTGGCAGGAGAGGACGGCGACGTGCTCTCGCTGTGCACGGTGGACAAGGAGATCCAGCCGGGAACGCGGATCCGCTGACAGGCGGCCATCCCGCCTAGGCGGGTGCATATGCTTGCCCAAAAGAAAGCACGAACAAAGGAAGGTGCAAACCCTATGAAATGTCCCTATTGTGAGTATGAGGAGAGCAAGGTCATTGATTCGCGTCCCACCGATGAGGGGGAGGCCATTCGCCGGCGGCGGGAGTGTCTCAACTGCCAGAAACGGTTCACCACCTATGAGAAGATTGAAAACATCCCGCTCATGGTGGTCAAGAAGGATAAGTCCCGCCAGATGTTTGACCGGGAGAAGCTCCTAAACGGCATCATGCGCGCGTGCGAGAAGCGGCCCGTCGCAACCAAGGACATGGAGGCCATCGTAAACGAGATCGAGATCGCCTCCCAGAACCTCCTGGAGCGGGAGATCACCTCCCAGCAAATCGGGGAGATGGTGATGGACCGCTTAAAGAAGCTGGACGAGGTGGCCTATGTCCGCTTTGCCTCGGTGTACCGGCAGTTTAAGGACATCAGCACCTTCATGGACGAGCTCAACAAGCTCCTGACCGAGAACAAGTAAGGAGAACCCATGGAACGATACATTGACTTACATACCCACTCGTCTGCGTCGGACGGGACGCTGTCGCCCGCCGCCCTGGTGGCACATGCCGCGGCAGACGGGCTGTGCGCCATCGCGCTCACCGACCACGACACGGTGGCGGGCCTTGCCGAGGCGCAGGAAGCGGGCCGGAATGCGGGGCTGGAGGTGGTCTGCGGGATTGAGATGTCCGCGGACTTTGCAACCGAGATGCACATCTTGGGCTATTTCATTGACCCCACGACTCCCGCGCTCCAGAGCGCCCTGCAAGAGCTGAGGCGCTTTCGTGCACAGCGCAACCGCAATATGATTGCGGCCCTTGCGGCGCTGGGGCTGGACGTGGACGAGCCGTATATCCTAGAGGTGACGGGCTGTCCTGACGCCGCCGGCATGGGCCGGGTGCACATGGCCATGGCGCTGCAAAAGAAGGGGTATACCAACAGCGTCCGGGAGGGGTTTGACAAGTACCTCCGCCCCGGCATGCCGGCATACAGCAACCGGCAGAAATTCAGCCCCGCGGACTGCATCGCGCTCATCCGCGCATGCGGCGGCGTCGCGGTGCTGGCGCACCCTGTGCTCATGAATCAGACGCCCGAGGCGCTGGATGCGTTGGTCGGAGCGCTGAAGGAAGCAGGACTCACGGGGATGGAGTGCTACCACAGCGAGCAGGACGAGGCACATACGAACCGGTACCTCGCGCTGGCCAAGCGGCATGGCCTCGCCGTGACGGGCGGGAGCGATTTTCATGGTGCGACCAAGCCCGACGTGCCCATCGGCCGGTGCCGCGGGGGCGGGCGCATCTCCGAAAAACTGCTCGAGGAGCTGAAAAGGCGGTGGCAAAATGGTTAATATTGGAAACAGCTGGGATGGGCTGCTGGCGCCCGAATTCCGCAAGGAATACTACCTCCGCCTGCGTGCCTTTTTGAAGCAGGAGTATGGCGCGCATACCGTGTATCCCGCGATGGACAACATCTTTAACGCGCTAAAATATACCGACTACCCCGACGTGAAGGTGGTGATCCTGGGCCAGGACCCCTATCCCGGCCCCAATCAGGCGCATGGCCTGTCCTTTTCGGTGCAGCCCGGCGTCGCGACGCCGCGGTCCCTTGCCAATATCTTCACCGAGCTGCAAAATGACCTCGGCTGCTATGTGCCCAACAACGGATACCTGGTGCCGTGGACAAAACAGGGCGTGATGCTCTTAAATACGGTGCTGACCGTGCGCGCGGGGGAGCCCAATTCCCACCAGGGACAGGGCTGGGAGCAGTTTACCGACCGTGTGATCGGGCTGTTAAACGAGCGGGAGAAGCCCGTGGTGTTTCTGCTGTGGGGGCGCAATGCCAAAGAGAAGCTGCCCCTCATCACCAACCCGGGGCACTTTGTCCTCCAGGCGGCGCACCCCAGCCCGCTGTCGGCCGCAAAGGGCTTCTTTGGGTGCCGGCACTTTTCCAAAACCAACGAGATTTTGCGGCGGGTCGGCATGGGCCCAGTGGACTGGCAGATCCCCAATATCTAACCCCATCCCGCCATCGGGATTGATGCGCACCATCCCATCCGCGGAAAAGCGCATGCGAAGGCCGCATGGGTTTCTCCGCGGATGGGATGAACCTCAAGGGGTGCGCGGTGTCTGGGCTGCGGCAGCCTGGGCAAAGGCGGCATGGGGAACCGGAGGGAAACATGAACTATATCATTTTTGACTTGGAGTGGAACCGGTTTGCCAAGGCGGTCAAACAGCGGTGCCCCGACGAAATCATTCAAATAGGCGCAGTCCGTGCGGATGAAAACCTGCACAAGACGGGGGAGCTGAATCTGCTCATCCGGCCCACGCTGTACGATAAGATAGAACCCACCATCCAGAATATGACAGGCCTTCGTTATGACCGGCTCATGCAGGAGGGCGTGGATTTCAACCGGGCGATGAAGGAATTTCGCGCCTTCATGGGCAAAAGCCCCGTGCTGCTGTCCTGGGGCATCTATGATGCCATCATCCTGCGCAACAACTGCAAGTATTACAACCCCAATATGCGGTTTGATTTTTTAAAACAGTTTGTGGACTTGCAGTATTATGCCGCAAAACAGGCGCCCAAGCGGCAAGTGCCCGCCTTTAACCAGCTGGGGCTGGCGACCGCGGCGGACAATTTGGGCATCTCCTATACCGAGAGTAAGCTGCACGATGCCTATGTGGACGCGGCGCTCACCTTTGCGGTCTTTGAGCGGATCTTTGACCGGGAAAAGCTGGCGGACTGCATGATGGATGTCTCCCAGATCAGCGCTGCAAATCACCCCTATAAGGCCACCGCGATCGTGGACCTGTCCGACCCGCTCATCAACCGCGGGGAGTTCCGGGTGCGCTGCCCCGAGTGCGGTAAGTATGCCAAAAAGGTGAATGGCTGGGATGTGCGCGGCAAGAAGTTTACCGCGTTTTATCACTGCAACAACTGCGGCGCGGAGCTGTTCTCCTCCGTCGCGGTCCAGGTGCGGCTGGGGCATGATGTGCAGTACAAGAAAAAGGTCAAGGTGTTGGGGGAGGAAAAGCCCCCAAAGGATTGAAAAAATAGTCGAATTGTGATATGCTAATAAAACTGACAAGCCTCACCCATATGAAGACAGGAGTGTGAAACAATGCTGGAACTGATTTTGATGCGGCATGGCGAAACCGAATCCAATACGCGCATGGCCTATGTGGGACGGACGGATGTCCCGCTCAATCCGCGGGGGGAGAAACAGGTGACCCGCGCCGCGCAGCATTTTATGCAGGAGAATCTCGACGCGATCTACGTGAGCCCCTTAAAGCGCACCATGCAGACAGCCCGCGCGATTTTAAAGTATCAGGATAAACCGCTGATCAAAAAGCCCGAACTGTGTGAACGGGATTTTGGCATCTGGGACGACCTCTCCTATGAGGAAATCCAGGCGCAGTATCCCGCTGAGCACGACGCGTGGCTGGCCGATTGGGCCAACTACCAGATTCCCCGCGGGGAGAGTGCGGCGGAGGTGTATGAGCGCAACTGCCGTGCGGTGGACGAGATCGTGGCCGAACATCCCGACGGGCGGGTGCTGGTGGTGACGCATTTGGGCTGCATCCGCAACATGCTGGCCTATCTGCTGGGCATGGGCCTGCCGGGGACCTTCCGGTTCACGGTGCGGACGGCGGGAATCTGCCGCGTGGAGATCGACGAGGGGCAGTTTGCGGTCTTAAAGTCGCTCAATGAGACCTAAAAACAAACCCGTGCGATTAGATTGTATACATATGGTGGAGGGAATGGCATGAACCAAGTCAGACGGATTTTTGTGGAAAAACGGGCGGGATATGACGTGGAGGCGCGGCATGTTCTGCATGATCTGAAGGAAAATCTGGGCCTATCGGGCCTTGCCCGCGTGCGGCTGGTGCACCGGTATGACATCCAGGGCATCACGGATGAGGAGTATGCGCGGGCGCGCGGGGTCATCTTCTCGGAGCCCCCGGTGGACGATGCATACGACGAGACGTATGCCATCCCCAAAGGCGCCAAGGCATTTGCCATCGAGTACCTGCCGGGGCAGTATGACCAGCGCGCCGATTCGGCGGCGGAGTGCGTGCAGCTGCTGACCAAGAAGGAGCGGCCCAGCGTCTTGTCCGCCAAGCTGGTGATTTTGGAAGGAGACGTGTCGGAGGAGGACCTGGCGCGCGTCAAGGCATACCTCATCAACCCCGTGGAGGCGCGGGAGGCGTCCATGGACAAGCCTGAGAGCCTGGACTTAAATGCGGATGTGCCCCCCGATGTCGCGACGGTGGCGGGGTTTACGGCGCTGGATGAGGCGGGGCTTGCCGCCATGCTGGAAGAATATGGATTTGCCATGGACCTGGCGGATATCGCCTTCTGCCAGGCCTATTTCCGGGATACTGAGAAGCGGGACCCGACGGTGACCGAGCTGCGCATGATCGATACCTATTGGTCGGATCACTGCCGGCATACCACCTTCTCCACGAAGATCACCGATGTGCAGTTTGAGGAATCGGGGCTGGGAGTTCCCATCGCGGAGGCATACCAGACCTATCTAAAGACCCGCGAGGAGCTGTATGTGGGGCGGGACAAGAGCATTTGCCTGATGGACCTGGCCACCATTGCGGCCAAGGAGCTAAAAAAGCAGGGATACCTCACCCGTCTGGACCAGTCGGAGGAGATCAACGCATGCAGCATTGAGGTCACGGTGGACGTGGACGGTGCACCTGAGACCTATCTCATCATGTTCAAAAACGAGACCCATAACCACCCGACCGAGATTGAACCCTTCGGCGGCGCGGCGACCTGCCTGGGCGGCGCCATCCGGGACCCGCTTTCGGGCCGGGCATACGTGTACCAGGCCATGCGGGTGACGGGGAGCGGCGACCCCAGAAAGACGCTGTCCGAGACCCTGCCCGGCAAGCTCATGCAGCGCAAGATCTCAACGGGTGCCGCCGCGGGATACAGCTCCTACGGCAACCAGATTGGCCTTGCGACGGGGCAGGTTGTGGAGATCTATGACGAGGTCTATGTCGCCAAGCGCATGGAGATCGGCGCGGTCATCGCCGCGACCCCCAAGGACCACGTGGTGCGGGAGCGGCCCGCGGCGGGGGATGTGGTCATCCTCCTGGGCGGCAAGACGGGCCGGGACGGCTGCGGCGGCGCAACCGGCTCCTCCAAAGCGCATACCTCCCAGTCGCTGGAGACCTGCGGCGCGGAGGTGCAGAAGGGCAACCCGCCCGTGGAGCGCAAGCTCCAGCGCCTGTTCCGCAACGGGGACGTGACGCGGCTCATCAAACGGTGCAACGACTTTGGCGCGGGCGGCGTCTCGGTCGCCATTGGGGAGCTGGCGGATGGCCTGGCCATCGACCTGGACCGCGTGCCCAAGAAATATGAAGGGCTGGACGGGACCGAGCTCGCCATCAGCGAATCCCAGGAGCGCATGGCAGTTGTGGTCGCAAAGGCCGACATGGAGCGGTTTATTGCGTATGCCGCCGAGGAGAACCTCATGGCCACCAAGGTGGCGGACGTGACGGAGGCGGCCCGCCTGGTCATGACCTGGCGCGGGCAGACCATCTGTGACATTAGCCGGGACTTTTTAAATACCAACGGCGCGGAAAAGGAGACGACGGTTCGTGTCGCGGCGCCCGATGCGGGAAACAATCCGTTTACACCCCAAAAAAGCAACACCAAAGACGCATGGATGGAGACACTCTCCGACCTCAACGTGGCGAGCCAGAAGGGGCTGTGCGAGCGGTTTGACTCCTCCATCGGCAAGGGCACGGTGCTCATGCCCTTTGGCGGCAAGTTCCAGCTGACGCCGCAGGACTGCATGGCGGCCAAGGTGCCCGTCCTGCATGGGGACACCACGACGGGGACGCTCATGTCCTATGGGTATAGCCCCCAGCTGTCCACCTGGAGCCCCTTCCACGGCGCGGCCTATGCCGTGGTGGAGTCGGTTTCCAAGATCGTGGCCGCGGGCGGCGATTACCGTGAGATCTATCTGACCTTCCAGGAATATTTTGAAAAACTGGGCAATGACCCCGAGCGGTGGGGCAAGCCGCTGGCGGCGCTTCTGGGCGCCTATGCGGCCCAGCGGGGCCTGAAGCTCGCGGCCATCGGCGGCAAGGACAGCATGTCGGGCAGCTTTAACGACCTGGACGTCCCGCCCACGCTGGTGTCCTTTGCGGTGGATCCCGTGGACGTGCGGGAGGTGGTGTCGGCCGAGCTCAAGGCGGCAGGGCATGACCTGTACCTGTGCGCCGTGCCCAAAGATGGCGATTTCCTGCCCGACTATGCCGCGCTGGGCGCCATGTATGACGCCGTGCATGCGCTGACTGCGGCGGGCAAGGTGTGCGCGGCCTATACCGTCAAGGCGGGCGGCATCGCGGCGGCAGTCGCCAAGATGAGCTTTGGCAACAAGGTGGGTGTCAAGCTGGACGACAGCATTCTGGGCCGCCTGTTCACCCCCGCATACGGCGACATCCTTCTGGAGGTGGAGAAAGGCACGGCGGTGGCATGCGGTGAGAAGATCGGCGAGACGTGCAGCTGCGGCAAGCTGTGCGCCGGCGACGTTGCGCTGCCCATCGACGAGGCGCTGGCCGCATGGGAGCAGCCGCTGGAAGGCGTATACCCCACCCGTGCGGAGGAGCCGGATGAGCAGATCGAAAAATTCACGTTTGTAAACAACTACCCCATCGTGGCGGGAGAGAGCTTCGCAAAGCCGCGGGTGTTTATCCCCGTGTTCCCCGGCACCAACTGTGAATATGACACCGCCAAGGCCTTCACCCAGGCGGGCGGCGTGTGTGACACCTTTGTGGTGCGCAACTTGACGCCGCAGGCCATCGAGGAGACCATCGCCGAGATGGCAAAACGCATCGGGCAGAGCCAGATCGTCATGCTGCCGGGCGGCTTCAGCGCGGGGGATGAGCCCGAGGGTTCGGGCAAGTTCATCGCGGCGGTGTTCCGCAACCCCGACCTCAAAGAGTGCGTGATGGAGCTTTTAAACAACCGTGACGGGCTCATGCTGGGCATCTGCAACGGTTTCCAGGCGCTCATCAAGCTGGGGCTTGTGCCATACGGCGAGATTTTGGATATCCCGGCGGACGCGCCGACGCTGACGTTTAACACCATCGGGCGGCATGTCAGCCAGATGGCATACACCCGGGTGTGCTCCAATATGTCACCTTGGCTCGCGGGCGTCAAAGTGGGGGACATCCATGCCATTCCCGTCTCCCATGGGGAGGGCCGCTTTGTGGCGAGCCGCGAATGGGTGGAGGAGCTGGCAAAATATGGCCAGATCGCGACCCAGTATGTGGATCTTTCGGGCAACCCGACCTACGATACGCGGTTTAACCCCAACGGTTCGGTCTGTGCCATCGAAGGCATCACCAGCCCGTGTGGCCGGGTCCTGGGCAAGATGGGGCACTCGGAGCGCATCGGCGCCAATGTGGCGAAAAACATCATCGGAGAGCAGGATCAGAAGATCTTTGAGAGCGGCATTGCCTATTTCAAATGAGCATGAAACAGGGCGGTTTAGAGCCGCCCTCTTTTTGCGCCATAAAAAAACGACAGGGCCAATCGGCGCTGTCGTTTTTTTACATTATTTTCCAAACATCTTCTTGACCGCATCAAAGAAGCTGTTTTGCTTCTCGTGGTTTTTGCCTTCATCCAAGCTGGCGAACTCTTTTAGCAGCTCCTTTTGCTTGGCGGACAGATGGGTCGGCACTTCCACCGCGACTTTCACATACTGGTCACCCCGCCCGCTGCGCTTGAGCTGCGGGATGCCCTTGCCCTTTAGGCGGAACACGGTGCCCGACTGGGTGCCCTCCGGAATGGTATACTTGACCTTGCCGTCCAGCGTCGGCACTTCCATCTCAGCACCCAGCGCCGCTTGTGTAAATGTCACAGGCACGTCACACAGCACGTCAAAGCCGTTGCGGCGGAACAGCGGATGGGGCCGCACGGTTACCGTGACAAACAAGTCCCCGTTGGGGCCGCCGCGCTGGCCGGCATCGCCCTCCCCGCGCAGGGAAACGGTCTGCCCGTTATCAATCCCCGCAGGGATATGCACCTTGATATTGCGCTGCTTGCGGATGCTGCCTTTGCCGCCGCACTTGGCGCAGGGATTTTTAATGATTTTGCCCGAACCGCCGCAGTTGGTACAGGTGGTGACGGTTTGCATGTTACCCAGGATGGTACGCTGGACCGAATGCACCTGCCCCGTTCCGTTACACACCGGGCAGGTCTGGACGTCTTCCGGACGCTGGGCACCCGAACCGTGACAGTCGGGGCAGGCCTCCGTGCGGTTGATGCGCAGGTCCTCTTCCACCCCAAATGCGGCCTCCTCAAAGGTAATGGTGACCGCCGTCTCAAGATCCCGACCGCGCTGGGGGCCGTTTCTGCGGCGGGACTGGCCGCCAAAGCCGCCAAAGATGTCTCCGAAGATATCACCCAAATCGCCGAAGCCGCCAAATCCAGCGCCGCCGCCAAAGCCGCCCGCACCAAAATTGGGATCTACGCCCGCATGCCCAAACTGGTCGTAGTTGCTGCGCTTTTGGGGATCGCTTAAGACCTCATATGCCTCCCCCACTTCCTTGAATTTCGCCTCGGCCTCCTTATTGCCAGGGTTCAGATCGGGATGGTATTTTTTGGCTTGTCGCCGGTATGCCTTTTTGATTTCATCGTCGCTGGCGCTTTTGTCCACGCCAAGCACTTCGTAATAATCCCGTTTTTCCGCCATATTCATCACCTTTTATTGTCCATTATCCATGCGCTCTGGGCGCGCTTCGGCGGAGAAGTTGAAAAAAATTCCACAAAAACCCGCCGGCATTTTTGTGGAATTGGGGCTATTTGCTTTCTGATAAGCCGCCAAATGCGGAGAGGGGCCAGATGCGGAAAACGGCCTTGCCAACGACCTCACGGCGAGGAATCAATCCGATGGCGCGGCTATCCAAACTGTTGTTGCGGTTGTCGCCCATGACAAAAACGGTATCTTCCGCCACCGTCAGCGGAAAGGAAAGCACGCTGCCTGCCGACCGCAGTTTTTCTTTGATATATGGCTCCTCCAATACTTCGCCGTCCACCGTCACGTCTCCGGTTCGGGGGTCGAGGTCCACCGTCTGCCCTTCCACGGCGATGACGCGTTTTACGATGAATTTTTTAAGCCGAGAGGATTTGATGATCACAATATCCCCGTTTTGGGGTTCATACAGCAGTTTGGAAACGATCAACCGCTGCCCGTGCTCTAGGGTTGGCTCCATGGAGCTGCCATCCACCTGTACGATGGAAAACAAAAAGTGGTTGATGAGCAGCGCCAAAACGATGGCAATCGCGATGGCCTGCACCCACTCATAGACTTCCCGCAGCACACTGCCGCCGGCCACTGCGGCACCTGCGGCCGCCTGCTCTGCCATGGTCTCTGCGGCCTCATATTCTTCCTGCGTGAGACCCGCTTCCTCTTCCTCTGCCGCCTGGGAATCCACATCCTGCGTATCCGCCGGGATGGGAGTGTTCTCTGGGTCTTTATCCGTGTAGTCGTTTGCCATGTGAATCCCTCCTTGTGGCATTGTACCCACAATGGAACCGCAATGCCTGTTTGTGGCTCCATTGTGGGCAAAATGCATAAAAAGGGGACAAACGTCCCCTTTTTATTATGCCAACGCACGCTCCTGGTGCGCTCCGTCCAAAGGACGTTTACAGTTTTTCCCGAACCTTTGCCGCTTTCCCCACACGGTCGCGCAGGTAGAACAAGCGTGCACGCCGCACCTTACCGTTGCGGACGACCTCGATCTTATCGATCTTGGGTGAATTGACCGGGAATGTACGCTCCACGCCGACGCCATACGAAACACGGCGAACGGTGAACGTCTGCTGAATGCCACCGTGCTGCACCTTGATGATGGTGCCTTCGAATACCTGAATTCTCTCACGGTTGCCTTCTTTGACCTTCACATGCACCCTGACGGTGCTGCCGATTTCCAGCTTGGGAAGGTCGGTACGAATCTGCTCTTCTGTCAAAGCCTTGATCACGTCCATCAAAACTTCCTCCTCTCTCTCATAGACGTTCAGTAGCCGTCTGGATGCCCAAGGCATCACGGCCAGAGGACCGCCCGTATTCCACAGCAACATAGGTCGCCAATATGGTATTATACTATAGATCGGAAAAAAATACAAGTCTTTTCTATAAAAAAATTTACCCGTCTTGTTCTTCTTGGTATAGCAGGAGCTGCTCTGCGAGCAGCAGGTCATCTGGCGTGGTGAGCTTGAGGTTATAGGGTTCCCCTTCCACCAGCTTCACCCGCGCGCCATACCGCTCTGCGATGGCACAGTCATCCGTCCCGCTAATGCCGTCTGCCCGCGCCTGCGCATAGGCGTCTTGCAGGAGGGACGCACGAAACCCCTGGGGTGTCTGGATCTCCCAGAGCTCGCTTCGGTCCAGGGTTTCCGCGACAAAGCCGCTTTCGTCCGCCCGCTTAATGGTGTTGACCGCGGGGAAACCCAGCACCGCTGCGCCGTGTTCCGCAGCTGCCGCGATGACTGCGGCGATGTGCGCCTCCCGCACAAGGGGGCGGGCCGCGTCGTGCACCAGGATGATGTCTGCTTGGGGGCTCACTGTCGTCAGGCCGTTTGCGACCGATTCCGTCCGTGTTGTGCCGCCGGGAATGATACAGGAAACCTTTGGAATGGCAAATTCCTGAACGATGTCCTTGCACCCGAGCACATCCTCTTCCCGGGTGACCAGGACAATCTCATCCACCAGCGGGCAGGCTGAAACCGCCGCCAGCGTATGCGCCAACACGGGCCGGTCCATAAGCTCCAAAAAGATCTTGTTGATCTCCGCGCCCATGCGCGACCCGCTGCCGCCCGCGGCGATCACAACGCTCACAAACTGTGTCTCCTCCTGCGTCCTGCGGCCAAACAGCCCCATGTTTGCCG
Source organism: uncultured Clostridia bacterium (assembly GCA_944393605.1). Lineage (GTDB taxonomy): Bacteria > Bacillota > Clostridia > UBA1381 > UBA9506 > CALYAO01. Next base: position 11,493 of record CALYAO010000080.1, read on the forward strand.
CCTCCTTCCTCCCGTTGTCCGCCACAGCCCTGGCAGCCCGCCTGTCGCCACGGAGAGTTGGGCGCAGCATGCGAAGCCATATCGGGGCTGTGATTTCAATCTACTATTATTATATGAAACCTTGTCCGCTGTAGTATAGTAGTATTTTGGGGGATGTCATTTTATGCCAGGTAAATATTTGGGCCGACTGATGAATTTTTTGTGAAACTGGGGATGAACGGCTTGACTTTTTGGCAATAATACGGTAATATCATACTCATCAAAGAGGGTTTGGCAGCATGCACCGGCTGCGGCGATGGTGTGTGCAGACAAGAGACGGTTGGTTATCACAAGGAGGCGCGGAGATGGAAGAGGAAAGCAAGGTTGTATTGCTGGATGATGAAGGCATGGAGCATGAATTTGAACATCTGGATACGTTTGAATATAACGGAGAGGCATATGTGGTGCTGATCCCAACGGCAAACGAGGAGGAGGGGACCGAGCCCGACGAGGTGCTGATCTTCCGGCTGGTTACGGATGAAAACGGAGAAGAGGCGCTTTATGCCATTGACGATGAGGCGGAGCTTGATATGGCATTTGAAGAGTTTAAGAATCGAATGAAGGATGAATTTGACTTTGAAGAGGACTGAGAAGGTCCCTTGCCAGGCAATTTCGCCTGGCTTTTTTTTGCCCAAATTGCAATGCGATTTTTAAGTATACGGCAGTTTTCCGCCAAACTGCCCGGCGGTGGGGAAAGCAAGAGGATGATTCGTTCGGTTGCAACAATCTCCGCATAGAGGCCGCAGCGATCGGGTGCGGGAGCCCCAGCATCACCAACAGCAAAATGGGGGCAGGGGTAAAAAACATGCAGTATTCGCGGTCTACAGCTGTTTGCGCGGCGGGAAAAACAGCTGTAAAACGGCCTGTTCCGTTTGGGACAGGGATAAAAAAATTTTAATTTATTATTGACTAAACGCGATAATATATATATAATGTTTTTATGCGAATTTGACAAAGGAGGCACATGGATGTTTAAAAACATTGCGAAGCTCGTCGTGGCCGTGCTGATTATTGGCATCTTTACGACCATCGGGCTGGTAGGCTTGAATTTAAATATCAATGGGACAAGCATTACGTATCCGTCCGCGTTGGACGAAGAGGAGGGCATCCGAAGAGGGCTGGATCTGGTCGGCGGCTCTGTCATCACCTTTGAGGCGCAGACAGAGGAGACGCCGTCGTCCGAGGAGATGCTCTCGGTTGCCAATGTCCTGCAAAAGCGCCTGGACTCGCTGGGTTACAGTGAGGCGACGGTTGCGCGGCAGGGAGAGAAAAAAGTACGGGTGGAAATTCCTTCCATTCAGGACCCGGAAGAGGCGGTTCAGACCCTGGCGGTCACCGCGAAGCTGACTTTCCGGGACGCGGATGGCAACGTGATCATGGAAGGGTCGGACGTGTCCCGCGCCTCCGCAGAATACGGGCAGGTGGAACAGAACGGGCCCCAGATCCACTATGTGAAGCTGGTTTTGACCGATTCGGGCAAAGAGAAGTTTACCGCTGCGACCAGCGCGGCTGCGGCGCGTGTCTCGGAGCAGAAGAACTATATTGGAATCTATCTGGATGAAGAGGTCATCAGCCAGCCCAGTGTGGAAGAGACCATCAGCACCAACGAATGTATCATCAGCGGCAGCTTTGAAGACCGGTCGGACTCCAACGAGCTTGCGACCCTCATCAATTCGGGTAACCTGCCGTTTTCCATTAAGGACGTGGAGCTCCGCTCCGTCGGGCCGACGCTGGGTGAGCGCGCGTTTGAGACCAGCTTGTTTGCGGCGGGTATCGGCATCCTGCTGGTGTTCCTGTTCATGCTGGTGTTTTACCGGCTGCCGGGCCTGGTTGCGGATGTTGCGCTGGTTGCATACATCGGTATCATCGCCTGGATCATGGGGTATTTCCGCGTGAACCTCAGCCTGCCGGGCATCGCGGGTATCATCCTGTCGGTCGGTATGGCGGTGGATGCCAACGTCATTATCTTTGAACGTGTCAAAGAGGACCTCAGGTTGGGCAAGACGGTGCGGGCTGCGGTGGATTCGGGCTTTGACCGCGCGCTGTCTGCCATCCTCGACTCCAATATTACGACCATCATCGCGGCTGTCGTGCTCTATTACTTTGGGACGGGCCCCATCCAGGGCTTCGCGATTACGCTGGGCATCGGTACTGTGGCCAGCATGTTTACGGCGATTGTCGTGACCAAGTTCCTGCTCAAGGCGGTCATTGCCTTGGGGATACAGAATACGGCCTTGTATGGTGTGAGTAAAAAAAGGAGGGAGCAGCATGCTTAATATCATAAAACCCAGAAAATGGTTTCTGCTGGCCCCTTTGGTGATCATTCTTGTGGGAATCATCTGCTTTATCATAAATGGCGGATTTGTGGAAGATATTGACTTTGCGGGCGGTACCACCATGTACATCGACATGGGGCAGGACTATGAGGTGTCGGATGTACAAAAGGCAGTCCAAGAGACCCTGCCGAATCTGGTGAACCCGACGGTTCAGCGGTCGGACGGCAACCAGGTCGTCATCAAGACGACGCCGCTGTCCACCGATGAGCGGGATACGCTGACGGGTGCGCTGATAGAGCGGTTTGGCCTGACGGAGGAATCCTTCCTGCAGACAGACAATGTGGATGCGACGATGGGTGCGGAGCTCAAGCGGCAGGCGCTCATGGCAACGCTGATTGCGGGCGTGTGCATGCTTATCTACATCACCATCCGGTTTGAATGGCGGTCGGGCCTGGCGGCGGTATTGGCGCTGGTGCATGACGTGCTCATCATGCTGTCGGTATATGCGATTTTCCGCATCCCCATCAATACGTCGTTTATCGCAGCAATCCTTACCATCATCGGGTATTCCATCAACGCGACCATCGTTGTGTTTGACCGGATCCGGGAGAATCGCAAGAAGAATCGCCGTGCTAACTTTGATGACACGGTGAATACCAGCGTGAACCAGACGCTCACGCGTTCTATCAATACGACCGTTACGACGCTGCTCACCATTTCCATGGTGTATATCCTGGGCGTCACGGCCATCCGGGACTTTGCGTTCCCCATCATTGTGGGCCTCATTGCAGGTGCCTATTCTTCGATTTTCCTGTCGGGTTCCTTCTGGGCGTTCTTCTACGATGCATCCCAGAAGCGCAAGCAAAAGAAAAAACTCAAAACGGCATAATGCGTCATTCGCTTTCAAAAAAGCCACCCAACTGGGTGGCTTTTTTTGTATGATTGTGCCGAGGTTATCGCGCTCCCTGGCTTTGCTGTGCGATTTTGTGCAATGCATAGGCCGCCCGGTCCATGTCCGATTTGCGGTTGAAATAACCGGGGGAGAAGCGGATGCAGCCGCGCTCCTTGGTGCCCAGTGTTTCATGCGCCAGGATGCTGCAGTGCAGGCCACCCCGTACGGCGATGCCAAAGTCGCTGTCCAGCTGGTTGCAGACCTCCACGCAGTCGAGTCCCCGGAGGTTCATGGCCAGCACACCCACCCGCTCGGGGCCGCCGTATACCTCCGCGCCGGGGATGTTTTGCACCTGCTCGGCCAGCCGGTCGGTGAGGTCGCGCTCGTGCGCGTGGATGGCATCCACGCCTTCGCGCAGCACAAACCGAACCCCCTCCGTCAGCCCGGCGGCCGCAGGGACGTTTTGGGTGCCGCTTTCAAACCGGTCGGGCAGGATGTCGGGCTGCTGATACCGTTCGGATTGGCTGCCCGTCCCGCCCTCCTGGATGGTCGCAAGGTTGACGCCGTCTGCGATATACAGCCCGCCGCTGCCCTGGGGGCCCATGAGGCCCTTGTGCCCCGGGAAGGCGAGCAGGTCCACCTGCCGCGCATCGATCTCCAAAATTCCGGCAGACTGCGCCGCATCCACACAGAATAGGATGCCGTGTCGGTGTGCGATCTCGGACAGGCGCCCAATGTCATAGATGTTGCCGCATACATTGGAGGCATGGGTGCACAGGAGGAGCCGCGTGTTGGGCCGGATGGCGCGCTCGACGGCGCGGTCGTCCAGGATGCCGTTTGCATTGGCGCGGACGATGGTATAGGATGCCGTTCCTGCCGCCGCGAGCGCCTCCAGGGGCCGCAGGACGGAGTTGTGCTCCATGCTGCTGATGACGGCATGCCCGCCGCCCGCGAGCACCCCTTTGATTGCAATATTTAAGGCCGCGGTGGTGTTGGGACAGAGCACCATCCGGCTGGGATCTTGGGCATGAAACAGTTCGCATAGGGCCTCCCGGCAGCTATATAGGATGTCTCCGGCCGCGAGGGACAGCCGGTGGCCGCCCCGGCCCGGGTTGGCAGCGTGGTGGCGCATGGCGTTTGCCATGGCGGTATACACCCGTTCGGGTTTTTGAAATGTGGTTGCCGCGTTGTCTAGGTAGATCAAACCCATCCCACCTCCTTTCACATTTTGCGGAAATTTTACATACAATATCATATTCCACATCCAATTATTTGTTGCATGCATCTGACTGTAAATTTTTCGGGGCAGATGCCATATACTGTAATAGGATGCGGCAAGTATCAACATAGAAAGGAAATGGGACAATGATTGACAAAAAAGCCATGGAATCGCTGCTGCAGTCGGTGGACAGTCGGCAGCTGGCACAGCTGAAAAATGCACTGGAAAAAACAGACAGCGACACGCTGCAAAAGCAGCTTCAGGGGCTGGATTCCCGCAAGCTGGATCGGCTGATGCGGCAGCTGGGTGTTCGGGACCAGGCGCAGAAGGCAACAGTGGAAAACCTGCTGGGGCAGGTCAAACGCAATCCCGGCCTGATTGACGAGCTTCGCAAAAAGCTGTAACCAGGCGTACCTATCAGGAAAGGAGGGGCAACAATGGCAAATGACAACAGCGAACTCATAGACGGCATCCTAAACCTGCTGGGCGATCATCCCGAGGAAAAGCTCGGCGCCCTGTTGGGGTCGCTTGGCGGGGAGGAAAAAGAGGAACAAAAAGATGCCGGCAGCAATGCGCTGTCCCTCCTATCGGGCCTGGGCGGCGGCAAAGGGGGCGGGCTGGACCTTGCGCAGCTGGGCAGCGCATTGGGTGGCCTGGATCTTTCCAAGCTTGGCGGAGCGGGTGGTTTGGACCTCTCAAAACTGGGCGGTCTGGGCGGCTTGGGAGACCTCGGGGGTCTGGATATCGGTATGTTGCTAAAGCTCAAAACGGCCTTTGATAAGATGAATTCGCAGAAGGATGACCGGGCGGTCCTGCTGGCTTCCCTGCGCCCGTTCATGAGCAAACGCCGCATGCCGGTCTACGAAAAGGCGCTCAAGATTGTACAGCTGTCCAAGCTTGCGGGGCTGGCCAAGGAGCTGGATTTGTTTAAGGAGTTGAAGCTGCTATGATCACCAAGTATTACAATGCCAGCAACAACTTTTCCGCGCCCATCATCCGGGAACCGCGGCATCCCAAGCCCATTCAGCCGCAGCGCCCATCCGAACAGGAGGCGGAACAGGAGACCCGCCTGGCACACGGGGCGGCGCATGCGCCAAGCGGCGCACAGCCTGAGCGGGAGGATGCCCCCGCTCCCAAGCGGCACGGGGGTCTGCTGGGCGGCCTGTTGGGCGGCCGAGGCGGCAAAAAAGAAGGGGGCATCCTGGGCTTCTTGGATGGTCTGGAGTCGGATGATCTCATCCTGCTGGGGCTGCTGCTCATCCTGATCGGCGACAGCGATGATGATTTTTTGACACTCATCATCGGATACCTGTTTTTGTCGGGCCTGTGATGTGCGGCCCTGCGGGCGCATCTGTACACGGTTCCAATAGGGGGCCGGCGCGGCCCAATCTGCTGCACGCGCAAGGAAAGACGGGGCATCTCTGCTGGGAGGCGCCCCGTTTGCGCATGCGGATGAAGAGAGCCGTGCCCTGCAGCCCAACCAGACGTCCTTTCGCGACGGCAGCCGCACAGGTAAGCACCCGCCCGCCGCAACCCGCAAGCGGCTTTTGTAGAAAATGCTTGACAGCACGTCCAAACTATGCTATACTAAATAGCACAATCAAATGACGCTGTCGACCAATACTGTGATGAGGAATAGTAGCTGTCTGGAAGGTCAAAGAGAGCCGGCGGTTGGTGCGAGCCGGAACCGGAGGGGCAGTGAACTGGCCTCGGAGTAGCCTGCCGAACGGGGAATCCCCCAAGTAGAACAGGACGGGTGCTTCCCGACATAGAAGCTAGGATATGCGCGCAAATGCGCAAGTATCCGATGAGTGCCCGCCGCATTTGGGCGGGAAATGGAGTGGTACCGCGGGAGCTTGTGACTTTCGTCTCCAGTTTTGGGAGATGGAGGTCATTTTTTTGTTCCATTTTTTTGTAGGAGGGATCGTCATGCAGCCAGTCAGCATGAAAAACCACACCAAATACCGCCCCTTTCCGCCCGTTCCGCTGGAGAACCGGCAGTGGCCCAACCGAACCATCACCGAGGCACCCGAATGGGTCTCGGTGGACCTGCGGGACGGCAATCAGTCCCTGGAAGTGCCCATGAGCCTGGCACAGAAGCTCCAATTTTTCGATTATTTGGTAAAAGTGGGATTTCGCACCATTGAGATCAGCTTTCCCGCATCTTCGGACACCGATTTTGCCCTGACGCGGGCGCTCATCGAGCAGGACCGCATCCCAGACGGCGTGGCCATCCAGGTGCTCACCCAGTCCCGCGATCACATCATCGCGCGCACCTTTGAGGCGCTCCGGGGCGCAAAGGAGGCCGTCGTGCATCTGTATAACTCCACCTCCACGCTGCAGCGGGATGTGGTGTTCGGCTTTGACCGCAAGGCATGCATCGACCTGGCGGTGTATGGGGCCAAACAGATCAAGGAATATGTGGATGCGGACACGAGCGGCACGAAATGGATTTTGGAATACTCCCCCGAGAGCTTTTCGGGCACCGAGATGGACTTTGCGGTGGAGATCTGCGACGCGGTGCTGGATGTTTGGCAGCCCACGGCGGCACACAAGTGCATCATCAACCTGCCCAACACCGTGGAGATGTCCACGGCCAATTCCTATGCCGACCAGGTGGAGTATTTTTGCACCCACACCCGCTGGCGGGACCAAATCACCGTCAGCCTGCACGCGCACAACGACCGCGGGACAGCGACGGCGGCGACCGAGCTGGGCCTTTTGGCGGGCGGCAGCCGGGTGGAGGGGTGCCTGTTCGGCAACGGGGAGCGGACGGGCAACGCGGACATCCTAAACATCGCGATGAACATGTATTCCCAGGGGATTGACCCCCATCTGGATTTCACGCACATTGACGAGATGGTGCGCGTCTATGAGGAGCTCACGGGCATGACGGTCTCCCCGCGTCATCCCTATGCGGGCAAGCTGGTGTATACCTCCTTCTCGGGCTCCCATCAGGATGCCATCAAAAAGGGCATGAAGCGGCAGAAGACCCATCCCGACCGGTGGGAGGTGCCTTATCTCCCCATCGACCCGCAGGACGTTGGCCGCAGCTATGAGCCGGTGATCCGCATCAACAGCCAGTCGGGCAAGGGCGGCGTCGCGTTCATTCTGGAGCAAAACTTCGGGATGGTGCTGCCGCGGCCCATTTCGGAAGAATTCGGTCAGCTGTGCAAGCGGGTGTCGGATGAGGGGCACCGGGAGCTCCGGCCCCAGGAGATCTTTGACCTGTTTGACAAGGAATACATCAACGTCACAGAGCCCATCCGCCTCCTGTCCCATGCGGAACAGCTGGTGGACGACAAGACGGTGGATGTCAAGGTGCGCATTCTGGTAAGCGGCAAGGAACACACCATCACAGGCCGGGGCAACGGCCTCTTGGATGGCTTTGTAAACGGCATGCAGGCGACGTTTGGCCGGGAGGCGGAGATCCAGCTCTACAGCCAGCACGCCATGACCGCGGGCACAGAGGCGCTGGCCGTGTCCTATGTGCAGGTGCTGGTGGGGGATGTGCTGGTGACGGGCGCGGGCATCTCGGCCAACGTGTCCAAGTCGGCGCTGCGTGCGGTCATCAGCGCCATGAACCGCAGCGGACGGTGGGGCGAGCGCACCGAGCAGTGACATGTTTGGTATCGTTCGGTATACCACAAAAAAACGGGCAGGATCCTGCCCGTTTTTTTGTCCATAAGGGATTAGGCCAGTTGCATGCGGCATTTGTGCCCTGCGCATGTGCAGGAAAATATTGGAAACCATCCGAAGCATGCCGGCCCGGCGCATACCATAAAAAACGGACACCGTGAGGGTGAAAAAAGAGCGGCAATCCCCGATAGGGACTGCCGCTCTTTGTGGTTTCGCTTTTCGTTATGCCATGCCCGCCTCCGCTTTGAGCAGTTCGCTCTGGTGGGAGGTGATGAGCGCATCGATGATCTCGTCGAGATCGCCGTTTAACACCGCATCCAGCCGCTGGATGGTCAGCCCGATCCGGTGGTCGGTGACACGGCTCTGCGGATAGTTGTAGGTCCGGATGCGCTCACTGCGGTCCCCCGTCCCCACCTGGCTTTTGCGCTCCTGCGCAATCTCCGCATGCTGCTGGCTCTCGAGGAGCTCATACAGGCGAGACCGCAGGATTTTCATGGCCTTATCCTTGTTCTTGTGCTGGGATTTCTCATCCTGGCAGGACACCACCAGCCCCGTCGGCAGGTGCGTGATGCGCACGGCCGAATCGGTGGTGTTGACGCACTGGCCGCCCGGGCCGCCCGCACGGAACACGTCGATGCGCAGGTCGTTGGGGTTGATTTCCACCTCCACCTCCTCCACCTCAGGCAGCACTGCGACCGTCACGGTGGAGGTATGGATGCGGCCGCCCGACTCGGTGGAAGGGATGCGCTGGACCCGGTGCACCCCGCTTTCAAATTTGAGCCGGCTGTATGCGCCCTGGCCCTCGATGGAAAAGGAGATCTCCTTGTATCCGCCAATGTCCGTCATGTTGGAGTTTAACACTTCCACCTTCCACCGGTGCAGCTCGGCATACATGGAGTACATGCGGAACAGATCCCCCGCAAACAGGGCCGCCTCGTCTCCACCCGCGCCGCCGCGGATCTCGACGATGACGTTCTTGTCGTCGTTGGGGTCCTTGGGGAGCAGCAGAACCTTGAGGCGCTCCTCCAGCTCCGTGACCTTCTGCCGGTCGGCCGCGAGCTCCTCTTCAATCATGTCCCGCATGTCTTTATCCGAGGTCTCGGACAGCATTTCGGTTGCCTCGTCCATGTCGGCCTTGGTCTTTTTATATTCCCGGTATGCCTCCACGATGGGGGTGATATCCGCGTTTTCTTTACACAGCTTCTGCCAGAGCTTCTGGTCTGCGATGACGGCGGGGTCGCTGATCTTGGCGCTCAGCTCCTCATACCGCTCCTCGATAAACGAAAGTTTGTCAAACATAGGAACCTCCCTCACTGGGTTGCTTGCAAAAAAATATGCCCAAACGGCATCGCAATACACCATATGCATTATATCATATCTGCGGGCGCAATGCAAATGATTTCGGGCGCAAATGCATGCGATATGCCATACGATGCATTGCATAATTAGGATACAACACAGGCCCCGCAAAAAGACCGCTCCGTTGCATGAGGGGGATAAAAAGAAGGCCGCATCCCGCCGCGCACAGGGCCCCATGGGGATGCGGTCGTTTCAACACACGCATGCGTCATGGTTGGTAAAATTTTCCTTTATAGAAGTTCTCATTTCCCAGCTTCTTGGCAGTCACCCGAAAAATGACATTGCCATCGGGGCAAACGACCTCCTTGCAATATTTGCTGCTGCCGCCGACGTTGGTGAGGTCGCCGCCGCTTCGGACCGCCTCCATGATGGGGAACAGCACGGTCATGACCTTGGAGCAGATCCCCTGCCCATCCGCGTTGACGGGGCAGCCATAGGTGCAGGTATAGGTGTCGCCGATCTCCTCGCCGTTTCTGCAATACCGCTCGGTTCTGTCCCCGCGCAAAAAGCCCACCACCTCAATGTGCCATTCATACTCTTCGGCATACCATTTTTTCATGCTTGGCCTCCCGTGTTATTCCGCTATCTTGGATTCCTCATCCGTCGCTTCCAGCTTGAAGATCACGGGCCGCAGCCCGTCGTTGCAGCTGCAGATGGCGACGCCCGGCGTTTTGATCCAGTCGCCGTAGTAAAAGACGTCTCGGGCCGCACCATGCGCCAGCGCAAATACATACTGGTAGATGGCCTTCCATGCCTCGTCGCACAGCCCCTCGGGCTTGGCCCAGTCCGCATAGAACACCTGCCCCGGCTTGTGGGTGGGACATGCCGAAAGGCCGGGGACGCCGTATTCCGCCGCAAGCTCCTGGTCCAACGTGGTTTTGAGTACCGTGATTTTTACCTTTTTCATGCCAATACCGCCTCATCCTATCATACGCCTGCGCAGCACCTCATATAGCAGGAGAGACGCTGCCACCGAGGCGTTCAGCGAGTTGATCTGCCCCGCCATGGGGATGCGCACCAAAAAGTCGCATTTTTCCCGCACCAGCCGGCTCATGCCCTTGCCCTCCGAGCCGACCACCAGGCCGACTGCGCCTGTAAGATCGGACTCCCATAGGGTCTTCTCCCCCGCCATGTCCGCGCCTGTGATCCAGAGGCCCCGCTCCTTCAGTTCATCCATGCACGCGGGCAGGTTGGTCACCTTGGCCACGGGGGTGTGTGCGAGCGCGCCCGCGGAGGCCTTCGCGACCACCGCCGTCAGCCCGACGCTGCGGTGCTTGGGGATGATGACGCCATGCGCGCCGCAGGCGTTGGCCGTCCGGATGATGGCGCCCAGGTTATGCGGGTCGGCAATCTCATCCGCGATGACCACAAAGGGGGGCTCTCCCCGCTCTTCCGCCCGGCGCAAGATGTCCGCTACCCCCACATAAGGCACCGCGGTACACACCGCGACGATGCCCTGGTGTGCACCGTCTGTCTGGGTGAGGGCGGCGAGCTTGGTCTGCCCCACCGTCTGCACCACGACGCCCTTCTCCTTTGCCAGCCGCAGGAGCTTGCCCAGCGGCTCCTTCTTGACCGTTTCACTCAAAAATATCTTGTCGATGGGCAGATCGGCCTGCAGTGCCTCGTAGACCGGGTTGCGCCCTTCAATGGTGTGATTTTCGGTGTGATTTTCGCGCATGGCTGACTCCTTTTTTTGATCACGCAACAGGGTGGGATCCTCTTTTTTCTCCATTGTATCGCATTTTTCCCAAAAAAGCAAGCCGCCCTCTTGTGTCCCCCTTCTTTTTTGTGTTATACTGATACCAAATTGGTTGTTTGTAAAGGGGATCGTCCATGGATACAGTTGTCATACAACCCGGAAAGCTTGCGGGCCGGGTCACGGTGCCGCCCTCCAAGAGCGTGGCACACCGGCTGCTCCTATGTGCCGCATTGTCACAAGGCACCAGCCGCATCACAAACGTCGCGCTGTCCGAGGACATCGCGGCCACCCTGCGTGCCGTGCGGGCGCTGGGGGCCGCGGCGGAGCCCTGTGCGGACGGGCATGCCGTCACGGGCATGGGGGGCGCGGGTGCGCTGTCCGATGCGGTCATAGACTGCAACGAGTCGGGCTCCACGCTGCGGTTTTTGATCCCCATCGCGCTCGCATTGGGCGGCCGGTTTACCGTGACGGGGAAGCCCCGCCTGCTGGAGCGGCCGCTGGATGCCTATTTTGCCATCTGCGACCAGGATGGCATTGCCTATGCGCGCACCCCAGACGGCATCACGTTTTCGGGCCGGCTCCGCGGCGGGGATTACACCCTGCCCGGCAATGTCAGCTCCCAGTATGTGACGGGGCTGCTGCTGGCGCTGCCGCTGCTTTCTGCTGACAGCACCATTCACATCGCGGGGCCGCTGGAGTCCCGCGGGTATGTGGATCTCACGCTGGAGGCCATGGCGGCGTTCGGCGTGGGCGTGGAAAATCAGGCGTATCAGACCTTTCATATCAAGGGCGGACAGACGTATATCCCGAGGGATGCCCGCGTGGAGGGGGATTTTTCTCAGGCGGCGTTTTTCCTGGTGGCGGGCGCGCTGGGGAGCGACGTGACGGTCACGGGGCTGTCCCCCCAGTCCGCACAGGGGGACCGCGCCATTACGGATATCCTCCGCGTCATGGGGGCGGAGATTGCGGCTGCGGACGGCGCCTTTGCGGCACATGCCCGGCCGCTCGCGGGGCGGCGCATCGATGTCTGCCAGATTCCCGACCTGGTGCCCGTGCTGGCGGTCTTGGCGGCGGGCGCGGCAGGGACCACGGAGCTTTATAATGCCGCACGGCTGCGCATCAAGGAGAGCGACCGGCTGCAAACCACCGCGCTGGAGCTGGGCAAGCTGGGTGCGGACATCACGGAGGGGCACGACAGCCTCATAATCCATGGCACCGGGCGGCTTTCGGGGGGCGTTTGCGATGCGCACAACGACCACCGCATCGCGATGGCGCTGGCGGTCGCGTCCACCATCGCGGACGGCCCCGTGACGGTCACGGGGAGCGCATGCGTCCGCAAGTCGTACGCCAATTTCTGGGCAGATTTTGCCATGCTGGGAGGGAACATCCATGTACAATAGCTTTGGGAATCTCTTG
>CALYAO010000081.1 GCA_944393605.1 uncultured Clostridia bacterium
TATTTCAACACCTTTCCATTGACATAGCTGCCTTAATATTTCCCTTATCTCAAGGCGTTTTTCTTCGAAAAACACCTTCCTTCTATATTTCGGCGCAAACACTATATGATATTTGCAATTCCATTTCATATGTGCTAAACTATTTACGTCTATGTTCGCTTTTTTCATAGATAAATCCTCCTCATGTGTTTTAATTTTGACTGGCAGGTCACTTTTATCTTAACACATGAGGAGGATTTTGCTTATCGGTTAACCTATACCGAACCACGCGACTATCGCGTGGTTTTCGTATTACAAAAAAAGCAGGACGTCCTGGCGTGAACGTCCTGCTTCTAAAATAAAGGAGAGTAAGGGATGTAGCATTTCAGTGAGGTGTGCTTCACTGATGAGATAAGCATACCATCCTTTTGTGATCATTGTATGATGGCCCGATGAAAGCTGCAAGAAAAAAGACGGCTATTTTTACACACCGTCCTTCTTCCACCCAAATCGCTATGCATCCGCAGTTGCAGCCACACCCGACGTGACATGCGGCTGATATGCCGCATCCTGGCCTACCGCATCGCCGCCGTCTTCCGCCATGCGTGCGTTGGCCAGCATGAGCTTCAAGCGGTTCTCCTGGTTGATACGCGTTGCACTGGGGTCGTAGTCAATCGCAACGATATTCGCCTTCGGATACGTATCCTTGATCTTGCGAATCATGCCTTTTGCCACAATGTGGTTGGGCAGGCATCCAAACGGCTGGGCGCACACGATATTGTTCACGCCCGAGTGGATGTGCTCCAACATCTCCGCAGTAAGCAGCCAGCCTTCCCCCATTTTAGCGCCGCGGCTGATGGTCCCATCCACCAGCTCAAGCAGAGACTGGAAGCTGGTCGGCGGCGTGAAGACCCCCTGCTGCTCAATCACGCGGATGATCTTCTGCTGCTCATGCATCAGAAAACGGGACAGCCACATGGCAGGCCGCCAGCTCCACTTTTTCATCCCATACAACTTGTAATCCACCTCATTGTTGGTAAAGCAGTACAGCAAAAAGTCCAAAAGGCCCGAAACGACAGGCTCCGCACCTTCCCCCACCAAAAATTCCTCCAGCGCGCTGTTGCCCAGCGGGGAGTATTTCATATAGATCTCCCCCACAATGCCCACCTTGATGCGGGCGGTCTGTTTGCGGGGAATCTGCGCAAAATCTGCCAAAATTGCACGGTAGTTCTTCTGCAAGGCCAAAAAGCCCTTGCCGCGAAACTGCTTTCCAATCTTCTCAATCCATTTGTCCAGAACCTTCTGTGTATCCCCTTTTCGGACCTCATACGGGCGGCATTGGTTTGCCACGCACATCATGAGGTCGCCGTACAGCACGGCATACCCCGCTTTTAGGAGCATGGGCAGGGTATAATGAAAGGTGTTGACCCCGGGCAGCCCCGAAAGGTTTAAGGAGACCACGGGCACCTGCGAAAACCCACAGGTTGCCAGCGCCTTGCGGAGCAGATGGATATAGTTGGACGCACGGCATCCGCCGCCCGTCTGGGTGATCATGAGCGCCGTCCGGTCCAGGTCATACTTGCCGCTCTTGAGCGCATCAATCATCTGCCCAATGACCAACAGTGCGGGGTAACACGTGTCGTTGTGGACGTTTCTTAAGCCTTCATCTATGATGCCCTGGTGACGGGTGTTTAAAAACTCCACATGATACCCATAATCCGCAAGCAGATATTTCATGATGCCAAAGTGGATGGGCAGCATCATGGGCATCAGGATGGTGTGTGTTTTTTTCATTTCAGGCGTAAAAATCGCCACATTTTCGGTATTCATCGTACATCTCGTTCCTTTCCGGCAGCAAAGCACACGTTCATTTCGCCGCCTTTTCCCGTTCCTCCATGGCGGCCAAGAGCGACCGCAGCCGAATCTTCACAGCACCCAGATTATTGATCTCATCAATCTTGATCTGGGTATACAGCTTGCCCTGCGACCGGCACACCTCCCGCACTTCATCGGTGGTGACCGCGTCGATGCCGCACCCGAAGGACACCAGCTGCACCAGCTCGGTCCGCGGCTGCGTCCCCACAAACCATGCCGCATTGTACATGCGTGCATGGTAGGTCCACTGGTTTAAGACCCGCTGCTCTCCCGACCGGTGCTGATCGGGGATGTCGTCCTCCGACAGAATCACAAACCCCAGCGTAGTAATCAACTTGTCAATGCCGTGGTTGATCTCGGGGTCGGCATGATATGGCCGGCCCGCCAGCACAATGGTGCGCGCGCCATGTTCTTTTGCATAGGCAATGGCACGCTGCCCCTCGGCCGCCAAGTCCGCACGGTACTGCGTCAATCCGGCATAGGCACAGTCGGCAGCATGCGCAACCTCTTTTTTGGTAATGTCCCGCGCAATGTCGCGCAAATACTCCGTCATTTTCTTCACAAACAGCTTTTTGTCATTGAGCGAAATATAGGGATAGATCAGATCCGCATCCAGCGGCACATTGGCGTGAATGAGTTCGGGATAATAGGCCACCACCGGACAGTTGAAACAGTTGTCGCTCATGCCCTCGTCCACATTGTAGGACATGCAGGGATAAAAGATGGTAGAAACCCCTTTATCCGTCAGGTTTAAAACATGCCCGTGTACCAACTTCGCCGGATAACACACCGTGTCGGACGGGATGGTGTGCTGTCCCCGCGCATAGAGCTTCCGGGTGGACATGTCCGAAAGCACCACCTCAAAGCCCAGCTCGGTAAAAAACGGATGCCAGAAATAGATGGTTTCATACAGATTGAGCACCAGCGGGATGCCGATTTTGCCGCGCGTCCCGGGCCGGGACGTAAGCCCCGCCAGCCGCTGCTGCTTCCATTGATACAGATTGGGCAGTTCCTGGCTCCCGCTTCCCTTGATGGGCCGCTCACAGCGGTTGCCCGAGATATATTTCTTCCCGCCCGAAAAGGTGTTGACGGTCAGCGCACACTTATTGGTACACAGGCCGCAGTTGACCAGGGTGGAGGTATGGGTAAACGCCGCGAGCGCCTCGGGAGAAATGAGCGTGCTCTCTGCGGGCCGATGCGCCTTGGCATGCAGCGCCGCACCATATGCGCCCATGAGGCCCGCGATCTGAGGCCGGATGACCTCCTTGCCAATCAAAAGCTCAAAGCACCGCAGCACCGCATCGTTGTAAAACGTCCCACCCTGCACCACGATGTGCTGCCCCAGCGCGTCCGCATCCTTGGCGCGGATGACCTTGTAAATGGCATTTTTTACCACACTCATGGCAAGCCCCGCCGAGATGTCCTCCACCGTTGCGCCGTTTTTCTGTGCCTGCTTGACCGAGGAATTCATAAACACGGTACACCGCGTTCCCAGGTCCACGGGGCGCTTTGCAAACCGCGCGAGCCTCGCAAACTCCTCGATTGGGTATCCAAGCGACTGCGCAAAGGTCTCAATAAACGACCCGCACCCCGAAGAACAGGCTTCGTTCAGCATGACGCTTGCCACAGCGCCGTCTTTGATCTCAAAACACTTGATGTCCTGCCCGCCGATGTCCATGATAAAATCCACATCGGGATTGAAGTGGCGGGCGGCGGCATAGTGCGCCATGGTTTCCACCAGCCCGATGTCCACCCCAAAGGCGTTTTTGATGAGCTCTTCCCCGTATCCCGTCACGGCGGAGGATGCAATATGCACCCGGTCGCCGCAGGCCGCATAGATGCGCCCCAGCTGCTCGGACACCACGTCCAGTGGGCTGCCGAGGTTCTGACAGTAATGGGAATAGAGGATGCGGTCCTCCTCATCCAAGAGCACCAGCTTGGTGGTGGTGCTGCCCGCATCCACGCCCAGGTACGCTTCCCCCACATAGTCCTCCAGCGGCACCCGCGGCACCTCGGTCCGCGCATGCCGCGCCGCAAATGCGTCGTACTCCGCCTGGGATGCAAACAGCGGCGGAAGCCCCTCCACCGCATCGGCTGCTGGGGCCATGTTTTCAAAAATAGACAGCAGCTCTTCGTAGGAATAGCTGGTGTCCAAACCTTCGGCGTAGTACGCGCTGCCCAGCGCAACGAAGTATTGGGACAGCTCCGGAAACACCGCCTTTTCCACACACAGCGTCTTTAAAAACCGCTTTTGCAGCCCCTTTAAAAATGCCAACGGCCCGCCCAGAAACAAAACGTTTCCTTCAATGGGCCGGCCCTGCGCCAGCCCGCCAATGGTCTGGTCCACAACGGCTTGAAAGATGCTCGCCGCAATGTTCTCTTTTTTCGCGCCCTGATTGATAAGCGGCTGGATGTCCGTTTTCGCAAACACACCGCACCGCGATGCGATGGCATACAAATCCGTCGCCTGCAGGCTCAGCTCGTCGAGCTCTGCAAGCGATACGCCGAGCAGCGCTGCCATCTGGTCAATAAACGCCCCCGTGCCGCCCGCACAGGTACTGTTCATGCGCTCTTCCAGCGCACCCTGCAGGAAGATGATCTTGGCATCCTCCCCGCCCAGCTCAATCACAACGTCGGTGTCGGGATACAGACGGCTAACGCCGCCCGCTGTCGCAAACACCTCTTGCACAAAGTCCAGCCCCGTGCTGTTCGCTACCCCCAGGCCGGCAGAACCCGTTATGGCGATCTTGATCTCTTTCCCAGCCAGCAAATCGGAAAGCTCCCGCATCTTTGCCTGCGCCAGTTCCATCACACGGGACATGTGCCGTTCATAACTTTTATAGACAATTTCACCCGATTCATTTAGTACCACGGCTTTGAGCGTCGTGGAACC
Source organism: uncultured Clostridia bacterium (assembly GCA_944393605.1). Lineage (GTDB taxonomy): Bacteria > Bacillota > Clostridia > UBA1381 > UBA9506 > CALYAO01. The sequence continues at coordinate 4,748 of CALYAO010000081.1, forward strand.
AATGTCCATTCCTAGTTTATAAAACAATCAATCACCCCAACTGAATCAGAAAACACGTTTGTTCATCCATATGCCCAAGTTGTCCTCCGTATGCACCCATGCCAGGGCATACAATACTACTAATTGTATGGTAATACCTTATGATGCACTATCTTATCACAAATTCCAACATACGTCAATGTCAAATTCAGGGGCAAAACGGCACAAAAAAGCGCCTGCCGCGCGCAGACGCTTTTGGTTATTTTTTTCATGGGATACAATCGTTGAAATGCGCATTTTGCAGACAGCTGCACTTGTGAGCGGAGCGAACGCATGGCTCCAGCCTCGTTCCCCTTCCAAACAGCCATTCTGCAAGCGCCGCCCTCCCATTACGCCTCCCGGTGCAGCAAACGGTCAACCAGGCCGCCCAGCCACACCGCACCAACGCCAATGAGCACGGGGACCAAATCCACAACCAACGTAGAAACGGCCACATCTTCGTTTGCCGACGACACCAGAATCTGCCGCAGCAGCATGCCGATGGGGTACATGACAGGATCACGTAAATACTGCATGGAGACCATTGTATTGCCATAAAACACCGCGAACGCGATGCCAAACAAGGCAATGCCCGGCCCCACAATGCGCCGCAGAAATCCCAGCAATCCGTCCTCCGTCTGCCCGCCCAACGCGGTAAACAGCAAAAACGCGCCAAACACCCCATACAACATGTATTGCAGGACGACTGCAAAGGCGTTGTTCAGCAGCTGCATTTGGCGCATCTGTAAGTACTGCCCCGTCATGTTGCCAGTGCACAGCAAAAACGCAACGCCAACGCAGATGGCGACCCCTGCACCAATGCGCCCGCCCGCACTCATCGCACAAGACAGGCTCAGCGCAACCAAGCCCGCCAGCATACAGCCAACCATGGCATAGACAAAGGTCCAAAACAGCGACAAACCGGTCTGTTGGACGCCTAACACATTCACTCCGCCCGCGCCGCGCACCAGCACAAGGACACATATGATCATGCCAATGAGTGCAAAGGGCAGCGCGGCCAGGATCCCCGCCGATTTTCCCTTCACAGCCAGCAAATACCGCGCAGGCCGGCGGGACAGCCAAATCAGCCCGAACGCCCCCGCCGCTGCAGGCAGGAGCTGGAACACCCATCGGATGACAAAGAGCGCTGCACTGACAGAATAGCCCCCCTGTTGGAAGCCCGTTCGATATTGATATGTCGAAAACGTATCGGCGGTTTCATAGACCAAGGGGTTGTAGGTCAGCATCCGAAACTGCGCATCCCCCGAAAGCAGCAGCGCCAGGCGGACACACACATAGCACCCCGCCACAAACAGCGCCGTGCGTGACGGCGTCCCCCGTCCGCGCACAAACATGCCCGCAGCTACCACAACAGGTGCAATGCAAAACACCTCATGGAGAATGGGCAGAATGGGGTATAACGTCGGGTTCTGCAAAAATGCCTGCGGGGACAGCCGCAGCGCAACACTGATTGCGGGCAGCAGCGCGGGCAGCAAAAGCGCACTCACAATGCCACACCGAAGCCAGCGGTTACGGACACACGCGACCCCGTAGCTCGCGGCAAAGACATACCCGCCGCCCAAGACCAGGGACAAGAGGCCTTGGACAAAAGAATTGCCCAAAATATTCCAAAACTGTGCACTGGAAAACAGCATTTGAAAGTTGCGAAAGCCCACAAATGGGCTCCCAAGCATGCCGCGGGCAACGCTGTAATCCTGTACCGCTAGGAGCAACGTCGAACAAAAAGGCAGCCCCAAAAAAATGACCAGCAACAAAACAGCCGGCACCCCAACCGCTAATGCAGCCGTTGCTGCGGGGCTTTTTCCATGACCGCACACCGAACATACGCCGCCCGCTCCCAATGGCGACCCGCATTTTGGACAGTACATACAACCCCCTCCTTAAAACATGATGCATAATCTGGTACCATTGTATAAGATGCCGCCATGTTTGTCAACACGAATCCGAAAGAATGTCTGCTTTTCGCTCTTTGCGCATAGGATGCCGCCGCATGGCGCATACTAACACCAAATCGCATACAGGAGGGACAGCATGGAACGCGAAGATACGTTATCGACGCCCGAAACAACCGCGCAGACCGAAAAACCAGAAAACTTGGAACAAACCAAAGAAATGGGCAGCGCAGACATCAAAAACTCCAAGGGAAACATCCATTGTCTCACCATTGTGGGGCAGATTGAGGGACATATGCTGCTGCCCTCCCAAAATAAGACGACCAAATACGAACACGTCATCCCCCAGCTGGTGACCATCGAGGAGGACGAAAAGGTGGACGGGCTCATCGTCATCCTAAATACCGTCGGTGGCGACGTGGAAGCGGGGCTGGCCATCTCCGAGATGATCGCCAGCATGACCAAGCCCACGGTATCACTGGTGCTGGGCGGAGGCCACAGCATCGGCGTTCCGCTGGCCGTATCCGCGGACCGCTCCTTTATCGCCCCGTCCGCCACCATGACGGTGCACCCCATCCGCTTAAACGGCCTGGTCATCGGCGTCCCTCAGACGTTTGAATATTTTTCCAAAATGCAGGACCGGGTGGTCAATTTTGTCACGAGTAACTCCAACATCTCCCGTGAAAAGTTCACCGAACTCATGATGAAAACGGGGGAGATGGCCAACGACGTGGGCAGCATTGTGCTGGGGGAAGATGCCGTCCGGTGGGGGCTCATTGACGAAGTCGGCGGCATTTCCCAAGCGCTCGCCTATTTGTATGGGCGCATCGCAGAAAACAAAAAGCAAAAAGAGCAGACGTAAACGCCCCTCAAACATCAAAAAACAACCCACATTTTTGGAATGTGGGTTGTTTTTTTTATTTCGCATGTTTTGCGCGAATCTGTTCCTCCACCATCATGTCCTTCACCTTCATGAGCCGCGTGATATTGCCGCGCTCATTTTCATCCAGCTTCATGGTGATGAAGCGGATGGTCTCCTCCAGCTGCGGAATCATGATGTATTCCAGCGCATTGACCCGCCGCCGGGTGCGCTCAATCTCTCGGGACAACAGTTGGGATGCCTTCTCCATCTGCGCCAGCTCCAGCATCTTGGGGAAAGCTTCAGACAGCCCCAAAATTGCGCCATCCAGTTCCCCCGAGGTATCCGCAAGGCCATAGGAATACAGGTTGCCGTTTCCCGTCTGCCGGAAGTCAAACCGCGGCACGGGCACACTCATGATGTTTTTGACCTCCATCCCGACTTCCAGTTTCTGGGTTGGATACATGAGCGCCTGCTCCATGCTCTCCCCCGACATGACGGCGCGCGCCAGGATAAAGCGCTGATAGGCACCCATGAGGGTCTCCTCCACCTCCCGGCGCAGGGTCTTGTTCTGCCGCACCATGTCCAAAAATTGCTTCATGAGCTCATCCCGCTTGTCCTTTAGGAGCTTGTGTCCGCGGCGGGCGGTGGACAGCCGTTTTTTAAGCCGCGTCAGCTCCATGCGGGTGGGGTTTACATTCAATCTGGCCATACCATCTCCCCCTATTTGCCGCTTGCTACGGCATCGTCCATATACCGATCGATAAACTCGTCTTTGATGCGCTTGAGCTCGCTGCGGGGCAGAATGGATAGCAGCCGCCATCCGATGGACAGCGTCTCCTCGATGGAACGGTCCGTCTCATAGCCCTGGGACACATACACCTTTTCAAACTCATCCGCGAACCTCGCATACAGCCGGTCCACCTCGGACAGCGCGGATTCGCCCAGGATGACCATGAGCTCCTTGGCCTCCTTGCCGCGCGCATACGCAGCAAAGAGCTGATTCATGGTGTTGGCATGGTCCTCTCGGGTCTTTCCCTTGCCGATGCCCTTGTCCTTCAGGCGGGACAGAGAGGGCAGCACGTCGATGGGGGGCTCGATGCCCTTGCGGTACAGCTCGCGGGAGAGGATAATCTGCCCCTCGGTGATATACCCCGTGAGGTCAGGGATTGGGTGCGTCTTATCATCTTCGGGCATGGTCAGGATGGGAATCATGGTGATGGAACCGGATGACCCCTTCTTGCGGCCCGCACGCTCGTACATGGAGGCCAGGTCGGTGTACAGATACCCCGGATACCCGCGGCGCCCCGGCACCTCCTTGCGCGCCGCCGAGACCTCCCGGAGGGCCTCCGCGTAGTTTGTGATGTCCGTGATGATGACAAGCACGTGCATATTCTCATGGAATGCCAGATATTCCGCGGCGGTGAGCGCCATGCGCGGCGTCGAAATGCGCTCAATGGCGGGGTCATTCGCGAGGTTCATGAACATGACCGCGCGGTCAATGGCGCCCGTTTTCTGAAAGTCGGAGATGAAGTAATCCGCTTCCTCGAAGGTGATGCCCAACGCGGCAAACACCACTGCAAAGCCCTCCTCCGTCCCCAGCACCTTGGCCTGCCGCGCAATCTGCGCCGCCAGGTTCGCATGGGGCAGGCCCGAGCCCGAAAAGATGGGCAGCTTTTGCCCGCGCACCAGGGTGTTGAGGCCGTCGATGGCGGAGATGCCTGTCTGAATGAACTCCGATGGATAGTTGCGGGCCGCCGGATTCATGGGCTCGCCATTGATGTCAATGCGCGCGTCGGGGATGATGGCGGGGCCGCCGTCAATGGGGTTGCCCATGCCGTCAAACACGCGCCCCAGCATATCGGCCGAGACGCCCAGCTCCAGCCCATGCCCCAAAAAGCGCACCTTGCTCTGTGCGAGGTTGATGCCTGCAGCGTTCTCAAACAGCTGCACCACAGCCTTGTCGTTCTCCACTTCCAGCACGCGGCACCGGCGCACCTCGCCGTTTGCCAGCTCGATTTCTCCCAGCTCATTGTAGGTCGCGCCTTCTACCTGATCCACAATCATCAGCGGGCCCGCGACCTCCCGGATGGTCCGGTACTCCTTGGGCATTTACATCACCTCCCTGTCGGACAGCGCATCCAGCTGCTCCGCAATCTCCCGCTGAATCGCCGCAAAGGTCTCTTCCACCTGGTCTTCGGGCACGAACTTGGCGCGCCCGATACGTTCCCGGACGGGGACGCTGATCACCGCCTCAATGTCCGCGCCGTTTGCGAGCGCCGCTGCCGCCTTGTCTTGATACGCCAAAATCAATTCCATCATCCGGCGCATCTTGCCGTGGGAAGCATAGGTGTCCACGTCGTCCATCGCGTCCTGCTGCAAAAAGTCCTCCCGGACGCTCCGCGCCACCTCCAGGCGGAGACGGTCCTCTTTGGAGAGTGCGTCAATGCCAACCAGCTTCACGATCTCGTCCAGCTCGGCCTCCTGCTGCAGAATGGCCATGAACTCCGCGCGCATCGCGGGCCAGTTTCTGGACACGTTGGCCTCATACCAGCCCATAAGCTTATCCACATAGAGGGAGTAGCTGTTCAGCCAGTTGATAGCGGGGAAATGCCGCCGATATGCGAGTCCAGAGTCCAGCCCCCAGAACACCTTGACAATCCGAAGCGTCGCCTGGGACACGGGCTCGGAGATGTCGCCGCCCGGCGGGGACACCGCACCGATGGCCGACACCGCGCCGATGCGCTCCTCGCTCCCCAGACAGCGCACCCGCCCAGCGCGCTCGTAGAACTGCGCCAGCCGGGAGCCCAGATAGGCCGGATATCCTTCCTCACCGGGCATCTCTTCCAGGCGCCCCGACATCTCCCGGAGCGCCTCCGCCCACCGGGACGTGGAGTCCGCCATGAGCGCCACCGAGTACCCCATATCCCGGAAGTATTCCGCGATGGTGATACCCGTGTAGATGCACGCCTCCCGCGCCGCAACCGGCATGTCGGAGGTGTAGGCGATGAGTACGGTGCGCTTCATGAGGGATTTGCCAGTCTTGGGGTCGCGGATCTCGGGGAATTCGTTCAACACGTCCGTCATCTCGTTGCCCCGTTCCCCGCATCCGATATACACCACGATATCCGCCGATGCCCATTTTGCCAGCTGGTGCTGCGTGACGGTCTTGCCGCTCCCGAAGGGGCCCGGAATGGCCGCAACGCCGCCCATCGCGATGGGGAACATAGCATCGATGGTGCGCTGGCCCGTGATGAGCGGCTCATTCAGCGGAAGCTTCTCTTTGTAAGGCCGCCCGCGCCGCACAGGCCATTTGTTGAGCATGCACACGGGCGTCTCGGTCCCGTCCGCGCTCCGGATCACACACACCGGTTCCGTGATGGTGTAGCTGCCCGCCGTGATGGACGCCACCGTCCCCGACACGCCGACGGGCACCAGGATACGGTGTTCCACCACCTCAGTTTCCTGCACGGTTCCCAGGATATCCCCCGACGCCACGCTGTCTCCCACCGATTTTTTCGGCACAAAGTCCCACTTCTTCTCCCGGTCCAGCGCCGGGATATCCGTCCCGCGCTTGATGTTGGGCCCCGTCTGTTCCATCATCTTCTCCAGCGGGCGCTGAATGCCGTCATAGATCTGTTCGATCATGCCCGGCCCCAGCTCCACCGACAGCGGCGCACCCGTGGACACCACCGGGGCGCCCGGGCCCAGGCCCGCCGTCTCCTCATATACCTGGATGGAGGCCAGGTCTTCATGCATCTCGATGATCTCTCCGATGAGCCGCTCGTCCCCAACGCGCACCACGTCACACATGTTCGCGTCCCGCATGCCTTCTGCGATGACCAGCGGCCCCGAAACCTTTACCACGCTACTCAAACTACCACCCCGTTCATTGGCTGTATTTGTTTCGTCATATGATATCCGACCCAACGGCCCGCTCCACTCTGCTTTTCACGTTTGCCATCCCGATCCCCAGCGTCCCGCTGTTGTCGGGGATGGGGATGATGGCCGGCGTCAGCCTGTCGTCATACTGTGCGATGGCGTCAGAGATGTCCGCCGCCAGGCGTTCGGTGATGAACACGACGGCATACTCCTCCGCTGCGAGCCGCCCAAGCGCCGCCCGCGCACCTTCCGCATCCGCCGGAAACACCACATCCGCGCCCAGCGCCGAAAACCCCATGACACTGTCCTTGTCTCCCAAAACCGCTATCTTATACATAGACCTCACGCAGCCTTTCCTTGATCACGTCCGCGGGGATGTCGTTGCGCTTTCCCGTCAGGATGATGCGCACCTGCCGCAGCTCGTTTTCCTTGGCCAGCAGGTATGCCACCAGCGGCTCTATCCCAAATGCCACAAACCGCGTTTTTCGCATGTAAGAGACGAGAAAATTGTCCACATCCTTCTCGAGCGCCGCAATGGACGTACTGTCAAAGTCCTGATAGGCCGTCCCCGCCAGGATGTCTGACAAGGCTACATTGGTATCCGCCAGGTACTTTTCGGGCGGGATGGTGCCGCCATCCACCACCGCTCTGCGCAGAAAATCGTATCCCTTTCCCATATGCCGCACCCGCTCAAAGGTACGGATATTTTCCAGGTCCACCATGACCGCAATCAGCTCCCGCACAAACGGGCTTCCGCTCTGCTCCGCCAGCGCCGTCATCTCCGAAAACGCCGCCCGGTCCAGCACCATATCGGACGCCTGTGGGTCCCCCGTCTTGTCAAAGGCCGCAACCGCCTCTTGGACCGCCGCCTCCATAATCGCGGGCATGTCCGAAAAGCGCCGCTCCGCCACCGCGCGCCGCATACGTTCAGGAGGAAAACGGCCCATGTCCTTTAGCAGATCATCGTGGTTTTCTCCCAGATATTCCGCCTTTAGGAGCACCTTTAGGTTATGGTAATCGCTGCGCACCAGAAAGATGTCAAACGTCTCCTGCACGGGAGAGATCTCCCGCAAAAAGGCATACAACGCCGCCTGCTCCTGCGCCAACATATGCTCATAGCCCGCTTCTGCGCTGGGATAGCCCGCCTCCCGGAGCAGCTTTAAACACTCCGCAAAGGAGGACGCCTCCGCGAGCCGCTGCAGCCGCGCGCGGTCTAGGAGCGCATTCTCCCGGGCACGCACCTTGGCCACTGCATAGGTATAATCCGTGTCCTTGCTCCGCATGTGTCATCCCTCCCCGTGCATCAGCCGTTTCCAAACAGGATGACCGACAGCTCTTGTTCTAACCCCTCGCGTTTCTGCGCGAGCAGGGCATCTAGCGTACAGTTGATTTCCACATCTCCCCGCCGCAGAACAAACCCGGCATCGGCCTCCAAATCCTCTTCCGCCAGCTGCAGCGCAGGTTTTGCCAGGCCATCTCGCTTGAGCTTTTCGTTGGCGCGATTGATAAACCGCTTGCCGTCCAGCCGCGCTTTGTCCTTGGCAGAAAGCAGGACCTCCTCGGTCCCGTCCTCACTGTAGGTCACAATCAGACCCACCAAAAACTCCTCATACTCCGACACGGGCAGGGCAAGAATGTGCTCCCGTGCACCTGCAAACGCCTCACCCAGCAGCGCCTGTTTGGCGGCCAGCAGCACCTTCTTTTCTTCCATATGCGCCGCCATGATCCGCCGCTCCCGTGCACGAGCGGCATCCTCCCGCGCACGGGCAAGACGGCGCTCCCGCGCGGCGAACGCATCGGATGCCGCCGCCGCACGAATGCCATCCGCTTCCCGTTCGGCCTGGCTATAGATGTCCTCACACTTTGCTTTTGCGTCGGACAAAATCCTGTCCGTAATGCTCTTTACGCCAGCCATTGGGCCGCCTCCTTCCGTGTTTCTCTTACTGGATCCCAAAGAACAACATCAGGATGGATGCCAGAAGCGCCAGCACTGCATAGGTTTCCACCATGGCGGCAAACGTGATGCCCTTTGCCAGTTCCCCCGGTTTCTTGGCGATGATGCCAATACCCGCCGCGGAGACCCGACCCTGTGCCACTGCGGAAAAGTATCCCACAAACGCGACGGGCAGCGCAGCAAACAGATACATAAACCCCTGCGCAGTGTTCAGATCCTGCGGGGCCCCCGACAGCATGCCAGTTTGGTTTAAGATCAGGAATGCAACCAGCAGCCCATAGATGCCCTGTGTTCCAGGCAGCGCCTGCAGAAGCAGCGCCTGGCCAAACCGGTCGGGATTTTCACTGATGAGCCCCGCAGCGGCCTCACCCGCAATCCGAACCCCCTGTGCCGATCCGCAGCCACCCATGATGACCGCCAGCGCCGCACCCAAAAGCGCCAGCCCCGTGCCGTTGAAGAACAATTCATACCACTCCATACGTAAACCCTCCTACTATTATTTTGATGACTATCTGCTCTACTTTACATCCACATATTTGGCCTTGCGCCGGAAAGGACGGAACGGCTGCCCGCCGCCTTCATAGAACTTGCCGAAGAATTCCACATACTGCAGACGGCTTGCATGCACATATGCGCCCAGGGTATTGATGGCGAGATTAAAGGTATGTCCAATCGCAAACCCAATGGCAACCAGCGGAAATACCCAGATATTTCCACTTCCCAGCCGGCACATGGTGTTGATAACATTTGCGATCACGCCCGTCGCCAGTCCCAGCGCCAAAAGCCGAGAATAGGACAGGACGTCGGACAGATACCCCGTGATGTCATATAGGCTTGCGACGCCCGAAAACAGCTTTTTGAAAATATTTTTTTCATGCCGCCCCTGTGTCAGGATGAGGCCGACCGCCCCGGCACCCGCCACAATGGCCCCCAGCCGAAGATCCACCAAAAGCAGCACAATCCCGATGAGCACCGCATACCAAAAGCCGATGTCAAACACCGCATCCAGCCATTTCCCCTTGCGGATGAGCAGATACGCATGCATCCCCATGCCCGCAAACAGATGCAGGGCGCCAAACGCGAAGGACCAGATCAAAAGCGTCATGGGGTCCTCCACCGGATTGAACCACACGGGCGAAAGCCCCGTGATATCCCCGAACCAACCGCCAAACAACACACCCCACACGGTGGTGGAGATGCCGCAAAAGCACAACAGCCGCATCAGCTTTCCCATGATGCCCTCGGGCTGATAGCGCCACACCACAAAACCCGTCAGCAGCGTCAGCACAATGCCATAGCCTGCATCGGACAACATGAGCCCAAAGAAGATGAAATAGAAAACCGACATGACCGGATTGGGGTCTGCTTCCCATGCCCGCGGCAGACTATAGAGCTCCGTGACCAGCTCGAAGGGCTGCACCAACTTGTTGTTTTGCAGCAAAATGGGGGTATCCTCATCCGCCGCCGGCGATGTGACCTCCACGAGGATACTGGAAAATTCTTCCTCCAGCACATCCCGCACATGTCCGCCATGCGCCGCGGGCACCCAGCCTTTGGCCAAAAAAACCGTCCTAGTATCCACCATGCGGGCCACCGCATCGGTTTTGTCCCGCTGTTCACTCAAATAGTCAAAATAGATTTCCAGAAATTCCCTTTTATTCAGATATCCCTGGATGGTCAGCTCCACCTCGGCAAACCGCGCATCCAGCGCAGCCTTTTCTTTCTCCAGCCGCATTAGGTTTTCCGCCGCCGTCCCCGTGAGCGCGGGAAAGCGCACCTCCGAAAACGCCTTGGCCTCCAGGAGCTCCACGACCTCCCGCCGGGTATCCACATGGTACATCGCACCCACGTAGCGGTTCCATTCATCCGCGCCGATTTCCCAAAAATATGCACCCGCTTGCTCCATCTCGGCCGCAAAGCCCGTCATGTCCAGTTCAGCCGGGATGGTGCCATAGGTGACGCGGAGATACCGCGTCCGCTCCAGCTCCAGCGGGATATCCAGGCCAGCAAAATGGGAGAGCTGCTCCGCCTGACGGTCTATGTGATTTTTGTCCGCTGTGATCACATCCAACTCTTCTGCAAGAGCACCCACTTCATCCGCCAATGCCAAAATGTCCGCCCGGCTTTGCGCAATCTCACGGTACCTTGTCCGCGAGATGGGCCGCCGCTTGGCAAACAGCGGCTTTTTTTCGTGGTCATACACCGCCAGCGTGTCCAGCGCATGCCTGATTCGATACAGCTCGGCATCTAGCGCACCTCGCTCCTCGCCCGGCTGCGCCTTTGCCACCAGCGCCTGGTATTCACCCGACACCTCCTCGGGCGCGAAGTCATCCACCTGCACCACACCCAGATCCAGCAGGCGCTCCACGATGCGCATTCGCTCTTCCACCAGACCGGCCAAAAAGATCCGGTCCATCTTCACAATTGCCACCGCATCTCACCCCCAATCCAACACCATTTATCCTATTCCTCCGACAGCCGGAGGCAAATGAGCTTCACCGCCTTTGGCAGCGCGGCATGCGCGCGCTCCCGCAGCGCGCCGGCCTGGCGCTTTGCCTCCTGGAGGATGCGCTCTACCTCCTGATCCGCACTTGCGACGCCCTGTTCCACCAGCGCCTTTGCCTCTCGCTCCATCGCTTCTTCCTGCGCATCGCTGACCTGGTAGGACGCCTGAGATGCATCTTTTAACATCTGCCGCGCCTGTTGGGTCGCCTCCCGCACCATGTCTTCTGCCTGCGCTTCCGCCTCCCGCACCGCTTGCACCAATTCCATGGACATGCCAACCGCCTCCTGTCCGTTTGCTTTTATGGTTTAGTATACCCCAAAATCATCGGGTTTATTTCCAGTTTTTCCAAAAGCATACCGAATGGCTGCCACCGTACGCCGGGATGCCTCCCCGTCGCCATAGGGATTGACCGCATGGGACATGGCCTCATACGCGGCCTTGTCGGTCAGCAATTCATTTGCCAGGCGCAGGATGTTGTCATATTCCACCCCCGCCATCTTGACCGTCCCACATGCGACCGCCTCGGGCCGCTCGGTTTCGCACCGCAGCACCAGCACAGGCTTCCCCAAAGACGGCGCCTCCTCCTGGAGGCCGCCCGAATCGGTCATCACGAGGTAACACCGCGCCATCAAGTTGTGCAGTTCCTCCACATCCAGCGGGTCAATGAGGTGCACCCGCGGCTCTTTCCCCAGGATGCCAAACACCGTTTCCCGCACAGCGGGATTGAGGTGCACCGGATACACCAGCTCCACATCCGCATGGGCCCGCACGATATCCCGCAGCGCTGTACAGATCTGCTCAAGCGGCCTGCCCAGGTTTTCCCGGCGGTGCGCCGTCACCACGACCACCCGCTTGCCCGCAAAATCCAGCGCCCGCAAAACAGGATCACGAAAGGCATAATCCGTCTCCACCGTGGTCTTTAGCGCATCAATCACCGTATTGCCCGTCACAAAGATCTTCTCCCCGTCCACCTTTTCGGCCAGCAGGTTCTGACGATTTCGCTCAGTGGGCGCAAAATATAGGTCTGCCAGCGCCGTTGTGAGCTTACGGTTCATCTCCTCGGGATAGGGGGAGTATTTATCATACGTCCGCAGACCCGCTTCCACGTGCCCCACTTTGATTTTCGCATAAAATGCCGCCAGCGCACCCGCAAAGGTGGTGGTGGTATCCCCATGCACCAGCACGAGGTCGGGCTTCGACTGCACCAGCACCGCCTCCAGCCCCAGCATCGCCCGGCTCGTAATACCCGACAGCGTCTGCCGCGACTGCATGATATTGAGATCGTAATCGGGCGTGATATCAAACCGGGATAACACCTGGTCCAGCATCTCCCGGTGCTGCGCGGTCACGCATACCAGTGAGCAGATGTCTTCCGCGCGCTCCAGTTCCTTTACCAGCGGCGCCATCTTAATGGCCTCAGGCCGCGTTCCAAACACCGACAATACCTTGATCTTGTCCATTCTGTCTCCTCCGATTGATTGGATAATGAAAAGCAGGGCAATATACCGAAATATATTCCCCTGCTTGTTTTACCTCTTTTCGATTTTTTCGGGCGCCTTCGTATGCGCCGCGTCATTGGCGTCAGGCGCATGCTCCGCGCCCTCTTCGGGCTCATCGCCCTTGTTATTCACGAAATTGAGCCCCACAATGAGGCACACCACCACCGCGATGATGAGCACCAGCGCTTTTGCCAGTCCCGAAAACAGCAGCACAATGCCGCTGATGGCCAGCACGGCGGACAGACCATATAGCAAAACAACGGTGGTTCGGTGAGAAAATCCGGCATCCATGAGCCGATGATGCAGATGCCCGCGGTCAGGCTGCATGGGGGACTGCCCCTTCGCCAGACGGCGGATGATGGCAAACGCAGTATCAAAGATGGGCAGGCCCAGGATGAGCAGCGGCACCGCAAACGCCACATACATCTTAAAGGGCCCTTGAATGGAGATACAGGCAAGGATAAAGCCCAAAAAGGTCGAGCCTGTGTCCCCCATGAAGATCTTTGCGGGATTGAAATTGTAGGGCAGAAACCCAAAGCATGCGCCCGCCAGGGCCGCTGTCAGCACCAGAAGCGTCACGCTCGCATTTCCCTCCAAAAGCAGGATGGAAAGCAGCGAGATGGCGGCAATGGAAGACGTTCCAACCGCGAGGCCATCCAGCCCGTCTATGAGGTTGACCGCGTTGGTCACTCCCACAATCCACAGCACACTCGCCCCAATGGAGAGCCAATCGGGCAAGGTGATAAGCGCACCATTCAAGGGATTGGTCACCGCATACACGCGGACACCCATCAGCACCGGGATGAGCGCCGCAACAATCTGAATACAAAACTTCAGCAGCGCGGGCCGAGACTTCATATCGTCCAGCATGCCCAACACCACCACGATCACGCTGCCGCCCAGAATGCCAAACAGGGCCAGGTTGAGCTCCCCTGTCGCCAGGCGAAACTCCGCAAAACATGCCACGCTCACCAAAAATCCGTAGTAAATCGCAAGGCCGCCCAATCGCGCCTTGGGGGTTTTATGCATCCGGCGGCTATCCCGCGGAACATCCACCGCGCCAATCTTAAACGCCAGTTTCTTGACCAGCGGCGTCGCCGCAAACGCAAGCACCAGCGCAACAATAAACGAAAAAATAATATTGAGCCCTTCGGTTTGACCCGGCATACCCCAACCGCCTTCCGTTCTTCTATTCGTAGTAGCCAGCAAAATTCATTCATTTACTTTACCCATTATATCGGTTTGGCCCTCCAAAGTCAAGGGGCGATTACATTTTTTCCCCAGCGCATGCATTTTGTGCCACCCAGTGAGCAAAGCAGCTACCGTGCGCCCTCCAACTGAAGCAGAAACGCCTTGATGTCCAAACCGCCGGCATACCCCGTGAGGCGCCCGTCTGCACCGATGACGCGATGACAGGGCTGGACGATCCAGATGGGGTTGCGGCCGTTGGCGCGCCCCACCGCACGGCAGGCCTTGGGAGATCCCACCTGTGCCGCCAGCTGCCCATAGGTCCGGGTCTCACCGTATGGGATGGTACAAAGCGCATCCCATACCGTCCGTTCAAACGCTGTACCACGCGGCGCAAGCGGCAGGTCAAAAACCCGCAGCTGTCCCGCAAAGTAAGCCGCCAGCTGGTTGCAAGCCTCCCGCAGCAGAGGCGTCCGCTTTTCCACCAGACCGGCCGGCAGCGGGCGCTCCCCCAGGTGCAGTGCAGTGATCGCGCCGTTTTCTTCCAACACGGTCGCAACCCCAACAGGCGTTTCATATCGCATCAAATAAACCATATGCCCCATTTCCTTTCTTTCTGCTATATTCAAACACATCGCCATCATCGTGCGTCCTTGGACCAAGCGCCAACCATATATGCCAAACCCATCACAACTGCAACAGGCAGTTGGGGCTTCAAACGCGCCATTCACATGGCGCACCTTTTGAAACCGGCTTAAACATCGCTTTTTCCCGCATACACAGAGCAAACGGCCCCAAGATCCTGCCTGACCGCACGGGCAATCGAAAAAGGACGACAAAAGACCATCCTTTTATCTTATTTATGATACTGTTCCCCGGCAGCGATCTTAAACCCGCGGTACAACTGCTCTGCCAACATGATGCGGGCAAGTTGGTGGGGAAAGGTCATGTCCCCCATGGACAGCCGAAGCGCGCACTGTGCTTTCACCGCCTCGGACAGCCCCCAGGAGCCCCCGATCACAAACGCAATGCTCCCCTGCCGCATGGCGGCATCTTGGAGCACCTTGGAAAGACCCGGCGAATCCAGTTTTTCCCCTTCGACGCACAGCGCGACGGTATAAGCCCCCGCCGGCAGCTTTGCAAGGATGCGCGCTCCCTCCTTGTCCAAAAGCTGTGCCACCTGCGCGGGGCTCATGGCATCCCCGCCCGGCTCGTCGGGAATCTCCGCCACCTCAAACCGGCAGAACCGCCCCAGCCGCTTTGCATATTCTGCCAGCGCATCCTTCCAGTACCGTTCCTTTAGTTTCCCTACACAGATCACCCGCACCAACAATCCGACGCGCCTCCCTTTCGTTTGTCTGCATTATATGGCGGTTTTCGCCCCATTGTCAAGGTGCTTGCCGAAAAAAAATCTCAAAAAAAATGAAAAAAAGTCTTGCAAATGGGGAAAGATGCGTGTATAATAGATGGCAAGAATCCAAAAAGGAGCAAGTGGTATGCTGAAGAATCTGTCTGCAACCGCATATTTCTTTTACTTTTACCGGAGCTTTTATGCCTTCGGTTATTTTTGCTGCAGACAATTTCATAAGCATATGCGATTTGAGCCTGCCGCCGCATAAAAGGCGGAACAAAATAGCGTAGATCAAAAGGAACTCATTCGTATATGAGTTCCTTTTTTTCATGAAAAAAATAAAAATCCCATACAAAAAACAGGAGGAAGGAACCATGATCGTAGTGATGAAACCAACAGCGAAAGAAAGTGAAATTGCAGCCCTCACCGATGAACTCAAGGAAATGGGCATGGACATTCAGGTAAACCGCGGCACCGAGTGCACGGTGCTGGGTGTTTTGGGGGACGTGTATTCCATCGACACCGCGAAGGTGGAGATGCACCCTTCGGTGGACAAGGTGATGCGGGTATCTGAGCCTTTCAAAAAGGCCAACCGGAAATTTCACCCCAACAACACGGTGATCCGCGTTGGCAACACCGAAATCGGCGGAGAGAATCTCACCGTCATCGCGGGCCCCTGTTCAGTGGAGAGCGAAGCGCAGATCATCGAGGTGGCGGAGCGCGTCAAGCAGTCGGGCGCGACCATTCTGCGCGGCGGCGCGTTCAAGCCCCGCACCTCCCCATACTCCTTCCAGGGCATGGAGTTTGAGGGGCTTGCGCTCCTGGATGAGGCGCGCGCCAAGACTGGGCTTCCCATCATCTCGGAAATTATGTCCCCCAAGCATGTGGAAATCTTCGAAAACAGCGTGGACATCATCCAGGTGGGTGCGCGCAACATGCAGAACTTTGACCTGCTCAAAGAGCTGGGCCGGTGCAAGACCCCCGTGCTCCTAAAGCGGGGCCTGTCCTCCACCATTGAGGAATGGCTCATGTCCGCCGAATACATCATGGCGGGCGGCAATGAAAATGTCATCCTGTGTGAGCGCGGCATCCGGACATTTGAGACCTACACCCGGAACACCCTGGATCTCTCCGCCGTACCCGCCATCAAAAAGCTGAGTCACTTGCCCGTTGTGGTGGATCCGTCCCATGCGACAGGGCTCAACTGGATGGTCATGCCGCTGGCCATTGCAGCGGTTGCAGTGGGAGCGGACGGCCTCATGATTGAAGTACACAACGATCCCAAAAATGCCAAATGTGACGGTCCGCAGTCCATCACACCCGACGAATTCCAGGATGTCATGGACAAAATCGGCACAGTAGCGCAGGTGGCGGGTCGTAAGCTCGCTGTGGTGCGGTAACTGCAAGCAGAAAGGAGGGGCAGATATGACAAAAGACGCAGACTTTTCCATTCTGATTGTAGGACTGGGGCTCATCGGCGGGTCGTTGGCGCAGGCGCTGGCAGGCTTCAAACATGCCGCAATATACGGCGTGGACACCGACGAGACGACGCTCTCACAGGCACTGTCCGACGGCGCCATTGCGGGCGGCTATACCGACGTCACCCATGCCCCTCTGTGTGACCTGGTGCTGGTGTGCCTCTACCCAGACCAAACGGTCTCCATCATCAACAGCATGCCCCTAAAGCCGGGCGCAGTGGTATCCGACGTGTGCGGCGTGAAAGAAGCGGTCACGTCTCGTATCAATTCAGGCATTGACTTCATCGGGGGGCATCCTATGGCGGGCAAGGAGTGCGGCGGGTACCAGAATGCATCGGACGATCTGTTTTTGGGCGCCACCTACCTTTTGACGCCCACGCCGTCCACCAGTCCCCATGCGATCGCGCTTCTGCGGGAGCTGGCGGCATATATCGGATGCCAGCAGGTGACGGTTTTAACCCCCCAGCAGCACGATGAGATGACCGCCTTCACCAGCCAGCTCATGCACGTCGTGGCGGCGGCACTGTGCACCGACCCGCAGTTTGCGTCCTTTGCCCCATTCGGCGCGGGCAGCCTGCGGGACTGTACCCGCGTCGGCGACATCAACCCAACCATGTGGACCGCGCTGTTTCTGCATAACCGGGCAGCACTCCTCCATGCCATTGCATTGTTTGAAGAGAGCATGGACAGAATCAAGGCGACGGTTGCCGCCGGTGACGGGGCGGCACTGTCCGCTATTTTGGCACAGTCGGCACAAAGCAAGCGGCAGCATCGTCCCAGCGATATCCGTCGCATCTGGGAGGAGGAATGGGCATGAAACAACTGACTGTCAATCTTGGCGCCCGCAGCTACGACATCCACATTGGCCATGGCGTGCTCCGTTCTATCGGCAGCCACATGTGTGGCCTGCGGCCGGGCGGACGGGTGTTTGTCATCACGGACGATACAGTGGCAGGGCTCTATGCTCCTGCCGTAACCGATGCGCTCGCCGCGGCAGGGTATGTACCTCACCTGCTCTCCTTCCCGCACGGGGAACAGAGCAAAACCATGGACACGCTCACGCGCCTGGTGGAGGAAATGCTGTCCGCCGGCATCACGCGGGCCGACCGCGTGGTCGCGCTGGGCGGCGGCGTCGTGGGAGACACGGCGGGCTTTGCGGCCCACATCGTCCTGCGCGGCGTGCCCTACATCCAGATTCCCACCACGCTGCTCGCACAGGTGGACTCCAGTGTGGGCGGCAAGGTGGCGGTGGATGTGCCGCAGGGGAAAAACCTTGTGGGCGCGTTTCACCAGCCCGCATGCGTTTTAATTGACCCCGACTGCCTTGCAACCCTGCCCGATGAGACCTTTTCAGACGGTATGGCAGAAGTCATCAAATATGGCCTCATCGCGAGCCGGCCGCTGTACGAGAAGCTGGCGGCGGCAGGCGGTCGCACCGGGGTTATGGCAGACATCCAAGACATCATCTATGCATGCGTGGACATCAAACGCCGCATCGTGGAGGCGGACGAGCTGGACACGGGCGGGCGCATGGTCCTCAATTTTGGGCATACACTGGGGCATGTCATCGAAAAACAGTATCACTACGAAACCTATACCCATGGGCAGGCGGTGGGTGCCGGCATGGTGGCGGTCGCCAGGCTTGCCGAACGGCAGGGGCTGTGTGAAGCTGGTCTCGCCCAGACCATCGCCGGCCTTTTGACCCAATACGGGCTGCCAACCGACATCCCCTTCGGCGGGGATGCGCTCTCCGCGCTCGCGCTGGATAAGAAAAATGACGGCGGCATGCTAAACCTCGTTATCGTCCCTCACATCGGGACATGTACCATCCACCCCATGCCGGTTGCAGAGCTAACGGCCATGCTGTCATAGGTAGATATCTTTCCTATGAAAATGAAAAAGGAGTGATGCAAAAACGCCGTTCCTTCTTTTACTGCGGTTGCCAACCCGTATCAACCATCTCACTTATGTCGTATTGGCCCGAATACATAAAACCCCAGAACCATAAAAAAACGGAGCATTGCTCCGTTTTTTTTATCTATTGTGGCGGTAGCAGGGCCACCACATCGGCTGGCAGTTTACCGCCGTCGATATACCCCAGAGGATACCGCTCGCCATCTTCCGTCAGGACCACATCCAGCGCCACCCATGACAGATCAGCCTGGAGGTACGGCGTCATCTCCAGCTGCCGTGCCAGAATAGACGCAATCTGTGCCTCATCTGTCACCGTCACCTCGTCGTTACTCTCCATATACGCCCCATGCGCCTTCGGATAGCTGGACGGCACCAGTCGCCGCATCACCACCTCCGAAACCTCCTCAGGCCTCAGCTGCAGTCGGTCATAATAGCCCGCTTTCTCCAGAAACTGTGCAGTATAGGTGAAACCGGGCAGAACCGCAAACCGAACGACTGCCGTTTCGGTATTCCAGTGTCCCTCGATATCCCGCACCTGATAGAAATAAGAAATGTTGATCCAAAACAGGCTGCTATCCACCCCAGTGACATACGCCTCATAACCTGCTTCCGAAATGTCCTGCTGCATGGCGCCGGTGAGCAGATAGAGCTCCTCCTCGCTTTTCAGCGGCTCCTGCCGTCTGACCTTGCCGCTCTCATACGCAACTGTCATGGAGAGAATCCGGTCAGCCTGACTCCGCAGGATAGGATATCGGTAATTTTTAAACTCCGCACTGTCATAGAGAGGTTCCAATTGTGCGGTGGGGTCAATGGAATCCAGCGGAAGGCGCCGCACCAGCATGCGCCCATTTTTGAGCTGATACTGGAAATAGATACCATCCGACTCCAGCCGGTCTCCCTCATCCACCACTCGTTGATGAAGCTGTGTAACCAGTGCGACGTTTTGAGGCTCCGCCACATAAAAACCACCCGACCGATCATTTAGCACCGTCACCATTTGGTCCGTAGTGCTCTCCTCCGGAAAGGGCATATCCGCATGGACGCTCCGCCCTACATACACGCCCTGTACGTCTGCCGGGTCGGGCACACGGGCAGAGAAGCCCAACCAGTCAAATTGAACGGCCAAGAACAGCACCACGATCACGCCCGCAAAACAGAGGTACTCCTTATATGCGCCCCAAATACGGAAGGTCTTTTTCACCAGCATTTTGGCCGCCACAAATCCCACAGTCGCCCACAAAAGCATCACCAGCAGGTTGGGGTCCATGCCCGTTACGCCGTCCACATAACAGGTCCCAACCAGCACGGCGCACAGCGCCACGCCATACACAAACACGGGCCGCACCCACCGAAACGCGACCACGTCCCCGCTGGTCTCCACCTGCCGCTTCCGGTATGCCACAAAAGCAAGCCCCGTAAAGCCGATGACATAGACCGCATGGAGCACATAGGGCAGGTCATCGGCAAAGTAGCCCAAAAACAGCGGCATCCGAACCGGCAGCACGCCCCATGCAACCCGGAGGCCCTGCCGCATGCTCTCCGCCGCGAAGCCATAGAGCCAGCCATCTAGGAGCTCTGCGCCCAGCGACAGGAATACATAGGGCAGAAAGTTTAGGATCACGATAAACGCGATCTGGGCAATAGTGCTCCCCGTAAACATGCCCACAAACACCGAAAAGCTATACACCACCGTTGCCTCCAGCAAGGTAACACCCAGCCACATCCACGCATCGGTGTATGTAAACTGCACGCCGTGCGGCGTCAGCTTGATCAGCAGCAGGACACCAAACGTCACCATAAGCGGTACCGCATACGGCAAAAAGCCCGACAGATAGTTGGATACAAACAGCTGCTTGCGGTTATAAGGCAGGCCATGCATCAAAACTGCGCTGCGCCCGTTTTGCAAATACCGAAACACGCACACCGCCGCTACCACAGGCAGGATGCCGCAAAACACATAGATGCTGTCAAACTGCAGCAACAGGTTGCCATACTGTGCAGAGTCTCTCGGGATGGGTTCCCGCATGAGCAGCTGCAGCGGCAGCGTCAGCAACAAAAACAACAGGCAAATGGCCCCCACGAACCAGTATCGTTTACAATTGAGGCGCATCAGGCCACGGTCAACCCAGGATGTGCGAGAAATCATATCCCTTCCCTCCCAACTCGTAGATGAAGACTTCTTCCAACGTCAGCGGTACCACGTCCAGCAGAATGGGGTGATATTTCTCGATCTTCTCCAAAACGGACGACCGATCACACCGCACAATGATGGTATACACCTTCCCGACCATCTGTTTGGCCAAAATATCGAATTCATAAGCCAGTTTGTCCGGGAAAGGCCCATCAAACGCAACCTGGATCTTGTGGGTATCCGACTTTAAATCGTCCAGCGCCTTTTGCAGCATGAGCTGGCCCGCATGCAGGATGCCCACGTGGTCGCACACGTCCTCCAGTTCCCGCAGGTTGTGGGAGGACACCAACACGGTGAGCTGCCGGTCCGCCACATCCTGCAGGATCACGCTCCACACCATTCTGCGCATGACAGGGTCCAGCCCGTCCACCGGCTCATCCAAAATGAGCACATCGGGCAGGGCGGACATGCCGACCCAAAACGCCACCTGCTTCTGCATGCCCTTGGAGAGCTTCCGCACCCGTTTTTTGGGGTCAATCCCAAACACAGGCGCCAATTTTTCAAATCGTTCCCAGCAAAACTGCGGATACGCATCGCTGTACAGCCGCGCCATATCCTTGGCAGAAAAGGCGGGCGGAAAATACAGATCGTCGGGGATATACACCACGCGCCGCTTGATGGGTACATTTTCATACACCGGCTCCCCATCCACCTTGATCGTTCCCTTGTCCGCACGGTAAGCGCCCACAATGTGCTTGATGATGGTCGTTTTGCCCGCACCGTTGGGGCCCACCAGACCATATACGCTGCCTTTTGCCACACGAAACGACAGGTTACAAATCGCCACGTGTCCGTCAAACCGCTTGGTTACCTGCATCACGTCAATCATACCGCTCCCCCTTTCCCGACTTCCTTCCCATATAAGATGTTTTTGACCGCCTCGCCGATGTCATCCGCCTTGATCCCCAAATACAACAGCTCCAAAATGGCCTCCTCCACCTGCCTGCGCAGCACGGCGATCCGCCGCTCATCCACCGCCTCCCCCGGCGGGCTCACATAACTGCCCCGCCCTTGGACCGAATAGATATACCCCTCCTGCTCCAGTTCCCGATAGGCACGCTGGATGGTATTGGGATTGATGGACAGCCGGCCCGCAATCTCCCGCACCGACGGGAGCTGTTCATCCGCCGCCAGCACCCCTTTGATAATCTGCCTCCGAATGCCATCCTTGATCTGCTCGTAGATGGCCCTGCCGTCCCGATAATCCAGCGAAAACATGGCGCCCCTCCTCTCTGTTTGGGTATCCCGTTTGCGTGTTAACTGTATTATTTGTGTTAATACAGTTGTCATTATAAATCAAATGTTTTGGTGTGTCAAGAGAAATATCGCCTCTTTTTCTTGTGGCATGAAATGTATATACCACAACATCTTGTATGTTACACAAATGTTTCAACTCTGTGAAAAGTTTTTTTCAAAAAAATCTTGCATTCAGATTAAAAATGCATTAAAATATTCTTAAAGTGGTGGATTGTGGTGGAAAGTGGTTCAATTGGATCAAAAATTGCCCGCTTTATCCCTTCATTCCCCTCCCATTCCCACGAAAGGCGGTGATGCAAGATGCTCATGGGTGAATATCAACATAGCGTGGATGCCAAAGGCCGGCTGTTCATGCCCGCAAAGCTGCGGGAAGAGCTGGGCGAAAGCTTCATCCTTACCCTGGGTCTTGACAACTGCCTTTTCGTATTTTCCCAGGCGGAGTTTGCCATCCTAAAATCCAAGCTGGATGCCATCAGCATTGCCAACCGCGATGCACGGCAGTTTGCCCGTTTTTTCTTTGCGGGTGCCTGCGAATGTGAGGTGGACAAACAGGGCCGCATCCTGATCCCCGCCAAGCTGCGCGGATATGCCGGCCTAGAGAAGGACGCCACCATCGTGGGCGTGTCCAACCGCGTAGAGATTTGGAACACACCCAAATGGGAAGAGATTCACAGCTTTGACAACTTCAGTCCCGACGACCTCTCCGCGAAGATGGAGCTTTTGGGGCTGTGACGACCATAGAAGGAGGGGCGTCCATGGCATTCCATCACACATCTGTTTTACTTTGGGAATCCATTGACGCGCTTGCCATCCGACCAGACGGCATCTACGTGGACGGCACCATGGGCGGCGGCGGACACAGCATGGAGATTGCAAAACGGCTGTCTGGCGGCCGCCTAATTGGCTTTGACCAGGATGCGAACGCCATCGCCGCAAGCCGCGAGCGGCTTGCTCCCTTTGGCGATCGCGTGACATATGAAAACCGCAACTTTTGTGACATCAAAGAAACACTGGAGCGATTGGGGATTCCCGCAATTGACGGCGCGCTGTTAGACCTCGGGGTCTCCTCCCACCAGCTGGATGAGCCCGCTCGCGGCTTTTCTTACCAGCACGATGCGCCGCTGGACATGCGGATGGACAGCCGCAATCCCGTCAGCGCATACGACGTCGTGAATGGGTACAGCGAGGAGAAACTGGCACGTGTTCTCTGGGACTATGGGGAAGAACGGTGGGCCAAGCGCATTGCGCAGTTCATCGCAGATGCCCGAAAAAGTGCCCCCATCCAAACCACCTATGAGCTGGTGGACATCATTAAAAAGGCGGTTCCAAAGGGCGCCAGGCAGGACGGCCCCCATCCCGCCAAACGGACATTCCAAGCCATTCGCATTGAGGTCAACGGAGAGCTCACCATTCTAGACGGCGCAATCCGGGATTTTGTGGAAGCATTAAAGCCGGGCGGACGGTTGGCAATCATTACGTTCCATTCCCTGGAAGACCGCATTGTAAAGACCGTCTTTTCGGAGCTGGCAAAGGGATGTACCTGCCCGCCCACATTGCCGGTCTGCATCTGCGGTAAGACCTCCGCGGGGCGGCTCGTTAACCGCAAGCCCATCGTCCCGGGAGAGGACGAATTGGCGACTAACCCTCGCGCACGCAGCGCCAAGCTGCGGGTATTTGAAAAAGGAAAGTAAAACCGTTGTGGGACGGTTACGGAATCATCGATAAAAAAGAGTGGAAAGGATGAACACAGTGGCTTATCGAGACAATCTGGCACGATATGAATACGCCCCTGCCTATGACCCCACGATCATTGGCCCCGGTGTCCGGCGTACCACGCCCGCCAAGCGGACGGCAAAGCCCGCCGTCCGAGTCAAGAAGAAGGCCAAAGCAAAACGCCTGCGCGTCTCTGCCTTCCTGATGGCCGCAACGCTGGTAGCATGCGCCTTTTTGGTGCTCTATCGGGCCGCGAACATCACCGCCATGACCAATGAAGTCACCCAAAAAGAAAAACAGCTTTCTGACCTCACGGCGGCCAACCAACAGACACGGCTGGCGCTGGATAAATCCCTAGACCTCAAAAAAGTGGAGGAAGCGGCCGCCGCGATGGGCATGCGGCAACCCGAAAAGAGCCAGACGGTATATGTCAATTTGGAGCGTTCGGATTACGTGGAACGCACCTCGGGAGAAGGCAGCATTTTATCCCGCATTGGAGACTTTTTTCAAGGACTGCTGTCATATTTAGATTAAGGATGCACTATATATTAGTGATAACCGAAATGCCGGCCTTTCGTCGGCATTTTGTTGAAACTGGGATGATTGGTCTCCCGGCCGCGCGATGGCCGGATGGAGGGTTCTAGCCTATGGAAATGCCAAAACGAAAAATGCGCATCCGTGCGCTTATGATCTTTTTGTGCTTCGCCGTCATCATTGCGCTGCTTGCCACACGGCTTGTCTATCTACAAGTGATCAACGGCGCGGAGCTGCAAAAAGATGCCATCGAACAGCAGACGCGGGACAGCCAGGTGGCTTCCAAGCGCGGTACCATCTATGACCGCAACCGCAAAGCGCTCGCCCAGTCTGCTACCGTTGAAACCATCACAGCCAACCCCAATGAAATCCAGAACGCTGCGAAAAACAACGACAATGTCAGCGCGGACAAGAAGGTGGACATCGAAGCCATCGCGAAAAACCTGTCTGACATCCTGCAGCTGGACTACAACGAAACGCTGGAAAAACTCAATCAAAAGACCAGCCACGTCTATATCAAACGCAAAGTGGAGGCGGATGTCGCCAATCAGATTCGGGAACTCAACATGACGGGCATCTACTTGGAGGAAGATGCCAAGCGGTATTACCCATATGGCAGCTTCGCATCCCACATCATCGGATTTACCGGGTTTGACAACCAGGGCCTGGGTGGGATTGAAATGGTGTATGACAGCAGCCTAAAAGGCGTCCCGGGCCGGGTGGTGTCCCTCAAAAATGCACTGGATACCGACATGCCCTTCCAGCATGAGCAGCACATCGACCCCGAAAACGGGACCAACGTCGTGCTCACCATCGATGAGGTCATCCAGCACTTTGCGGAAAAATACTTGGAACAAGCCGCGATTGAAAACAAGGTGGAAAAAGGCGGCGCATGCATCGTCATGGACATCCCAACGGGGGAGATTCTGGCCATGGCCACCTACCCGGGGTTTGACCTCAACGAGCCCTTTGTGCTCGTGGATCCCGAAGACCAGGCCGCAGTTGATGCGATCACTGACCCCGATGAAAAGCTCAACAAAACCAACGAAGTCCTGCAAAAACAGTGGCGGAACAAGGCGGTCGTGGATGCCTATGAGCCGGGGTCGGTCTTCAAGGCCATCACCGCATCCATGGCGCTGGAAGAAGATGTTGTAAAACTGGATGATGCCTTCTTCTGCTCGGGCTCCAAGCAGGTAGGGGGGCGGACGATTCGCTGTGCAAAAGCCGGCGGGCATGGTGCCCTCACCTTTGCGGGCGGCGTCACCAATTCCTGCAATCCCGTCTTTATGGAAGTGGGTGCGCGGGTCGGCTATGACAACTTCAAAAAATACTTCAAGGCCTTCGGTTTTGGGGAAGTGACAGGATTTGACCTCCCGGGCGAGGCCAAGGGGACGTTTTACGCGGATGACGCCTTCAATGAGGTAGAGCTCGCAACTGCTTCCTTCGGGCAGGGGCCCACCGTAACCCCGCTGCAGCTCGTCGCCGCGGTAGGTGCGGTTGCCAACGACGGCAAACTCATGAAGCCCCACCTGGTCAAAGAGTTGGTCAACGACGACGGCCAGACCATCTCCACCATCGAGCCCACGGTGGTGCGCCAGGTCATTTCAGAGCAAACCTCCGATACCATGTGTACCCTGTTGGAATCGGTCGTAAACGAGGGTAGCGGACAGAACGCCTATGTCAAAGGCTACCGCATGGCGGGCAAAACCGGTACGTCTGAGAAGATTCCACGCGGAAACGGCAAATATGTCTCCTCCTTCCTGGGCTTTGCGCCCGCAAATGACCCCAAGGTGCTGTGCCTGGTCATTTTGGACGAAGCCACAGCCGGCTCCTACTACGGCGGCCAGATTGCGGCCCCTGTCGTCCGCAACATCATGGAGGATACCCTGCGCTATCTGGAGATCGAACCGCAGTATACGGCCGAAGAGGCGGCGTTGCTGGATGTGTATGTACCCAGCGTCAAGGGACTGGGACTTGCGGAAGCCAAACAAAAGATCACGGATGAAAGCCTCAAATATCAGATCGTCGGTTCGGGTGAAACGGTCAAGGATCAGATGCCCAAGATGGGTGCCAATCTGCCAGCGAATTCCACGGTCATCCTCTACACCGAGGACAGTCAGGAGACCACCGTTACCGTCCCGTCCGTCATCAATATGAGTGTATCCTCCGCAACCCGCGAACTGGCGGACAGTCGGCTCAACATCAGCCTGGCGGGTGTTGGCAGTTCAGGCAAAAATACGAGCCGTACCTATGCATCCAAACAGGAGCCAGCGGCAGGTGCAACCGTGCCCATCGGCACAGTTGTCACAGTTGAATTTGCCTACCAATCGGAGGATTAAACAATTTGCAGGGAACCGCAGGCGGCGAATATGACCCAGAGAAGGGGGTAAAGGATATGGTACTTCGGGAACTCCTCAAGCAGATAAACGTCGTCTCCGTCACAGGAGATGATCGCATAGACATCAGCGGCATTGCCTTTGATTCGAGCAAGGTGCAAAACGGCAACCTGTTCGTTTGCATCAAAGGCCTGCGCACCGACGGGCACACCTATGCCCGCGCAGCTGTGCAAAACGGCGCAACGGCAGTGTTGGTGGAACGGAACATCCGGCTAGAGGGCGTTACCGTGGTGCAGGTGGCAGATACCCGCGCGGCGCTCGCACAAGCTGCCGCCGCTTTCTATGGACATCCTGCCGACCACCTCAAGCTCATCGGCGTCACGGGGACCAATGGCAAAACCACCGTGACCAGCCTGATTCGAGATATTCTGGAATTTTCAGGAAAAAAGGCAGGCCTCATCGGAACCAACCAAATTCAAATTGGAAATAAAATTCTCCCCGCAGACCATACAACACCCGAATCGCTGGACCTGCACAAGCTATTTGCCGAAATGCACAAAGAGGGCATGGAGTATGTCGTCATGGAGGTCTCCTCCCACTCTCTCGCGCTCAAACGGGTGTATGGCATCCCGTTTGCGGTGGGTGTGTTCACCAACATCACGCAGGACCATCTGGATTTTCACGGCACCATGGACAATTATATGGATGCCAAAAAGAAACTGTTTGACCAGTGCTGCCAGAGCATCATCAATATCGACGACCCGCGCGGCAAGGAACTCGCGATGGATCTCAGCAGCCGGCTGGAGAACACCGTGCGCACCTTCTCCATCGACGCACCATCGGATACCCGCGCAACCAACATCAAAATGTCCAGCCTTGGTGTCCTTTTTGACCTGACGGCAGACGGGCAAACCACACCCATCCGCATCCATATCCCCGGCCGGTTTTCGGTGTACAATGCGCTTGCCGCAACGTCTGCATGCTTGGCACTGGGGCTTACCATGGAGCAAATTTCGAATGGTCTGCTGATGGCCAAGGGCGTCAAAGGCCGCGCGGAGGTGGTATACACCCCCCATACCGACTATACCGTCCTGATTGACTACGCACATACGCCCGACGGGCTTCAAAATATCATTTCCACCGTGCGGGAATTCACCAAAGGCCGCGTCATCACCCTGTTTGGGTGCGGCGGGGACCGGGACAGCGCCAAACGGCCCATCATGGGACGAGTGGCGGGTGAGCTGTCCGATTACTGCATCATCACTTCGGACAATCCGCGCACCGAAGAACCCATGGCAATCATCCGGCAAATTGAGGAAGGCATGCGGGAAACCGACTGCCCCTACACGGTAATTGAAAACCGCCGGGAGGCCATCCGTTATGCCATGGGCATGGCAAAAAAAGAGGACTGTATCATTCTGGCGGGCAAAGGACATGAGACCTACCAGATTTTGGGCACCACGAAGGTGCATTTTGACGAGCGAGAGGTCGTCAAGGCCATTTTGGAAAGCAACTGACAAGGAGGGAAAAAACGGTTGGAAGATTTGACGGGCAGTGAGATCATAACGGCGACCGGCGGCACCCTGCTTGCGGGAGACCCTTCGGTCACCGTCACGGGGGTCACGACCGATTCCCGCAAGGACTGCACAGGTGGGCTTTTCATCCCATTGGTGGGAGAACGGTTTGATGGGCACGCCTTCCTTTCCGCCGCCGTGGAGCAGGGCGCCGCTGCGGTACTCACGCAGCAGCCCGACATCGCCCTGCCCAACCACATCCTTGCCGTTGGCGTAACCGACACGCGCGCGGCCCTGCAGGCGCTCGCACGATACTACCGCAGCCGTTTTCCCATCCCCGTGGTGGGTATCACGGGCAGCGTGGGCAAAACCACCACCAAGGACATGGTGGCATCCGTGCTGGCGACCACCTATTCTACGCTCAAAACGGAAGGCAACTTCAACAACGAAATCGGCCTGCCCCTGACCTTATTTGGTCTCACCCGCTCCCATCAGGCAGCGGTCATCGAGATGGGCATGAGCGGATTCGGAGAGATCGACCGGCTGGCTTCCATCGCGCAGCCCGACTGTGCGATTATCACCAACATCGGCATGGCGCATATCGAAAAGCTGGGGTCCCAGGAAAACATCCGCAAGGCCAAGATGGAGATGCTCCCGCACCTGCGTCCCGGCGGGCTGGTATTGCTCAACGGGGATGACCCGCTCCTGTGGGACGTCCGCGGGCAGGTGCCCCATGCGGTATACGTGGGCATCCACAATCCCGACTGCGCGTTTACTGCGGTCCATATCCAAACGACAGAATCGGGCCTCACCTTTCAGCTCCGGCATGCGGGTAAGGCCGTCACCGTATCCCTTCCGCTGCCGGGAGAACACAACGTATACAACGCCCTGTTTGCCATTGCGGTAGGACTGCATTACCAGGTCCCCATGTCGGCCATCTTAACGGGGCTTGCGGATTTTGTGCCCTCCGCCATGCGGCTGGCCATCACCCAGGCGGGCGGATACACCATCGTGAACGATTGCTACAACGCATCTCCGGCGTCCATGGAGGCTGCCATCTCGGTACTGTGTGCACAGGCAGCCAGCCGCAGAATCGCTGTCCTGGGCGACATGCTGGAGATGGGAAAATTCGCATATCAGGCGCACAAGAACGTTGGCAGCTTCGTCCATACCAGCGGCATCGACGAGTTGGTCACCGTGGGTGAACACGGCCGCTCCATTGGGGAGGGCGCCTTCGAGTGCGGGATGGACAGCGCATGCATCCACTCCTTTGATACCAACGACGAGGCCATCCGCTGTCTGTCCGAAATGATTCGGCCGGGAGACGCGGTGCTTGTAAAGGCCTCCCGCGGCATGCACTTTGAAACAATCGCTGGTTTTCTGACCGGGAAATCAGCCAAGGATTTGTAAGGGGGAACAACCGTTGCAAGAGATCATCGTGAGTTTTGTGGTGTCCACAGTCATTTGCGTGCTGCTGGGGCCCATCGTCATTCCGCTGCTGCGCAGACTCAAATTTGGACAGAGCATTCGGGAAGAAGGCCCGGCTTGGCATGCAAAAAAGAGCGGAACACCTACCATCGGCGGTATCATGTTTATTCTTTCCACCTGTATCGCCACGCTCATTCTTTGCTATCACGACCTGCACCGGCGCATCTTGATTCTGCTGTTCACTGCAGTGGGCTTTGGACTCGTCGGCTTTATCGATGATTTTATTAAGGTCATCTTAAAGCGTAACCTGGGCCTAACTGCCCTGCAAAAATTCTTGCTGCAGCTGCTCATTGCCGTCCTGGGCGTCACAGCACTTTACTATTTTGGAGATGTTGGCACCGGACTCATCGTCCCCTTTACGACGCTGGTGGTAGACATTGGCATTTGGATTGTGCCGTTCTCCGTGCTGGTCATGCTGGCAACTGTCAACAGTGTGAATCTCACGGACGGTTTGGATGGCCTGGCGTCCACTGTGACCCTATTGGTTGGTATCTTTCTAACCATTGTCGCACTCTTAAAGCGGGACTGGGACATCGCCATCTTCTCCGCCGCGATGACTGGCGGATGCTTGGGATTTTTGTGCTTTAACAAATATCCCGCCAAGGTGTTCATGGGTGACACCGGCTCCCTCTTTTTGGGAGGTGCGGTATCGGTGATCGCGATTTCGCTGGAGTTGCCTCTCATCCTGCTTCTGATCGGCGGCGTATACCTCATCGAGACGCTGTCTGTCATCTTACAGGTTGCCTCCTTCAAGCTCACCGGCAAGCGCATCTTCAAGATGTCTCCGCTCCATCATCATTTTGAGATGTGCGGCATGAAGGAGACCCGCATCGTGCTGCTGTTCGCAGCCGCCACTGTCGTGCTGTGCGGGATTGCATTTATCGGGCTGTATAACATTGTGTGGTAAATCCGAAAGGGCGTGATACCTTTGAAAAGCAACATAGCCACGGCGGCAAACCAAAGACGCTTCAAAGGCAGACAGCCGGCATCCACAACACGCAGAAAAAAGACCGCAACCACCCGGCGGAGCGCAAATGCGCTTACCCGCACGGGGTTTGATATGGGCTACATGATCACTGTCATTGTTTTGGTGGTAACGGGGCTTATCATGGTATTCTCCGCGAGCTACCCTTCCGCCTATTACCAATACGGCAACGGCTTCTATTTCATTCAAAAGCAGGCCCAATGGGCCATTTTGGGTGTCTTTGCCATGTTTTTTACGGCCAACTTTGACTACCACCGGTATGCCAAGCTCGCGCCCTTGCTTCTTGTGGGCTCTATGGTGCTGCTGCTGGCGGTTCCGTTTATCGGCGTCGAGGTCAAAGGGGCGCGCCGTTGGTTGGGCGTTGGATCTTTCACCATCCAGCCCTCTGAAATTACCAAGATCGCACTGATCCTCTTCTTTGCATATGGGCTATCCCGCTCCAAGGACAAGATCAAAAAATTCTCCGAACTGCTCAAATACTGGGCCATCCTCGGCGTCACGTTTGGCCTGCTCCTGCTCCAGCCCCACTTCTCCGCCTGTATCATCATCGGCCTCACAGGGGTGATCATGCTGCTGGTCGGAGGCGCGCGCATCCGGCACTTTGCATATGCCGCTGTGCCTGTCATCGCGGGCGGCGTGGCACTGGTCATCATGGAACCCTATCGGCTGCAACGGCTGACTGCGTTTCTAGACCCCTTCCAGGATAAGCTGGGCAGCGGATGGCAAATCATTCAGTCCCTGTATGCCATTGGTTCGGGCGGGTTGTTTGGCCTGGGCTTCGGCAACAGCCGGCAAAAGTTTATGTATGTATCCGAGCCGCAAAACGACTTTATCTTTGCCATCATCTGTGAAGAACTGGGGCTCATCGGCGCCCTCGTGGTGCTCGCATTGTTCTTGATTCTCATCTGGCGGGGCATCAAGATTGCCATCGCGGCGCCCGATACCTTTGGCAGCCTCATCGTGGTCGGCATCACCGCGCTGGTGGGCGTCCAGGTGGTCTTAAACATCGCGGTTGTGACCTCCTCCATCCCCACCACGGGTATTCCGCTCCCCTTCTTCTCGGCGGGCGGCTCCGCTCTGGTCTTTCTGATGGCGGCCATGGGCATTGTGTTAAACGTCTCACGCTATAAGAAAGCAAGCCCATAAGCTGACCTGACGGCAAACGGATTACCATCGCAACAGGATGCGTGATAAAAAACGGCGGAGCTCTCCGCCGTTTTTTTATTTGCCTGCCCACAGATTCCATTCGCCGCCGGTGCACCCGATTGGGTTTGACTTCCCCCGCATCCTGTGATAGAATAAACGGGATGAAATTTGGCGCGCGGCGGGTTCTTTTTTCCCGCGCAGCCCGATAGAATACTAGTATCAGACTGCGTATAACGGAGTGATGGACATGAAGGTGATCCTGTCAGGCGGCGGGACGGCGGGGCATATCAATCCTGCGCTCGCCATCGCGCGGGGGATGGCAGCGGATTTTGGCGCGGAGGTGCTTTTTGTCGGAACGCCCCGCGGCATGGAAAACCGGTTGGTGGGAGAAGCGGGGTTTCCCATTGCGCATGTGGACGTGGAAGGGCTCTCCCGCAAGCTCACGCCGCACAATGTCAAGGTGGCTTGGAAGTACCTGCGTTCGGTGGGTCGTGCCAAGCGGCTGATACGGTCGTTTGCCCCCGACGTGGTGGTGGGAACGGGCGGGTACGTGTGCGCACCCGTGCTGAAGGCCGCGGCCAAGCTCGGCATCCCCACCTTGATCCATGAGCAAAATGTCATCCCCGGGATGACGGTTCGCATGCTGTCCAAAGTGACCAGCCGGGTGGCGGTGAGTTTCGAGGAAACCATCCCCCTGCTGGGAACGCCAAACTGTGTCTTCACAGGCAACCCCCTGCGCCAGGAGCTCTTCTCCCATACGTACGCCGATGCACGTCGGGCGCTTGGGCTGGATGAGCGCCCCTATGTGGTGATGTTCGGGGGAAGCCTGGGCGCGGAACGGATGAATGCGGTGCTGATTGACTACGTGCGGCATGCAGACACAGGCGGCATCCAGCTGCTGGCGGGGACGGGTACCAAGCACTATGATGCGGTCATGGCGGCCATTCCGCTCTCCGCCCAGACATCCAACATCACCATCCGCCCATACATCGACAACATGGGGGAGGTGATGGCCGCCGCCGACCTGCTCATCTGCCGCGCAGGCGCCATCACCATCAGCGAGATCTGTGCGCTGGGCAAAGCCTCCATTCTCATCCCCTCCCCGTATGTCGCACACAACCACCAGGAGCACAACGCACGTGCGCTGGAGGAAAAGGGTGCTTGCAGGGTTATCCTCGAGCAGGCGTTGACCTGGGAAGCCCTGGACGAAGCCATATCTGATGTTCTCCACAGCGAAGCACACCGGAAAAAAATGCAGCTTGCGGCCAAGAAGATGGGCGTTGCGGATGCGACGCAAAAGCTCTGTCAGCTGGCCGCAGAGCTTGCCAAACAATAAACGAAAGAAGGAGTCTATCATGCAGGATTGTTTGTTTTGTAACATCATCGCGGGAAACATTCCCTCCCAGAAGGTATACGAAGACGAGCTGGTGTATGCGTTCCGCGATATCGCGCCCGCCGCACCTGTGCACATTCTGATCGTGCCCAAAGAGCATCTTTGCTGCTTAAATGAGGCCAAGCCAGAGCACCAAATGCTGCTGGGGCACATTCTGCTCACCGCGCAGAAGCTCGCAAAGAGCGAAGGGATTGCAGACAGCGGATACCGCATCGTGAACAACTGCGGCGAAAACGCGGGTCAGACCGTGTTTCATCTGCACTTTCACCTGCTGGGCGGCGCGCAGTTTACCAAGTTGGTGTAAGGAGGCCGGCCATGAAGCTGATTCGCATCCTGCACCAGGACGTGCCGCGGTATGGCCGCGTGGAGGGGGACACCATCCACCTGCTCACAGGGGCCATTGAGACGGGCTTTTCCGAAACACAAGAGATGCTGCCCCTCTCGGATGCCGTCATCCTGCCCCCCACCTCCCCCACCAAGATTGTTGCGGTCGGGCTCAACTACCGGGACCATGCGGAGGAGTTCGGGGAGCCCATCCCGGCAGTTCCCAAGATTTTCCTAAAACCATCTACCGCCGTTATCCCGCATGGCGCTGACATCCTGCTGCCGCCCATGGCGGGCCAGGTGGATTTTGAGGCGGAGCTGGCGGTCGTCATCGCCCGTACCTGCCAAGGCATCCAGCCCGACCAGGCCGCAGATTACCTGCTGGGGTACACCTGCCTCAACGATGTCACCGCGCGGGACCTCCAGCGGCAGGACGGCCAGTGGACACGTGCCAAGGGCTTTGACACCTTTGCCCCCGTGGGGCCCGTGGTGGAGACGGCGTGTGACCCAAGTTGTCTGGACATCCAGCTGGTGCAAAACGGCGTGGTCCGGCAGCACTCCAACACGCGGCACTTCATTTTCCCCATCCCCAAGCTTGTCGCGTTTATCTCACAGGTCATGACCCTGCTGCCCGGTGACATCATCACAACGGGTACGCCTTCGGGCGTCGGCCCCCTCTCACCGGGCGACCGGGTGGAGGTCCGCATCGACGGCGTTGGGACGCTTACAAACGGCGTCCGTAAGGCCCGTCCCATTTCCTCATAACATTGTGGCCCCCGGCGTCCATCAGGAAGCGCCGGGGGCCCTTTTTCTGCGTTGTCATCTTGTTACCCGCGTGGATTAGTCACCACAGCAGCAGCACAAAACGATCAGTATCAGGATGATCCACAGGCAGCAGTTGTTGTCTTCGCCGCCAAATAAGCCTCTACCGCATCCCATTGCTCTTACCTCCTTTTCTTTGTTATGCTACATAGTATGTGAGGACGAGCACTTTGGTGATTGGCGGCAGTTTGATTTTTTGATTTCTTTTGCGGGCGGCAAATCGTCACGTTTTTTTAGTGGCATATGCCCCTTTCCCCCACCCGCTGCGGATCCATCCCGGCATTATTGCAATGCATTGCGGTTATATAAGATCCACTTGGCGCGGTCCCGTGGGTCCACGCCGCGGCGCTTGGCGGTTTTGCCCAATTCCAGCGGGCATTCCTGATAGCCTGCAAACTGGGCGGCATAGGTGCCCTTCCCCGACGTGAGCGCGGCAAACGCGGCGGGATACTCCATGCTGGTGGCAGCGGGAATACGCGCCTCCATGGTGAACCGGTCCCCCGTGATGACGGGGCTGTCAAATGTGCCCCGCATGCCCGTAATATCTCCAATGACGCGGCCCAGCACCTCCTCGGCCGCAGACAGCCGCACGGTCAGCATGGGCTCCAGCAGCGTGGTCCCGCAATGCTCCAGTCCGTCCATCACCGCCATGGGCGTTGCGAGAAAGAAATCCAGCGGATGGGTGTGAACATGGTGGTGCTCCCCGCCGATGAGGGTCACCTTGCAGTCGGTCACCTCCCACCCATACAGTCCCTGTGCCAACGCACGGGGCACGGTGGTCTCAATATGATTTTGGTAGCGATAGGCAATCTGGTTGTCCCCGATGATCGACTCAAACCGATACCCCGCGCCGCGCGGAAGTGGGTCAATCGCAAGGCGGATGACCGCCCAGCAGGGTTTGGGCATGGTGTAAGCCGTAAAACCTTCTCCGCTGTGTGTCGGGGTCTCCTTGTAGATCACCGAGGGCGGGGAGAAGGAGACGGTGAGGTCATACCGCTCCAAGAGCAGCGTGGACAACACCTCCAGCTGTATGGGGCCCATGATCTTGATGTGCAGCTCCCGCTCCTCCTTCTGCCACAAGAAGTCCAGCAGCGGTTCCTCATCGGACAGCTCCCCCATGGCGGCAACCAAGCGAGTGAGGTCGGCCTCCGACGCGGGCAGCACCTGCACGGTGAACAGTGGCACGGCGATGCCTGGCGCCCGGCCGGGATGCGGCTCCCCGATCACCATGCCCGTCCGGGCGGAGGAGAGCCCATAGAGCGCCGCGATGTCTCCGCCCATGACCACCCCGGTGTCCCGGTATTTCTGCCCCTGAAACTGCCGCACCTGAGTGACCTTCTCACTGGCAGGCGTCTCCTGCCCGGGGACATACAGGGGCACGCTATCCCGGCTCTGGATAGCGCCGCTGTATAGCCGCACATGCGCCACCTTGCCCATGGCGGGATCGTGCTCCACCTGATATACCACGCCCGACAACGGCCCATCGGGGCTGTTTGGCACACTGGGCAGCAGCTCGGTGACCGCATCCAGCAGGTCTTCCATGCCCGCACCCACGGCAGATGCCCCCAGCACCACCGGAAAGATGCGCCGCTCGGCCGTCAGCCGCCGGGCCGCGTCCCGCAGCATCTGGGGCGGGATGGGCTGTTCCGCAAGGTACCGATCCTCTAACACCTCATCCTGCCCCGCCAGCGCAAGCAGCGTATCCTCATTCGCAAGGGGCAGAGGCTTGGTTTTGCACGCACGGGTACCCATCCCCTCGGCCTCGTTGTAGAAAAACAGCCGGTCTGTGAGCTCTTTGCGCACCTGCGCTATCACCGCGCCCAAATCACACCCATCCCGGTCAATCTTGTTGACAAACAAAATGGTGGGGATGCCCAACTGTTCCAGCGCGCGCCACAGCGTCAAGGTGTGGCCCTGCACGCCCTCTGCGGCAGAAAGCAGCAGCACCGCGCCGTCCAGCACGGACAGCGCACGCTCCACCTCCCCCGCAAAGTCGGTATGCCCCGGTGTGTCAATCAGGTTGATGCGAAACCCGCCATGCCGCAAGACGGCGGACGCAGCCCGCACCGAAATGCCCCGTGCGCGCTCCACCGGAAGCCAGTCTGTCTGGGCCGTCCCGCCGTCCACGCTGCCCGGCGCGCGGGTCTCCCCACACAGGTATAGCAGCTGTTCAGTTGTGGTGGTTTTGCCCGCATCCACATGCGCAACCAATCCCAAATTGATAATCGTCTCCAATAACATCCCATCCATCTCTTCGTGTGTTTCAAACATGCCAACCATGCCGCCCCATTGGGCAATATTTCCAAAATTTGGCTCTTCCTGTTGTATTTTTTTGTATAGACAGACTTTTTTTCAATGGGATAAAGCCCGTTTGGGTCGTCAATACTGAAAATAGAAAACGAAATTTCAATGCTTGGGGATGATGGTTTGGCAACTTTTCTGGTACGAAATTCAAATCCGCTGCAGGGCAGCATCCGCATCAACGGCTCCAAAAACGCCGCACTGCCCATCCTGGCCGCATCCATTCTGGCAGAAAACGGGCAGGTTGTATTATCCAGCATCCCCGACCTCACCGACGTCCGCTTTCTGTGCGAGATTTTGCAGGGCATCGGGTGCACCGTCGCCATGCATGCCGACGGCAAGGTCACCGTGGATGCCTCGCGCATCACCAACCACATCACCCCGTATGACCTCGCAAGCCGCATGCGGGGCTCCTTCCTCGTGATGGGGCCCATGCTCGCCCGCATGGGCATTTGCCGCATCTCCCTGCCGGGCGGATGCCCCATTGGGTCGCGGCCGGTGGATCTGCACATGAAGGGCCTGCGCGCGCTTGGTGCCAAGGTGACCCAGGGGTATGGTTACATCGAAGTCCGCGCGAAAAAACTCATTGGCAATAAGATCTACCTGGACTTCCCCAGTGTCGGCGCAACCGAAAATATCCTCATGGCAGCGGTCCGCGCGGCAGGGGAAACGGTCATTGAAAACGCGGCCGTGGAGCCCGAGGTGGTGGATCTGGCCAACTTTTTGTGCGCCATGGGCGCGGACATCACGGGCGCCGGCACCGATTCCATCACCATTCAGGGCGTTTCTGCCCTCCACGGCGCGCAACACACCGTCATCCCCGACCGCATCGAGGCGGGCAGCTTCATGGCGGCCGCCGCCATCACGCGGGGGCACATCACGCTCTCCCACGTCCTGCCCGCACACGTGAGCCCCGTATCCGCCAAACTGCGAGAGATGGGCGTGGACGTACGGGAAGAAGCCGATCAGATCACGCTGGATGCCACCCGAAAATTTCATGCGGTGGACATCAAAACGCTCCCCTTCCCCGGCTTTCCCACCGACATGCAGGCACAGCTCATGGCACTTTTGTCCCTCACCGAAGGCACCAGCATCATCGTGGAAACCATCTTTGAAAACCGGTTCATGCACGCGCCCGAGCTGCAGCGCATGGGGGCGCACATCAAAGTGGAAGGCCGCACGGCGGTCATCGAAGGTGTCCGCTCCCTGTCGGGTGCGCCCGTCCGCGCAACCGACCTGCGCGCAGGCGCCGCATTGGTGCTCGCGGGCCTTGCCGCCAAGGGGGATACCGAAATCTCAGACATCCACCACATCGAACGGGGGTATGCGGATTTCGCAGGCCGGCTTCGTTCGTTGGGGGCAGACATCCATCGGATAGATTGAAAGAGGCACCTCAATTGGAGGCGCCTCTTTTTTTCATTTCCAGCACAGGCGCCTTAATACCGCCTTCTGGCTCGGTAATTGTTTCGGTTAAAGCGGGTCCGCCGGCGGCGTCTGCGCTTCATCGCGCGCAGAACGATCCACAGCACCAGCAGCGCCGCAACGCCAATCCAAAAGAAGGGATTGGTAAAGACCACGCGGCACACATGCCCTGCCATAGTCATGAAACTAAAGGGAACATCTTCCGCCACTGTCAGACTGACAGTGCCCAATGGGACGCCGTCCATCCGATACTCCACCGTTCCGACCACGTCGCCCTTGGAAAGCGGCGCCTTTAACTCCTCCGTGAGCGCCACTGCCTTTTCCACACCCTTTTCCATTTCCGCATCACTCAGCATGACGCTGAGTGTGGTCTCAGAAAGCAGCGCGGCCTGTCCTGCCTCACTCCACTTCACCGGCGCGCTCTCCACGATCTCACTCACCTTCACAACCGTCTGGGGAGAATAGGTGTTAAATCCATACCGCAGCAGCTGCTCAGTATCCTCAAATGATTCGTTTTTTCCGTCCTCCATCTTGCTGTTTAAGACCACGCTGATCAGACGTTTGCCATCCTTTTCTGCATAAGCCGCCAGACAATGCCCCGCATCGGAGGTATATCCCGTTTTGCCCGCCTTGACCGGCTCATACAGGTATCCCATTTCCCGGCGGGTGGTGATCATGGAATTGGTATTGATGAGGGTCCGCTTGTCAGGCTGCAGATTGGTGGGCGGCATTTCATAGACAGGGGTGGACAGGACTTTTAGCACCGTCTGATTCTGCACAACACGCCGCATCAGAACTGCCAGGTCTTTTGCGGTGATATAGTGGTTCGGATCATGATAGCCATGGGGGTTGCAAAAATGCGTACCAGACAGGCCCCATTCGCTTGCCTTCTCGTTCATCAGCGCCACAAAGGACGGGATATCCCCCGATACGGCCTCGGCCAGCGCATTGGCCGCGTCATTGGCAGAATATACCAAAAGTGCATAGAGCAGCTCCTCCACCGTGAGCTGTTCACCGGGTTTAAAGCCGAGGTTGCTGCTATCCAATTCCACATCGGCAGCGGTCTCGCTGATGGTGACCACAGCAGAGAGGTCCAGCGCTTCCGCGGCCAGGAGCGCCGTCATCAGCTTGGTGGTACTGGCTGGATAGGTTTGCTCTGTGGCGGATTTCTCCAGCAGGATGCGCCCTGAATCATAATCCATAAGCACCACGTGCTGTGCAACCAGGTCCTCCATGTCCAGTTCCTGTTCCGCCCCTGCTACCGGCATGGCACAAAACAGCACCGCCACTGTCATAATCATGTACAAAAGTCTCTTCCGCATACAATCCTCCCAGTCCATACCATGCCAATCCATGTCACATCCCACAGTCCCTCAGATGCCGCATTACAACACACAATGTATATTATACCAAAAGGTGGGGCAAAACACAAGCAAACCGGAAAAATTTAACCGGATAGTCGGGAAAAAAATGGACCAAAACGCCAAAATTTGCGCCAAATTTCGTCAATTTATACGAACAAGTCAAGATATTTTTGTGACAAATCTATAAATTTTACAATTATTTTAAGAAAATATGAAAATATGGTTGAAAAACAGGAAATCGTACGATAAAATATAGCTAACATCTGGGTTAGTGCATAGAAATTTGCCAGACGGCAGGAAACAAAAAGAACAGGAGGAGCATAACATGAACAAAACGGATTTGATCGCGGCGCTGGCTGAAAACGCTGAGGTCACGAAGAAGGATGCCGAGAAGGTTCTGAACGCTTTCATTGAGGTTGTGGGAGCTACGCTCAAGAAAGGCGATAAGATCCAGCTGGTTGGCTTTGGTACGTTTGAAGCCCGCAAGCGTGCGGCACGTACCGGGAAAAACCCGCAGAGCGGCGCAGTCATCAAGATCCCGGCGACCACCGTTCCCGCCTTCAAAGCGGGCAAGGCGCTCAAAGATCAGATTGCGAAATAATTGGCAGCCAAAAGGGCCATGCAAACATGCATGGCCCTTTTTCATAACCCGATTAGCTGCATACCATACGGCATCCTGTTTTTGCGCGCCTGGCAGCGGCAATTGCTCCCCACCACTCATTGTATAAACCGCCAGCGGACGTATGCCCTTTCAGGCGGGTTGCGTCGCCTGCCGCGCTTGTTTCAAAGGGACACAAAAGAAGCCATGCGAATTTGCGCATGGCTTCTTTATTATTTTTGATCTTATTTTCGATCCGCAATGTTCACATACCGGCTCTTTTCACACACGCTCTTATACGCGGGCCGGATGATCTTGCCGCCGTACAGCACCTCCTCAATCCGGTGCGCACACCAGCCCACAATACGCGAAACCGCAAACAGCGGCGTATACAACTCTTCGGGGATCCCCAGCATGCTGTAGATAAAGCCCGAATAGAGGTCCACGTTTGCCGCCATCACCTTGGGCTCTTTGAGCTTGGCATAGATCTCAGGCGTCAGCCGTTCGATGGTATCATACAGGATATACTCATCCTGCCGCCCTGTGAGCTCTGCCAGTTCACGGCCCTTTTCTTTCAGGAACGCAGTACGCGGGTCGGACAGGGTGTACACCGCATGCCCCATGCCGTAGATGAGGCCCTTGCGGTCATAGGCCTCCTTTTTCAGGATTCGCTCAATGTGAGCCGCAACCTCCAGCTCATTGGTGATATCCTTGCAGTTGGCCTTGAAATCCTCGATCATGCCCATCACCTTGGCATTGGCGCCGCCGTGCCGCGGACCTTTGAGCGAGCCGATTGCCGCCGCAATAGCAGAATATGTGTCCGATCCCGACGAGGTCACCACACGGGTCGCAAACGCAGAATTGTTCCCGCCGCCATGCTCCGCATGCAGGATAAGCGCCATATCCAGCACATGCGCCTCCAGCTCGGTGTATTTATTGTCGGGCCGCAGCATATACAGCAGGTTTTCCGCCGTGGACAAATCCTTCTGCGGGGCATGTATGTAGAGGCTCTTGCCGTCATGGTAATGTGCCTTGGCCTGATAGGAATAGGCCACAATGGTCGGCATCCGTGCAATGAGCAGGATGGACTGCCGGATGAGGTTGTAAAGGTCGTCCCCTTCGGGATTGGGGTCATACGAGTATGTTGCCAGGACGCTCCGTGCCAGCTTGTTCATAATATTCTTGCTGGGCGCCTTCATGATCATATCTTCCGTGAACCCATAGGGCAGCGGACGCAGTTCCCCCATCAATGTCGTAAAATCCGCAAGCTCTGTCTGGGTAGGCAGCCGGGAAAACAGAATCAAATAGCAGACTTCCTCAAACCCAAACCGGTTTTCCCGGATACAGGCTTCCACAATGTCCCGGATGTCAATGCCCCGATAACTCAGTTTGCCTTCAATGGGCGTCTTTTCATCCTCATACATCACATAACCGCTCACCGAACCGATCTGCGTCAGCCCGGCAAGCACCCCTGTGCCATCTTTGTTGCGAAGTCCGCGCTTGACTTTATAATCGCTGTACATCTCCCGCGGGATTTGGGTGTTCTCTTCGATCATATTACACCAGTTACGCACTGCTTGTTCAAAATACGCTTGATTTTCCATTCGCTCACACCCATTCTCTCATTTTTTGTTATAATATTCATTGTACTATAAGTTGGAAGACGTGTCAACCACTTCTACAAAAAAATGACGGTTTTGTGCCTTAATAACGCGCAAAAACGAAAATAATCAATGGATTCATTTCATTTTTTCGCTTAATTTTAAATTTCTTCTCTAAAATATGAAAATATCAAATAAATCTTATTCAAAATCAGTCAAAGAAACGCATTCAAAAAAATAAATGTTTTCTGCTTTCTGGATTTAAATTCCAATGAATAACGTGCTTTTTTCCCGTTCCCCCCTTTCTATTTGCGCGATTTGTGGTATAATAACCAGTGTTAGGCGGCCTGTCTGCCACCCTTTGGACGTGCTCAGGATGCACAATGCACCAGGCGAACGCCATGCGGCAGGCAAGCACATAGACCGTGCGCGGCACGCCCACGGCAAACCACAACATAATGCTTGAATGGAGGGAGTACTATGTCAGAAAAATTGCGACAGATTGCAACGCGTCTGCGGGGACTACGGGAGATAGAAGACATTTCGGCCGAGGAACTTGCGGCCTCATTCGGCATTCCGCTGGACCTGTACCAACAGTATGAATCGGGGGAAGCAGACATTCCCGTCAGTTTTCTATACGATGTGGCGGAACGATTTGGCGTGGAGCTAACCGCCATTCTCACGGGTGAAAACCCCCGCCTTAAGATGTTTTGCCACGTGAAGAGCGGCGAAGGGCTGGATGTGGAGCGCCGAAAGGAATACCGGTATCAAAACCTCGCATACAACTTCAGCAACAAGCATGCAGAGGTGTTTATGGTGACGGTGCCCAAGGCAGAAGAAGGGGCGCAGGTTGCGGCCAATGTCCATCCCGGCCAGGAGTTCAACTATCTGCTGGAGGGGCGGCTGCTGCTGGTCATCGGGGGCAAAGAGGTCATTATGGAGCCGGGAGACTCCATCTATTTCGATTCCAACTACCCACACGGCATGCAGGCGTTGGACGGCAAAAGCGCAAAATTCCTGGCGGTCATCATGCACTGATGTTCGCCGTACTACATACGGTTTTGGAGGCTATTTATGGAACTGATCAAACGATATGCGGACCTAGACTTTTCCTCGTATGAGGATTTTTATGAGAATTTTCACATCAAAAAACCCGACAACTTCAACTTCGGCTATGACGTGGTGGACGAACTGGCGAAGCTATGTCCCAACAAGCGCGCACTGGTCTGGTGCAATGACCACGGCGAAGAGCACATTTTGACCTTTGCGGACATGAAGCGATACAGCGACAAAACCGCCAATTACTTCCGTTCCCTGGGCATCCGAAAGGGCGATTTTGTCATGCTCATCTTAAAGCGGCACATGCAGTTCTGGCCCAGCATGGTGGCCCTGCATAAGATCGGCGCGGTCGCCATCCCCGCGACCCACTTGCTCACCAAAAAAGACCTTCTGTACCGGTTTTCTGCCGCGGGTATCACCAGCGTGGTCGCCACAGGGGACGGGGATGTGACCAAGCATGTGGACGAAGCGGCCGCGGAGTACGGCGGTCTCAAAAACAAGATCTGTGTCATGGCAGCGGAATCCACCTGGCCCGCCGGCGAAGGCTGGCAGGACTTCAATCAAGGGGTAGAAGCCGCAAGCGATACCTGGGTGCGCCCCACCGGCGAGGACGCCACCCACGGGGAGGACGGCATGCTGCTGTATTTCACCTCGGGTACGACGGGAGAGCCCAAGATGGTCATGCACAACTTTTTCTACCCGCTGGGGCACATTGTAACCGCCAAATTCTGGCATAACATCATTGACGACACCCTGCACTTCACCGTGGCGGACACGGGCTGGGGCAAAGCGGTCTGGGGCAAGCTGTACGGACAGTGGCTTTGCGAAGCGGCCGTATTTGTATATGACTACTCCGCCAAATTCCAGCCCTCTGACCTTTTGAAAAAGATTGAGGAATACAAGGTGACCTCCTTCTGTGCACCCCCCACCATCTTCCGGTTCTTTATCAAAGAGGACCTCACCAAATATGACCTCTCCAGCCTGCGGTATACCACCATCGCAGGGGAACCCTTGAACCCCGAGATCTACTACCAGTTTAAAAAGGCGACAGGGCTCAAGCTGCATGAGGGTTTTGGGCAGACCGAAACGGTGGTCTGTATCGCGAATTTCCCGTGGATGGAGCCCAAGCCCGGTTCCATGGGGCGGCCCGCACCGGGCTTTGGCATTGACATCGTGGACGAAGATGGAAATTCCTGCCAGGCCGGCATCGAGGGCGAGATCGTCATGCGCATGGACGAGAAAAACCCGCCCATCGGCCTGTTTATGGGGTACTACAAGGATGAGCAGCGCAAGGAAAGCGTCTGGCGCAACGGCATGTATCACACGGGCGACATCGCTTGGAAGGATGAGGATGGCTACCTGTGGTATGTTGGCCGTGCGGACGATGTGATCAAAAGCTCGGGCTACCGCATCGGGCCCTTTGAGGTGGAAAGCGCACTGCTCACGCACCCCGCTGTGCTGGAAACTGCCATCACAGCAGTTCCGGACGAGCTGCGGGGCCAGGTGGTCAAGGCGACGGTGGTCCTGGCCAAAGGCTATGAACCCTCGGACGAACTCAAAAAGGAGCTGCAGAATCACGTGAAAAAGGCGACCGCGCCCTACAAATATCCACGTATTGTGGAGTTTGTGGAGGAGCTGCCAAAGACC
Organism: uncultured Clostridia bacterium; assembly: GCA_944393605.1. Classification (GTDB taxonomy): domain Bacteria; phylum Bacillota; class Clostridia; order UBA1381; family UBA9506; genus CALYAO01. Next base: position 49,005 of record CALYAO010000081.1, read on the forward strand.
ATCAGCGGCAAGATCCGCCGCGTCCAGCTCCGGGAACATGATATCCATACCCGGCAGCTGACCGATACGGAATAATGGCATCAAAAAAGGCGGAAAATCCGCCTTTTTTTGACGTCAAGCCTTGCCGCACAAGGCTTGACAGCATACCGCGCCATATTGTACAATAGAAGCATACCAAAGAACAGGAGGGACGGCCATGCGGTTTTTGATTGTGACGGGCATGTCGGGCGCTGGAAAGAGCAACGTGGTGCGCATCTTGGAGGATGTCGGCTACTACTGCATTGACAATATGCCGGCCAAACTCATGTCCAAGTTTTTTGCGCTGTGTCTCAATTCCCAGCTCAACATGGACAAGATCGCGTTTGTGGTGGATGCACGCAGCGGCGAATCCATCACGCTGCTGGCAGACGAGCTGGGTGAATTCCGGCGCATGGGCAACAGCTGTGAAGTGCTGTTTTTGGAGGCCAGCGACGCCGTGCTCATCAAGCGATACAAGGAGACACGCCGCGTGCATCCCCATGCGCAGGACGGGCGCCTGGAGGACGGCATCAACCGGGAGCGGATGCTGCTTTCCAACATCCGCAGCCAGGCGGACTATATCATTGACACGTCGGGCCTGCTCCCCCGCCAGCTGCGGGATCAGATCATGGACATCTTCGTGGATGGCAAGCAATTTGAAAACATCAACATCAATGTGGTCTCCTTTGGCTATAAATATGGCATCCCGCTGGATGCGGACCTGGTGTTTGACGTGCGCTTTCTGCCCAATCCGTACTATGACCCCGACATGCGCGACCTCACGGGGCTGGATGCGCCCGTGCGGGAGTATGTGATGAAGTGGTGGCAGACGGAGGAGTTCATCAAAAAGCTGCACAGCATGATCCTATTCCTGCTGCCCTACTATGTGGAGGAGGGCAAGCCGCAGCTTGTCATTGGCATCGGGTGTACCGGCGGGCGGCACCGCAGCGTGACGGTGGCGGAGGAGCTGGGAAAATTCCTGACTCAAAACAATTACCACGCGGTTGTCAGCCATCGCGACATCAAAAAATAAGCGTGTCGGCGCCCCATATGAGATGTAAAAAAAAGAGACAGACCATTCGTCTGTCTCTTTTTTACGATCCATTAATCCTTGACCAGTTCCTTGAGGGAAGCCGCCAGGCCCGCTAGCCCCTGAATCTCGGATGGGATGATGAGCTTGGTGGCCTTGCCGTCTGCGACCTTCTCCAGCGTCTCCAGGCTCTTGATGGCGATAACCTGCTGGGACGGGCTTGCGTCGTTTAGCATCCGAACCCCCGCCGCAATGGCCTCCTGTACCGAGAGGATGGCCTGTGCTTCGCCCTCTGCCTCTTTGATCTGCTTCTCCCGCTGTGCGTCCGCACGCAGGATGGTGGACTCTTTCTCCCCTTCCGCGACCAAAATGGCGGCCTTCTTTTCGCCTTCCGCACGCAAAATGGCCTCCCGGCGCTCCCGTTCCGCCTTCATCTGCTTCTCCATCGCGTCCTGAATCTCCCGCGGCGGCAGGATATTTTTGAGCTCCACGCGGTTGATCTTGATGCCCCACGGATCGGTCGCCTCATCCAAGATGGAACGCATCTTGGAGTTGACCGTATCCCGGGAGGTCAGCGTCTGGTCCAGCTCCAGTTCACCAATGATGTTTCGCAGCGTGGTGGCCGTCAGATTCTCAATGGCCGTCAGCGGACTCTCCACACCATAGGTATACAGCTTGGCATCCGTGATCTGATAAAACACCACCGTGTCGATCTGCATGGTCACATTGTCTTTGGTAATCACGGGCTGGGGCGCAAAATCCACCACCTGTTCCTTTAAGGACACCACCCGCGCGATCCGCTCCACAAACGGAATCTTAAAGTGCAGCCCAACGCCCCATACCATGTGGTACGCGCCCAGCCGCTCAATGACATACCCCTGCGCCTGATTGACCACGCGGATGTTTGCAATCAGGATCACCAAAATCAAAACCACCAAAACCAACAACACCCATAAAATCATACTCTCACTCCTTTTTATTGTTCACCCACCTCAGGCGGATGGCTCCTGCCTGCGCACCATGAGCTTGACGCCTGCAATCTCCACGACCTCCACCAACGTCCCTTCCGCCAGCACACTGCCATCCACCGACCGCGCCGTCCATACCTGGCCGGCCACCTTCGCCTGGCCTTTGTCCTGTATGTTGTCGATCTCCTGTGTCACCACGGCAATTTGCCCCACGACGCGGTCGGCATTGGTGTGTTCCACCTTGCCCGACTGAAAGCGGCGCACCAGCGGCTTGGTCACAACCAACAGCAGCGCGGCACACGCCACAAAAACCAGCGCCTGAAACCACAGCGGCAGGTCAATCGCCGCCAAAACAGCCGCCACCAGGGCGCTCAGCGCAAACCAGATGGAGACCATGGAAACCGTCGCCGCTTCTACGATAAACAGGACAACCGCGGCAGCGATCCACACCCCTGCACAAATCAATTGAAACGGTTCCAATACCATCCTCCCCCTTTCAAGGTTGCAGCGCCTGCGACCACATCCGTCGGCCAGCGGGCGCGCCAATCATACGGCTCTCTTTATCACCCATTCACCTTCATCAAGATGATAGCTGCAGCCATTCCGCAAAGTCATGCCAAACAGCCGCCAGAGTGCCTTTTTCGCACATCCGCAGTCCGCTCCGGCCAACACACTTTGCGGCTGGGTTCACCGGCCGCATCTTTGCGTTTTATTATAGCATAAGATGCCCCAAAAGTAAAATAATATTTTTGGATTTTGGGCATCCTAATGGTGAGGTGGTGCGGCATTGAAAAAAATTGGTTTTGGTATACTGTTACTCTGCTTGCTGCTTGGCGGCTGTACAGGGGGAGACACCTCAGGCGACACCAAGGTGCCCTCCGAGCTGGTCAAGCTGGAAGATTCACTTTCCACCCTGTATAATTTGATGCAAAACGACGGCATTTCACGCCACGAAACGCCCGAACAGATAACAGGGCAACCGGTGGAAGCATCGGGCGCACCTTCCGCCCTGCCCGCTCCCAGCGTCCAAAGCGCGCAGACCCCCCAGCCCGAATCCGCTGACCGCAATTACCTGCGGCTCAAAGAGATCTACAAGCTGTGGAACAAGGCATACCCGCAGCTGCAAACGCTGGGCATAGAGGCAGAAACGCTGCAAAAGCTGGACGGCGCACTCAACGAGATGGGGATGGCGCTGGATGCGGGCACATATCCCACAGCAATGGCCCATTTAAACGACGCGATGCTGATCATCAGCGACCTGTATGCACGCTATGGCGAGACCGCACAGGCCAATCTGGTCAAGCTGGAATATCACGTCAATCAAATTTTTTTGGAAGCAGGCGACCCCGAAGCCGTCAGCGATGCAATCGCCGAAATCAACTGCTGTGTCGACCAGCTGTGCGAAGGCGCCAAGGAGGATACCGTAAACCGGCTGGAGCGGCTCCGAATGTGCGCGGAATCCACTGATAGTGCCGCCCAGCTAGGGGATGCAGGATTGGTGGAACTCAAAAACACGCTGCTAAAAGATGAGCTCAAAAGCCTAAAAAAGGTCCTGCCCGACGCACTGCGTTAAAAAACTGTTTAAAATTCCCACACATCAGATGCGATTCGCGTGGCAAACTATTGGTGTAAAGAGAAGCAGGTATGGCGGATGTCATGCCGAGCTATCCAGCCGGATAGCAATCCTCTTTGCAATGAAACAAGAAATCAGGGGGATAAGCCCCCGCAAACCCGCTGTCACCCGCGCGGGAAATGATCCGTTCCGGCCGGCAGACGTCATGCCGGGGAACATGCGTTGGAGGTAGCTATGTCTGAACCAAGTAGATGCGATCATTGCATCAGCGGAGTCACCTGTGAGGTGCAAAGCTGCGAGTATCATGGGGAACATTCGGAGTGTATGGCCTCGGGCATTGAGGTTTGTACCTGTGACCCCATTCAGCAGTGCGGTGTCACATGCAAGACCTTCCGCCCCAAAGCAGGTGCGTAAACTGCGGAATACTGATCACTGGAACTGTGTCCTTCTAAAATAGCAATATTTTAATCTGACACAGCGCAACATCAGTATGGGCAGCCGGTCAATCAAACGGGAAACCGTGGGTTTGGCCGGTTTGCTTTACATAGAAAAAGCGCAGCGCGATCGTTCTCAACCTGCTGGAAAATTCCCCCTTTGGCCAAATAAAAAGACTTGTGTTTCTCTGGAATGTATGATAGAATGAAAACCAAGCACCTTGGATACGTATCCATGGGGCGAGACAGCGCGGGATGCCTGCCGCCTCATGGGATCAGAACAGCAAAGGAGAGGGGCAGCAGCATGTGGAACAAGATTGAAAATGATCAGTTTGCTGTACAGGTCAACGACAAAGGCGCGGAGCTATCCAGTATCCGCCGCAAAGCGGACGGATTGGAATACATGTGGCAGGGTGACCCCGCCATTTGGAGCGGCCGTGCTCCCATCTTATTTCCCATCGTTGGCCGGCTTATGGAGGACACTTATACCTATCAAGGCAGACAGTACACCTTGCCCAAGCATGGATTTGCCAAGAAAAAGACCTTCACCCTCCTTCAGGCAGATGCCACTTCCCTGCTCTATGCGTTGTGCAGCGACGATGACACGATGAAGATGTACCCCTTTCCGTTTGAACTCCGCGTGGAATACCGTCTGACAGGCAATACGCTGGCAGTCAATCAACAGGTAATAAACCAAGGCAAGGGAGAGATGTATTTCTCGCTTGGCGCCCATCCCGCTTTTGCATGCGACATGGGGGACACCATTGTGCTCAATCAGCGCGAAACCCTGTCCACAGGCCGGATTGATGAGCAGGCCATCCTGTCGGACAGCACCGCTGTTCCCTTGCTCGATAACGAAGACACTTTGACCATCACGGAGGATCTTTTCGCGCAGGACGCCCTGGTGCTCACAGGGCTGCGTTCCACCGCGGCCACCCTCCACAGTGCCCGGCCGAGCCGCACGGTCACCGTGTCCTTTGGGCATGTTCCCGTGCTGGGGATCTGGGCCAAGCCTGGCGCGCCGTATGTGTGCATCGAGCCGTGGTATGGCGTCAATGATTACTATGAACAATATGGGGACATCACCAAAAAACGCGAAATTGTCCGGCTTGATGCCGGCGAAACCTTTGCGTTTCCCTATACGATTACCTGCGAATAACAAAAAAACGAGCGGATGCCTGGGGCATATGGGCATCCGCCTTTTTTCGCAGCATACAGGCCGGGCCTTCTGCCTCCTCGGACAATTTTTCAAAAAAGACGCTTGACAACCCAAGCAAAGTGTATTATAATAAGCAAGGCGCTGGTAGGTGCCGGAGGATTACAGATGCGGATATAGTTTAGTGGTAAAACATCAGCTTCCCAAGCTGAGGATACGGGTTCGATTCCCGTTATCCGCTCCAACGTCGGAGCAAGCGTTGCTTGCTCCGATTTTTATTTGCATGAAAACTTGCAAACTTTTTGCCCCGCCCCAGCACCCAGACAGCGGCCGCTTTGTGCTCGCAGCCTGCCAGGTACCGCGGATGCCCCCTCGCCCGCTGCACATGCCATGCCACAAAGCACCCGGGACACACCGGCAGCCTCACAGGAGCTGCCTATCCCGTTTTAAGCCGCCACGACACATCCAAGGAGGCCAAACATGACATACCGATTTTCCAACAACATCCGAAACAACCCTGCCGACCGGGCAGCGTTCGATGCGCTTGCCACGCAGGTTTTCGGCCTGTCCTTTACGGCATGGTACCAGGCAGGATACTGGAGCGACCGCTATATTCCATATACGCTGTTTGACGGGGCGGAGGCCGTTGCCAACGCCTCCGTAAACGTGATGGATTTTTTGTGGCAGGGCAAACCCCGCCGGTATATTCAGCTTGGAACCGTCATGACAGCGCCCGCCTACCGGCAGCAGGGGCTGGCACGTCGGCTCATGCAGGCCATCCTGCACGATTGGCAGGCACAGTGCGACGGGATGTATCTGTTTGCAAATGAGACTGTTTTGGAATTTTATCCCAAATTTGGGTTTGAGCGCGCATCCGAGGTGCAGCACACCCTGCCCATCACCCCGCGGAGCACGAGTGATATCCGCAAGCTGGACATGCAAAACGCGGCAGACCGCGCGCTGCTGCTCGCTCATTATGCGCAATCCAACCCGTTTTCCGCATTGACCATGGTGGATAATCCGGGCCTTTTGATGTTTTATGGGATGTCTTTCCTCCAAGACTGCATGTACTACCTTCCCCAACAGGATGTGGTTGCCGTTGCGGAGCAGGAGGGGGCCATTCTGCACTGCTATGATATCTACGGCAACGCGAAACAGTCCCTTTCGGACATCCTGTCTGTCCTCGCCAGCGACGAGACCCACATGGCCTACCTGGGCTTTACGCCGCAGAACTGCCCGCAGTGCCAAGCCATCCCGCTGGCGGGAGAAGACCATCTGTTTGTGCTCGCGGGCAAGGAAAATCCGTTTGCCACGCATTCGCTCCGCTTTCCCGCCCTATCTCACGCATAAAACAAAGCCCCCATGGCTCTTGCTGGCCATGGGGGGGGCTATTGTTGTTTGCTTGTAAATGGGGTCAAATCTGTTCCAGCGGCGTCTCCCGATGGATACAGCCCAGCGCATCAATGCGCGATGCGGGCGCCGCCCATCGCACCGCATTCTTGAGGATGGTTTGAATCTCAGGCTGATGGTAGATGGGGAAGGTCTCATGCCCGGGCTGGAAATAAAACACCCGCCCATATCCCCGGTTGTAACAGCAGCCGCTGCGGAAGACTTCGCCGCCTTGATACCACCCAATGAAGATCTGTTCATCGGGCTGCGGAATGTGAAAATACTCCCCATACATCTCCTCATGCGGAATGTCCACAAAACCATGGATGCCCTGCGTGATGGGGTGATTCGGCGCCGTGACCCACAGCCGCTCGCGCTCCCCAATCTCCCGCCACACCAAGTCGCAGGAGGTCCCCATCAGGCGCATAAACGGTTTTGCCTTGTGCGCCGAATGCAAAAAGATCGCTCCCATCCCCTGGAGCACCGCCTCCTGCACCCGCTGGGCGACCTCGTCGGGCACGTCGCCATGCCGATGGTGCCCCCACCACAGCAGCACGTCCGTCTCCCGGAGCACCTCCCACGTCAGACCACACTCGGGGTCATCCAGCGTCGCTGTCCGCACGGTGACATCCTCCGCCCGCAGAAAATCCGCAATCGCATTGTGGATCCCAGCGGGATAGATGGCTCGAACCGCCTCTTCCTTTTTTTCATGTTCATATTCATTCCAAACCAGCACGCGAATCATCCATCATCTCTCCCTCTCAGTTGATTCTCCTTTATCATACCGAATACTGCACGGGATGTCAAGGTCCGCCTCTGCTTTTTCCCAAAAAATGTTATTTTCTGCGTCTGCCATCCCATCTAGGTCTCTACTATTGTATGCAAAAAGTGCGGCATTACCCGTCTTGGATGGTGTAACCGAACAAACACAATCTGCGTTTCTGACAGACGACTGTTGAAAAAAATGCGTCTTTTGCAAAAAAACGCTTGCATTCAAACAGATTGTCTGATATAATAGGGTGTGCTGTGTATAAAGGACGTATTGGAAAGTATGGAGGTGTGACAATAGATGGCAAAGTGTGATATCTGCGGCAAGGGTGTTGTGTTCGGCATTAAGGTCAGCCACTCGCACAGACGGAGCAATCGTACCTGGAAACCCAACATCCGCTCGGTTAAGGCAATGGTAAACGGAACGCCGAAGACGCTGAAGGTTTGCTCTCGCTGCCTGCGTTCGGGCAAAGTGACCCGCGCAATCTAACCGCAAAGCAAAAAACATCGGGAAGGATCAACATGGTAGGATGTTGGTCCTTTTGTTTTGCCCATCGGCATCTGACTGTCTCGGCCAGATGGGTGCTGCCTTGCACAAAGCAGCCAAAAAACGCCCCCAGGAGCAACAGCTCCCGGGGGCGTTTGCGCATATGCTCATGCCCGTTTTTTCCCCATAACCACCAGGCACAGCAGACCAAATGCCGCCACCAGCAGCTCCGTCGCCGGGAATGCACACCACACACCCTGTATCTGCCCGACCCATGAAAGCAGAAATGCCATCGGAATAATCACAACAAAGCCACGCAGGATGGAAATCACATGCGCAGGCCGCAGCTGCTCGGTGGAGGTAAAATACATGGAAAGTATCACATTGAATCCCGCAAAGGGACACGCGATGAAGTATAACCGCAGGCCGCTGACGGCAAGGGCTTGCAGCATGGCATTCTGCTCACTGTTGAACACCTGCGCAATCTGGGCAGCCCCAACGAATACCACCGCATAAATCACCGCCGAAAGCACCAACATCGTCGTCAGCGCATACCGCAGGATGGCACGGATGCCCACAAAATCGTTGCATCCATACCCGAAACTAACAATGGGCTGGATGCCCTGCGCAATACCGGTGTAGATCGCGATGACCACCAAAGATAAGTTGGCAATGACACCATATGCCGCCACGCCCACATTACCTTCCAACTGCAGGATGATGGCATTGAACACAATCATCACCACGCCGGAGGACACCTCTGTGACCAGGGAGGGAACGCCGCTGGAAAGAATGCCCGCAAACAGCTTGCCGGCCGGTCTGCATTTTGTTAGGTGGAACTGATTGTGCCTGCGTATCAAGTGCGGCGACAAGATCAGCATGCTGATAATCGGCGCCAGGCCGGTGGCAAAAACCGCGCCAAAAATCCCCATTTGGCAGGGAAAAATGAACACCCAATCCAGCACCACATTTGACAGGCTTCCGCCAATCATGGCCGCCATGGAAAGGTGCGGCGCACCATCGTTGCGGACAAAGCAAAGCAGCACATTGTTAAGCAAAAACGCGGGCGCAAACAGCAAAATCACCTGCAAGTAGGTTTTGGACATCTCAAATACGCTCCCACCCGCACCGAACAGGGAGGTAATGGTACCCGAACCAAACAACCCAACCAGCACAAAGAAAACGGCAAACGCGAAAGCCAGGTACACCGCATTGGTGAAGATGCGATTTGCGGCATCATGGTCCTGCTGACTTTTACGGATAGCATACTTGGTTGCGCCGCCCATCCCGATCATGAGCCCGCTGCCGTGAATAAAGCTATAGATAGGGATTGCCAGATTCAAAGCCGCGAGCCCGTTGGTACCAAGCCCCTTGGACACAAAAAAGGTGTCTGCCAAAATATAGCAGGACAACCCGATCATCCCCATCACATTGAGGGATGCATATTTGACAAATTTCCGAAAATGATTCGACTTCCCCATGAAAAACCTCCTGTATCCTTCTGTTGTGCTGCATTGGCCTACCGCACAACGCCCAAACCCCGGCAGGTTTCCTATGCCAAACAATGTTGCTGTCAGACGCCCTTTCCAATATCAGATGGGACACCAGCCCGGCGACTTGCTATCCAAATATCGTTATTATGTTTTACATTTTTTCCCATTTTTGTGTGCCACTTCGACACGCCAAATCCGTATGGCTTTCGCTGCCGCCATGGGCCATTCCGTCCGCTGCCAAAGGAACCAAAAAAATAAGCGCCAACTTCGCATCTTCATCGGCCTAACGATGCGAAATGAGCGCTACCTGCTTCCCCGGCGGCAAGCAGAACGGAACTATTTTCTTGTGCATATAGAATACCACACAACGCTGTGTTTGTCAAGAGCAAATATCAAACAAAGATAGCGCTGCCTTGGCCGCGATTTCTATGCCATCCGCCCGGCATGATCGGCCGCTTTGCAGCCCCCTTTTACATATATCCTGCTATCATTTTCTCAAAGGATGCATGCCCAAAAAACGGAAAGCACATATACCAGAACGCATCACATCGTTGTCAACCATGCGCGCCAACTGCCCATGCTCCACAAAAAGCGCCAAAAAAAGCACCCGGCAGGTCATCCTGCCGACTGCCTTTTTTTACCACACCAGCTTACAGCACAAATTCTTTTTTGCCTGTTACTCAGGCATGACCATGGTGATGCTTTTGATAACGGGCTTTTCCACCAGCTCATCATTGTTGACCCCCGTTACCTTTTGGGATGCGATTTCATCCACCACATCCATCCCTTCGGTCACTTTGCCAAATGCGGCATACTCGCCATCCAGATGCGGAGATGCCTTCCCCTGGCAGATAAAGAACTGCCCGCTGGCAGAATTGGGGTCACTGCTCCGCGCCAGCGACACCACGCCCGGCTCATGCTTGAGCGGATTTTCAAACCCGTTGGAAGCAAACTCGCCTTGTACGGTACGTCCGCTGCCGCCGATGCCGTTTCCATCTGCCGATCCGCCTTGGATCATGAAATTCTTGACAGCACGGTGGAACACCTTGCCGTCATAATACCCATCTTCAATATTTTCAATGACATGCTTGACCGACTTGGGCGCGATATCGGGATACATCTCAAACGTGATGGTCTTCCCGTTTTCCAGCTCAATCTTCGCCACCGGCGTCTCCCCATACTTTTCAACGACATCTTCGCTGCTGCATCCGGCAAACGCCAGCATGCATACCGCAAGCACCGCCGCCAGCATGCCCCATCTCATCCATTGTCTCTTCATTGGTCATCCTCCGCCTTTTTATTGTTTCTGTTCATAGTCACACTGTTCGTTATAGCAAATCAGTTTTTTTCCGCCCTTCCCCGTTTTCTGGAGCAGCAAGCCGCCGCATTTGGGGCATTTTTCATCCTTGACGGGGCGGTCCCACACCATGAAGTCACAGGTTGGGTTCTTTTCACAGCCAAAATACAGCCGGCCCTTTTTGGTCTTCTTCTCCAAAATGCGCGCGCCGCACTTGGGACAGGCCACCCCGGTATCCACCACGATGGGCTTGGCGTTCCGGCATTCCGGGAATCCCGGACACGCCAAAAACTTACCAAAGCGGCCCATCTTATAGACCATCCGTCGCCCGCATTTTTCGCAGATGACATCCGACTCTTCGTCCTTTAATTTGATCTTCTCAATCTCCTTCTCCGCCACTTCAAAGGTCTTCTCAAAGGGTTCATAAAAATCCCGCACAACAGCTACCCAGTCCGCTTTTCCTTCTTCGATGCTGTCCAGTTCCTGCTCCATGTGCGCCGTAAACTGCACGTCCGCGATCTCCGCAAAGTTGTGCGTCATAATATCCGTTACCACGATCCCCAGCTCGGTCGGATAGAGCTGTTTTTTCTCCCGGCCCACATATCCGCGCGCCGTAATGGTGGTGATGGTAGGGGCATAGGTGCTGGGGCGGCCAATGCCTTTCTCCTCCAGCTCCCGGATGAGGGTCGCTTCGGTGTACCGCGCGGGCGGCTTGGTAAAATGCTGGACATCCTCTAGCTTTTGGAGCTTGGGGGTGTCCCCCTTCTCCAGATACGGCAAGGTCATGTCCTGCTCCACGGTGCCGTCGTCTGTGCCTTCCACATACAGCGTCATAAACCCAGGGAAGCGCAGCTTGGAGCCATTGGCCTTGAAATTGCAGCTTGCCGCCGTAATATCCACGTTCATGGTGTCATACACGGCGTTCTCCATCTGACATGCCACAAATCGCTCCCAGATGAGCTTGTACACCTTATACTGATCCCCCGTGAGGGAGGCTTTCACCTCCTGGGGCGTCAAGTCCACATAGGACGGGCGGATGGCCTCATGCGCGTCCTGCGCGTTTTTGTTGGTCCGATACTGCTTGGGAGAAGCGGGCAGATAGGCCTTGCCATACCGCGACCCGATGTATGCGCGCACGGCGTCCATCGCCTCATTGGCAATCCGCAGCGAGTCAGTCCGCATGTAGGTGATGAGGCCCACCATGCCATGCCCTTCCACCTCCACGCCTTCATAGAGCTGCTGCGCCGCCATCATGGTACGTTTGACCGTAAAGCCCAGCTTGCGGGATGCCTCCTGCTGCAATGTACTGGTGATAAACGGGGGCGCGGGATACCGTTTTTTCTCCCCCAGTTTCACGTTTTCCACCACAAACGGCGCATCCTTTACCTCGTTGACCACCGCGTCCGACTCGGCCTTGTTGCGGAGTTTCACCTTTTTGCCGCCTCGGCCATAGAAGCTCGCCGTAAAGGTCTCTCCCGATTTGGTGTCAGAAAGAAGCGCATCAATGGTCCAATATTCCTCGGGCTTAAAGTTTTCAATCTCCCGTTCCCGATCCACAATGAGCCGGGTGGTCACCGACTGAACACGCCCCGCAGACAGGCCTTTTTTGACCTTTTTCCACAAAAGCGGGCTGATGGTATACCCCACGATCCGGTCCAGCACGCGCCGCGCCTGCTGTGCATCCACCAGGTCGATGTCGATGGCGCGGGGTTCTTTGACCGCGTGCTGGACCGCCGACTTGGTGATTTCATTGAACGAGATGCGGCATTTTTCTCCCTCCGGGATACCCAAAAGCGTCGCCAGGTGCCATGAGATGGCCTCCCCTTCCCGGTCAGGGTCGGTTGCGAGGTAGATCTTTTTGGCGGCCTTGGCCTCTTTTTTCATCTTGCTGATGAGGTCGCCCTTGCCGCGGTTGGTGATGTATTTTGGGGCGAAATCATGCGCAAAATCCACCCCCATCTGGCTCTTGGGCAGATCCCGCACATGCCCCATAGAGGCGATGACGCTGTAAGATTTTCCCAAATATTTTTTGATGGTTTTCGCCTTGGCAGGCGACTCCACGATTACGAGATTGGATGCCATTGGTTTCCTGTCCTTCTGACCCGCTGGATTTTCCCCCGCGCCGCGTTGCGGGACTGCCACGGCGGGGCTTTGGTCAAACATAGTTTATGTCCTAAGCTATAATTCTAATACAAAATTTTTTCCAGGCATGCTTCGCACCATACCTTGCATCTCCAACATTGTGAGGAGGGAACTCAGCTTTGCCGCGTCCAGGCCAGTTGTACGACACAGTTCGTCAATGTGCATCGGAACCAGCGACAAGGCGTTTACAATCAGTTTCTCTTCCGCCGATAAGCCATCGTATTTGTCATTACTGAGCGTTTGCTTCTGGGCGGCATGCGCAAGCGCGCTCTCCTCCGCCTCCTCCCGCTGCACCGCCGACTGCAGGGCAGCACGTTCCAGCAAAGACAGATATTCCTCCTGATATTCTTCGATGATATCAAACGCATTATCCACCAGCTTGGCGCCCGTCTTGATCAGATGATTGGTCCCGGCAGACTTGAGCTGATGCATGTTGCCCGGCACCGCAAACACGTCCCTGCCCTGCTCGAGGGCCAGGTTCGCCGTGATGAGCGAGCCGCTCTTTGCGGGCGCCTCCACGATGACCGTCCCACGACACAGGCCGCTGATGATACGGTTGCGCGCAGGAAAATGCGCAGGCAGCGGCCGCGCGCCCGGCGGATACTCCGAAAACACCATGCCGGTCTCGATGATAGCGTCCATCAGTTCATAGTGTTCGGGCGGATAACACTGTTCCGCTCCACACCCCAAAACCGCGACCGTTCTGCCGCCGCCGAGGAGCGCACCCCGATGGGCTGCTCCGTCAATGCCGCGGGCCATGCCGCTGACCACCACGACACCGGCCTTTGCCAGCTCCCGGCCCAGCTCCACCGCACACGCCTCGCCATATTCGCTCATCCGGCGGTTGCCCACCATGGCAATACAGAGGGACTCGTTGAGGTCGATCCGCTCTTTGCTCCGAACGTAGAGCACATAGGGCGGGTCAAAAATATGTGCGAGCAGCTGAGGGTATAAGGGGCTGTCATAGGTCAGAATGCGGATACGAAACCGTTTGCAGTCCTCTATGACCTTTTCCGCAGCGGCCATGGACTTGTTGCGAAGACCTGCGATGTCATCGGGCTCCAGCCCCTCTATCCCGTCATACGCTTCGGCCTCATAGACCGCATCCACCGTATCGAACCGCTCCAGCAGCTTGGTGATCTTCGCGCTGTGCATGCCCTTCATGGTCGTCAGCCACACCCATCGCTCTAACGCAGACACCGCAAACACCCCCTCTGCCATCCCGGCAAATCTCCGCCTATTCTTTCTATATTATAAGCGGCACATATAGTGACCAAAACGTCGCGATATATATAAACTACTACAAATCCGAACCATTGTAAAGAGTTTTTTTTGAAAAACATCAGAAATTGCACAAAACATTGGGAAAAATTTACGAATCCCTCACAAAAAAAAGATTGCATTGTCGCAGCTTTCATGATAAAATAATTGTAGTAATGACTCATATACATAAGAGTGTCTAACGTTGGCGCGTTTGCTGCCAAATCCGCTAAAAAAAGGAGGCTCTTTGCATGATCTGTAACCGATGTCATTGTGAAAATCCCGATACCAGTAAATTCTGCAAGGCTTGCGGCCACCTGCTTGGTGAGGATGCGCCGCAGCAGGGTGCGCCCAATGCCGGTGCGGCTCCCCAGATGCCTTATCCATATACGCCGGCAAAACGTGTGGGCATATTAGACATCTGCGGCATCATTGGCTTTGTCGGGTCCACCTTAGGCTGGTTTGTCGCATGGGCGATCTTGTGTCCGGTGGGTCTCATCTGCTCTATCATTGGATTCCGCGGCCACTATACGCGCGGCCTCTCGGTCGCCGGTATGGTGCTGTCTATCTTGGGCATTTTGATCCGGGTTATGGAGGTCCTGTATCGGTACAACCTGCTGCCGGCTTGGGTCTTCCAGGGCGTTTTTCACTGATGCATGTTTATAAGGGGACCGGGGTTCCCGTATAATAATCTATTTATTAGGGGGAGATTTCATGAATTGTCCAAAGTGTAACGCACCGGTTGCGGATGGTGCCGAGTTCTGCACCAACTGCGGCGAAAAGCTGGGCAGCGCGCCGGTAAATGCTGCGCCGCAAACCGATGGTGCGCAAAACGCTGCGCCCAGCCAAGACTACAGTGCACCCAATCAAGGCTACAGTGCACCCAACCAGGGCCCGTCCTATCAGCAGCCCTATACCACCCAGCAGCCCTACAACACGCAGCCGCCCGTGATCAACTCCACGCCATACCTGGTTTGGTCCATCATCGTGACGGTGCTGTGCTGTCTGCCGCTTGGTATCCCGGCCATTGTCTATGCCGCCAAGATCAACAGCATGCTTGCGGCGGGGAATATCCCCATGGCGCAGGATGCTGCGAAGAAATCCAAGCTGTTCTCCATCCTGGGGGCATGCATCGGCGGTGGCGTTTTGCTGCTGTACGTCATTTTCTATGTAATCATCGGCGGAGCGTTTCTGATGAGCCTCTAATTTTTCAAAAAACCTACAGGCAGGCACCAGCCTACTGGCTGGTGCCCGTTTGCGTTTGGATGGATTGTATATGCATTTGTCAAGACCAATACGAATCGTTTTCATGGTAGTGCTCGGCTTGGGCTGCGGAGTACTGCTGACCATTCTGTACCTCATTGACCCCGGTGCGGGCGAGGGCTTTCTGCCCTGCCTGGTCCATGCGCTAACAGGGCTATACTGTCCCGGCTGCGGCATGGCGCGGGCGGCGCATAGCCTGCTGCACCTGGAAGTGTATCAGGCATTCCGCTTCAACCCCCTGGGCGTGATGCTTCTGCCCTTGATCGCGGCATACCTCATCGCCCGCGTCGCCGACTATGCCATCACGGGCAGCAATCACATCGACCGGCACCTCTCCCCTCGTATCCTCTGGTGGGTGCTTGCCATCGTCTTGCTATATGGTGCGGCGCGCAACCTGCCGTTCCCGCCGTTTTCCCTGTTGGCGCCCACAGTGGTCCCGTAATCTAATGACAAACTGGAGTGATTCCCATGTATCCTATCAAAATGAACCCTGACTACAAGGAGCTGATCTGGGGCGGAACCCGCCTCAAAACCCTCTTCCACAAGCCCATCCCGTCGGACAAAACGGGAGAGAGCTGGGAGGTCGCATGCCACAAGAATGGCAAGTCCACCGCCGCCAACGGTGCGTTTGCGGGTATGACGCTGTCCGACATCATCGCCCAGCAGGGGCTGCCCTTTCTTGGCACCCAATTTACGGACAAAGATCTAGCCACCTTCCCGCTGCTCATCAAATTCATTGATGCGACCGACCGGCTGTCCGTTCAGGTGCATCCCGACGACGCCTATGCCATGGAGCACGAAGGGGAACCCGGCAAAACCGAGATGTGGTATGTCATCCATGCGGAACCGGATGCCAAGCTCATCTATGGCGTGAAAGAGGGCGTGACACACGAGGCCTTTGCCGCCGCCATCCAAGACGGGACGCTGGGCGAGCTCCTCAATTTTGTGCCCGTGCAGGCGGGGGATGCCTTCTTCATGCCCGCCACCACGCTGCATGCCATCTGCGAGGGGCTGGTCATCGCGGAGATCCAGCAAAACTCCGACACCACCTACCGCGTGTTCGACTGGAACCGCGTCGGCAAGGACGGAAAGCCCCGGGAATTGCATGTGCAGAAGGCGCTGGACGTCACCGATCTCACCCCCAAGACGGGCAAGGAAAAGGTGGTCGGGCTGGTGCGGAGCGTGGGACAAAACTGCTGTACGACGCTTGTGCACTGCCCCTACTTCGTGACCGAAAAGTGGGATATCCTGTCCGATGCGTCGCAGGGGATGGACGGGAGCCATTTTGAGATTCTGATCATCCTGGACGGCACAGGTTTTATCGAAGGCGGCGGCACGGCGGTTCCCTTTGTCCCGGGCGACACCTTCTTTTTGCCCGCCAACCTCGGGCAGTATACCGTAAACGGCGCATGTGCGTTGCTGAAAACCTATGTACCAGACAAACAAACAGAGATTGCGGGGGATGCAAAATGAAAACAGTCGTATTTTTAGGGGACGGCATGGCGGACTGGAACAATGACGAGCTGGGCGGCAAGACCCCTCTCATGTGCGCGCACAAGCCCCATATGGACGCGCTGTGTGCCGCAGGGACGCTGGGGCTGGTCAAAACCGTGGCGGATGACCTAAAGCCGGGCAGCGACGTCGCGAACCTCAGCGTGCTGGGATACGATCCCCATGTGTGCTACACGGGGCGCTCTCCGCTGGAGGCCGCGAGCATCGGCGTGCCGCTGGATGAGCGCGACGTGACCTTCCGCGCCAACCTGGTCACCCTGTCGGACGAGCCGGCATACGCGGAGAAGACCATGGTGGATTACAGCTCGGATGAGATTACCACCGAGGAGGCAGGGGAGCTCATTGCATCCCTCAAGGAGCACATCGTCCTGCCCAACCTCGCCTTCTACAAGGGCATCAGCTACCGGCACCTCATGGTGCACACGGGCGGCTCCACCAACGTGACGCTCACCCCGCCCCATGACATCTCGGGCCAAAAAATCACGGATCACCTGCCCCAGGGGGACCATGCGGACATGATTTTGTCCGTGATGGAACAAAGCCACCAGCTGCTGTCTTCCCACCCCATCAACCAGGCACGTATCGCCCGGGGCCTGCACCCCGCCAATTCGCTGTGGATCTGGGGAGAGGGCACCAAGCCGCGGCTGGACAATTTCTATGAAAAGTATGGCGTCCGCGGCACCATGATCAGCGCGGTGGACCTTTTAAAGGGGATCGGCAAGTGCGCCGGCATGCAGGTGGTGGAGGTGCCGGGTGCGACGGGCAACATCGACACCAACTTTGACGGCAAGGCACAGGCCGCCATCACGGCTTTTTCGCAGGGGCAGGATTTTGTGTACATCCATGTGGAGGCCCCCGACGAGTGCGGGCACCGGCACGAGACCCAGAACAAGGTGCGGGCCATCGAGCTCATCGACGAGAAGATCGTGGGGCCTGTGACGGACTATCTGCACAGCACCGGGGAACCCTTCCGCGTGCTCATCACCCCCGACCACCCCACCCCGCTCGCCGTTATGACGCATACGAAGGACCCCGTGCCTTTCGTGTTGTATGACAGCCAGAAGGAGATGGGCTCCGGACGGCCGTATAACGAGGCGGAGGCCGCGGAAACAGGGCTGCTCATTCAGCCTGGATACACACTCATGGACCGGCTGCTAAACGGTGTACAGTAACAGCCGGCAACGGTAACTTTGCGAGAGGAACGCGGGATTGACATGAACTTGCACCAGAAACCCAACGCAACCAAGCTGCTCCGCTATGGCTTTCAAAAAAACGGCACCCAATATTGCTACCAGACGGCCATCGCAGACGGACAATTTCATATGATCGTGCGCATTGGGGAGGACGGGACGCTCCAAACCCAGGTGCTGGATGTTGCAACTGGGGAGGAATATGTCCTGCATCGGGCGCCGCGCGCTGCCGGCGCTTTCGTCGGCATGGTGCGGGAGGCCCACGATGCTGTGGTGCGGGAGATTTGTGCGCAGTGTTTTGATGTGGAGGTCTTTCAAAGCGACGACGCCAAACGCCTCATCGCCTATGTGCGGGACCGGTATGGCGATGAGCTCGAATTTCTTTGGGAAAAATTTCCAAAAAATGCGATTTGGCGACGCAAGGACACCCACAAATGGTATGGTGCGCTGCTGACCGTATCCAAGCAAAAGCTGGGCATCCCGTCCGACGAGCAAGTTGAAATCATCGACCTGCGTCTTTCGCCCCAAGTGCTCGCCCGCCTGATTGACCACCGGCGCTATTACCCGGGATACCATATGAACAAACAGCACTGGTATACCATGCTGCTGGACGGTTCGGTGCCCATCCAAGAGCTCTGCCAACGGATTGATGAAAGCCATCAATTGGCGGTGAAATAAAGCGGGCAGTATGCGCGGACCTGGCCTCTCTTTTGGGGACAGAAGCGCTGGGGTGGCAGAAAAAAGGGCGTTTTCCAACCAATTTCAAAAAAATAGCGCAAAACCGTTGACAGGTGCATAAAATAGTGGTACGATAGAGTCGCAAATATAATCAAATAATAACGAATGTAGAGGCGCATGGTTGATGAGTCGCTGTGACGGGAGAATGGGAGCATTTTAGGATCCGCAGCAAAAGGCAACCATGCCGAAGGGCGCTTTGGCTCCACAGGGCGTTCCTGGGGGTACGGTAAACAGCCGTGCCACTGTCATTGGCTGGACGCCAATGGTGAGCTACCGCTTTGTGTAAAGGCCCTGCTCATCGCAGGGCTTTTTATATATCCCCTCCCGAGCCGCATGCCGGTTCGGAGCACACAAAATATCAACATACGGAGGTCTATTCTGATGAAAAAGTACAATATAGCCGTTGTCGGCGCCACGGGCATGGTGGGCCGGACTTTCCTGAAGGTTCTGGAAGAAGTGCAGCTTCCTGTGGAGAATTATTACCTGTTCGCTTCCGCGCGGTCGGCCGGGCAGAAGCTCACCTTCATGGGCAAGGAATATGTCGTAGAGGAGCTCACGGAGCACTCCTTTGACCGCGGCATTGACATTGCCCTGTTCTCCGCCGGCGGCAGCACCAGTGAAAAATTTGCCCCCATCGCCGCATCCAAAGGGTGCGTCGTGGTGGACAACTCCAGCCAGTGGCGGATGGATCCCAAGGTGCCGCTGGTGGTGCCCGAGGTGAACCCGGAGGACATCCGCAAGCACAACGGCATCATCGCCAACCCCAACTGTTCCACCATCCAGGCCATGGTGGCCCTGCGTCCGCTCCAGCTCAAATACGGCATTGAGCGGATCGTGTATTCTACCTACCAGGCCGTGTCGGGTGCTGGCCGGGGCGGCTATGACGACCTCACAAACGGCATCAAAGGGGAGCCGCCCAAGAAGTTCCCTCATCCAATTTTTGGCAATTGTATCCCGCACATTGACGTCTTCCTGCCCAATGGGTACACCAAGGAAGAGATGAAGATGGTCAACGAGACCCGCAAGATTTTGGGAGACGACTCCCTGCGCATCACGGCGACCACCGTCCGCGTACCCGTGTACTATGGGCACAGCGAATCCATCAACGTGGAACTTAAAAAGCCTTTTGAGCTGTCCGAGCTGGTGGATTGCCTCAAGGCCGCACCCGGCCTGGTCGTGCAGGACGATGTCGCCAACAACGTCTATCCCATGGCGATTGATGCCGCGGGCAAAAATGAGACCTTCGTTGGGCGCATCCGCCGGGATGAAAGCGTGGAAAACGGCGTCAACCTGTGGGTGGTCGCGGACAACATCCGCAAAGGCGCGGCGACCAATGCCGTCCAGATCGCACAAAAGCTCATTGACATGGAACTGGTTTGATCGGCAGATTGGCTTTTGGGAAAGGATTGGATAACCATGAAAAAGACGATATTTACGGGGTCTGGCGTCGCGATTGTGACGCCCTTCACCGAAAACGGCACCGATTTTGACAAGCTGGGGGAGCTCATCGAGGCGCAGATCGCGGGCAAAACGGATGCCATCATCATCTGCGGTACCACCGGAGAAGCCTCCACCATGCCCGACAGCGAGCATATGGCGGTCATCGAATACGCCGTCAAAAAGACTGCTGGCCGCATCCCCGTCATCGCGGGCGCCGGCAGCAACGACACGCGGCACTGTATTGAGCTCTGCCGGCATGCGGAAAAGGTGGGGGCAGACGGCCTGCTGCTGGTGACCCCATACTACAACAAAACGACGCAGCACGGTCTGCTCCGGCATTACACGGCCATTGCGCAGGCAACCAGCCTCCCCATTGTGCTGTATAACGTGCCCAGCCGCACGGGGATGAACATTGCGCTGGGGACGCTCAAGGAGCTCGCAAAGCTCCCTAACATCGTCGCCATCAAGGAGGCAAGCGGCAACATCTCCTATGTGGCAGAGGTCGCAGCACAGTGCCCCGAGCTTGCCATCTACTCGGGCAATGACGACATGATTGTGCCCGTCTTGAGCCTGGGTGGCAAGGGGGTCATCTCGGTGCTCGCCAACATCCTGCCCGAGGAGACCCATGACATCTGTGACCTCTATTTTCGGGGCGAGACGGACAAAGCGCGGGAACTGCAGCTTCGGCTTTTGGATCTCATCAATAAGCTTTTCATTGAGGTCAACCCCGTGCCCGTCAAGACTGCGATGAACCTCATGGGGATGGGCGTCGGGCCGCTCCGCCCGCCGCTTTTTGAGATGGAAGAGAACAATCTCGCCGCCTTAAAGGCTGCGATGACCGAGGCGGGCATCCAGCTGGCATAGCCTCGATCCTGGAAGGAAGGTACCAATGATAAGACTGATCTTAAACGGCTGCAATGGCCGCATGGGACAGACCATTGCGCGGCTGGCCAAAGAGGAACCATCGGTTGAAATTGTATGCGGATTTGATCCGTTTTCGGGCATCTCCAACCCCTTCCCTGTCTATGCCGACTTTTCGGCTTGGGAGGGCGTTGCGGATGTGCTTATCGACTTCTCCAATTCCGCCGGCGTGGATGCGTTGTTGGACTTTTGCGTGTCGCACGGGCTCCCCTGTGTCATCGCGACCACTGGGCTGTCCAACCAGCAGAAGGAACACCTGACGGACTGTGCGCGGAAAATCCCCGTATTTTTCTCCGCCAATATGTCCATCGGCGTCAATTTGCTGATGGATTTGGCATGCCGGGCCGCCAAGTTGCTGGAGGGCAGCTTTGACATTGAAATTGTAGAAAAACACCACAACCAGAAGCTGGACGCGCCCAGCGGGACGGCGCTCGCGATTGCGGACGCGATCTCGGGTGTCCTCTCCGAGCCCACCGAATATGTGTACGACCGGCACAGTGTCCGCAAAAAACGCAGCCCCAACGAAATCGGCCTTCACGCCGTCCGCGGCGGCACCATTGTCGGGGAACACGACGTCATCTTTGCGGGCAACCAGGAGGTCATTCAGCTGTCCCACAGCTCGGCCTCCCGAGAGGTGTTCGCGGTCGGTGCGCTGCGCGCTGCGCGGTTTTTGGCAGGGAAGCCCGCCGGGCTTTACAGCATGAAGGAACTGGTGGAAAGCGTATAACGAAACCCATTCCATGAAAGGGGCAATTGCTATGTCAAAATTTGTGACGCATTTGATGGTGTGTGACGATACGACACTCGTGACGCTCACCAATATGCCCAACGACATTGCCGCCATTGCACAGGTCTTCCAGGAGGTCGCAAAGGCGGGGATCAATGTGGATATGATTTGCCAGACCCCGCCTTACAAGGATGTACAGGATCTCTCCTTCTCCATTGGGGACGAGGACCTGCCCAAGGCGCTGAGCGTCACCGCGGCCCTGCAAAAACAATTTCCGCACGTCAAAACGGACGTGAACGCAGGCAATACCAAACTGTCCTTTTTCGGAGAGGCCATGCGGGAACAGCCCGGCGTGGCGGCGGATATCTTTTCTGTGCTGGCGCAAAATGGCATTGCGGTCAAGCTCATCACCACCTCCGAGCGGCATGTGTCGGTCCTCATTGACGCACAGGACGTGGACCCGGCCATGACTGCGGCAAAAGAGGCCTTTGGACTGTAATCCCCTCTGAAAACAATAATGATCCCCCCGTAAAACGGGGGGTATTTCATTTTCGGGCATAGCCCTATCCTTTACTGGCTACGCACAAGTGCGTTTTAGATTGGCCTGCCAGCCATGCAGACTGTTACTTACTACCCATA
>CALYAO010000082.1 GCA_944393605.1 uncultured Clostridia bacterium
TGTGGTGGAGGCCATGAATGAGGCGAAGCCCGATGAGATTCAGGCCATCTTTGACAAGGAGGCGGTGGGTCTGGGCCTCGATTTGACGGGCGCATATGCGGATCTGTCGGATGTGGATCAGCAGGCCGTCGTGGCCGGGCTCTGCGGCAATAACTTCCAATCGGTTGGTGATGTGGTCGAGCGTTTTCGTGCGCTGGTAGAGGAACTGGATGATTCGCAGCAGACGGGCGCACAGCGGCCGAGCAGCAGCACAGGAGGATCAAGCAGCTGGAGCGGCGGCTCGGGCAGCACCTCGGTGGACAACGATTATTATGACCAGGTGACAGGGGACCAGACCGGTCCGTCCGCACCGCAGAGCTTTACGGATATGGACACGGCCGCATGGGCGGCCGAGGCGGTGTCTTACCTGCATGGCAAGGGCATTGTGAATGGGAAAACCGAAACCGAATTCGCGCCAAATGACGCGATCACGCGGGAGGAGTTTTTGGCCATCCTAGTGCGGGCATTCTCGCTGTCTGACGCCGAAGCAACCTGTGATTTTTCGGATGTCGCGTCGGATGCATGGTACTATGAGGCGGTTGCATCGGGCGCGAGCGCAGGCATTGTGACGGGGGATGGCACGGGCGCGTTTGGCGTCGGGGCGCCCATCACCCGGCAGGATATGGCGGTCATGGTGTATCGCACGGCGGCCGTGCGCGGGCAGGAGATCGCGGGGGATGCGCAAGTTTCCTTCACGGATGAGGCAGAGATTGCGTCCTATGCGCAGGAGGCAGTTTCGGCGCTCACTTCGGCCGGCATTCTAAACGGTGTCGGTGAGGGGCGATTCGCGCCGTCCGATACGGCAACGCGCGCCATGGCGGCCAAGATGATCTATGAACTGATGGTACAGGCCGGATGAGTCGAAACTTTTGGAAAGAATGGGTGGGATCTATGAAAAAATGTTTGGGTTTCTTGCTGGCATGCATGCTTTTGCTTACGGCGCTCCCTGCCGCAACGGTCTGGGCAGAGGAGACGCCTGAGAGCCGGTATGCCTATGAGCTAAACGTCTTGGGGCGGCTTGGGATCATGGAGGGTTTTACCGAATCCACGGTCCTGACGCGTGGCGAATTGGCTGGCATTTTATGTAAGCTGGGTGGCCTGTCCGATATGGCTGTGCCCTGTGCTGACTGGGAGATTTATGATGATGTGCCGGCATCCTATGCGCAGGCGGGCAGCGTTAACCTCGCGGTGGAGGTTGGATACATGACGCCGCGCAGCGAGGTGTACTTTGGGGCGGCGGAGCCCGCGGCATATGGGGACTTGGTGTATGGCCTGGTCCACATCCTCGGCCTGGACTTTCAGGCGGGGGTTACCGGCGGCTACCCGGCGGGGTATCTGGCGGTTCTGTCCCAGCGCCGTGTGACAGCGGGCGTGGGCCTTGGGGTGTTGGATGAGCTCCCGGCTGACGTCGCAGCCTATGTCATCTATAATGCATTGACCGTGGACCTCACACAGATCAAGGGCGTTGGGAACAACGTGGAGCTGGAGGTGGTCAAGGGAGAGAATATTCTGACCAACAACCTCCGGATGGACCGGGAAGAAGGCGTTGTTACGGCGAACGAATACACGCAATTATCGGGGGCTGCCATCGGTAAGGGCCGCCTGCGGGTGGGTACCACCGTGTACTATGCGCCTGAGGAGGATGCGGATGAACTTCTGGGGTGCTATGTGGAGGCATACAGCAGGCGGGAAGAAGGGGTAACGGAGAAGGAATTGCTCCTTATTCAGCCGCTGGACAATGAGATTCTGACCGTTCACGCGCGGGACATTGACCCCGAGACCACCACGGACCAGGTGGTGTACTATCCGGAAGAGGAGGACGAGGTGGAGCGGATCCACCTGGATTCTCAGACGCGGTTTATTTATAACGGCAAGACAGACTTTTTGATGACGGATGCAGACATGCGGCCGGTGTCTGGCAGTCTGACGCTCATTGACAATGACCAAGACGGCACCTATGAGGTCGTCAAGGTGCAATCGGCGGATTCTTATGTCGTGAAGGCCGTGGATACGGTGACGGGCATGGTTTACGACTATTTTGGGATGCCCCAGCTGCTGGCCAAGGATACGGAAACACAGGACGTTCGCATCCTGCGCAGCGGTCGGGAAGTTTCGTACACCGCCCTTCGTGAAAAGGACGTCCTATCCGTCATTCGCAGCCGGGATGGGTCTTTGGTGACCATCTATCCTTCCTCCCGGACGGCGAGCGGCGAATTGACGGAAAAGAGCTCTGACACCATTCGTCTCAATGAGACGGAATATGAGGTGACTGCTGCGTGCAAAGGTGACCTCAAAAAGCCCGAAGAGGCGGCGGGGCTGGACAGCCTTACGGCAGGCTTCTCCTACAAATTCTATCTGGATACCTACGGCGAAATTATTGCCTTTGAGGAAATGGCATATGATGTGCTGCGGTATGGTTACTGCATCAACTACTCCATTCCGGAGGGCTTGGACAACAATGTGCAGCTCAAGATCTTTACCGACAACGGCGAACACAGGATCCTGGACTCAGTAGATAAGTTTAAGGTGTATGGCGCGAGCGGCGCTGTGCTGGTCAATCAGACAGATGAGGCGGCACAGAAGGCCACGCTGGATCTGCTGGTCGAGGAGCTGGTTCTGTTTAAAACCAACAGCGCAGGGCTTTTAACCGAAATCCGCACCAAACAGGACCCGTCCGGCTACCTTACGGAAGATTTTGTGATGGGCGAGCGCCAGTATGGCGGCCCCATCAACATGTTCGGGTATCGGAGTATCAGCGGCGTTCCCAATACGGGCGCTTTCTTGGTGGATGCGGACACCACCATCTTCAGTATTCCGCAGGACAAGAGCAATGAGAAAAAGTATAAGCTTCTGTCATTGTCCGCGCTGACCAACGATATGAAGTATCATGTCGCGGGCTATAACTCAGAGAATTACACGGTTTCCGCAGCGGTGGTGCAGGAAGCGTCAGGCGTTGTGGATATGGTGTATGGTACGCTTGCTGTTGTGACCAGCGTGGTGGATGCAGTCAATGAGGCTGGGGAAGAAGTGAAGCGCATCTATGTGTTAAAAGATGGCAAGGAGTCGGTTTTGACATGTGACGAATACACCGAGGTGACGCGGATGGACCTGGCGATTGCAACCGATCCGCCCACTGAGTATCCGATCACGCTGTCCGACATCAAGCGGGGGGATATTTTGATGGATATCTCGGACACCGCGGGGAATACAAGCAAGGTGACGCGCATGCTGCCCTTTAGCCTAAATGCAGATGGTTCCTTGGTGGAGCTGGAGGATCAGGGGGCAGGCCAGTTCGGCAAAGGCTATACGCGGGAGAAGACCTACGGCACGTTAGAAGGCTTCTATGACGGGCTTATGATCCTGGATGTGAACGGGACACAGTCGCTCTACAAGCTCAACTCCACGCAGGTGTATCTCTATGACGTGGAACGGGACATGATCCGGGTGGACACCACCGATAGCCTGATTGGGCGCAACATAGACCCAGAGAACCCCGTAAAGGTATTTGTGTCGGCGCGTAACTGTGAAGCATTTGAGGTGGTCATCGTAAAATTTCCGGCTGGGGTGAACGGCCATGATTAAACAAAGATTGGGAGTTGGAACCATGATATATCTCATAGCGGCCGCACTGGTGTTTGTTCTAATCTGTGGCCTATTGTGCCTGCCGGTCAGTGCAGCAGAGTATCGAAGTGAGGTTATGCAAAACTTAAAGCCGAATCATCCCAGGATTTTCCTGGATGATTTTGAACCCATCCGGGAGAAGATCCGGACGGACGAACGCGCCGCATCCTGGTATGCAATGGTCAAATCGGATGCGGACGGGCTGCTGGAGGCGGAGTTCGTCCAGCATATCCCCAAGGGACAGCAAACGTCGTTCGGGGAGATGCTCATCCCAGTGGCACGTATCTTTATGAACCGGATGTATATTCTGAGCCTGACCTATCAGGTGGAACGGGACCCCAAGTATCTGGACCGCCTGTATGAGGAAGCGGCGCATGTGGCGGCGTTCCCCGACTGGGATCCGACCCAGTTCCTCACCACGGCGGAAATTACGCATGGCATGGCCATCGCGTATGACTGGAATTACAACGATCTGGATGAGGAACAGCGGAGCACCCTGCTTCAAGGCATTGTGGAGAAGGGTTTGAACCAGTTTAAAAAGAACTATTCGGGCAACGTCACGGGCGTGGATTGGATGTCGGGGGACAACAACTGGAACCCAGTGTGTAACGCCAGCGGCGTCATGGGTGCCATTGCCATTGCGAATGAGGACCCGAACCTGGCCGACTATATCATTGCGGAAGCCATCGACTGCGTGCAGAAGGCGATTATACCCTATGCACCCGACGGCGGTTTTCGTGAGGGAAGCAACTACTGGGGCTATGCCACCAACTACCTGGGCTTTTTGATGGCAAGTATCCATGATTCGGTGGTACCTGGCACCGAATTTTCCGAAAAATACCGCATTTGGGAAATGCCGGGTGTATCCGAGACGCCCGAATTTGCGATGTACATCACAGGGCCGACGGGCGCGTTCAATTACGGCGACAGCATCCCGGCCCATATTCAGGCGCCGGTGCTGTTCTGGTGGGCCAACTTTTACGACAAGCCCACCTACGCTGCGTATCAGGCCGATTTTACCGATACCTATACCGTGATGGACACGGCGCGGGGCGTGTATCCGCCTGTGCTGGCGCTCGTCTGGTATGATCCAGACAATTGCTCCATGGAGGATGATTTCCTGCTGGACCGCAAATTTTCCAATACCAACGATCTGTTTCTGCGGAGCGGCTGGGAAGAGGATGACTTATTTGTGGGCATGAAGGGCGGCTCCAATCAGGCGCCCCATGGCTTTGTGAGCGTCGGTGCATTTTGTCTGGATGCGCTGGGAGAACGCTGGGCGACCATGCGGGGCGTTGGCGACTATGAGTGGCCGGGCTATTTTGGCAGCACCGATCGTTACCTGTATTATATTGCCAAAGCAGAAGGGAACAATACGCTGGTGTTAAACCCGGATGCCTCCTTTGATCAGGAACTGACCGCTGAGGGCATCATCACGGCATTTGAATCAGGGGAGGACGGCGGCTATGGCGTCATTGACATGACTTCAGCATATAGCAAAAATGCCAAGACCGCCTTCCGCGGAGCGCGCATCTTTGATGATCGCTCCAAAATTGTCATTCAAGATGAGATCACCACAGAGACGCCGCTGGAGGTTTGGTGGTTTATGCACACCAATGCTCAGATGACCTTTTCGGCAGACGGCAAGAGCGTGCTCATGACCAGCAACGGCAAGCAGATGGTGGCAAAAATCGCATCCCCTGCGGAAGCGACGTTTATGCTCATGGACGCAAAACTGCTGCCTACGTCGCCTGTGCTGCCAGGCCAACCCACGACGTATGGCTCGAAACTCGCCATCCATATGGAAAATATGGAGGACTTTACACTGACAGTGGAATTCGAACCCGTGCTGGAAGGGGAACATCCCAACTACATTCCGTCTCCCGTGGTGCCCATGTCCGAGTGGACGACGGAAAGTACGGCGGATACGACGGGGGAGGTGCAGCAGTCTCATTTGACAGACACCATTTCGGTGCTGACGGGAAGCCCGCTGGCCTATGTCTTTGGATCTTACCAATATTTGGATGAGGAGCAGGAGGCAGTTGTGCCGCGTGAATGGGATGGCAAGCTGTATCTGCCTGCCGCATTCCTGCGGGAAGCGTTGGGAGAGGAAGTGCCCGAAACGGGCGGGCGCGAGGTGGATGGAATCACATGGCTGCCCGTGCGGGAGATCTGTGAGGGCCTGGGGTACCAGGTGACCTGGCAGGACGGGCTCACCATCCTATCCAAAGAACCCATTCAGGTCGGAGAGGCGGATGCCGCAGACATGCGAGCAGGCCTGGAGAATTATATTCTCGTGGGCGGGAAGCTGCTGTCTGGCTTCAGTCCGAGGCAGGGCGAGTACACCGTGAACGTGGAGCCGGGAGCGGCCATCCCATCCCTTGAGATGGTCACGCTGAATCCCAACAGCACCACCCGTGTCACGCCGGCGGCCAACCTGCGTGCCTATGCATGTGCGGCGGTGACAAACGGCGGACAGACACAAAAATACTACTTTAGCTACAAGGAAGGACAGCCCGCTGGCAGCGCCAACCTGGCCAAACTGGAGATTTTAATTGGGGACAAAGAGCGGCAGCCGCGCAATTGGCTCCCGGTGGAGGAGGTCACTGCGGGAGACATGGAGGACTCGACCTATGGACCGGGCAATACGCTGGACGGCAACGCGGGTACTCGGTGGTCCGCGGAGGGCTCGTGGATCCAGTTCAAGCTGGCGGAACCGACACAGCTCCATGCGATGGGGATTGCGGCATACCGCGGGAATGAACGGAAGCTCTTTTATGAGATCTGTGTCTCAGACGACGGAGAGAACTGGGAAACCATTTTTGACGGCGAGGACAGCGGCACCTCGCTGTATCCCACCATTCATGAGCTGGGCGGCAAGACATACCAGTATTTCCGTATCAACTGCAAGGGTACCACCATGGGCACTTGGAACAGCATCACGGAGGTGCGCTTCTATGATACGCCCGAACTTTTAGAGGCCGACCAGGCAAACTGGGAGGAATACTTCCATCCAGAACTCAACAGCAACCTCTTTGCCGTTGGGGACACGGTGCAGCTTACGACCTACGGAACCTTGGAGGATGGGTCCTCCATTGACATTCCGCTGGAGGACATCATATACACCTCTGGGAATACGGCAGTCGCAACGGTGGATGAAAATGGACTGGTGACCCTGCTTGGCCCGGGGGATGTCAACATCAACATCACCGCAACGGTAGGCCGGGTACAAAGGAGCGAACAGGTTTATATGACGGCACAATAGACTGCCAGACGGCAGCGAAAGAAAGGGAGGTCGGAATATGAAAAAAAGACTGGTTGGACTGTTGGTGGCGACGTGCCTGTTGGGCAGCATGATGGGAATCCTGCCGGTATCCGCTGTGGATCCGGCTGCAGTGGACTTTTCAGATGGCTTTTCGGATGGGCTCAGCAAATGGAATACATCGGGGCTGACAAACGGCGCGACGGCGGAGGTGGTAGACGACCCGGTTGCAGAGAATGCGGGCAATAAGGTGCTTAAGATTGCTTTTACGGGTTCGCCTGATGGAAACAAGGGTGTGCTGACCGCCGTGGGGCTGCCTGCAACCGTGGATACGGGGAAATTCGTAATGGAGTGCCGGTTTTATCTGCCGGTAAACGGCAGCGGTGTCCGGCCCCTCACGCAGGTCAAATTTGGCGTACCGCTTATTGCAGGGCCGCAGTCGGGGATTTATTACCCTACAACGACATCGACGGAAAACAAACGTGCCGCCTTTGCCCAGGGAAAGTGGCAATCCTATAAGGTGATCTATGACCTAGATGCGGATACCATGCAGGTGTATGTGGAAGGTGCGCTTGCATACAGCGGCGAGATGACGGAGAGTGTCAAACCGCGGTTTGATTACGCCTATGGCGTATCCACCGACGTCGGTTATTTTGACGACATTAAGATGTATGTGCCGACGGGGGAGATCTCGCTGGTGAGCTCGACGCTCCAGGATGGGGCGACGGGGGTTGAGCTCAATCCTTCCGTGACGCTCACCTTCAGTGACGAGATTGAAGCATCCACCGCGGCAGCTATTTCGCTGACGGGGGAGGGAGTTTCGGCGCAGCCAACGCTTGCGGCCCCCATCGTGATGGGGGATACGGTGATCCTGAACGTGGAAGGGACGCTGGAGGGCGGCAAACGGTATACGCTGGATATCAGTGGTGTGCAGAATGCGGCGGGCAGCACGCCGGAAAACGGCACCATCTCCTTTACCACCTCCACCGAGGGCCGCATGGTATATCGGATGGAGACCTTTGAGGGCTATACTACCGGGCAGATCCATGACGGCGGAACCACGCTGGCCAATGAGCCTACCAAAACGATTGACGGAACCACATACGTGCTGGGCGGCAGGTACAACTCCGATCCGGCGCCCGATAAGTCGGGTGCGTTCCGGTTTATTACAGATAATTCCAATTTGGAGTCTAACCTGGTTACAACGGACGACGGAGCCGGCGGCACCACACAGGCGCTGCAGCTGCGGGTGCTTGCGGATGAGAAGTTGGTAAATAATCCCATGCCGCAGTTCCAGAGCGTGGGCAGCACACCGCTAACAGCTACGGGCCGGTTTGTGTATAAAGCACGGGTGCGCAACGGCGGTCCGGCGGGGGAAGAAGGGGAAGCCGGTTATACCGCTCTCCCTGCGGATCAGAACGGTTTTTCGAAAGCACCCTATGGGTTCATGCTGCTGACGTTCCCCAACCAGGGGGCGGATGCGCGGCAAAACGTGGTGCTGCAAGAAACTGCTGAGGCTGCGGGCTTGGGCAGTACGAGCATGTATTTTAATGAAACGCTCCCCGCAAATGGGACATGGTTTGATCTGGCGTATGAAGTGGATATTCCAACCTCGACCGTTTCGGTTTATATTGACGGGCAGCTGGTCGCCTCTCGTCGCCTCCCAGGCAAATACACCGATGCGACCAACTTCCTGGGAACCTCGGGCGCGCGGTGGGGGTTTGCCTGGTGCACCACAAATGGGCGGGAAAATGCGCTTTATCTTGATAACATTTCCCTGGAGACCTACGACGTCCGGGAGGGCATCCAGATGGCAAATCCCGTGTTTCGCAAGGCGGACGGGAGCATCATCAGCGGTATCCAGGCGGGGACCATTACGGCGACTGTAAACGTGGTCAACCGAACGGATGCGGCGACGCCGGTGACGGTGGTTGGCGTGCTGCGCAAGGATGGCGTTTTGCTAGACTGTGTGGCAACCAAGCTGGCAGAGGACCTCGCGGTCGGAGCGACGTCAGAGGATATAACGCTGACCTTTACTGTGCCCGAAGAGGACGGTCCTTATGAGATTGATCTGTATACCTGGAAGGATCTTACGAGTATCACGCCGCTGTATGATCGGTATTTGTTTGCGGAGAGCGGCCGGTTTATCCAATCGGAGGAGGTTACACAATGAAGAACTGGAAAAAGCTTATCACCCTATTTGCGTCGGCATGCTTGCTTGCGGCGATGCTGCCGCAGCTCGCCTTTGCGGCGGATGAAGTGATTATTGCGGATGATTTTGAAAGCGGATTGCATCAGTGGACACCGAATTTCAATGCAGACACCGCCGGCGTGCTGCCGACGGTGGAGGTGGTTGCCGACCCCATTGCGGAAAATGCGGGCAATCAGGTGCTGAAAATCCAATATGCAGGCGAAATACAGGGCAATAAGGGGACGTTTACCCCGAGCAATTATCGGCAAATCGAAAGCGGTGTGTTTGTGATCCGTTATAAGTTCCTGGCGCGCAGCGGCGAGCGGTTCAATCAGCTCGGCATTGGCGGCCCCATCCTGCGGACGGGATATGGCGGCATCTATTATCCCGATGTCAATGCAGCGTCCATTCCGATCACGCGGGATGTCTGGCAAACCTATCAAACGGTGTTTGATTTTGAGGCAGGAACCGTAACACATTACCTTGGCACGGGGGACTCGTTGGGCGAGCCGGTTCGGGTGGATGACATGACGATCAAGTATGTGCGTCCGCGCATGGACCTCAACTGGATGACGGCAAATGATCAGATTTACTTGGATGATATCTGCATGTACGCATCGGATGCGCCTTCTGTTACAGCATCCACGCCGGCAAACGGCGCGACGGAGGTCAGTACGAGTGCGCCCCTGTCTGTGACGTTCAACCACTTCATGGACCATACCACTTTAAACGACAGCACGGTGGCGCTGACCGATGGGGCGGGGACCCCTGTTGCAGTTGGGGTAACGGCGCGCGACACCTACAATACCACACAGCTTGTGGTAACGCCGACTGAGCCGTTGGAGAATGAAACGAACTATACGTTGTCCATCAATGGCGCAGAGGATGCCTGTGGTGTGGCACTTTCGGCGACCAATATCGCGTTTACGACCATGGAAGAGATGCCATTCTTTGCGGAAGCACCTGTGTTTAGTGCGGTGACCTTCGAATCGGAGCCGGTGAAGACCCCGGTGACGGCCATTCAAGAGGGGCTCATCGAGGCATCCATGACCCTCACCAACGGGACGGATCTGCCCAAGGACATCATCTTGATTGGCGTCCTGCGCAAGGACGGCGCGGCGGTGGATATGGCATACCTGTCCCGTACCATGGCCCCCAGTTCGACGGATACAGCGTCTGTGGGTCTTTCGGTGCCCGACAGCAGCTATACCATCGAGGTGTATCTGTGGGATGGTCTCGCGGGCAACAATGCCCTCTCGGAGCGGTATATCCTGAGTGCGGATGGCGTGAGCCAAGATGCATAGGCGCGGACGTGTTGTCCTGCTCGTATGGTTTTTGCTGGCCTCGGTGTGCCTGGTGCATGCCGAGGCCAGCCCATGGGAGCAGGCGCTGGATTTTGAGGCGGCAGGGCTGTGGAAGACCGAAGCGGACCTATTGGACAACGGTTTCACGGAGGACGATCTGGCCCTCCCCGATGACGTGACGCTGGCGGAACAGGCGGGGGGCATGGAGCTGTCCGATGCCTATGTGCAGTCGGGGACCTATGCGGGGCGGTGGTACAACCACCCCTATTATCCCACCCTGTCCACCACGGCCATCGCAGGGGACTGGTCGGCCTACAATCAGCTGAGCTTTTGGGTGTATTCGCGGGTCGCGACGGACGAGACGGTGAGCCTCACCCTCTATTCGGACAGTGACGTCACGGCATGGCGGGATTTTTATGTCTATGACTTTACGATTGATTTTACAGGGTGGCGGCACCTTATCATCCCGTTTTCGGACTTTCTGGCCTATGAACAGCCTGCGGGCTTTGCCAAGATTGACCGCGTGAGTTTCCACACCAAGCTGTTCTATGCGCAGCCCAACCCCTATACCGACCTCTATCTGGACAACATGGCACTTTCGTGGGATGACAGCCTGCCGCAGGCGGATAACCATCCCTATGTGGAGCCGGATGCTGCTGGGCGCGCGATTCCCTATGACGGCGCCGTGCTGAACCATGGCTATCCTGAGCTGGCAGAGGAGGGGGCAGGGAAGTCTCCCATCCAGTATCAGCCCTATTATAAGACCGAGCGTGCGCTGGCTGGGTATTATCCCCGGTTCCAGCCCGGCCCCGTCAGCTTTGATCCGGCGGGTACGCCGTATGTCAAGTATGGGGACACCAATATCCAGACGGTGGACTCCAACGGTACGTGGACGTATATCGATATCCTGCCCGTTGTGGAGCGGTATTTGCTGGAGGAACGGGGCTACAAGGACTACTTGCTGCTTGACGAGGGGTTTTACAACGAATCGGTGATTCGGTTTGACCGGGAGGGCGGCGCATACCTCATGGTGACCGCAAGTGTCATCACGCAGTATGACCGCGAGAATATCATCACCATCCTTCTGTATTCGGATGACGGTATGCAAACCTTCTCGTGCTACCTGCTGCCCACGGCGTTTGCGCGCTTTGAGCGGGTGGATGGCAACAACAGTGAGTGCCTCGATCGTCCGCCCGTCATCCTGCTCAGCAACATGTGGGCGTCGGAGGATCAAGCGGGGTATATCCTGATCCCCGAAAAGACGGAGGAGGGTCTGGTGCTGCCCGAGCCCGTCCAATATGCGGAAAGCTGCCTGTCCACTGCCGTGCATTCGGGGGATTCCAACTTTGCCATCACCCATGACGGCAAGGTGTATATCATTTACGGTGTGCTGGAGCCTGAGCACTGCCCGCCTGTGCCTGAGAGCCATCCGGCAAAGGACATGACCTTTTCCTACCAGGGAAGCACGGTTCGGCTGGCGGATGGCGTTCCGACCTTTGTGGTGGCATATGACATCGCGGAGCGGACCGTGAGCGAGCCCGTGTTTGTGGGGTTCGGCGGGCATGCGCTGGACAATCACAACTGGCCCGCACTCACCATCGACAGCACGGGGCGGCTGCATGCCGTCATCAATGGGCACCACAACCCGTTTTACTATGTGCATACCGAGCAGCCGGGGGACATTACGGCATGGAGTGATCCGCTGCTCGTCGGCTCAGCCAGCACCTATGCGTCCATCGCGATGGACCGGGAAGATACACTGTATGTCATCACGCGGGACTCCTCGCGGGGCTACCGCTTCGATCTCACCGTGGTGCGCCGCACCAAGGATGGGCTGTGGAGCGCCTTTGAGCCGCTGGTACAACGGTTTGCGCCCTACTATGAGTCCTGGAACAACCGGGTGTCCATCCACCCGGAAACAGGGCAGTTGTTTGTGTCCTATTTCTCCCAATCCCGGCAGTTTGAGATCTTTAAAGATGAGTATGACGCCAACCTGTTCATCTTCCCCGACCGGGAGAAGCTGTTTTGGGAACAGGTGCCTGACCGGGTGCCGACGGGGACCATGTACACGGACGTGCGGGAGAAGATCATGTATCAGCCCAAGCCCGCCGAACCGGTCCTTTTGACGGCGGACAAGGGGGGCACGAACTGGCGCGTGGCCACGACGTTTGACCTGATGCCCGACCGGGATGGCCTGCGGATCGCAAAGCCTATCTTCTGGCGGGATGGCGTTCCCGTGGAGATGCTGTCGGGCGCGGGGGAGTACACGGCCAAGCTGACGGCTGCGGGCAACGAACAGCAACTGACCGTGGTTGCGGCCGTCAAGGGAGCGGATGGCGCCTTGCTAGCTTGCACAGTGGAGCCGGTGCCGGCGGGCGGCGGGGAAGTGTCACTGGCCGTTTCGGTGCCGGATGGCGCAGACCGGATTGAGGTCTATATCTGGGAGGACCTGCAAACCATGCGGCCCGTCTGGGATGTCTTTACGTGGGACAGCATGGGCGGACGGTACGGTTCTTAAGGCACATTACCATGTAAGCAGGGAGGAAAGCAGAATGTCTTTGTCAGATGGCATGGCGGCGCTGCACCTGGAGATGCCGGGGCGGGTGCCGCGGACGGAGTATTCCGCGCACCGGCACTGGGGCCTGGTAAACCGGGTCACGGGCCGTTCGGCGGGCCCGCATAGCACCCCGGCGGAACAGGATGCCGCCAGTACGGCCTTTATGCGGGCTTGGAACTATGATTTTTTTTGGAATATTCTGACCTATACGGACGCGTTAGAGAAGTGCCGCACCAAAATGGGGCATGCGGTGTTTGAAGACGGCGGCACGGATTACGACGCGGAGGTGGTGTGCCCCTTTGCAGAGCCGGAGGACGTGCTGGCGTTTGACCCATGGGAGGTCTATGGGGCAATCGACAAGCGGGCGGCCGCGCGGGCCTATGAGGAGAACTACCGGCAGATGCAGGTGTTGTGTCCCGATGCGGTCAATATGACGGGGATTTACATCACGCTGGTGTCGGGATTGGTGGAAATTTTTGGATGGGAGATGCTGCTCATGGCATGCGGGGTGGATGCGGCGGCCTTTGGTGAGGTGGCAAACCGCTATGCGTCCTGGATTGGGCAGTATTTTGAGGCCTTGGCGGAAAGCAATGTTCCCGTTGTGATGGTCCACGACGACATTGTGTGGACCGAGGGCGCCATCTTCCATCCAGACTGGTACCGCAGGTATGTGTTCCCCAACCACAAGAAGCTGTTTGCGCCCCTCATAGAGAGCGGCAAGCGCATCCTCTATACCAGCGACGGCACCTTTACGGAATTCATCGACGATATCGCGGGGACGGGCGTCCATGGGTTCGTCATGGAGCCCACCACCGATATGCGCCAGATCGCGGAAAGATACGGGCGGACGCATGTGTTCATCGGCAATGCCGATACGCGCGTTCTGCTGACGGGATCGAAGGAGGACATCCGTGCGGAGGTCAAGCGGTGCATGGACATCGGGAAGGACTGTCCGGGCTTTTTCATGGCGGTGGGCAACCACATCCCCGCCAACACGCCGGTGGAGAATGCGCTGTATTACAACGAATGTTACGAAGAACTGTCCAGAAGATGACACATTGCGATAGGAGGAGTTGGGGTGCAGTATGATGGTATGACTTTTTTTAACGTGCGGGAGCTGGCTGAGCACCCTGGATTGCCGGGGCTGCGCATCAGCCGGTTTCCGGCGGATGTGCGCGGCGGCCTGGAGGTTTCGGGTCCTGCCGCCTTTTCACGGGGGTGTGAGATTCGGCTGCGTCCCGAAGGGCCCATCCTGCTGCATCTGATGGCGGTGGGGGAGCTCGCGGGGGAGGTCACGATTTGCTGGGGGGATTATGTGGAGCGGAGCCAGTCTTTGCCTGCCGGCGTGATCACGGCGGTGCGGCTGGAGAGGCCGCCTGCGGTGGAACGCATGGGAATCTTGCCGCGGGAACGGTATGACAGCGGCGTGTGCCGAGTGGTGTTTCAAAACGCCGCGGTGGTACACTATTGTGGTCGGGAAGCATGGAGCAACATTGCGCCGGTGCGGCCTGAGGATGTGCCAGAGCGGCGCTTTGTCGCCTATGGCTCCTCCATCTCCCACGGCGCACTGGCAGTCTCGCACACCAACAGCTATCTCCAGAAAACCGCACAGCTGCTGGGCATGGATGTACATAACCTCGCGCTCAGCGGCGGGTGCATGTGCGAGCCGGTGGTGGCGGATCTGCTGGCGGCGGAGCAGTGGGCATTTCTGGTGCTGGAGCTGGGCGTCAACATGCGGGAGCACTATACGCCCGCCCAGTTTGAAAAGCGGGTCACATACCTGCTGGACCGGGTGACGGCGGCCCATCCGGGTGCGCCGGTGTTTCTTATCACCATCTATCCCAATGAGCAGAAGACGCAAACGGATACCCTGCTGGCGGAGCGGCAGCGGGCGTTTGACGAGGTGCTGCGGCGGCTGGGCGCGGCCTATGCCGATCGGTCGGTGCACCTGGTGGAGGGAAGCGCGCTGCTGACGGGGTTTGCGGGGCTGTCTGCGGACATCCTGCATCCATCTGATGCGGGACATGCGCAGATGGCGCACAATCTGGCGCAGTTTGTGAGGGAGCATATTTCCGCCCAAAGCAACGCATGATAAAATGGGAAGGAAGGCGAAAGGGATGGCATTTAAGCTGTGTGTGATCGGCTGCGGCCCCATGGCGACCGACTGGCATGGGCCGTCTTATCAGGCGTACCTTGCAACGCATCCCGATTGGGTTCTGGCGGGGTGCTGTGATTTGGACGGCGCCAAGGCAGAGACGTTGCGGGAAAGCTGTGGCTTTCTGCGGACCTATACCGATTACCATACCATGATGGCGCAGGAGAACCCCGACGCGGTTTGCCTGCTCGTGCATGCGGGCGCCATGGCGCGCCTGGCGGTGGACATCCTGCGGTATGGGGTGCCCGTGCTGCTGGAGAAGCCGCCGGGGCTGACGGCGGAGGAGACGGCAGCCATTGCGGAGGCAGCGCGTGCGGCAGGAACTACCGCAAGTGTCGCCTTCAACCGACGGCACATGCCATTGGTGCGCCGGCTGCGAGAGGCCTTGGCAGCGGAAACGGGCGATATCACCTGCGTCAAGTATGATTTTTATCGGACGGGGCGGACGGACGACGACTTTTCCACCACCGCCATCCACGGCATTGACATGGCGCGCGTGCTGGCGGGTGCGGACTATCAGGCGCTTCGGCTGGACTATCGACCGCACCCCGCATTGGGCGCGCACGTCACGGACATGTATCTGGCGGGCACCTTTGAAAACGGCGCCGCGGCCCAGCTGGCATTCTGCCCTGTGGGCGGGGTGGACATGGAGCGCGCGGTGGTGCACCTTACGGGGGTGACCTATGAGCTGCGTCTGCCCGTTTGGGGCGGTGTGGACATGCCGGGGTATCTCGCGCGCCTGGTGGACGGCAAGGTGGACTGGACCGTGACAGGTTCGGACGAGCCGTTGTTTATCACCAACGGCTTCTTCCACGAAAATGCCGCCTTTCTGGATGCCGTGGCGGCGGGGTATGCGCCCCAAGATGGCGTGGAATCGGGCATTCAGCCCGTTGCGGTCGCGGAACACATCCGTGCGCGGAAGACGGTATACCAAAAATAGACAAAGAGCACTGTGACAAGGAGGGGAATGCATGTACCGGCTGCAAAACAAGTTGTTGGTCTATTTTTTGGTGACATCCATCATTCCCGTTCTGGTCATAGGGCTGTTTGGCTATTTTGTGGCAAAGGACGCAATGGAGGACAAGATGTCCGCCGACACCGAAACGCTGCTGCAGCAGGTGCGGCAAAATGTGGACAACAAGGTGGTCAAGATCGAAAAAAGTCTGGACCTCATCACCGCAGACCAGGAAGTGCAGGTGATTATGGAAGAGGTGGCCTTTGGCGAACAGGGCCTCCCTGCCTATGACGCGGCCCATGCGCTCAACAACATCTTGTATTCCACGTTTTTCCGGGAAAACGAAATTCTGTCCTGTCTGCTGTTTCAGGCAAATGGCGGATCCTATGCATACAACGGCTATATCCCCAGTGACCAGGCAGCAAGGGCGGCCCCTTTTTATCAAGAGATCCTGGATGGAAAGGGCACCATTGTCTGGACCATGCCCGAGGATACGGCGTTTCATACGGTGGAGCCGGGCGGCCGGTATATCGTCGGGGCGGTGGTGCGCGATACCAACAACCGGCGGGATTTGAAAGAGTTGGGCGTGGTTTGCCTGGAACTGAAAGGGGACATGTTCTCAGAGCTGCTCACCAACGCACAATCCGCGCCTGACGTGGATCTATACCTGGTGGATGCACAGGATACCCTGCTGGCTGCCACCCAGGGTACCGACATGGAGCAGACGGATTTTGGGGCTATCCGCGAGGCGCTGGGGGAGGCGGAGTACGGCACCATGTACCTTCCATCCAAGGATGGGCCGCGCATGGTGAGTTTCCTCCGGTGCTCCGCCAAGGACTGGATGATCGTCCAGAGCATCCCGCGGGATCAGTATCTGGCGGGCATCAACAGCATCGGCCTGTTTACGGCACTGGTGTGCGTCATCTGCATGGGGCTGATTATCCTGCTGGCCTATGTGATCTCAAGCAGCGTGACACAGCCGGTACGTGCGCTGTACCGGTCCATGCAGGCGGTGTCCAAGGGCAATTTTGATGTGACCGTTCCCGTAACGGGGCGGGACGAAATCAGTGAGATCTGTGCGGGCTTTAATGAGCTCGTCAAGCGGACGGGGGCATTGTTTGCGGACAGCATTGAAAAAGAGCGGCAGCTGCAGGAAAGCTCCCTGCAGGCACTGCGCTATCAGATCAACCCGCATTTTCTATATAACACCTTGGCAACCATCGCGCTGGTTGTGCGCAGCAAACGGCTGCCGGAGGCCCAGGAGATGATTGGGGCGCTTTCCCGCCTGCTTCAAAAAACCTTGGGCAATAACGGGGAGCTGGTGCCGCTGGCGGAGGAGCTGGACAACATCCGGGACTATCTCTCCATCCAGCAGGTCTGGTACAAAAACGGCATCCAGGTTACCTTCTCGGTGGAAGAATCTCTGCTTCCCGTAAAGGTACCCTGCATGCTGCTGCAGCCCATCGTGGAAAATGCCATCAACCATGGCTTAAGCCGGCGGCTCAACAAGAGGCAGGATGCACAGCTTACGCTGTCTGCGAGGCGGGATGGAACGGATCTGTGCCTGGTGGTGTGGGATAACGGTGTCGGCATGTCAGCGGAACGCATCCGGACCATGTTGGACGGTTCGGCGCACCGCACCAACAGCAAGAACCATATCGGCCTCTATAACATCAACCAGCGCATTCAATTGCAGTATGGTGCATCCTATGGCGTCTCTATTGCAAGCCAGGAAGGTCAGTATTGCGAGGTGACCGTTCGGTTGCCCGTCGAGCAGCCCATGAAACAAATAACGGAAAGGACAGACGAATGCTAAAGGTTCTACTTGTGGAAGACAATATTCTGATTCGGGAGGAGCTCATGCAGCTCATCGACTGGGAAGCGCATGACTACCAGCTTGTGGGCGGCGCATGTGACGGGGAAGAAGCACTTGGCATGCTGGAGGAGCTGGCACCCGATATCATCCTGACGGACATTAAAATGCCGGTAATGGATGGGCTTTCGCTCATCCGTGAAGGAAAACAGCGGATGCCCGATGCACAATTTGTGGTGCTGAGCGCCTATGATGAGTTTTGCTATGTCAGCGAGGCTTTTAAGTTAGGGGCAGTGGATTACATTCTGAAACTGGACATCAGCGAAAGCACCCTTTTGGTCGCTTTGGATAAAGCGGCGCAGATGATTCGACATAAGCAGGAGGAACGGGAACGGTGGCAGCGGGAGCGGGAGACGCTGGACCGGCTGCGAAAGATTGAATCTTATCTGCAGAACAACACCGTGTTGGTCAAAGAAAAGTTCTTTGGAGAACTGCTCTGGGGTAAGTCCGATGTGGCGGAGCTGGTGGCACAGCCCATGTTTGAAGCGTATAAGCCATACCTGGAAGGGGAGCTGCTGCTGTTATACCTGCGGATTCACCAGTATGCACGCATCCGGGAGGAGTGGGGTGACCACGAGGAGATGCTCCGGTATGGCATCATCAATGTCCTGCAGGAGATTGTGGACAAACAGGTGACCGGCGAGGTCTTTTCGGTGGGTGAGCGCGAGTTTGCAGTGGTGGTCCGGGTCACAGGGTTGCGCGGTGAGCGGATGCAGTGGAGTGTCATCAACAGTCTGTTCACCGATGCGTATAATGCCATGCGTTTTTGTTTTGACGTGGAGCTTTCGGCAGGGTTTGACCTGCCTGCCGTGTCCAGTTCCCAGCTGCGTCATCAGTTCGCAGCTGCAAAGGCGGCATGTGGGTATGCCTTTTTGCTGGGTAAGGGCCGTATCTTTCAATACCGGCAGACGGAGCCAGCGGCGCCGGGTAGCGCATCTGAACTGTTTGAGCGGGTGGGTGTTCTGCAGGCGTTTCTCAATAATCCGCGGCAGTTTCAGCCGGCATCGGTCATGGAGCGGCTGCTGGTGCATCCATCCGAGCAGCTTTTGCCCATGTTGGATGCCATCAAAGAGCTGTATCGGGAGTATGACACCTATCTGACGGATTACCTCCGGCGGTATGGCATTGTCAATCCTGAGATCACCGAAGCGTCGGCCGCGTACAAAGAGGAGCTGGCGGCGGAGGAAGAGCTGTCCTGTCTCAATGAGTGCTTGGAGAAGTTAATACGGCTGATGGCAAATACCATTCCTGGTACGCAGACGTTGGGGCGGCGCGCCATGGTCTACCTGGAGGCACACTATGCAGATGATGATCTGTCGCTTTCCAAACTGGCGGACATCCTGCATGTGACGGACAGTTACTTAAGCCGTGTGTTCGTAAGGGAGTATGGGGCCAATTTTGTGGATATCCTGGCCAAACTCCGTATTCAAAAGGCGCTGGATCTGCTAAACGGCCGCCAGCAGAAGATCAGTGAAGTGGCGGCCAGCGTGGGCTTTAAAACGCCGCAGCACTTTAATAAGGTGTTTAAGAAAGTAACGGGCAAGACCCCGTCTCAATACATGAAGGAGGCATAGTGGCAGGGCATGCGAGGGCATGCCCTGTTTTTTTGTGCCAAACGGGCATTTCTGCGCCCCATTCCCAATAGGATAAAAAGGAGATTGGCATGGAGGGGGCATGTGGCGTGCTGGATTGCGATACGATGATGTATGGGGATATTCGGATAGAACTGGAATTTGCGGAGGCGGGGGAAACGCTGGAGGCGCTCTTGATTCCGCTGCTCGCACAGGCAGAAGTGGGAGGCGACAGGCATGGGCAGGACGCGGCGGG
The DNA here is from genome assembly GCA_944393605.1 of uncultured Clostridia bacterium. Lineage (GTDB taxonomy): Bacteria > Bacillota > Clostridia > UBA1381 > UBA9506 > CALYAO01. The sequence continues at coordinate 19,785 of CALYAO010000082.1, forward strand.
CTTTGGCGCCCAATAACCAGGAGCAGAGGCGGTGGCGGGCGGGACTATATATTCGCCTGTCGCGGGAGGACGGTGGGAGCGAGAGCTACAGCGTCTCCAATCAGCGGGCGCTTCTGTTGGAGTTTGTAGAGGCGCATGCGGCGGAACTGGTGGCCCAGGAGATCTATGTGGACGATGGGCACACGGGCACCGACTCCATGCGCCCCGCTTTTTTGCGCCTGCTTGCCCATGTGCGGGAGGGGCGGGTGGACTGTGTGGTGGTAAAGGATTTGTCCCGCCTGTCCCGCAATTACTATGAGGCGGGCTATTATCTCGAGCAGCTGTTCGTGGCGCTGAATGTGCGGTTTATCTCCCTGTCCGACCCCGCACTGGACAGCTTTCGGGATCCCGCCGGCGCGCAGAGCATCCTGGTGGCCGTGACCAATGTCTTTAACGATGCCTATGCACAGCAGACCTCCGCTAAAATCCGGGCCATTTTGGACATGAAGCGTCGGAAGGGGGAATTCATCGGGGCGTTCCCACCCTATGGGTACCGCAAAGACGCGGCGGATAAGCACCGATTGCAAGTGGACGAGGAGGCCGCTTGGGTGGTACGTGCGATTTTCGACTGGTTTTTGGCGGGGAAAAGCAAGAACGCAATCGCGCGGCAGCTCAACGAGCTGGGGATTCCCTGTCCATCCGCCTATAAACGGCAGCAAGGGATGAAATACCACAACCCATCCGATCGGGATGGTTCCCCCAAATTTTGGCAGCCTTCCACCGTCTCCCGCATCCTGCAAAATCCCTGTTATGCAGGACATATGGTGCAGGGCCGCTACCGCATGAAGAGCTACAAGGTCCACACACAAGTGCGAACGCGGGAAGAGGAGTGGTTCGTGGTGCCGAATACCCACGTGCCCATCATAGATGCGGCGGTGTTTGCACGTGCACAGGAGCTGGGGCGGCGGGACACCCGCGTGTCCTCCGATGGGGATACGCTGTACCCATTGAGCGGATTTGTTCGGTGTGCGGACTGCGGCAAGGCCATGAGCCGTACGAAGTGTCGGGAGCGATATGTCTACTATACCTGCCGTACCTACAAGGACCAGTCCCGCACCGCCTGCACCCGGCACAGCATCTCCGAGGCAGATCTGTTTGGGGCGGTGCTGGCCGCCATCAACGTGCAGCTGGCCAAGCTGGATATGGCACACGTGCGGGAGGCGGTGGCGGCATGCCGATCAGCGGCGCACATGGACAGCCTGTCCGCCCGGAGCTTACACGCAAACCGACGGCAGCTCGCCCAAAAGCAGACCTTCCAGACCATGCTGTGGGAGGACTGGAAACAGGGACATATCTCCCAGGCGGAGTATAGTAGGATGCATGCGCAGTATGAGCAAGAAGTCGAGCGGCTGCAGTCGGCCATTGCGGCGGCGGAGCGTGCCACAGCTGTGCGGGAAGCGGAGGAGGGTCCGTGGGAGCAAGTGCTGCAAACGGGTCAGTTTATGCATCTTACCCGGGAACTGGTGGCCGCATTGATTGGGTGTGTCTATGTCCAAGAAGGCGGCGGCATCCGCATACAGGTTCGATTTTCTAGGCCATCCGCCGGATAGCGGATGGTTTTTTTGTATTCCCAAATATATGCGCCGCTACTGGTGCGACAGGCGCAACCGGTGCACAGGGGATCCAGGGCATTCAGGGTATCCAGGGCCCTGTGGGCGCCACGGGCGCACAGGGCGAACAGGGTATTCAGGGTGAACAGGGTATCCAAGGTCCAGCGGGACCGACGGGTGCCACGGGCGCTACGGGTATCCAAGGTCCGGCGGGTGCGACGGGAGCGACAGGCGCCACGGGTGTCCAAGGTCCGGCGGGTGCCACGGGCGCGACAGGCGCTACGGGCGTCCAGGGTCCGGCGGGTGCCACGGGCGCGACAGGGGCGACAGGTGTGCAAGGTCCGGCGGGTGCCACGGGTGCGACAGGCGCTACGGGCGTCCAAGGCCCAGCGGGTGCAACCGGTGCAACGGGTGCCACGGGTCCGGCAGGGGACGATGGATCGTGTCAATGTGTTGCGCAGATGCGCAATCTGCTGGCACAAATCATTGCACTCTACCCGAGCGACAACCTGATTGTTTCAATGGAAAGCGGCAATAACACGAGTGGACGGCCTGGATCGCTGCTGCCCGGCCCCGCGAGCAATCCCAACAACGGGCTGCTTCAGCTCGTCAACAACCAGGGCGTTCCGCAGGAAGCGGTCTCTATCTGCCGCATTGTTTCTGTGCGGGTAACCAGTGCAAAGTACAACGATGCAATCACCTATCTGCCGACGCCGACGCCCGCACCCACAGGATGCAGCGCAGCATGCGAGGCTGCGGTACGTGCTTACCTTCCGGTGGGGACAACGGGGGCTGCCATCAAGGCAGGCGGTCAGACGGTGGCACAGGGAACGGTTTTGCGCAATGAGTTTGGTGTGTTGGTCCTGGTTGGGCCCAACAACAACGATCCGACCTTTGTTTCCACCTGTAAGGCGGAAATTCTTACCAAATGACCGTTTGACAGGCGGCAGAGACAGGGCAGGGGAGCGTGGTCTCCCCTGCTTTTTGATGCCTGCGTTTTGCATAAAATTGTAAAAAAG
>CALYAO010000083.1 GCA_944393605.1 uncultured Clostridia bacterium
CCCCACCGCAGGACTCCATTTCACACAGGAGCTGCTGGGTGAGATCGAACAGGCCGGCGTGTCCCTTGCCTATCTCACCCTGCACGTTGGGCTGGGCACCTTCCGCCCCGTCAAGGTGGACACCATTGAGGAACATAAGATGCATTCGGAATTTTATGTGATGCCAAAAGAGGCCGCCGAAACCATCAACCGCACCAAGCAAAACGGCGGCCGCATCATCAGCGTCGGCACCACCAGCACGCGGGTGCTGGAATCGGTGGCGGACGAAAACGGGCACGTCGAACCCACGTCGGGCTGGACGGACATCTTCATCTATCCCGGTTATCAATTTAAAATCGTGGATGCCTTAATCACCAACTTCCATCTGCCCCAATCCACGCTCATCATGCTGGTTTCCGCGCTTGCGGGCCGGGAACATATTTTAAACGCATACAAAACCGCTGTGGCCGAGCGTTATCGTTTCTTCAGTTTTGGGGATGCTATGTTTATTGGCTGACCAACACATCATCTGACAGGCAAGGGAGGATCCCATGGAAGCACAGAGTACCCAAACCGCCGTGGAACGTGCCATTTTGGCAGGTGTGCACACGGGGCGCACAGACGATATTTTTGACACCACCGAGGAGTCCATCGCAGAGCTGGGCCGGCTGGCCGAAACCGCGGGTGCGGAGGTGGTGGGCGAGCTGGTGCAAAACCGCATCGCGCCTGAAACCGCCACCTATTTGGGAGAAGGCAAGTTGGAGGAGCTGGCGCGTGCATGCGAGACCCTGGAAGCCGATTTGGTCATTTTTGACAGCGAGCTCTCCCCCATCCAAATACGAAACCTCGAGCGCACCCTAAAGGTGCGTGTCATCGACCGCAGCATGCTCATTTTAGACATCTTTGCGCGGCATGCCAACACCGCAGAGGGTAAGATCCAGGTGGAGCTTGCGCAGCTGCAATACATGCTGCCTCGGCTGTCGGGCATGGGGACGCAGCTTTCCCGGCTGGGCGGCGGCATCGGGACGCGCGGACCAGGCGAAAGCCAGCTGGAAACCGACCGGCGGCATATCCGCCGCCGCATTGACAAGCTGCGGGAAGAGTTAAAAGAGATCAAAAAGCACCGGGACCTGCTCCGCCGCCAGCGGCAGCGGGACCACGTGCCGGTGGCCGCGCTGGTGGGCTATACCAATGCGGGCAAATCCACGCTTTTAAACCGCCTGACCGACGCGGGCGTTCTGGCAGAGGACAAGCTGTTTGCGACGCTGGATCCCACCATCCGGGCTTATACCCTTGCGGACGGCCGGCGGGTCTATCTGGGGGACACGGTCGGTTTCATCCGCAAGCTGCCCCACCGGCTCATTGAGGCCTTCAAATCCACGCTGGAAGAGGCGGTCTATGCCGACGTGCTGCTGCATGTCACAGACTGCGCAAGTCCCGAATTTGACAAACATATCCAGGTCGTAGATAGCATCCTACGAGAAATTGGCGCAAGCGGCAAACCCACCATTTTGGTGTACAACAAAGCAGACAGCAAGCCCCCCGACCAAATTCTACCCCCTCGCGCAGACGGCGTCGCATATACCGTCGAGGTGTCGGGCAAAACGGGCGCAGGGATGGATGCGCTGCTTGCCGCGCTGGAAAACATCCTGCCCGGCAAGAAGATTCCGGTGACCCTGCTGCTCCCTTATGATCAGGGCAACATCGTCCACATGCTGCATGAGCGGCACACGGTGCTGTCCGAAAGCTTTGGTGCAGAAGGAAGTACCATTGAGGCCTTGATCGACAATGAGACATACCAGCAGCTCAAGAAATATGCAATCAAAAAATAACATGCCAATTTGCGCTGTCTGCATGCAAGCCACCTGGAAACATTTTCATGCATAGATTCCGCTCTATCGTACAAAATAGGATTGAGGCAAATGCCTTACAATTTTATTTTTAGTTAGGAGTGTATGAAAATGGCTAGCAACAAGAAGGTTGTTCCTGAGGCGAAGGATGCGCTGAACAAGTTCAAGATGGAAGTTGCCAACGAAGTTGGTGTGAACCTGAAGCAGGGTTACAACGGTGACCTGACCTCCAAGCAGGCTGGTTCCATCGGTGGCCAGATGGTCAAGAAGATGATCCAGGCTTACGAAAACAACATGAAATAATCTCGCTTCTGCGGTCTTTGCAGCAGCAAAAGGGGTATTTTGTAAGAGGTATTTTACAAAATACCCTTTTATTTTGCCCGATTTTCATGATATAATAAGAATGATGCCATCTGCTGCCTACAGGCGGATGTGGCAGTGCCGCTTGCAGGGCGGCACAAAAATCCAAATTTTGTAACGATCTGTCATCCACAAGATCCATACATAAAAGGGGGCGTCGCCTTGACTACGACCATAGAGCTTTCAACCCATCGGCGGGATGAATTGGTAAACATTACGGAACAAATTCGCCGCGTTGTGCAGGATGCACACGTACAAAGCGGCGTCTGTACCCTGTTTGTGCCGCACACCACCGCAGGCATTACCATCAACGAGAATGCGGATCCCGATGTCGTGCGGGACATCTTGTATGAACTGGACAAAATGGTGCCCCATGAGGACGGGTATCACCACTTTGAGGGCAACAGTGCCGCGCACATCAAGGCGTCCATGATGGGCTTTTGCCAGCAGGTGCTAATTGAAAACGGGCAGCTGCTGCTGGGCACTTGGCAGGGCATCTATTTTGCGGAATTTGACGGTCCGCGCAGCCGCCGGCTGCTTGTGCATATCTCTTGAGGACAACGCTTGACGGAGGCATTTCATGGGAATTTTTGACAGAACAGAACGGCTGCTGGGCGCACAAGGCATGCAGCGGCTGGCAGGCAGCCATGTGCTGCTGTTTGGCGTGGGCGGCGTCGGGAGCTACGTTGCGGAGGGGCTGGTGCGCAGCGGCCTGGGCGCCATCACCATCGTGGATGGGGACCGGGTGGCGGAAAGCAACCTCAACCGCCAATCGCATGCGACCACCCAAACCATCGGCATGCCCAAGACGCAGGCCATGGCAGAGCGGCTGCATGCCATCAATCCCGCCTGCCGCGTCACGGCCTGCCAGCACTTCTATCTGCCCGACGACACGGGCGGCATCTGGGAAGGCACGTATGACTACTGTGCGGACGCGGTGGACAACGTGACCGCCAAGCTGGACATTGCGGTGCAGTGCCAGGCGCGCGGCATCCCGCTCCTGTCCGCCATGGGGACGGGCAACAAGCTGGATCCCACCGCATTTGTGGTCGCGGACATCTACGAGACCGACGTCTGCCCGCTGTGCCGCGTCATGCGGCGGGAGCTGCGCAAACGGGGCATCCCCAGCCTCCGCGTGGTATACTCCCGCGAGACCCCCATCCCGCCAAACGCCGTCTCTGATCCGCCTGCAGCGGCGGGCCGCCCCGTACCGGGCAGCATCGCCTTTGTGCCGTCTGTGGCGGGCCTGATCATGGCCGGGGAAATCATACGGGCGCTGGCCGGGCCGCCGCACAAGGCACCATCTGACGGCGCAGAAACACACATCAATTGACCGATAGATCAGGGGCACGATCCCCATCTGATACAGGAGTGACGAACGTGAAGGAAAACCTAATGGAACAAGGCATCACCAGCGCGCTGGAAAACAACTATATGCCCTATGCGATGAGTGTCATCATCTCGCGGGCCATCCCGGAAATTGACGGCTTTAAGCCCTCCCACCGCAAGCTGCTCTACACCATGTATAAGATGAATCTGTTGTCGGGCGCGCGGACCAAATCCTCCAACGTCGTGGGGCAGACCATGAAGCTCAATCCGCACGGCGACGCCGCCATCTATGAAACCATGGTCCGGCTGACGCGGGGCAACGGCGCGCTTTTGCACCCGTTTGTGGATTCCAAAGGCAACTTCGGGCGGCAGTATTCCCGCGATATGGCCTATGCGGCGGCACGGTATACCGAGGTCAAGCTGGATGGCATCTGTGCGGATATCTTCGGGGACATCGACAAAAACACGGTGGATTTCGTGGACAACTTTGACGGTACCATGAAAGAGCCCGTCCTGCTTCCCACCGCATTTCCCAACCTGCTGGTCAACCCAAACCAGGGCATCGCCGTCGGGATGGCATCCAACATCTGCAGCTTTAACCTCCGGGAGGTGTGCGCCACCACCATTGCCTACCTGCGGGATGACGAAGTGGACCTGCACCGGACACTCATCGCCCCCGATTTTTCCACCGGAGCTGAGCTCATCTACAACAAAAAAGAGATGAACAGCATCTATGAGACCGGCCGGGGCAGCTTTAAGCTCCGTGCCACCTACCGGTATGACAAGGCAAGCAACTGCATTGAAGTCACCGCCATCCCATACACCACTACCGTCGAGGCCATCATGGACAAGATTGTGGAGCTGGTCAAACAGGGAAAGATCAAGGAGATCAGCGATATGCGGGACGAGACCGACCTGGGCGGCCTCAAGCTGACGCTGGACCTAAAGCGCGGCACCGACCCGGACAAGCTCATGGCGCGGCTGTATAAAATGACCCCGCTGCAGGATTCGTTCAGCTGCAATTTTAACATCCTGGTGGACGGCACACCGCGGGTGATGGGCGTGCGGGAAATCCTGAAGGAATGGACCGCTTTTCGCATGGGGTGTATCAAGCGCCGCCTGCAATTTGACCTGGACAAAAAATCCCATCGGCTGCATCTCTTGGAGGGTCTCAAAAAGATCCTGCTGGACATTGACAAGGCCATCGCCATTATCCGAAACACCGAAGAGGAAGCGCTGGTGGTCCCCAACCTCATTACAGGGTTCGGCATTGACGAGGTGCAGGCGGAGTACATCGCGGAAATCAAGCTGCGGCACCTAAACAAAGAATACATCCTAAAGCGCCTGGAGGATATTCAGGATCTCAAACAGGAGATTCGGGACCTGCAATATACCCTCTCCAGCAATTTGGAGGTCAAAAAACTGATCATCGGTGAACTGGAGCGCATTGCGGACAAGTATGGAGCTGACCGCCGCACTTCCATCGTCGCAGAAGATGACATCACGGAATTCACCGAAGAGCACTTCATTGAGGATTACAATGTGCGCCTCTTCCTGACACAGCAGGGGTATTTTAAGAAGATCTCTCTGGTCTCGTTGCGGGCGGGCGGCGAACAAAAGCTCAAGGAGGACGATGCATTCCTATGTGAATGTGAATGCAGCAACAAAGCGGAGGTGCTCTTCTTCTCGGATCGAGCCAGCGTCTACAAGATGAAGGTGCATGAAATGGCGGACTGCAAGGCCAGCGCGATGGGTGAATACCTCCCCAATGTGCTGGGCATGGAGCCGGGAGAAAACATCCTGTATATGACCGCAACGGAAGATTTCTCCGGGTTTATGTTGTTTGCGTTTGAAAATGGGAAACTCGCCAAAGTGCCGCTGGCAAGCTACGAGACCAAGACCAACCGCAAGAAACTCGCCAACGCCTATTCCACCGCTTCGAAGCTTTCGGATATCCGTTTCCTCGCAGCGGATTGTGAGCTGGCTGCCTTCTCCTCCATCAACAAGGTGCTCATCTTTGACACCGCAAAAGTCGCGCCCAAGACTACCCGGACAACACAGGGCGTCCAAGTGCTAAACTCCAAAAAAGGAAGCGTCCTAGCCTCCATCAAGGCCATTGATGAGCTGGTTTTCCAGGATCTCTCCTATTACCGCAAACGTACCATTCCTGCTACCGGCACGTTCCTGCGCGAAAACGATACCGCGTCTGAGCAGCTCACGCTGTTTTAATTCGACAAATTGATTGCCTTTTGTAAAAAATATCTCAAAAATTGTGAGAGGTTGGTATCAAGTTGTTGAAAAAGAACGCGGTTTACGTGAAATTCTGTGGATTTGTGTTATAATTTGTTAAAAAAATGTACATTCATAAAGATTTTCCAGATTTTCGTCGAAAAGCCTTGACCTTTTCTTCCAACTGTGGTATGATTAAATGTGTGACAGATTTTACTTTTATTGAAATATCTTGAAATGAGGAGGGCCAATTTTATGAAATCCACCGGAATTGTGAGAAAAGTCGATGAACTGGGGCGGATCGTGCTGCCCATTGAGTTAAGGAGAATCTTTGATATCGCAGAAAAAGATTCGTTGGAAATCTATGTGGATGGCAACAGCATTATCCTGAAGAAATATGAGCCAGCGTGTATTTTTTGCGGCAATGCCAAGGACGTATTCGTCTTTAAGGGCAAGAATGTATGCCCGGATTGCATGAACGAGCTCAAACAATGACATCGTGGAATGACGCGATTGTTTTAAGTATTTAGAAAGACATGGTCCTTCTGATTATTTGAGACTAAAAAAAGCCACAGCGATTGCTGTGGCTTTTTTTATGACCCCGCTTCTCTACTTGCTGCTTGTACGTTCTTCCAACAGAGCGACCAATGGCGCAAGCGTTGCTTTATCCGCGAAATCCGCCGCATGCTCCCAGATACCGAGAAGTTCGCGCTCCGACTCTGTCAGCGTTGCTTTTCTGCGCAGCATATGCCGCAGCCCGCCCATGAGCCTGCGGTCCAGCCAGGTTAAAGCATTCATGTCCATGCCGCCGCGCAGCAGGAAAAAGGGGATGTACCCCACCCCGTTAGCGGCGCGAACCTGTTCTGTGCTCTCCTGCGTGATAAGCGCCAATCCAACCGCGAACACCGCCGCAAAGGGCCGCGCCAGCCGCGCCCGAACCTGCCGCAGCCCCCGGATGCGGCCTAGGTACAGGCCGCCGCCATACACCACTTTGCTGTATTTTTCCAGAATTTCCCTATTCGCTGCTGTCCTCTCCACCACGTCTGCACGCAAGTCTTCCCCCAGCCATGCCGCATACTGCCTTGTCCAGCCATATTTCGAGTCAAACACCACCAAGATGTCCTGCATAGGCGCCCCTCCGTCCCGTCACAGCCGCACCATGCGGTTGATTTCTGCAATCACATCTGCCACCGGCAGCGCGGATACAAATCCAGCCGCATTTTTGTGCCCACCGCCGCCAAACGCACGCGCGACCTCCGATAGGTCCGCCGCTTCCTTGCCCCGCAGACTATACTTCTTTTTGGCCCGATCATGCGTGTCATCCTTCACGGTCACGCTGACCAACACCCCTTCCACGCTGAGCGGAAGGGAAGGCAGCTCCTCCACATCCTCATGCCGGAGCTCATATGCCGCCAAAAAGCTGTCGGGCGCCACAAGGACCGCCAGTTTCCCATCCTGATACATCTCGATACGGTCCGCCACTGCCCCTGTAAAGCGCAGTTTGGAGAGCTTGACGGTGTCATACAGCACCTTGGTGACCTCCCGGATATGCAGACCCATCTCCATGAGCTCCGCCGCCATACGGAAGGTATTGGCGGTCACGTTGGAGAACTTAAAGTTCCCCGTATCGGTCGAAATGGCGGTAAACAGGCACTTTTGGGTGTCGGTGTCAAGGGAGGGCACCAAAAGCTTTGACAGCGCATACACCAGCTCCCCCGTCGCCGCCGCTTCAGGGACGGTATAGTCCAGGTCCGAAAAGCCGCCGTTTGACACATGATGATCCATGCTGATGCGGAGCGGCATAGCGGCAAAGGCGTCTGCAAACCGCCCCAGGCGCCCTGCATCCCCGCAGTCCAGGCACACCCCCACATCATAGGCACCGGCGGCGGGCACATCCGTCCGGTAGGAACCCGCCAGATAGCCAAATTTTTCGGGGATTTCCTGCTCGAAAAAGATGTCCACCATCTTGCCCATGGCCGTCAAAATACGGCCCAGCGCAAAGGTGGAACCCAGCGCATCCCCATCGGGGTTCACATGGGTAAACAGCGCGGCCGTTTTGACCCGCTGCAGCGCCGCCGCAATCTCTTGCAATTGTTCCATTTTCATCCCTCCGATATACACAAACGGCGGAAAGGCCAAAGCCTCCCGCCGCCAACCATATTACTGCTTGTCCATCGTCTCATGAATCAGCTGATTGATATATGCCCCGTGCGCGATGGAGTTGTCCATCACAAACACGAACTCAGGCGTATAGCGCAGATCCAGCCGCTGCCCAATCTCATGCCGGACAAAGCCCGCCGCTTTTTTGAGCGCGGCAAGACAATCCTTCTTCTCCTGTTCACTGCCCATGATACTGACATATGCCTTGGCATACCGCAGATCGTTGGTAACCGTAACGGATACCACGCTGAGCATGAGCGGGATGCGCGGATCCTTGAGCTCCCGCAAAATGCTCGAGAGCTCCCGCTTCACTTCTTCGCTGATGCGACCCATTCGATTCTTTCCCATTGGTTCCCCTTCCGCGTTTTCGCGTTACTGTTTGATCTCTTCCATCACAAAGCTCTCGATCACATCGCCAATTTTGATATCATTAAACCGCTCAATGCCAAGACCGCATTCATACCCTTCGGCGACCTCTTTCACATCGTCCTTAAAGCGTTTTAAGGAGGCGAGCTCGCCCTCATGGATGACAATGCCATCCCGCACAACACGAACACCCGAGTTGCGGGATACCTTGCCGTCCGTGACATATCCACCTGCAATGGTCCCCACGTTGGAAACCTTGAAGGTCTGGCGCACCTCCACATGCCCCGTGACAACCTCTTTGTATTTGGGATCCAGCATGCCCTTCATGGCTGCTTCGATCTCCTCAATGGCATTGTAGATCACGCGATACAGCCGGATATCCACGCCCTGCCGCTCGGCAGATGCCGCCGCACCCGCATCGGGCCGGACATTGAACCCAACAATGATCGCATTGGAGGCGGATGCCAGCATGACATCCGATTCCCGGATGGCGCCCACGCCGCCATGGATGATTTTGACGCGGACCTCGTCGTTGGACAGCTTCTCGAGCGACTGCCGAACCGCTTCCACCGAGCCCTGCACGTCCGCCTTGACGGTGATATTCAGCTCTTTGACGTCCCCCTCTTTGCTCTGGGCACAGCGGTCCTCCAGCGAGCTCCTGGCCCGCGGCGCAACCTGCTCGTCC
>CALYAO010000084.1 GCA_944393605.1 uncultured Clostridia bacterium
CACAGTTCCTTCAAAATGAAAACCACTTTATTGTGAATATTTTTTAAACATCCGCCTTTTTCTCCAAAAAAAGTAAAAAATACGCCGGCATATAACTTTTTCAAGTTCTGTAAAGTTAAATGAAAGTTGAAAACCCGCCAGCCTTTCTGGTACAATGGTTTCACCACAAATCCAAAGTACTCCCGAAAGGAGACGGGTCTTCATGGCAAAATTATACCAGATTCACTGTCCAAAATGCAACAACAATCATTCGTTTTATCGTTACGGCAAAGATAAATCCGGTTTCCAAAAATATCTCTGCCGGAAATGCGGTCATCAATTTGCCCCCGATGCGCCCGCCGGTAAACCCGGAAAACCGCGCAAACGGCAGTATCCGTCCTGCCCGGTCTGCGGAAAGGCCACCTTCCTGCACCACGATATGGCGCATTACAGCAACTACCGCTGCTGCGACAAACGCTGCAACCATTCGTTTTTTGTGCCCAAACCAACTGCAATCGCACCGCCGTCCGCCTCAAAGCTGTTTGGCAAAACCGACTTCAAACGCATGCGGTATCCCGTCCATGTGATTCTTATGGCGCTGAGCATGTTTTATCTGGGCAAAAATTCCTTTCGCAACATTGCCATAATCCTGCAAACCGCCATGAACATCCATGTTTCCCATACCACCATCGGCAATTGGTGTACCCGCTTTGCGCCGCTGTTTCAAAACATTGCCATTGAGCTCATTCCGGCACTGAATTTCAATTCCGATGAATGGCATGCAGACGAAACGGTGGTCAAAATCCAAGGCGTCAAGCATTACCTCTGGCTGATTGTGGACGCTGAAACCCGCTTTGTGCTTGGGTTTCATCTTTCGTCGCGCAGAGACAGTCCGCAGGCATTTACACTGCTCGATTCAGTCAAAACTCTGGGCAAACCGCAGGCGATTGTCACTGACCGTTACAGCGCGTACAAAGCCTCGGTCAAGGCATTTGGCGATGTGCAGCACATCCGCGTACAAAGCTTTGGCGATGACATTACCAACAACCTCATCGAGTGCTTCAACAAGCAGTTCAAGGCGTGGTACAAGACCAAACAGGGTTTTTCCTCTTTCGCATCAGCAAACAACCTCATTTCCATGTTCGTGTTTTTTCACAACTTCGTCCGCCCACATTCCGCCTTGAACGGCCTTACCCCGGCGCAATGTGCCGGTCTAGAACTATCCAAAAAGCGAAAACGAGAGCTTCTGCTCGTTGCGTAGCCAGATTGGCTGATTGCGGGGGCTAGTTTTTCATGTTTACTTTACAGAGCCCTTTTTCAACATGGATATGACTTTTTGACCATTGCCATTTGACCGCGTGCCCGATATAATAACAGTGGTAATACCGTATTGAATTGGAAATAAACGGAAGAAAGGTGGTTTTCTGACATTATGTTTCAACAGGATTTTGCATGGGGTGCTGCAACAGCATCCTATCAGATCGAAGGGGGAAAAACGCAAGGCGGCCGCGGGCTCACCGTATGGGATGAGTTTTGCGAGCGCCCAGGTATTATCCGGGATGGATCCTCTGGTGCGGTCGCGTGCGACCACTACAACCGATACAAAGAGGACGTCGCCATCATGAAGGAGATCGGCTTCCGCGCCTATCGCTTCTCGCTGTGCTGGAGCCGCATCCTGCCTGAAGGCACCGGGAAAGTCAACCAAGAAGGCATTGATTTCTATAACGGGCTGATCGACGAATTGCTTGCAAACGGCATTGAGCCCTATGTGACGCTGTTCCACTGGGACTACCCGCTCGCGCTGTTCCGCCAGGGCGGCTGGCTCAACCCCAAAAGCAGCGACTGGTTTGCGGCGTATACCAAGGTCGTCGTTGACGCATTCTCCGACCGGGTATCCCACTGGATGACCTTAAACGAGCCACAGTGCTTCATCGGCATGGGGCATGGCACCGGTGAACACGCGCCCGGCCTCAAGCTGTCCAATCAAGAAGTCCTGCTTGCGGGGCACAATGCGCTGCTGGCACACGGCAAGGCCGTTCAGGTGATTCGGGAGCATGCCAAAAAGGCGCCGCAGGTTGGCTATGCACCCGTCGGCGTGTGCTCCCATCCCGCGGTCGAAACGCCGGCAAATATCGAAGCGGCGCGCAAGCGGATGTTCTCCATGGAAAACGACAGCACCTGGAACAGCGTCTGGTGGATGGACCCTGTCCTGCTGGGCCGGTATCCCGAGGACGGCCTGCGGATCTACGGCGACGCTGTGCCTGCCTATACGCAGGCGGACATGGATCTCATCTCCCAGCCCATCGACTTCTTTGGCACCAACATCTACAACAGCTGCCCCATTGTGGCGGACGAAAACGGCGATCCCGCCTTCATCGACCTGGGACTGGGCTGCCCGCACACGGCCATTGAATGGCCCATCACGCCCGAGGCGCTGTACTGGGGGCCTCGGTTCCTCTATGAGCGGTACCACAAGCCCATCCTCATCACCGAAAACGGCATCAGCTGCCTGGATTACGTGATGTCGGACGGCAAGGTGCATGATCCCATGCGCATTGACTTCACCGCGCGCTATTTAGAACAGCTCCGCCGTGCGACCGATGACGGCATCGAAGTGGCCGGGTACTTCCACTGGAGCCTCATGGATAACTTTGAATGGGCCCAGGGATACCATGAGCGCTTCGGCCTGGTGCATGTGGATTACAACACCCAAAAGCGCACTTTAAAGGACAGCGCCTATTGGATGAAATCCGTCATCGCCTCCAACGGCGCAGATTTGTCCATGAACTTGCGCTAGGTCCATGGTACGCCTTGCGGACGCCGCGGCGCTCCGTTCGGACACCAAACCGGCGCACTGATCGAAAATGTATCCGGCAACAAGATCCGCCCCAACGTAAAATATCCTGAGCGGAACAATGCAAAGGCCGAATAAGGACATTCAAAAAAGACCACATAACAGGCTGCGAAGTCTGCTGTGTGGTCTTTTCCGTTCTACAGGCACCGTTTTATTGTGTTATCTTCGATATTCTTAAAATGGATATGCACTTTTAAAAAATCTACCACCCGCTTCATATGGAAGTGCTGATCCTGCACCACAGAGACAATGATGCCCACAATCACAAACCAAATTCTCGTATGCAACTTTTGAAGATTGCTTATTGTCCATGCCTTTTTTCGGAGGCATTATGCAATCCGCACCTCGCTGATAATCTGCGCCACTTGCTTATCCCTGATTTGATCCCGGAAATAGATGGGATGTCCACCTTTGGACAATTCTGCAAAGTAGACACGAGCGCACTCGATTTTAGCGGCTTCGATCCCTCTGAGCACCTCTTTCCCCTCAACATCTTTCGTTTCAATCACAATGTAGCATTTCTTTTCATCCGAAGCTGTTCTTACCACATATAGGAAGTCTGGACTGTACATTTCACCAGTGATGGTAGGGATGGCAATACTGTTGCGCGGAATCTTGCCATATACAATCACCGCTTCAATATCCGCCATGAGATTATCCTTTTCCAGCGGCGAATCATATGCAAGAGCATCATACAAATACTTTTTGCCCGGTGTTCCAGGAAGGATTTTTGTTCCAATGCGCCCCTGGGCAATCTCTTCCCTGGGCGTTCCATCAGCATAAGTCA
Organism: uncultured Clostridia bacterium; assembly: GCA_944393605.1. Lineage (GTDB taxonomy): Bacteria > Bacillota > Clostridia > UBA1381 > UBA9506 > CALYAO01. Next base: position 3,621 of record CALYAO010000084.1, read on the forward strand.
GTGCAGTGGCGCCACACGGCGTATTCATCTTCACATAACGGAAACGCCCTTGCAAACTTGTAACTTTCCAATTTTGGAACTCAACACAGAACGCACTGGCAGAATTCTCATTGATATATTTTGCGTCAACTGTCCCGTGCTTTTGACAATATGCAACCATCGCTTTATGTAACGTATCAATCGGAATGCTGGTTGCGCGCATAATGCGAGTCAAAAATGTGCCATATGGAATTGGGTGCACGATCGTATACTGTACCCCCGTGTCGGCGGTAGCACTCATTTGCATCCCATCGCTATGAATCACTTCGCGGCTGCTGGTCATAACGACATCCGTAAAGACACCCGGCTTTTCAAACAACGAAAGTGCCACGTCTGCCATATCCGCATCCAAATCGGCATCGTAGAACAAAAGACACCGCTGATTCATTGTCTCCCATAACTCGCGCATTTCGTTATAAACAGCTTTGCGGATTTTGATCGGCTTTGGCTTAACCTTGTTGCGGTCTTTGACCTTTCCATCCGAAAGACCAGATGCAAAAGCGGGATATTCTTCAAAAAATTGTGCTCTTGTCTCGGATCGAATATTGTTGTGCCTATCGATATAGCGTTTATCGTACAGTTCATCAAACAAGTCATCGGCAGTCATACCCAGTTTTTGCGCCACTTGCGCAAGGCGTTCCTCGGTAATAACAGATGCCTGCGGTATTTCACCATTGATTTGATCAACCAGACGCTGTGCAAAATCCGCTTCGGTGAAGTCCACGATATAATTCAGCTGGAATTCTTCATTGGAAATACGATTGCCGTTCTCATCGACAGGCAGACGCAATCCTCTGCCGACTTCCTGCAGCTTGCTGTTCTCGCTACCACTGGACCGCAGTTTTGCGATGGTGAACACATTTGGATTGTCCCAGCCTTCCTTGAGTGTCCACTTGGAAAAAAGGAAACGCAACGTGTTGTAAGTACCATTTTCATGACGGAAGGACAGCAGCTGCTTTTTGCCATTGAGAATCGCATCCACCTCTTTGGCAATTTCTTCATCGGAATCGCTGTTATCCTGCGAGAAATATCCTGCGTGACAAGCAGAAACATCAGCAAGGGATGCCTCCAGAAAAGCACGATATTCGGCCTCATGCTCATTGAGAGCGGAGATCGTCAATGCAATCCGTTCCTTTAGCAGCCGTTCAAAAGCGGTCAGCAGATATGGGGGTTTCCCGTCATCATCCGGGCGATAGGAAGAGATGTCATCGATAAAGAACAATGCCAGCGTTTTGATTTTGAAGGAGCGATTGCAAAAATTCTCTCGCTCGGTTTCAAAATGCCGTTCCAAGGCCAAGCGAAGCATCTGTTCCTGGTAAGAGGACATATACACATCAACATCCATTTCTTCGCCAGTGGTTTTGACAACACCGTTGGAAAACGCTACGGTGTTGGCTGTGATTGCCTGAATGGTAATACCTTCAAAAGCATCATGAACGATCGCGAGGGAATCTCCTGTTTTTAACACAAAAGTTCTTGCACTTTCACCACGTTTCTTCCATTGAAATGTTACAGATTCCTTGCTTTCGATAGAAAGAATTTTTACCTTTTCTTCTTGCTTTGATAACGGCTCAAAATGCTCCTTTGTCACACCTTTGATCAGCCCCTGATTAAAAGACTCACAGGCATTGAGGTCATACAGCAGATTTTGATAATCCTTTACAGTGATTTTGTTTTTGCCGCGTCCAGTCGTGAGTTCTGGGAATGTAGCGCCATAACGAATAATGCTTTGCGGCCGAATTTCATCCATGATCACCTGGAATGCTCTTTGATCACGGGAGAAACGATGCGGCTCATCAATAATGACCACAGGCTTTGTTGCACGGAGGGCATCAAACGGACGATAGAAGCCTTCCGCACCATGATCATAATCATCGCGCCACAGCAAACCTACGTCTCTGCCGTTGCGCTTGGCGTTGCTGGTCAGAAGCTGCATATTCACCAAAAGCACATAGATCTTTTTCGTATTTTGGCAGCTTCCCTTGATGAAATCGCTGACTACACTCGGAAAATAACTTCGAACTTTTTTCTTGTTCTTTGGCGCCTCCAGCACTCCCAGTTCAATTTCGGTACCATATCCACAGCTATCGGTAAAATGACGGCGCGAATACTCGTCCTGCATGAACTGTGCCGCACCGGCTTTGATTGCCAAAGACGGCACAGCAATAATGAACTTATTGATACCGTAACGTTTATGCAGCTCATAGATGGTTTTTGTGTATACATAGGTCTTGCCGGTGCCTGTTTCCATCTTGATGTCCAGATTCAAGCAGGTGCCGACAGGTGCAGAACTGCGATATTCGGCCGGAACGCCGTTTTGCAGATTCCGCAGATTGGTGAACAGCTTGCTATCCGCCAGGTCAATCTGTGGATTTTCATAAAACTGCACCGGCGGTGTTATTTTGACACCATCAAGTACATCGCATATAACATCTGGCCTTTTGCTGATGCGGTAACCCTTGTTGGAGGATTAATTCCATGGTAACACTCCTCCTTAATAGCGAATATCAAAATTGATACGCAGATTCTTTTCAGTGCACTTTAGACGCGCAAGATTGGTTTTCAGAGACTCCATTTCCGTCCACGTAAAGCTGTAACCAAACATGACCACATTCTCCGGGGTGAAGGAGCTGTCCGTTTCGTATTTTTCGACGATGGCAGCAACGGCCTCATTGCGCAGATCCTGTGCGATCAGGTACAGGTGATTGCCCATGTAATACCCTGTATATCCAGCAAAGTCCACAATCTCAACAGGCGCGGCAAATCCATAACCATCACGCACGAGCCAGGTTGTGAGAACAGTGGGAACCCCAAAGTCCTCCAAAATGGCATTGGCAATAACAAGGCCATTGTCATCGGGGGAGAATTGCTCCAATTTATCCAAAGTGGTGCCGGAAGGCTCTGCCAACGTGTAGTGGCGGAACCCAAGGTCAGCCGTAGTTTCCGGATTCTCTTCATGAATTTTGGCAGCAGCACGGATAATTCTCTCCATGCCAATTTGATCAATCGTTCGAAATCCCATATTAAATGCTGCGACGGCTGCTTTTTTTTGGAGCGGCGTTTCAACGCCGTCTACCATTTCGTATATTTTTTCCGGAATCTGAACCATGATGTAATGCAAATTCTTATATTTCGCTTCGTTTGCTAACTGCATAACAGCATCCGCAGTAGAGGCCGAACCCGAAAAATAATCCAGAATCATATCGCCATCAACGACAATACGATCTATTAAGTTCTTTAGCAAAGATGTTGGCTTCGGATAATCAAATACTTTATTGTTATCAAATAGATTTTTGATTTCATCAGAAGCGTTTGTGTTTCCTCCTACCTCTTTCTTATCTAGCAGAGTAATCGTCCCAGGGATCAGGCCGTCTGAAGCGTACACTTTTTTATATACCCTCCATTTCCCATCTTTTCCCTTACTAAATTTTAGATTGTCACGTTCAGCGACCACACGTTCCTTGCTCCATAGCCAAAAAGAAACCGCTGCCCGATTGGCCAAATTTCAGTGCCGTCCGGCGCCTCTATTGGGTAATCCAGCGATGCGGAGTAGCTTAATCCCCCAACATTCCAAAGGCTATCCCACTTAAACTTCCTTCCCGTCTTTTCATCAATGAGTTTATACTTACTATCTTCAGAGCGGAGATTGACAGAAAAATATTCTGCATCTCCCGCATATGTTAAAACATAGTCGTGTTGTGTATTAACGGCATCGTTGTCATAACCGCCCGTTAATTTTTTGTGCCAAATAAAGGATCCTAGAAAATTGTTCTCACCAAAGACATCATCACATAGAATCTTTAAATTTGCATATTCATTATCATCAATTGTAATAAAAATCGCTCCATCGCAGGAGAGCAAATCGCGGGTATTTAACAAACGAGAATACATGAACATAAGCCAAGCGGAGTGAGACGAACTGCCACGTTTGGCCAAATCTAAAATCCGCCGTGCTTGATCGGCACTAATGTTTAATTTGTCTACCAGTTCTTGTTGCGTATAGTGAAAGTTGTCGCTATATACAAAACCGTCTGAACCAGTATTATATGACGGGTCAATGAAGACACATTTTATCCCATACGGATATGCTTTCTGTAGATGTTTTATTGCATCCAAATTATCGCCGCTGATATACACATTCTTGCTGTGTGCATTTTCCGGTTTGCTGTTATGCTCCTCATCGGGCACAATAACCGTAGTGGTATCCACAGATGCCATCAGCCGCGCATAGCTCTTGCCGAGAAATCGGAGCTCATAGCCCTCATTGGTGACAAAAACTTTATCATTTAAGTATTCTTTGAAACGTGCCAGATCAAAGCTGCCATCCGCGTGGAAGCAAGCCGGGAAATATTCCCTTAAAATGGTAATTTCTTTGTTGTTGGGTGTGATTCCTTCATTCGCGGCAATAATATCTTTTATCATGGTCTATTCCTCCTTGCCGCAGTCCGGCACAAATTCTAACATATCGTTAGGGGTACGCAGTACATCTACGTTCCACGTTATCAAGAGCCATCTATCGTTTTTCATTTTTGATATGATGTGATATTTGCATTTCATATCGGTTCAGTATCGGACATCTCATTTTCTAACATCAGATGCAGTGGATCTTGATAACTGACAGCCATTCTGCAGCCTCCTATGACAAGCATTTAATAAATATATCACATTTTTTGAAAGAATTCAATGGATTTGAAAAAACCATCATCCAAAAGCAATCATTTAGGTCCAATCGATTTCACTATGAAACACATCCGTCGTGGTCTGCGTCGCGGTGTCCATGTAAGAGCGTTTTTTGCGTTGCCTCACCTGGGTTACCTCCTTTCAGATTAAAAGGTGGCATGCACATGATTAAATATCCCCAAACCGCAGGCAACCCGTTCCTTCTCCACTATGTGTTTCAGCTTCCCAGACAAAGCGGATTGCCTGCAATGGAAGCCCTGCCCCGCAATGAATGCTGTATAAAAGCAGTACCCGGAAGGCTCATTGCCTTCCGGGTACATATCCCCCTTCTTTTTCCGTTAAGAACATCGCGGAAAATGATGTGGGCCTTTTTCTTGTATGCACGCACCGTTTTATGCGAGGGACAGCGTCACCGTCACGTCACCGCTGCCAAGCACTTCCCGCAGCTCTTCTTGCGTGACGTCCTGAATCTTTCCCAATCGGGTAAAATTCCAGGTGTTGGTGTCGTAATAAATGACAAAGGAATTTCCCTGATACAAAATCAGATCTCCCGGTTCTGTGGTGATCTCTTCGTCGTTTCTCGGCAGCGACGTGCCCAGACTTCCCACCTTTTCAAAATTGCCATAGTCGCTCATTTCGATGGTCAGCGGCCCTTGTGCCAACAGGTCCCGCAGGGCTTCCGCAGAGGAATTCTCCGCCAGTGTCGCGGTAAACACCGTCTCACCTATCTGGAGGGTGATTCCACTGGGCTCTTCCGCATCAGCACGCCCCGCCATCGAAAAATCGTTTTCGGTCAGCCAGGCTTCAATCTGTGCATTGGTGGTGGAAGCTGTGCCGCGGAACCCCTCTGTCACTGTACTTTGGGGACACAGCTCCCGGATCAGCGCCAAGCTGCCGCTGATACCTGTCGAGCCGCTGGTACAAAACGGCATAATGGTTTTGCCGGACAACGCATACTCCTCCAGGAAGGTGCGCACCGGCGGCGGGCACTCCCCAAACCAAATGGGATAGCCCAACAAAATGACGTCATACGCTTCTGGATTTTCCGCCATTGGCTCGATTGCCGGCCGTGCATCCGCGTCTAGCTCCTGGTTGGCACGGGAATCTGCGACGTTATAGTTGAGGTCTTCGCTGGTATAGGGCTCTTCGGGAACAATTTCAGCCAGATCTGCCGCCGCAGCCTCCGCCACTTTTTCAGCTAGTGCCCTGGTATTGCCAGTTGCGGAGAAATAGACAACCAGCGCGGCGGTATCGGATTCGTCAGGCTGTTCTTCCGGCACCGGCGTCGCAGAAGGGGTTTCCTGGGGCTCAGCGGCTTTTGTGATGGTGATGCACTGCTGCGCTTCCTCCCATGATACGTCAAACTGAAAACCTTCCGCAACAAACCGAATCGGAAGCATGGTGCGGTCATTGATGGAAACAGGGGCCACATCCAGGGTGTGTGCGACATCATTCAGATAGGCCGTATACATGCCCAGTGTCAGCCGAATTTCATTGTCTGCATAGGTCAGGGTGGCCGTTTGCGTGCTTTCCTCCCAAGTCACGGTGCCGCCCATCGCTTCCACAATGGCGCGGACGGGCACGAGGGTTCTGCCGTCTTGCAGCACCGGGACCGTACCACGGCCTGGATCAATCTCCTCCTCCACGCCATTGACCGTCATCATGGGGTTGCCCAAATACAACACAATCTCCATTCCGCCTTGTGCCGGTTCCGAAGCACCCACCGCCAGCACGAGGCCAAGCAGTATTACGATGGATAACAGGGATGATAACATTTTTTTCATAATCATACTCCTCCGCTCTCTTATTGATGGTATGATATTCCGCTCTCTGCAAGCCATGCGGCGATTTCTTCCCGGTCATAGGAGGCATAGGTAATATCGAGCCCCTCCTTGATGGTGCTGTCGGGCGCCAGCTTTGCAACGGCACTGATGGTCTGGCCGAAGCGCCCGCCGCCCATGCTGCAGAACGGAATGATCGTCTTTCCGCCAAAATCATAGTGAAGCAGGAAGCTGCGCACGGGCGCAGGAATGGATGCCCACCAGTTGCAGTATCCCAGCAAAATGGTGTCGTATTGTTCCATGTCCAATCCGGCATCTTCCAAATAGGCCTTAAGATCCGGCACCGCATTCTCGCGCTGCTCCTCCAGCGCCTCAGCATACAGCCCCTGCGAGTTATGGGTAGCTGAATAAGGGGTTTCCCGCTCAATGCGAAACACGTCCGCACCGGTCATTTCTGCTATGATCTCTGCCAGGCCATCCGTATTGCCCGTCTGGGAAAAATAAGCAATCAACACACGATTGCTTTGCGCACTGGCATCAGCCAGATCTCTGCTGACAATCGTTTGACTGACGGGGGCAGCGTTTCTCGCAAGCCGCATGCCAATGCTGTAAAGCGGCGCACTGGCCGGATGCGCACTGCGATAGGCAGAGCGGATATGCTTGGGAAAATCATTCCATCCGCCGCCTCTGGCAACCTTATAATTGCCCGATTCCGGTCCTGTCGGGTTTGCTTGTGCCGCCGCCGTTTCGTATGGCGCATACCAATCCCACACCCATTCGGCGACATTGCCGTGTATATTGTACAACCCGTAGGCATTTGCCGAATAGCTGTCAACGGCCACGGTGTGTTCTAAATAACCGTTTACCCAGCTTCCGCTTGCGTTGTTGTTGTAGCCATAGGCATTATAACAATTGGCATCTGTGTCATTCACATAATCGCCAAAACCAAATGGCGTATCGCTACCCGCTCTGGTCGCGTACTCCCACTCTGCCTCCGTCGGCAGCCGATATCCGTCGGCACTTCTATCCCACGTAACCTCAGTGTCCGTTATGGTATAGCACGGCGTAAGCCCCTCCGCTTCGCTTAATGCATTGCAGTACCGAATCGCATCATACCACGTAATGGTTTCAACAGGCAGATCCGCTCCCTGATTTTCACTGGGATTTTCTCCCATGACCGACTGGTATTCACGCTGCGTCACCTCTGTCGCCGCCAAATAGAAGCTGTCGACAGTCACCTCATGGGATACCTCATCTGCCTCACGTTCCGGTTCATTCGCCGGACTGCCCATTTGAAACGTACCGCCGTTGATCAGAACCAAGCTGTCCGTTTGCGCAGCATCTGCGTTTGCCGCATCCGATGTAATTGTTACCAGTTGTTGCGCTTCGTCCCATGTGACACGGAACTGAAAACTCTCCGCAATAAAGCGGATCGGAAGCATGGTACGGTCATTGATGGAAACGGGGGCCACGTCCAGGGTATGTACCACGTCATTTCGATAAGCAGTGGTACTGCCAAGTGTCAACCGGACAACCGTTTCCCCCACCGTAAGCGTAATTTCCTGACTTTCTTCGTTCCAGTCAACCGTTCCGCCCATTTCCTCCACCACGGCACGGACGGGCAGCAACGTTCTGCCGTCCTGCAAAACAGGCGCCGTGCCCCTGCCTGGGTCAATCTCTTTTTCCACGCCGCTTACTGTCATGACTGGATTGCCGATTTGCAAAACAATGGTCAAAGCTGTCGATTGTTCCGGCACATTCGACCCTTCTGCCGCACACGCTGTAAACGAAGAGGCACACAGCATGGCACTGAGCAACATACAAAGCCTTTTTTTCATACCTCCATCTCCTTCCCCTTTTGTGTTGATACGTGATTTTGCGTCCCGCCATGCACGCCCGCCCCGGGCAATTGCTCTTGTGGCATCCACCATGCATCATCTGCTCTGCACCAGCGTTGCATGGCTTTTTTGTCACCCGTCAATTGAGATACAACCCCATCACGTTTCAATCCAGCGAGAATGTGACGGTGACATCTCCTGTGCCTAGCGCCTCCATCAATTCCTCTTGTGTCACATCGCTTATGGCACCGATGCGGGTAAAATTCCAGGTATTGGTATCGTAGTAAATCACCAAGGAATTCCCTTGATATAGAATGATATCGCCGGCTTGGGTTGTAATTTGTTCGTCATTTCTTGGCAAACTCCTCCCCAACGGGCCAACCTTTTCAAAATTGCCATAGTCGCTCATTTCGATGGTAAGCGGATTCTCCTGCAACAGCTCTGCGAGTGCTTCTGCGGAGGAATTCTCCGCCAACGTCGCAGTAAACACCGTATCTCCCACTGTGATCTTCATATGTCTCTCCTCTGTTTCCGCAATGTCTGTTTGTTCGTCTTGCGTTTCAGACGACTGCGCCGTCTGCACAGTGTCTGCCGGCGTTGTTGCCTTCATATTTGCATCCTGCGCCCTCGCACCGCACGCAGCCAGGCTGCAGACAAGCACCACTCCCAAAACGATATGACACAGATTTTGTGTTCTCCTGCCCATTTGCTGCTCACCCCAGTTTGGCATATGCATCTGCATCTACCGCTTCCAGCCATTCATTGCGGGTATCGACGCCGGGCACCTCCACAGCGATATGACTGAACCAGCTGTCCGCTTTTGCGCCATGCCAATGCTTCACGCCCGGCGCAATGGTGATGACCATGCCCGGCTCCAAGCTCACCGCCGCTTTTCCCTCCTCTTGATACCAGCCGCTTCCGGCCGTGCAGATCAGGATCTGGCCGCCACCGCTCGCTGCATGGTGGATATGCCAATTGTTCCGGCAGCCCGGCTCAAAGGTGACATTCGCCATAAACACGGTCTCAGGGCCTGTGAGTGGGTTCAGATAGGATTTCCCAATAAAATATTGGGAAAATGCAGCATTCTCCTGTCCGAGTCCAAATACATTGCATTTGTCAAATTCTTCTTTCTGCATCATGACAATTCCTCCTTTATGATTCCTGTATGTTATTGTGCAAGGCCGATCTCTGCCAGCCACTGTGTAACCTCGCTTTCCGCGTTGGATGCATTCCGCACGGAGAGTCCGTCCAATACGACCGCCTCGGGCGCCAAATCCCTGATTGTGTCCGCCGTTCCGGAAAGGCCACTTCCGCCGCTGGTACAAAACGGTGCGATGGTTTTCCCCGCAACATCGTAGGTCTCAAAAAACGTATACAGAATCCGCGGCAGACTGCCCCACCAAATGGGATATCCAACGTAAATCACGTCATACGCCGCAATATTCTCAATGCTGCCGGCAATGGCCGGACGGGCAGAATCATCATTTTGTTCTACCGTGGCCCGGCTGGTGCGGTCACTGTAGTTCAAATCCGCCTCGGTATAGGGTTCCGCCGGGACAATCTCATAGAGATCGGCCCCCGTTTGCCTCTCAATCTCCTGCGCCACCCGCTCGGTATTTCCGGTACAGGAAAAATACACCACCAGCGCTTTTTCCGCCGTCTGCACAGCCGTGCCTTCCTCCGCAGCATCCGTGGGCTGTGCCGTGGCAGATTCGGAAGAGGGAACGGCTGGGGCCGATGAGGTACCGCCACACGCCGTCAAACAAAACCACAGAACACATGCCATAACAAGAAACAATCCTTTTTTTGCCATTTCGATCTCCTCCTTTTACAGTTTCTCCCATTTCTTTGTTCTTGCCGTTTAGAATTTCGGCCTTCCCAGTCCATTCATTTGACATCCATGCATTGTCTGATCACCCGTATTGCTCACATCTTTCATTCATTTTCATACATCACCCGGCAAGGATTTCCAAAAGCGACCACCTTCTCGGGGATATCCTTTGTCACAACGCTTCCGGCGCCAACCACCGTATTGCTGCCAATACAAACCCCGGGCAGGACGATGGTGCCGCCGCCAATCCAGACGTCATCCCCAATTCTGACGGGTCTTGCAATGGTTACAATCCGCTTTTCACCCCCATGTTCCTGATATCGCATCCTCCCCTGTTTGGGATGCAGCGCAGTATATATTTTCACATCCGGGCCAATCAGAACCCGTTTGCCAATGATAATCTGATTGGTGTCCAGCAACGTACAGTTCATATTGACAAAGCTGTCGTCCCCAATGGTGATATTACAGCCATAATCCACAAACAGCGGTTGATTGACCCGTACATGCTGTCCACAAAATCCAAATAGGTTTTTCAAAAGTTCGCTGCGTTTTGCCACATCCTCTGCAGGTATCCTATTGTATTCCTTGATCAGGGCTTTCGCATGATTGCTCTGCCATCTGAGTTCTTGATCCGCCGAACAATAGGGCAATTCACGAAGCATTTTTTCCCGCTCTGTCATCTCTGCCATCCCTTCATGCACTCATACTACAGATAGCCTGACGACTACCATTTCATAGCATATGGATTCCTTACGCTTCTATTATAAACACTTGAAGCTTCCATGTCCAATACTTATGTTGTATTTATCATCATGTTTATAGGACATGGAAATGCGCTGTGAAAACCATGTTACAATATCTTCCCATCACAAACGAAGATTGAAAAAATCATAGAGATGGACGGCCTTATTCCATTGCAGGCGAGGCAAGCGGGGCTTTTTTCCGGGCATGCATGCGGCGAGGGAGCCACCGTGTTGAAAGCGAACAACAGCTTTTGTAAAAAAAATCGCCGCAAGCAAAATACCGCTTGCAGCGATGCATTTCAACGGTCCCAAAATAGAGACAGGATCCCCCGGCTCACGCCAAGGCGCCCAAAAATCCTTGGATTTTTTAGGAATAAGACGGAGCAAGGGAGCGGGCAGATATTTTTTTGACAAAGAAAAACGGAGCAAAGCGAACTTTGCCCCAACGCGACGCGGGAAAGGTATACAGTTTCATCATTCCTGGTTTCTCCGCAACTGCGGGGCCCCCGCAAAAGCATTGCTTTTGTGGGGAAAGGAGCGGCAGCCGATCAAATGAAGCCGTGTTTTTGGCAAAAAAATACGGCGAACCAAAAGGCTCGCCGCGACGTAGTGCCAACTCTTGCTCGCAAGTGCAGTAAAATCAACGGGATTATGCTGCGCCGAAGGCGCAATATCGTGAAAAGTTGGTAGCGATTGTGAGCCGTCGCGAGTGCGCGTGCAAACGAGCAGGCGAACTGAGCGTGACTTTTCACGAAAGAGGAGGAGCAAGGAAGCAGGCGGATGACTTATTTTTGCCAAAAAATAAGTCGGAGCAAAGCGAACTTTGCTCCGACGTGGTCGGGGTAGCAGGATTTGAACCTGTGGCCTCTTCGTCCCGAACGAAGCGCGCTACCAAGCTGCGCCATACCCCGAAAGATAAAAGCGGCAAAAGCCGCTTTATGTGTGGAGGAAAGGATGGGATTTGAACCCACGTGCGGGTATTAGCCGCAACACGCTTTCCAAGCGTGCGCCATCAACCACTCGGCCACCTCTCCAAACGTGTTATCCAAAATCGGCAACATTGATATTATAACCAAACAATGCCAGCTTGTCAACTCTTTTTTTCGAAAATCTCTGACTTTTTTCTGCCACGCCGCCCGCTTGCTTCCTGCCAAAAGGCGGCACAGCCACAGACAATCCTAATATTGTTCTTCCCGCCGCATCTTGCGCAGCTCGCTTCGTTTTTTCCCTGCCTCCCACTGCGCACGCTCCTCTTCCGTGCTCACGATGAGCCGCGGCACGCGGACAGGATGCTCCTCATCATCCAAAGCCACCATAACCAAATATGCTCGGTTGATCAGCGTTTTTTTGCCGTCCAGCTCCTCCACATAGGTCTCCACACGCACCTCCATGGAGGTGTTGCCCACATACGTGATCTGCCCGATGAGCACGATGGTGCTGTTGACATATGCCGCCGCCTTAAACTGGAGATGGTCCACAAAGACCGTTGTCACGTTGCGCCCCGAATGCCGCCGCGCCACAACAGCCGCCACAACGTCAATCCACTCCATGAGCTTACCGCCAAACAGGCGCCCATACCCGTTGATCTGCTCGGGCATTAAAATCTGAATTTGTTCCGTCCGGGATTCCCAGACATGCTTTGCTTCTTGATGCTCCATGATGTCCTCCTTGTCCGTTATACCACCGGGATGGTCTCGTCCCCATCCAACATATATAAGTATTTGCCGGCGGGCCGTCTGCCATACATCCGTTCCACCGCCAGCGCATAATAGGCCAGCTGTGCGCCATACCGCGCCGTAACCTCCGCCGCGCTGCGATACCGGCCCGTTTTATAGTCCACCAGATAGATCTCATCATGTTCCCAAAACAGACAGTCCATGACGCCTTGCAGCATGATCTGTTCTCCCGCCGCTTCCGTTTCCGCAAAGAGACTGCCGGCATCCACATGAATGCCAAACAGCACCTCTCGCTCCACCCGGTCCGCGCGGCGGATGCGCTGGCCGAGGTCCGAAGCAAGCAGAGCCGCGAGCCGCTCCGTGGCAATGTGCTCCCGTTCCTCGGGCGACAAATATCCCGCATCTTGCAGCCGGTCCAGCTCGCCCGCGATATCGTTTGTGTGCAGATCCATCCGCTGCAAAGCCGTGTGGTACGCGATGCCGATGCTGGCGCTGACCATCCCCGAACGCTGCAAAAAAGCGGGCTTCGGGTATAGATATGCGCTGTCTGCGTCGGGCTGGGACAGCTTGGTCAGCTCTGTCACCGTCACCTTGGTTGGCATCTGATGCAGCTTCTGCCAAGGATATTGGTAAGCAAAGCTCTCCCGGAGTTGATTTGCCAACGTCTCATCAAAAGCGGCATCGGGCGCCTCATCGGCCCCATCCGCCATCCCTTCCGCAGATTGGGGCGCCTCCAGCACCAGATGCCATGGTGCGGGATCAGGAAGCTCGGGGATGTCCATCCCAGATCTGGCCCGGAGTGCGCCAAATCCCGGATGTGTCAGCAGCGCCATCCCCACCCAATCCAGATAGCTGCCCGCCTGTTCCACGCGCGCGGGATCCACCTGTTCGCCCCCCGCAGTCCACTTTGGGATCTTTTTGTCCAGCCCCTGTACCGTCCCCACCAAAATCAGCTTTTCACGGGCACGCGTGAGGGCGACGTATAGGATGCGCAGCTCTTCGGACAAGGCCTCCCGGCGCTGTTTTTGCCGGATGAGCGTCCGCATGGGTGTCCCGCATGTGATGCGCAGAGCCGGGTCCACATAATTGGGACCAAAACCAAGGTCGGGGTCCAACAGGACGCTCTCCCCCAAATCCCGCAGGTTAAAGCGTTTCCCAATGCCGCACAAAAACACGACCGGAAATTCCAGCCCCTTGCTCTTGTGGATGCTCATAATGCGCACCACGTCATGCTCGTCCCCAATGTTCTTTGCCGTGCCAAAATCGCCGCCGCCCGCACGAAAGCGGTCAATGAAGCGAATAAAGCTATATAAGCCGCGGAAACTTGTCTTTTCAAAGGACGCCGCCCGCGCGAGCAGGGTCCGAAGGTTGGCTTGCCGCAGTTCCCCGCCCCGCTGTGTTCCCTGGAACTCATAGAACCCGGTATCGGTATAGAGCTGCCACAGCAGCTCGTCCAACCGCAGCACGCGCGCCGCCGCACGGTACTCCTCCAATTTTTCCAGAATTTCCCTGATTTGTGCCCCCAGCGCATCCGCCGTCTCTGCACGCTTACACAGCGCCGCATAATAAGATCCGCCCGGATACGCCAGCCGAATATCGGCCAGCTCATCGGTGGCAAGCCCAAAGATGGGCGAACGGAGCACCGCCACCAGCGGGATATCTTGGTCGGGGTTGTCAATCACCTGCAGGAGGCTCAAAACCGTCCGCACCTCACTGGTCACAAAAAAGCCCGTCCCGCTGTCTGCATAGCATGGGATGCCCGCATCCGCAAAGACACGCCCGAACACATCCGACCAGCCTTTGGTTGCGCGAAACAGCACAACGATATCCCGGTAGGAGATGGGGCGGTAGCCATCTTTTCCTAAAATTTGGCATTTGGAAGCCACGAGTGTCTGGATCTGGTTGGCGGTCCAAATGGCCTCCTGCTCCATCTTGACCGGGTGCTCCTCCTCATCCCCCTCAACGTCTGTTTCAATCAGACACACCGTCCCATCCCGCACAATGGCATTTTCGGGTTCCGCGTAAGCAAGCCCGGGGTACAGCCTGTCCTCTTCGCCATAGGTCAGCTCCCCCACCCGCTCAGACATCACACGTTCAAAGATAACGTTGATGGCCTGCAGAATCGCGGGCGCGCTCCGGAAGTTATTCCCCAGCACAATCTTTCGATTATGCGCACCATCCACCGCATAGGTCTGTTTTTTCTCCCGAAACAGGGATGGGTCGGTATTGCGAAACCGGTAGATGCTCTGTTTTAAATCCCCCACCATAAACAGGTTATCCCCTCTGGCGATGGCCGTAAAAATGGCCTCCTGCACCCGGGAAGTATCCTGGTACTCATCAATCAAAATCTCATCATATTGCGTCGCAATCTCTTGTGCAGCCGACGAGGGGCTTCCCGTCTCATCCAAGAGAATGCGCAGACAAGACTGCTCAAAGTCATCAGAATGCAAGATGCTTTTGTCTCGCTTTTTGGCCACATACCGCGCATCCAGCCGCAGCGTCAGCTCCGCGAGGCACCGCATGGGTGCATAGACGCCCCCCAGCACGGTTGCACAGTCATCGGGGCACAGACCAAACACCTCCGCGACCAGTGCAGAAAGCGCGGCCTTGACATCGTCCCGAAGAGCAACCACATGCTGCTTTTTGGCCATGTCCACCCCTTTGCCGGCTACAGGCAGACGGCCCCATGCAATGGCGCACACTGCATCCTGCATCGCCCAAAAATCGGTCTGCGCCGCTGCGGCTTCCACCTCGGCGCGCACCGAAGCCAGATAGGCCATAACCTTGGCAAGTCCCGGCTCCCCCGCCGCCACAGCCAACGCCTCATCCAGCTGCTTAAGGCAGGCAGACAGCACCTCTTTGGCATAGGCCATGAGCTGCATGCACAGCGTGGTATCCACAAATGCCACCCCTTGGGGCAAGCGCAGCATCTCCACCTTTTCAGCCAGCCAAGCCGCCGGATTGGGCTGACAGCGCATCATCTCATAGCACCGCACAACCAAATCATAGAGAGACTGCTCGTTTTTGGGATTGGTATACCCCTCCACGAGGCAGGCAAATCCGTCTGCAAAGTCCGGGTCCTCATACATCTCATCCACGACCTCTGTTAAGGCCTCCAACCGGATGAGCTCCGCCTCCGTCACGTCCGCAACCCGAAAGCCGGGATCCAGCCCCAGCTCCCCAAAGTGCGAACGCACCACATTCAGGCAAAAGGCATGCATGGTGGTGATATCCGCCTTGCCGACCAGCGCAAGCTGACGCCTGAGGTGCTCCGAATGGGGCGCGGAAGAGAGCGCCTCCGCGATGGCGGCACCGATCCGCTCCCGCATCTCATTGGCGGCGGCGTTGGTGAAGGTCACGACCAGCAGCCGGTCAATGTCCGTGGGATGGTGCGGGTCGGTGATGCGGCGGATGATGCGTTCCACCAACACCGCCGTTTTGCCCGACCCCGCCGCTGCCGAGACCAAAATATTCTTCTTTTGTTGGGTGATTGCCGCCAGCTGTGCGGCGGTCCAAGTCCGCTTCGTCATCCTATGCTCCCTTTTCAGCCCTCCGTCAGATGCATCAGATATTCCCCTGTTCCCGCATCGTATATGTAGGTATTGCCTCCGTCATCCGAAATGAAATAGGCCGCCGGCACCACGACGTGCCGTTCCGCGACGTGTTCTGGCTGTATGAAGTAACAGAGCTCCATCGTCACAATCCGACAGCCCTCCCCGATATCGGGATTTTGCAGCAAATCCACCAACACCGCCGCCGGTTCCTGAACCACCTGCTCCGGCGCATGTCCACCCGAGCTGACGGGTATAAAAAAGCTGCCCGTGATCTCCGTGACCTGCTCCCCCACCAGCGTGATGGTCAGCTCACATCCCCGCATCTCCTGGCCAAACACCACCGGGCACAGCGTAACCGTGCTTCGGCTGCCATCTTGGGACACAACGCCTTCAGAGAGGCATTGCTGATCCACCCCCATCTGCTCCATCACCTTGCCGGCGAGATACCGAGCTCTTCTCTCACTGATCGTTTGCTCCTCCGCAGCAGGCTGGGTAAACGCGATGGCATACTCATGCACCTCCAGCCGCGCTTCACCCTGCTCATATACATACCGCTCATTTTCCATCACCGTGCGATGATAGCCCGCATCCAGCAACGCGGACGCCAGCGCACGCGGGTTCCCTGCGATATTCATCACGCTGACCTCGGGCAGCATGCCGCCAGATTGGGGCAACGTATCCAGCGCAACGTCAATGCCGTGTTCTGCGAGCAGCGTCTTAACCTGTGCAAAGGTTTCCCGCTGTCTGCGGGAAATACCATACTCATGAAACCCGATCATGCACAGCAAAAGCACGTTAATCAGCGAGAACAGCACGATCAGAATGCTCTTAACCCTGCTCCAATTCATAGCTGCCCTCCCCAACAATTTGCAGCGTATCGCTGTCCACCGCGTCGATACACCACTTCTGCTCCACCAGGTCGCTCTCCTCATTCACGTAACCCAAAAATACATTTCGAAGCCGGACGGGGGTATCCCCCGTATGCTGCGCCACAAATTGATCCACTGCGGCAATCATGGGAGCCGCCACTGTGACCTCTCCGGTTTTGTCGTAGTAGTTAAAATGCTGCCGATAGGATTTCAAATATCCGTTTTCGATCTCCATCTCCACCGCGTTGACGATTTTATCCCCATCGCGGTACAATACCGGGGTTCCATCCACATAGTAGTCCAGCGTCAACGTGTAGACATCCTCCTCCATGCTGTCCTCCGTCAGGCGGGAACTGATGCGCAGCTGTGAAAACTGATCCCGTTCCAGCGTCGCCGTGATGGCGCGCAAGAAGCTGACACCCATATTGACGGTATCATAAATGGAGTAAGATGCCTTCTCCTCCCGTGCCAGCCGCAGGCCATTGCTCTGGGGCAGCACGGTATACTCCACAAACCCATTGGGACTGATTTCCAGATTGGCCTCATTCTCCACATAGACGCTGGCGCCCGACACATCGGTATATTTGCGCATGGAACTTGAGTTGATGGAAAACGTCTTTAAAATCTGCGCCTCCGTCCGCGCCTCCAAATTGTTGTCTGCATCCATGGGCAGCAAATTCTGACGTTTTAATACCACCTTTTCAGTCGGGAAGGTATTGACCAAAATGAGCGGATCAAAAACGACATTCGGCACCGAACCGTCGTCATTGGTCTCCTTGTGAAAATTCAGCTCAAACGCATAGGAAGGCGATTGGACATCCACCGTCCCAAGATGCACCGCAATGTCGTTCTCCAGCTCCGTCTTGCTCTGTTCCACCACATATTTGATCACTTCGCCGTCGCTGTAATCTTTGAGCAAAATCGCAATTCTGTCCTGCGGCGTTCCCTCCAGAACAATGATATAATCACGCATCACATCAAGGTCTTCCGTCAAAATGCTCTGGGAATTGCCACCCATGGCAACGGAAAGCAGCTTGGAATCCGTCTCAACGCCATAATCCACATAAATGGAAATAGAATTTAGTGCCTCCAGCCATTCATCGGAAGGCAAAACCTCCTTGCTGATCAGGCGGCTTTCATCCTGCAAAATGGTCGCAGTGAGGTCTTGGATGGTCGCATACAGGTTGTTGTAATTTGCGTCCTCCTCAGTAATGAACTGCCGAGTCCCCGTTGTATTCACCATGATACGTTTGGCCTTCATGACGGCCTGAAAACTATCCGTAAAAGTCACGTTGTTCTCTTCGCTGATATGCAGCATACGCATGATAGGCTGCTTGATCGTACGATCGAACAGGAGCGCGAGTTCGTTCGTTCCGCCCGGCATATAATACCGTCCAAACCATAGCTGGACCACCAAAATGAGGCTGAGCAAAATCAGCCCTGCCAAAATCAAACTCTTGAGCCGCTCTAGGCTGTTTTTATGCATGCGTCCACCTCCATTTCCGCTGTGCCGCTCACTGGTCATATCGGTACCAGTATATCACAAATTGCGTGAGCCGTCAAAGGGCATGTCCCATTTTGCCAACCAGCGACACCCAAAGCCGAAAAAAGCCTTCCCTACACCGGGAAGGCTTTTTCTGAAAGACAAAGCAAACTATCAACCCCAACCAAACGGGGAACTCCAATCAATGACATTGACTTCAAAACGGGCCACCTGATAATTCCCGTCCCAACGTTCCGCCCGGACCAGAAATTTATTGGTTCCATCCCACAGTTCCACCTGGCCCGCAAACAAGCCGGCCGGACCGACCACCGCTTCCAGCAAGGAATCGTTGGCCCATGCCTTGTGATACATGCCCGTATCGTAGTTATACCGATATACCGTAATCCGCGTTCCCTCGGGTGCAACCGCAGAGATGGGAAGAATGCGCTTGTTGGTACTAGATACTACCAATTCTGGCGATTTCACCCAAAGCAAATCACTCACGGTGGACTGGACGTCTGCACCCAGCGTGTCGGGCGCGGCAAGTGCCGTCACCATACAGGAACCCATGACAATCAAAAAAGCAAAGACCGCACCCAAGAGTTTAACGCTCTTTTTGATATGCATCCACTTCCGCCTCCCATTTCATAAACCATGTCAACCACAATGGATTGTGGTACACTCTCCTTTTATACGCTATCATTATACCATGGATTTGTTACAAAATCATTACGGCCGTTTTACAGTATTCTAACATTTTTTCATGTCAAAACCGGCAGGCTTATAATCACCTCTGTCCCCTTGTGCGGCTCACTAGTGATGGTGATGGTTCCACCATGCATCTCCACAATATCTTTGGCGATGGCAAGGCCCAGCCCCGTTCCTCCGCTCTCGCGGCTGCGGGCCTTATCCACCCGGTAAAACCGCTCAAAAATACGCTCCAAATCCTTTTTGGGAATCCCAATGCCGTTGTCTTTCACCTTGATATACAGGTCATTATAGATCTTCCCAGCCGACACCTCAATGATGCCGCCATGCGGCGTATATTTAATGGCATTGGAGAGAATATTATAGAGCACCTGTGTAAGCCGGTCGCGGTCCCCGTAAATGACAGGCAGTTCGGTGGAAGCGGCAAACCGAAGCGTATGCCCATGCTCCTGCGCCACCATGCGCATGGTTTCCACCACCTCCCCGATCATCTCCCCAACGGGGAATCGGGTATATTGCAGCTCCTTCGAATGCTCCAATCGGGACAGAAGCAGCAAATCCTTCACAATCCGCGTCATACGGTCGGTTTCACTGATGAGCGTATTGATAAAGCGGCCTGCCGTGTCATTGTCCGATAGCATGTCCTGAAGCGTCTCCGCATAGGATTTGATGGTGGTAAGCGGCGTCCGGAGCTCGTGAGACACATTGGCAACGAATTCCCGCCGGGACATCTCCAGCTTCTGCTGCCGCGTCACATCCTGCAGAACGCACAGGATGCCGCTGGTCTTGTTCATCTCATCCTTATACACCAGAAAATGCGCCTTGAGGGAAGCGCCCCCCACCGTAATCTCCCGCTCTGTTTCGGTCAAATCGTCAATATACAACAAATCCCCCATGCGGATGTTGGCATCCAGCCCCTGGAAAATCCCGTCAAAGTCCAGCGTCTTCTGAACATCCAGCCCCAGCAGCCGCACCGCGGTCGGGTTGATGTGCGTAATATGCCCGTCTGTATCAAAGGCGATGAGGCCATCGGTCATGTTTTGCAGAATGGCTTCCGCCTTGTTCTTCTCAGCGGAAATCTCCGTCAGCGTCTCCTGCAGGCGGGTGGACATCTCGTTAAATGCCATCGTAAGGCGGCCAATCTCATCGTCCGATTTGACGTCGATCTTATTGCCGAATTCACCCTCTGCCAGCTTCTGCGCCTTTTTGGTCAGGTTGGAGATGGGGGTCGTTATGGTACGTGACAACAAGTAGCCCAAAAAGATGGAAATCACGCCGCCCAGCAGCAGCGCCTGTGCAATAACGGACAGAATGGACCGCGTTATCTGATTGAGTTCCTCTTTGGAGTCCTTCACATAGATAATATATCCGTTCTCGCCAGCATTCACCGGAACCGCATAGTCCATAAATGCCGTATCCGACCGCACTTCCCGCCCGACAGCCCCGGTCATGGCGGTAATGATATTGGGTGTTTTCTCAAGTGAGTCCACCCCCAGGTTGTCCGACCGGTCCAGCACCGCACCCGTCGATTGATCCAAAATATAGTAGCTGCGATAGGAGTCAATTCCCAGCTGCGCACCATATGCATTCATGGTGACCGAGATATAATTGCTGTCTCCAGCAGCGCCCTCTACCAGCTGCTGCACAAAGCTCTCCCCAAAGATTTCGTCCATCTGCCGCGCAAACATATCGTGATAGAACCCTGAAACGGACCACACCAAAAAGGTGCCCACTATGATAATGACAGCGAGCACCAAGAACACAAACATAGAAACCACTTTGACTTGCAGGCTTTTGAACATGGTCTTATTCCTTTGCGCTAAAATAATAGCCAACGCCGCGCTTGGTCTTGATATACTGCGGTTCGCTGGTGTCATCCTCCAGCTTCTCTCTGAGACGACGGATGGTTACGTCCACCGTGCGGACGTCCCCATAAAACTCATAGCCCCAGACACTGGACAGAAGCGCTTCCCGCGAAAAAATCTTGTTGGGCTGGGTCGCCAAGAATTTCAAAAGCTCAAACTCCCGCAGAGTCAACTCCACATTCTTGCCATCCTTCTTGACCTCATAGCTCGCGGTATCAATGGAAAAACACCCCGTCGTAACCACCGAATCGCCCGGCTCCTGTTTCTGCTCCGACGCGCCATACCGCCGCACGTTGGCCTTGACCCGCGCCGTCAGCTCCCGGATGCTGAACGGCTTTGTGATATAATCATCCGCGCCGAGCTCCAGGCCCAGCACCTTGTCCACTTCTTCCTCCCGCGCCGTGATCATGATAATGGGCACGTTGGACTTCTCCCGCACCTTGCGGCACACGTCAAATCCATCCATTTTGGGCAGCATGATATCCAAAAGGATGAGGTCGGGGTTACAGGTCAGCGCAAGATGCAGCCCTTCCTGCCCGTCGTGCGCCACCAATATGTGATATCCAATCTTTTCCAGATTGAATTTGATAATCTCAACAATTGCCTTCTCGTCGTCTACAACCAACACAGTCCTGTTACCCATTTTGGCTCCTCTCTCCCGCAAAAACAACCTGTGCGGGACACGAAATCGACCACTTATCTTTTATTTTAGCAAATTCACCCAAAGAATGCAAGCCCTTTCGAGAGATTTCTACTTTCCTTCCGCCATGGCCTCGGAAAGGTCCAGCCGCAGGATTTTGGATACCCCTTTTTCCTGCATGGTGACACCATAGATGACATCCGCCGCCTCCATGGTGCCCCGCCGGTGGGTGACGACAATAAACTGCGTATCCTTACTGTACCGCCGAATGTAGTCCGCAAAACGATAGACATTGACATCGTCCAGCGCCGCTTCAATTTCATCCAGGAAACAAAAAGGCGTCGGCCGAGTCTTTAAAATGGCACACAGCAGCGCAATCGCAGACAGCGCACGTTCCCCGCCCGACAGAAGCGACAGGCTTTGCAGCTTCTTCCCCGGCGGCTGCACATCAATCTCAATCCCGCTTTCCAGCACATTGGCCGGGTCACTCAGCCGCACCTCGGCGCGGCCTCCGCCAAACAGCTCCGAAAAGGTCTCTTTAAAATGACGAGCAATGACCGAAAATTGTTCCAAAAATCGGTCATGCATGATATCCACCATCTCGGAGATCAGCTTGAGCAGGTTTTCCTTGGCACGCACCAGATCATCCTGCTGTGCGGTCAGAAACGCATGCCGCTCGGATACGGTTTTAAACTCTTCGATGGCATCCACATTGACGTTGCCCAGGCCGCGGATATCTCCGCGCAGCTGCGCGATCCGCTTTGTCACCTCCGCCGGACTTCCAACCTCTGCCCGGTAACGCTCCGCAGCCGTATAGGTGAGTTCATAGTCGTCCCACAGACGGTTGATTGCGTTTTCCTCCTCCGTCTCAAACTTGACCTTGCGGCCCTCAATGCGTGTATGCTCCTGCTGGAGGGCATATACCGTCTCGCGGAGCTCCTTGGCGCGGGCGGCCAGCTCCCGTGTCTGTTCTTCGGATGTTTGCTTGTTCTTCAGCAGTTCCTGCACCTGCTCCGTTAGCTGCGCAATGGTTGCCTGATTGCCCGTGATTTGCTCCTGTTTGTGCGCAATATCCTCTGTCAGCTGTGCATTTTTCTGCCCAATATCCGTCAGTTCCGACTCCCGCAAAAGCTGGTTGTCCCGATGTGCGGTTTTGTCCCGCAAAAGGCTCTCTATGCGGTCCGCTGCCACCTCAATGTCCTTTTGGATGCTCCCCAGCTCCACCGTCCGGTCCACAATCTGGTCCTGAATGCGCTGCCGCTGCACCATGGCGCGCTCAAAGCCTTCCTCCAGCGCACTCACCTTGGCGCGCAGCGCATCCGCCTCAGCCTCCAGGCGAGCGATGTGCCCACGGGTCGCCTCCGCATCTCGCTCCCCCTGCGCCATGCGCTCCTGCAGCGACTCCGCTTCGGTTTCCAGCGACTGCACCTGGGAGCCTGCGCCCTCGGACATGGCCTTGTGGTAGGCAATGTTTTGCTCCAGCCGGATGATGATTTCCTCATTTTCCCGCAGGATGGCGGCATCCGCCTCCAGCTGGTCTGTCAGGGTCTTTTCGCGCTCCTGCTCTGCCGCAAGCTCCCGCTCCATGCTGCCAAAGCGGCGCTCCAACTCCTCCACTTGTTTGGCAAGCCGCGCGATCTCCGTCTCCCGGCCCAGCAGGCTCGCACGCCGGTCACTGCTGCCGCCCGCCATGGCGCCGCCGATGCTAAACTGCTCCCCCGTCAGCGTCACGATTCGAAATGTATTTTTGTGGCGCCTGGACATGGCGATGCCATTGTCCACCGTATCCACCACCACTGTCCGGCCCAGCAGCTGCCGCACGACGCCGGCATACCGCCCGTCATACCGCGCCAGCTCGGATGCCAGGCCAACATATCCCGCATCCTGCGCAATACGGGACACATCCATTTCCTTGCCCTGCACCGCCGTAAGCGGCAGAAAGGTCGCCCGGCCGCCGTTGGTTTGTTTCAAATACGCAATGGCGCGCTTGGCATCCTCCTCACTGTCCACCACGATGTTCTGCATAGTGCCGCCCAGCGCGGTTTCCAGCGCGGTCAAATGCGCTTTGTCCGCGGTGACCAGCCGCGATACAGGCCCATGCAGGCCCGTGAGCTGACCGGCCTGTCCCGCCTTCATCACGGCTTTGACGCTGCGGGCATACCCTTCATACCCCTGTTCCATGGCCCGCAGGATGGACAGCTGGGACTTCTTTTCGTTCAGCTCGATATGGCAGGCCGTAAGCGCCTTCTGCCGCTCGGACAGCCCATTTGCAATGCCCTCTTTTTCTTCTCTCCCACGCGCGAGCTGTGCAGACAGCTCCTGCACAAATGCCCGTTTGCGCAAAAGCGACTGTTCCTGCTCCGCCTGCTTCTTTGCATAGGAGTCCTGTCCCGCACGTTTTTCTGCCAGTTCAGCCGCAAGGGCAGCACTGCGCGCCGTAAAACTGGCACGCAGCGCATCAAAATTGGACAGTTTGATCTTATGGGATGAAATCTCATCCAGCTTGTCCATGACCGCCTGCTTGTTGGCCTCCAGCTCGGCATTGTGCTCCTCCGCACTGCTGACCGACTGCTCACTCTGCGCGGTCAATTCCGCAATTTCCGCCTCCTTTTCGGCCTTTTGTGCCTCATAACCCTGCTTTTGCTGCTCTGCCGCAGCAAGCTCCTGCTCCACGGCTCCCACGCGCTCCGCCAAATCCGCCAGCTCAGAATGGACCCGGCCTGCGAGCGTCTCATTGCCCGCGATGGTGTTGCGGAGCACCTCAATCTCACCCGCAAGGCGCGTGTTCTCCGCCTCTTTGCTATGTAGCTGCGCCTCGGTATCCCGCGCGGACTGTTCCTGCTCGGAGGAAAGGGTATACATCTGCTCCTGTTTGGCCTCTGCCTGCTCCATCTCCGCCTTCGCACCATTCAGCTGAGCGGAGACGATGTCAAACAGCCCTTTGATCCTAGCCAGCTCTGCGCGGTTGGTTTCGATGGTGGTCAGCGCCGCATTCACCTCATAGAGCCGGAGTTCCTCCTTGAGCTTTAGATACTGCTTTGCCTTTTCAGACTGCCGCTCCAGCGGTTCCAGCTGCGCATCCAGCTCACCAATGATGTCCGCGATGCGGCTCAGATTGTCTTCGGTGGCATCCAGCTTGCGCTGTGCTTCCTCCTTGCGATGCCGATACTTGGAGATGCCCGATGCCTCCTCAAAGATCTCCCGCCTGTCCTCCGACTTGGAGGACAGGATTTCTTCGACGCGCCCCTGTCCAATCATGGAATACCCATCTCTGCCCAGACCCGTATCCATAAACAGCTCATGGATGTCCTTTAATCGGCAGGGCGCATTGTTGATCCGGTATTCGCTCTCTCCCGACCGATAGACCCGGCGCGTGACCGACAGCTCCACAAAGTCCACGTCATAGACATGGTCGCTGTTATCCAGCACCAGTGTCACCTCCGCAAACCCCAATGGGCTGCGCTTTTGCGTTCCGCTAAAGATGACATCCTGCATGCTGCCGCCGCGGAGGGATTTGGCGCTCTGTTCTCCCAGCACCCACCGAACAGCATCTGAAATATTGCTCTTGCCGCTCCCATTGGGCCCTACAATGGCGGTCACGCCATCCGAAAACGTAAGGTCCACCGGGTCGGCAAAGGATTTAAAGCCCCGTGTTTGAATGGATTTTAAAAACATTGTTTACTCCCCACTATCCCCGTTTCAACGCGGCACGCGCTTGCCGCAGCATCCTGCCGGATGCGGATGCGCTTGCCCGGAAACTGTCTCTGCCACGCATACAGATTGCGCCGCCGGTTTCCCACCACTTTGGACACCAGGTGCGGCGGAACCACAATCTCCACCTCGCCGTCGGGCACGTCCGCCAGCTGCGCCGCAATCTCTTCAAAATAGGCCGCACTTTCCACTAGCTCCCCAAACGCCGGGTGGAACGGCCCCGCCAAAACATCCCCGTCCGCACAGATGGCATCGCTCGCCATGAGCCCCATGCGGATGACCGGAATGTTGTGTGCGGCAAACATGCGCTTTAGCGTGACGCACTGCGCCACCGCTTCCTCTAACGACAGCGGCGTATACCGCCCCGTTTCATATAAGTCTGCCAAATAGGTATCCTTTAGCACCAGCGTCGGGTAGATACGCACAAAATCGGGCGCCAGCGCAATCAGCGCCTCCGCCGTCGCCAACGTGCGCGCAGCGGTGTCTTGGTACAGGCCCGGCATCATCTGGAGTCCAAGTGAAAACCCATGCGCCCGAATCAGGCGGGAGGCCCGTGCCGTATCCGCGGCCGTGTGCCCCCGCCGGTTGGCAAAAAGCACCTCGTCGCACATGGACTGCGCCCCCAGCTCAATGGTAGTCACGCCGAAGGGTGCGAGGAAGTCCAAAATGTCCACGTCGATGTAGTCCGGCCGTGTGGACAGCCGGATGCCGTCCAACTGACCCGCACGCAAAAAGGGCCTCACCGCTCCCAACAGTGCCGCCTGCGTATTTCGCGGAATGCCCGTAAAGCTCCCGCCGAAAAAGGCAACCTCCACATGGTCCCCTTCCCGCATGTGGGGCAGGCTGTCCCGGATAAGCCGTGCAACGTCATCCGGAGAGGGCACATCCATCACCCCCGTGATGCGCCGCTGGTTGCAAAACGCACAGTCGTTGGGACACCCCGCATGGGGCACAAAGATGGGGATGTTCTTATTCCGCATCATGATGCAATTTGGACAGCGCATCCCGCGCCGCCGCTTGTTCGGCATTCTTTTTGCTGTTGCCCTCGCCATACCCCATGACCTTGCCGCCCACCAGGATGTTGACCTCAAAGCTCTTTTTATGGTCGGGCCCGCTCTCATGGATGACCTCATAGGTGATTTTGTCGGTCGACCGGCTTTGGACATACTCCTGGATGGTGGTTTTATAGTCCTTTTGAATGCGCCCCTTGGACGCAAACTGGATGGTCTCATATAACTGCCCCAGTGCCCACTCCCGGGCGACATCCAGGCCAGCATCCAAATAAATGGACGCCAAGATCGCCTCAAACGCATCCGCTAAAATGGAGACACGCGTCCGTCCGCCCGTCATCTCCTCCCCCTTGCCCAGGATGAGGAACTTGCCCACCTCCAGCCGGCTCGCGCACTCGCACAGTGAGTGCTCGCATACCACCGCAGCGCGAATCTTGGTGAGCTCCCCTTCGGGCAGGTTGGGATAGTTTTCAAACAGATACCGGCTCACAATCAGGCTCAAAACCGAATCCCCCAGAAACTCCAGCCGCTCATTGTACTTCACGTGCCGGCTGCGGTTTTCATTCGCATAGGAGCTATGCGTCAGCGCGGTCTTGAGCAAATTTTTGTCCGCAAAATTAAGACCAATGATTTCTTCAAATTCCTTGATTTTATTCATACTGCTCGTCCTTTCGCAGTATCCATTGACCAATCCTTATGCCCATAAAGGTTCGTCAATGAATACCCTTCCAATTTGGAAAAGGCGGACATTCCTGCCCGCCGCTTCCCAACATATGCTATTATGCCTCGTATTTCTTCAAACAAACCGATGCATTATGCCCGCCAAATCCAAGAGAGTTGGACAGCGCATACCGAATATCCGCTTTGCGGCCGCCATCTGTCAGATAGTCCAGGTCACAGTCGGGATCAGGCTCCTTGTACCCGATGGTGGGAGGCAGGAAGCCCTCCTCCAGCGCCTTGGCACAGATGATCGCCTCCACAGCGCCCGCAGCACCCAACAGGTGCCCCGTCATGGACTTGGTGGAGCTCATGGGGATCTTGTATGCCGCATCCCCAAACACTGCTTTGACCGCCTGGGTCTCGGTGCGGTCATTGTAAGGCGTCGAAGTTCCATGTGCATTTATGTAACCAATATCCGAAGGCTGAATGCCCGCATCCCGGATGGCGATCTGCATGGCACGCGCGGGGCCTTCACCGCCTTCTGCCGGCGCCGTAATGTGATACGCATCATCCGTCGCACCATAGCCCACGATTTCCGCGATGATACGCGCACCCCGCTTTTTGGCATGCTCCAGCTCTTCCAAAATCAGGATGCCCGCACCTTCGCCCATGATAAAGCCATCCCGCCGCGCATCAAACGGGCAGCATGCGCCTTTGGGATCGTCATTTCTGGTAGACATCGCCTTCATGGAGCAAAAGCCCGCGATGGACAGCGGCGTAACCGCTGCCTCGGCTCCCCCCGTGATCATGACGTCAACGTCGCCATACCGGATGCTGCGGAAGCCCTCACCCAGCGCATGGTTGCTGGATGCACATGCCGACACGACACCGTAGTTGACGCCCTTTGCGCCCGTCATGATGGCGATTTGGCCTGCCGCCATGTTGGAAATCATCATGGGGATAAAGAAGGGGCTAACGCGGCTCGGCCCCTTGGTGGAAAACACATGCGCCTGCTGTTCAAAGGTCTCAATCCCGCCGATACCCGAACCGATGATCACGCCCGTCCGCTCCAGATCCACCTCCGAAAAGGCAATATCCGCATGCGCAATCGCCATCTTTGCGGCAATCATTGCATACTGCGTAAAGCGGTCCATCCGCTTGGCTTCCTTTTTGTCCAAAAAGGCCTCCACATCCAGCCCCTTGATCTCACCTGCCATCTTGCAGGCCAGGCCTTCGGTATCAAACCGGGAGATGGTATCAATCCCGCATACGCCGTTCTTGATCGCATCCCACGTGCTGTCCAAATCATTGCCAACAGGCGTCACAGCGCCCATTCCGGTAATCACTACCCTGCGCATTGCTACACATCCTTCCTCTTGATCAACAAATATCGAAAACACAGCCCCACAGCCAGCCCAAAAACAGCCCAGCGCGGTTTTGCGTCCACAATAAGCAACGAAAGCCCCGCTTAGGGAAGCGGGGCCTTTGTCTTTTTAGGCATTCGCCTTGATATAATTGACTACGTCCGCCACGGTCTTGATGTTTTCCGCTTCGCCGTCCGGAATCTCGATGTCAAACTCCTCCTCGAGCGCCATGATCAGCTCAACGATGTCCAGCGAATCGGCGCCCAGATCGTCAATGAAGGAAGCCTCCATCGTAACCGCATCTTCCTCAACGCCCAGTTGTTCGACGATTATATCCTTGACCTTATCAAACTCCATGTATGTCACCCCCTGCCATTCTGTTTTGTATAGGAAAAAGCATGTTCTGCTTTCTTCACACCCTCACATGAGCAGCCCGCCGTCAATCTGCACAACTTGGCCCGTCACATACTTTGCCATGTCGCTGGCCAAAAATACCACGACGCTGGCAACATCCTCCGGCTCCCCAAACCGCCCCAGCGGAATGGCTTTTAAATAATTCTCCTTCACATCCTCTGCCAGCACATCCGTCATCGCAGAGCGGATAAAGCCCGGCGCAACGGCGTTGCAGGTGATGTTTCTTGCCGAAAACTCTTTCGCAACCGTCTTGGTCAGCCCAATAAGACCCGCCTTGGATGCGGTGTAATTGGCCTGGCCCGGATTTCCCATGATCCCAACCACCGATGCCACATTCACAATGGCGCCGCTGCGTTTTTTGAACATGGGACGGGACACCGCCTTGATCATATGAAACGCACCCTTTAGGTTAATGGCCAGCACGTCATCCCAGTCCTGCTCACTCATACGCATGAGCAAACCATCCCGTGTGATCCCCGCGTTGTTGACCAAGATGTCCACACCGCCGAACGCATCCACCGCGTCCGACACCACCTTCTGCGCATCCTCAAAGCTGCGCACATCGCCCAAGGAAGCGATGGCTCGGACACCCATACTTTCCAATTCTTTACAGGTGGCCTCCGCTGTCTCCTTGGCGGGTGGAATGTCATTGATCACAATATTCACGCCCTGGGACGCCATTTTTTCCGCGATACGCTTGCCAATGCCGCGCGCCGCGCCCGTTATGATAGCGGTTTTGCCCGAAAGATTCAGTATCTCCAACCCAAATCACCGTTGCCTTTCTGGCTCCCGCAGCGCGCCAAACCGGCCCTGTCCGCAAGGGAACCTAATATAATTATATGCAACTATTGCAAATTGTCAAGAGTATTTTTCAAAGATGTCAGATCTTCTACGTTGTAGATGGCCGCATCCTTGGTAATGCGCTTTACAAAGCCCGAAAGCGCCTTGCCGGGGCCCACCTCGATAAAGGTATCCACCCCGTCTGCCAGCATGCGCCGCACCGTTGCCTCCCAGCGCACACCATTGGACACCTGCTCCACCAGCAGGTGTTTGATCTCCTCTTTGGATTTCACGTAATCCGCGTTCACATTGGCAATGAGCGGCACGGTAAGGTCCGAAAACGTAACCATCTCCAGCTCCTTTGCCAGCTTTTCCCCCGCACCAACCAGCATGGTACAGTGAAACGGTGCGCTGACGGGCAGCAGCTGTGCGCGCCGCGCGCCTTTGTCCTTTGCCAGCTCACAGGCCTTTTCCACGGCCTTCACCTGCCCCGCAATCACAATCTGCCCCGGGCAGTTGTAGTTGGCGGGCTCTACGATCCCTTCGCTGCTCGCCTCATTGCATGCCGCCAAAACGTTTTCCTCATCCAGCCCCATGATGGCCGCCATCGCGCCCACACCCACCGGGACCTCCTCCTGCATGTACTTGCCGCGCTTCTTAACCAGGCGAACCGCATCCGCAAAGGGGATGGAACCCGCCGCCACATGCGCGGAATACTCGCCCAAGCTCAGCCCCGCCACGACGTCAGGCCGAACACCCGCCTCTTCCAGCACACGCAGCGCCGCAATGCTCATGGTAAGGATAGCCGGCTGGGTGTTTTCGGTAATCTTTAAGGTCTCCTCGTCACTCTCCCACACCAGCTGTTTCATATCCAGACCAAGACTCGCAGTCGCTTCCTCAAACACCTGGTCCGCAACGGGATACTGCTCCGCCAGCTCTTTTCCCATGCCGACCGTCTGGGCCCCCTGGCCCGAAAACATAAACGCAATCTTTGCCATTGGTTCTCCCTCCTTCTGTATGCTTCCGCGCAAATTACGCGTCTAATCGCTCTTGAATTCCCGCCAAAACGCCGCTGACACCATCCAGCAATTCCTCCATGATCTGCTGGCAGGGCTTAATATCCGCAATCATGCCCGAAATCTGGCCCGCCATCATGCTGCCCATCTGGGTGTCACCTTCCACGGTCGCATTCCGAAGGCCGCCCGCACCCAGCTTCTCAATCTCCTCAATGCTGGCGCCCTCTTTTTCCATGCGGTCATACTCCCGCGTGAGCTTATTTTTGAGGCAACGCACCGGATGCCCCGTGGAGCGGCCCGTCACGACAGCATCACGGTCCTTGGCCGCCACAATCGCCTGTTTGTAGTTCTCATGGGCCGTGCACTCGGTGGAGCACAAAAACCGCGTCCCAATCTGGACGCCCTCCGCACCCAGCGCAAAAGCCGCCACGACACCGCGGGCATCCGCAATGCCGCCCGCCGCCAAAACGGGGATGGACACCGCATCCACCACCTGCGGCACGAGAGCCATGGTGGTGAGCTCCCCAACGTGGCCGCCCGACTCGGTACCCTCTGCGACCACCGCATCCGCGCCGTCCTTTTCCATCTTTTTGGCCAGCGCCACCGACGGCACCACGGGGACGATCTTGGTGCCAACCGCTTTTAAAGCCGGTATGTACTTGCCCGGGTTGCCTGCACCCGTCGCAACGACAGGCACCCGTTCCCGCACCAGCACCTCCATCACCTCATCCACATAGGGGGACATGAGCATAACGTTGACGCCAAAGGGCTTGTCGGTCATCGTCCGGCACTTTGCGACCTGCTCCGCCACCCAGTCCGCCGGGGCATTGCCCGCCGCAATGATACCCAGGCCGCCGGCATTGGACACGGCCGCTGCCAATTCCGCCGTGGACACCCACGCCATGCCGCCCTGGAACACGGGATACCGGATCCCAAATATGTCACAAATTCTAGACTGCATCTTCATACTGCTCCTCCTTTACAGCTCCAGCAGCATGGCCGCCCACGTCAGGCCGCCGCCAAAGCCCACCAGAATGATCTTGTCGCCTGCCTGCACCAACCCCTGTTTGTGCGCCTCATACAGCGCCACAGGGATGCACGCGGAGGACATGTTGCCCGTCTTATCCACATTGGTAAACACACGGTCTTTGCCCAGCCCAAGGCGCTTGGCCGCGCCGTCGATGATGCGGGTGTTTGCCTGGTGCGGGATGACCATCTTAATGTCATCCATCTGAAGGCCCGCCTTCTCCACCACGCGCTGGGAGG
>CALYAO010000085.1 GCA_944393605.1 uncultured Clostridia bacterium
TCACTTCCCGATCAGCCCGTTTACGGAAATATACAATGAGCACAATGCCCACGATCACACACAGCGCCGCCATCAGCTGGGACACACGCAGACTGCCCATCATGAGGCTGTCGGTACGCAGCCCCTCAATCCAAAACCGGCCCAGGCCATACGTCACAAGATAGAGCAAAAAGATCTCACCGGTGAATTTTTGCCGTTTTTTCTGGTACCAGTACAAGAATCCAAACGCCAATAGGTTCCACAAGGATTCGTATAAAAAGGTTGGGTGCACCGTAATGCCAAGGTCCACAAGCTCCATACCCCATGGGAGTGTGGTGGGGCCGCCATAGGCCTCCGCATTGACAAAATTGCCCCAGCGGCCCACCGTCTGCCCGATCAAAAGGCCAAACGCGCCGAGGTCCAGAATTTCCCATAAGTTCAGTTTTTTGACACGGCAATACACATAGGTGGAGATGCATGCGCCAATGATACCGCCATAGATGGCGAGGCCTCCCTCCCAGATTTTAAAGATATCCAGCAGATTGTCCCGATAGTTCTCCCATGCGAAAAGCACATAATACAGCCTTGCGCCAACGACGGCAGACGGCAGGCCGAACAGGACAATATCCAAAAGCGTATCCACCGAGATGCCCTTCTTTTTCCCCATGTGAGATACGAATAGAAATGCCAATACAATGCCGCATGCGATGATCAGACCATACCAATGAATGGTAAGGCCAAATACCGTAAACGATTCATGAATCTGCATGGTTGGGATGCCAAGCCCCGGAAATCCAATCTGGTTGACCATATGTATGCCTCCTGTCATGCCAGGGCCCCATCGGCCCTGGGTTTTCTACATTTTATGCGGCGCCCTCCGCGCCTTCACCTGGAATACCCTCCAGTTTTATTCAACCGGCTCTATTACCGAAAGCACGGACTGCGATTCTGTATATGCGGTGTTCAGCCGCGCATTCACTGCGTCACATGTCACATTGCGGATGGCGTCCACATAGTCAAACAGGTGAATGCCACTAAAAATGTTGCCCAAAAATCCATGCGCAATGCCGCTCACGTTGTTGAACTGTTTGACATACCGGCCCCAGTATGCGCGTTTGGCGCGCTCGAACGCATCGGGGTCGATCCCAGTGCGCCTGAGTTCCGCAATGCCGTCTAAAATCAGCGATTTCACCTTGTACGGATCTTTGGACTCTCCCGTCACAAGCGTATGCCCATACTGCTTCTCGCACTCCAGCTCCGCCGACATGCCGCCCAAGATATACCCGCCATCATAGAGGGTGTTATACAGCTTCCCGGCCTTGCCAAACACCAGCTCAGCCAACAGGGTCAGCTCCACGTTCTTTTTGAGGAGCGCGGCGCCGTCCAGCCCCGTCTCATTGTCTTTGAAACCAAACATAAACATTGGGACGGACACGGACAGTTTCTGCGTGATCTCAGACTGCACCACGCTGGCAGGCTCCTCCCCATACAGCCGTTTGATCTCCTTATCAAAGGGCATCTCTTCCTTCGCATTTCGCTCCACACATGCCCAAACCGCTTCAGGATCCACGTCCCCCACTACAAACAACACCATATTGGACAGGTTGTAGAAGGTGTTGTAGCAGGTGTACAGCGTCTCCTTGGTGATTTGCGAGATGCTCTCCACCGTCCCCGCGATATCCCGGTTGACGGGCATGGTGTGGTACATGGCGGACAGGTAGTTCATCATGAGCCGCCAGCCCGGATCGTCATCATACATGCGGATTTCCTGGCCGATGATGCCCTGTTCCTTTTGGACGTTCTCATCCGTGAAATAGGGCTTTTGTACAAAATCCAACAAAATTTCCAGATTTTCCAAAACATCCTGCGTCGCTTCATACAGATACGCAGTCATGTTAAAGCTGGTGAAGGCATTCGCGTTGGCACCGTGCTGCGCATAGGCAGCAAACACGTTGCTGCCGTCGGGCTGCTCAAACATCTTGTGCTCCAAAAAATGCGCAATGCCGTCGGGCACATACGTGGGCTCCGACTCCCCCGGGATGACAAATGCGCTGTCAATGGAGCCATATTGCGTGCCAAAAATGGCATAGCTCTTGCTATATCCCTTTTTGGGCATCACATGGACCCGAAGGCCGCTCTTGTGCGTCCCCGCAAAGATGCGCTCATTTAGCAGTTCGTTGTATACTTCGTTCACGCTTGCTCCCCTCCTTGCTGCCCTTTTCCCGTCAGGAAATAGACCGTATCCAGCTCCACGCGCGCCGCGATTTCCACGACGTCCGCCAACGTGACGCTTTCCACCTTATCCGCAAATTGGGATAGACTCACTTGGTCCACACCAATGACCTGACCCAAATAATAGTCCTCCAAATAGTTGATGTTGTCCCCGAGGGAACGGATGGCATTGACCAGGCTGAGGATGGTCGCGCTGTACTCCGCTTCCGTGATCTCCCCGTTTCGCATGGCCGCCACCTGCAGCTGGATTTCATCCATGGCCTGTTGCTTATTCGCCATCTCAATGCCCGCACTGATGAGGAGGATGCCTTTGAACCGCTCCAGGCGCGAACCCGCATAATATGCCAGGCTGAGCTTTTCCCGGACGTTTAAAAACAGCTTAGAATGCGCGCCGCCGCCCAAGATGCCGTTGTATACCATCAGTTTATAATAATCATCGTCGGTGGGCGCGGTATGGGTACGGTAGCCCATGCACAGCTTGGCCTGTGCCACGTCAAACGTTTCTGTGATTTCCTGCGCCTTGCTGCGGTGCCCCGACAGGATGTCCGTTTTGGGGTACACAGTTCGTGTCGGCTCAATCTCCTTAAAGTAACTGGTAACCTCTCCCAGGATGCCCGCGATCTGGACGTCTCCCGTCACAAAGATGTCAATGGGGCCTTCCGCCAGGATGCGCCGGTAATGCGCATACAGCGACTGTGGCGTGATGGCCTCTACATCTTCCACCGTACCCAGCTCATGCACCGCATAGGGCTCGCCCTCGCACATCAGCTGCAAAAGACGCAGGGTCGCATACTCCCGTTTGTCGTTGATGATGGCCTCGATATCGTTGATCAGGTTCACCTTTTCCTGCGCCACATAGTCCGCCCGGAAGCCATCCCCTTCCAGCAGCGGGTTTAAGACCATTTCCAGCAGCAGCCGGGTGGCGGCCAGGGACAGCTCGGCGTCCCCGGGCGCATATCGGTCGGACAGCACGCCCAGACCAAAGGTTAAGATCTGGTCCTCCCCCTTTTTGCGCACATCGGTGTCAAACTGCGCCCCATACAGGTCCTGCAGCGCACGCTCCAGCGCCGCATTGTCGGGATACGCCCTTGACCCGCGCGCCAGCACGTCGGTCAAAAGCGCATTGCAGGACGCCTCCTCCCTGCAAAGGGGCCGGTGGATATTGATGGAGATGGACAAGGTCTTAAACTTGTCCACCGGAATATGGTACAGATGGATGCCATCTTTGATGGAATAACATTTCACGCTGTCCAATGTGGTTGCCTCCTTTGGTTGCAATTGTCTTCCTACTAGGATGCACGGCAGAATGCCATTTCATACCGCCTTGCAAAAATTTACGCCATACGCACCAGCTGAACGCCGCTGCCCTGCATAGAGGCAAGCGCAGTGAGGTGCATGAGGTCGCCGCCGTGCACGCCGGGGATATCGTAGGTATCCACCAAATTGACGGGCACAATGATCTCCTTTTCCATCTGATTGTGGATGAAAAAGGTTTTGAGGGATACCGCCAGCTGCTGCACGCAGATATCGGTGCAGCACCCCACGATGATATACCGGGATACATGCAGGTTTTCATGCAGCCACCGCACAAACGCCATTTCCAAAAAGCCATTGGTGGTATTCTTTGTGATCACCTCATCCACCAGCGGCTTGAGTTCATCCACCACCTCGGCTTCGGGCGTTCCCGCCTGGCAGTGTGGCGGATATGCGGCGAACTCCAGACTGTCGGGCGCATGGTTGTCACAAAAGGCGATGCGCTGTGCAGCTGGCGCGGCCTCCAGCAGCGCGCGGATACCCGGAATGAGCGCCTCGGTCCGGGGGCTGTACAGCGCGCCCGCCTTGGCAAAGCCGTTTACCATATCCACCACAAAGATGGCCGTATCGGGCGAATTTGCGCTCACAAACGGCAGAGAGAGCAGCTTGTCCAGCATGCCCGCAATGGTTTCCAGCTCTGTCATACAACGTTGCAGCGTTTGATTGCTATCCATGAGTCATTCCCCTTTCTTCTGTTTCAGCAGGTGTTGGTACACCTCCCGTTTGCTGATGCCCCGCTCCTTGGCGAGCAGGCGCATGGCCTCTTTGCTGTCCATCCCGCTTGCCACCAGCACCGCATGCGCATCCGCAAGGGGCGGCAGCTCCGCCTCGGACGAGGCAGGCAGTTGCTCCTGCGCGCCCTCCACCACCAGCACATATTCCCCGCGCGGGGAGACGTCCTGGTAGCGCGCGATGGCCTCGCGGATGGTGCAGCGGATAAACTCCTCATGCTTCTTGGTCAACTCCCGCGCCAGCACGATGCGCCGGTCGCCGCCGAAGGTATCCGCCATGTCCTTGAGTGTGTATATAAGCTTGTGAGGTGCTTCATAGAACAGCATGGTATAGGTGCTGTGAGCGAGCTCCGCAAGGTGCTCTTTGCGCTTTCGTTTATTGACAGATAGAAATCCTTCAAAGGAAAACCGCCCCGTGCACAGCCCCGAGCAGATGAGCGCGGTGGTAAATGCCGTCGCGCCAGGGATCGCGGTCACGGGGATGTCCCGCTCCACACACAGCCGCACGAGATCCTCCCCTGGGTCTGAAATCGCAGGACTGCCTGCGTCGGACACCAGCGCGATGGACTCGCCATCCAGCAGCTTTTGCAAGAGATAGCCGCCCTTTTCGGCCTTGTTATGCTCATAGTAGCTGGTGAGGGGCTTGGAAATCCCAAAATGGTTTAGAAGCCCCAGCGTATGCCGCGTATCCTCCGCAGCGATGAGATCCACCGAGCGCAGGGTATCGAGGGCCCGCTGGGTGATATCCCCCAGGTTGCCTATGGGGGTGTTTACTAGATATAAAACGCCCGGCTGCGCCACGGCTCTCCCTCCTCTCTGATAACAGCATACAACCGCACAATGGCTACGTGATACCCGACATACAGGAAGCGATCATCCCAGATACCACCGACTAAAGCCCCTGTCGTCCATACGAACAAGCGGATATACACAGAGATAATGGCCCGTGTATTGCCACTATCCTTCCGTCACCACCATGGGCGGCAAAATAGAAAGCCCCGGCCGCCGGCACAGCTGCCCTTCCACCAATACCAGACAGGGCGCTTCGCCGGGCGCATGGCAGACAAACTGCATGCGCTTGGGCTCCAGTTTATGTGCCCGCATGACACAGCAGAGGTCAATCAGCCGCTCGGGCCGGTGCACCAGATACAGCCGCCCGCCGGGGCGGAGCAGGTGGGCGCTGACGGACACCACATCCGAAAGTGTACAGGTGATTTCATGCCGTGCGATGGTGCGTTCATCCAGCGCGTTCTGTTTGCCCGTTCCTGCGGGCAGGTATGGCGGGTTGCAGGTCACCACATGAAACCCGTTGTCCCCCAGCTGCTTGGGGATCTCCCGTATGTCCCCTTCTATGATCTTGATACGCCCTTCCAGCCCGTTGAGCGCCACGTTGCGCCGCGCCAATGCCGCGGGGCGCGGCTGCAGCTCCACCGCCGTCATGTCGGCGCACCGTGTACATGCAGATAGCAGGATGGGCAGCACACCGTTGCCCGTGCACAAGTCAATGAGCCGCTCCCCCGGTTTTACGGAGACAAACCGGGACAGGCAAACGGCATCCGTCCCAAAACAAAAGCCATCGGGATCCTGGATCAGACGGAGTCCCGAAAGGCCCAGGTCCTCTACTCGCTCGGGCATGCATCCACCTCAATCCCTTTGACGTGCACCAGCACCTTCTCCACGTTGATGGCAGTCGTCTCCTCCACCGACCGGATGACAGCGCTATAGATGGCCTTTGCCGCTTCATGCAGGGGCTTGCCGTAGCGCAGGATGAGGTCGATATGGATCAGAACCCCCGCGATGGTGGACTGCACCGTGACCTTCTGAACCCGAACGACATCCGGAACGCGGGCAGCCTCATACTCACAGATCTGCACGATGGCCTGATTGGAGATATGAAAATCCCCCAGATAGCTAAAGGTCGGCCGCACGATGGTCTTTTCAGCCAAAAAATCCTGCCGCTTGCCCGTCCGCAAAAACACCTTGAGCGAATCCATAAAATAGCCCGAAAAGTCCTTTTTGACTGCAAAGGTCGGCACCGGGATGACATGCTTGCCCTGTTCCGCACGGATTCGTTTTGCCTTCTCCATCTCCTCGGGGGAAGCAATGTCCTGGATATAAATGGTCCTTGAAATAGGGGGCAGCTCCAGCACCTCCGCGATGCGCCGGACCATCTTATCCGACGTCCCCAACAGCAAGATGGAGGGCGGCGCACACCGGCGGATGGCGTCACGCACCTCCCCCGCATGCTTGGGGTCGGTAAACAGCGCACGCCGAATGCTGGCGACCTTGGTGCTCTCCTTTTTGGCGGAATAACCCGCCACAATGCCCTTGGTATTGACCAAAAGGCCGTCATCTATGATATATCCAATGTGATTTTGGTGCGCCACGTACATGGCACGATAGCTCTTGCCCGTCCCGCTTGGGCCTACAAAGCCAACCACTTCCATGGGCCATGCCTCCTTTTTCCGTCGGCCTTAGATCTCCCGCCGGCCCTCCATGGCCCGCGCGAGCGTCACTTCATCGGCATACTCCAAATCCCCGCCCACGGGAATGCCGTGTGCGATGCGTGTCACCTTGACGCCCAGGGGTTTTAAGAGCCGGGACACATACATGGCGGTCGCTTCCCCCTCAATGGTGGGATTGGTGGCCATGATGACCTCCCGGATGCCGCCCTCCTGCACGCGGGCAAGCAGCTCCCGCAGCTTGATGTCCTCCGGCCCGATGCCGTCCATGGGGGAAATGGCGCCATGCAACACGTGATACACACCCGTATATTCCCGGATCTTCTCCATCGCCAGCACATCCTTAGGGTTCTCCACCACGCAGATGACCGAACGGTCCCGTTTGGGGTTTGCACAGATATCGCAGGGCTCCCGATCAGTCAGCGACTGGCAGATGGGGCAGAACCGAATGGTCCGCTTTGCCGCAAGCACCGCATCTGCAAACGCCTGCGCCTCCCCATCCGAGAGCTTTAGCACATGAAACGCCAGCCGCTCAGCCGTCCGTTTCCCGATGCCGGGCATCTTGTTGAATTCCTCAATGAGCTTCGCTATGGGCGCTGCATACATCTCAATTCCCCCTGCTTTCCTGCACCATGTTCACAAAATACCCATGAAAGGACAAATCCGCCGTGAGCTCCGGATGAAAGGAGGTCGCCAGCATGTTCCCCTGCCGGGCCGCCACGATCTGCCCATCCACCCGACACAGCACGGTGACATCCTGCCCAACGCGCTCAATCCAGGGTGCACGGATAAACACCAGCGGTATCTCTTCTTTTGCGACTTCGGGGATGGCCGCACGGGTCGCAAAGCTGTCCAGCTGGCTCCCGTAGGCATTGCGCCGCACGGCGATGTCCATCACGGCCAGATGAGGCGCCGGCTCGTTTACAATCTCTTTTGCCAGCAAGATCAACCCGGCACAGGTGCCCCAGACCGGCATGCCCGCTTCAATCCGCGCTTTGAGGGGCGCAAACAGGCCAAATTCCCGCAGAAGCTTGCCAATGGTGGTGCTTTCGCCGCCCGGCAGGATGATGCCGTCCACCCGGTCGATTTCCTCCGTCTTTTTGACCTCAACGACTGTGACACCCGCAATCTGTTCCAAGCGGCTTCGATGTTCAATGACGGATCCCTGCAAGGCAAGAATCCCGATGGTTACATTGTTCAAAATCCGTTGTTCCTCCCAAAATCCACGCCCATCCGACAACATGGGACACGCGCAAAAATGTTGAAATAATAGCACACAAGGGTGCCGGCAAGCACACCGACACCCCGAAGTTTCACCATATCCTTACCAGCCGCGCTGTGCCATGCGCTCTTCGGGCGCAATCTGGCT
Source organism: uncultured Clostridia bacterium (assembly GCA_944393605.1). GTDB lineage: Bacteria > Bacillota > Clostridia > UBA1381 > UBA9506 > CALYAO01. Next base: position 8,088 of record CALYAO010000085.1, read on the forward strand.
GAGTTCAATCCCTTCCATGCTCATCCCCAGATCTTCCGATACCTCCGCGATGATCTTGGGGTCATTGTAATAGGTCGTCGCCTGCACGATGGCCTTGGCTCGCTTGGCCGGGTTCTGGGACTTGAAAATGCCCGATCCGACAAATACGCCCTCGCTGCCCAGCTGCATCATGAGCGCCGCATCCGCCGGCGTCGCAATGCCGCCCGCCGCAAAATTGACCACGGGGAGCTTGCCCAGTTCCGCAACCTCCTCAACCAGCTCAAACGGCGCGCCAATCTCCTTGGCAAACGTCATGCGCTCCTCTTTTGGCAGGTTTTGCAGCCGCCGGATTTCAGACATCATGGTCCGCATATGCCGCACAGCCTCGACGACATTGCCCGTCCCCGCTTCGCCCTTGGTGCGGATCATGGCAGCGCCCTCTCCGATCCGGCGGAGCGCCTCGCCCAGATTGCGCGCGCCGCACACAAACGGAATGGAAAATGCGCGCTTGTCCAGGTGGAACATGTCGTCTGCCGGGGTCAACACTTCGCTTTCATCAATATAGTCAATCCCCAGCGCCTCCAAAATCTGCGCCTCCACAATGTGCCCAATGCGGGCCTTTGCCATGACGGGGATTGTGACAGCTGCCTTAATCTCCTTGATCATCTTGGGATCGCTCATGCGGGCCACGCCGCCCTCTTTGCGGATGTCCGCCGGGACGCGCTCTAGGGCCATCACCGCGACAGCACCCGCCTCCTGCGCGATCCTAGCCTGCTCCACGTTGGTGACATCCATGATGACACCGCCCTTTAGCATTTGCGCCAGGTTTCTATTCAATTCATTTCTTTCTTCGGACATTTGGGAATTTCCTCCTTCGTAATTACAATACCATATATTATAACGGTTTTGCGCGCGCCCTGTCAAGCAAGATCGGCGATTTTATGCAAAAATCTTGGGCAAGGTGCCGCAGTTTTTTTATGCACACCATACAATCAATGGCGCCAGCCCATTAAATCCATTTTTTTACAGACCAAGAATTTATGCCACAAACCAAGACATTTGTATTACTTTCCCTTTACAAAGCCCGAAACATTTGGTAAAATAATAAAAATATAGAAATTGGGACCTGTTCTGGCACATGGAACAGGAGGCCCAAAAAATGACAAGGAGGCCCAAGAGAATGGAAAGAATTTTGGAGATTTTAGAACATGACGCGACCATGACGCCCCAGCAGATTGCTGTGATGCTGGACAAGGATGAGGCGGAAGTCGCCGCGCAGATCAAAGCATACGAGGACAATAAGACCATTCTCGGCAAGCGGGCCGTTATCAACTGGGACAAGACACAGCGCCAGCAGGTGTCTGCTCTGATCGAACTGAAAGTGACGCCGCAGCGCGGTGAGGGATTTGATGCGGTCGCAGAGCGCATCTACCAGTACGAGCAGGTCTCCTCCCTCTACCTGATGTCAGGCGGATTTGACATCATGGTTGTGGTGGAGGGCAAGACCATGCAGGAGGTCGCGCTGTTTGTCGCCGAAAAGCTGGCGCCCATGAACAATGTCATCAGCACCGCCACCCATTTTGTGCTGAAAAAGTATAAAGTGGACGGCGTGGTCATGGATCCGGACACGGAGGACAAAAGAGAGGTGATGTCCCTGTGAACTACGACTCCCTACTCTCTTCCAAAGCCAAACAAATCCCGCCTTCGGGCATCCGGAAATTCTTTGATATTATATCCGAGATGGAAGACGCCATCTCTCTCGGCGTCGGCGAACCCGACTTCGTCACGCCTTGGCACATTCGGGAGGAAGGCATCTATTCCCTTGAAAAAGGCTACACCTATTACACCTCCAATGCCGGTTTGCTGGCCCTTCGTCAGGAAATTGCCAAATACTTGGACCGGCACTATGCATTGACCTACAATCCCAAGGATCAGATTTTGGTTACCGTCGGCGGCAGCGAGGCCATTGATCTGTGCTTCCGCGCGCTGCTCAACCCGGGCGATGAAGTGATTATCCCCGAGCCCAGTTTTGTGTGTTATAAACCCTGTACCGAGCTGGCAGACGGTGTTCCCGTCGTGGTGGAAACCAAGGCGGAAAACCAGTTCCGGCTGACGGCTGACGAGCTCCGTGCCGCCATCACGCCAAAAACCAAGATTTTGGTGCTGCCCTATCCCAACAATCCCACAGGGGCCATCATGGAACAGAGCGACCTGGAGGCCATCGCGGAGGTCCTCCGCGGAACGGATATCACGGTGCTGTCCGACGAGATTTACGCGGTTCTCACCTATGGGCAGCCGCATGTGTCCATCGCCAACATCCCCGGTATGTATGAACGCACCGTGCTGGTGAACGGATTCTCCAAGTCCCATGCCATGACGGGCTGGCGCATGGGCTTTGTGACGGGGCCGGCTGAGGTGATTGGGCTGATGACCAAGCTGCACCAGTACGCCATTATGAGCGCGCCCACCACCAGCCAGTATGCCGCCATTGAGGCTCTCCGCAGCGGGGATAGCGACATTGTCCGGATGCGGGAGGAATACAACCTGCGCCGCCGGGTCATCGTGGATGGATTCCGCAAGATGGGGCTCTCTTGCTTTGAACCGCTGGGCGCCTTCTATATATTCCCCTGCATCCGATCCACCGGGATGGATTCTGCAACCTTCAGCGAACAGCTGCTCTACAGTGAAAAGGTGGCAGTCGTACCTGGGACGGCATTCGGCCAGTCGGGCGAGGGATTTATTCGTTGTTCCTATGCCGCCAGCATGGACAATATCACAGAGGCATTGTCCCGCATCGCGCGCTTTGTGGAAAACAATAAGAGGTGATGGGTATGTTGGTAGCAGCGGGCAGCTGTCCCAATTACGAAATAGAAACGGTGCGCAGTGCACTGCAAGAAACGCTCCGGCCCCTCGGCGGCTTGGAGCGTTTCTTGCGACCTGGGCAGCGGGTGCTGATCAAGCCCAATCTGGTCATGGGAAAACGGCCCGAGGAATGCGCCACCACCCACCCCGCCCTGGTACAGGCGGTGGCGGAACAGGTGCGTGCGCTGGGCGCGGAGGCCATCATCGCAGAGAGCCCCGGCGGCCCATATAACCGGCAGATTCTCTCTGCCATCTACGGGATCTGCGGCATGAAGACGGCATCCCAAAACAGCGGCGTCCCGCTGAACTATGACACGGCTGCGCAGGAGGTCTCCCATCCTGCGGGCCGCGTGGTAAAGCGGCTCACGGTCATCCAGTCCGCGCTGGAGGCGGATGTCATCCTCAATCTGTGCAAGCTCAAGACCCACGGCATGACCATGTATACGGGGGCCGTCAAGAACCTATTCGGTGTGATTCCAGGCACCCACAAGGCCGAGTATCACTTCCGCATGCCCGACGCGGCGGACTTCTGCGGCATGCTGGTGGATATCTGTACCTTTCTTCGGCCCACACTGTCCATCATGGACGCGGTGGTGGGCATGGAGGGCGACGGCCCGTCGGGCGGAACGCCGCGGGAGGTGGGCCTGCTGCTCGCAAGCGCAAACCCGTATGCGCTCGACCTGGTGGCCTCCGATCTCATCGGATACGCGCCAGGCGAGGTGCTCACCGTACAGGATGCCATAGCGCGCGGCCTGTGCCCCGCTTCCGCAGCGGAGGTGCCCGTAGCAGGTGTCGACCTGGCCCCCTATCGCTGTGATTTTGTAAAGCCCAAAAGCCATGGAACCGATTTCCTGTCCCGCTGGCCAAAGTGGCTGAGCCGTATTGCAAAACGCGCGGTGCGCCCCCATCCCGTCATCCGGCGGGAGGTTTGCGTTGGGTGCGGGGAATGCGCGCGGCTATGCCCTGCGAAAACCATCCACATGAAGGACGGAAAACCCGACATCGCATTGTCGGGGTGTATCCGGTGCTTCTGCTGCCAGGAGCTGTGCCCCAAGAAGGCCGTGGATATCCACCGGCCCTGGCTCATGCGGCTTGCCAACCAGCTGTAAGCAGCACCTGCGTGGCAGCGTTTGGGAGAATGGCCTGTCACATATGCCGCCTCACCCAAACGTCGACCCGGCGCAAATGCACGTAGGATGCGGCGGACATCACCTGCCACCCTGTTTATCCAAGAATCCAGCAAGACACCTAGGAGCGTGAGATATATGCCATTTCATATTGTGCTCGTCTATCCCGAAATCCCTCAGAACACGGGCAATATCGCGCGTACCTGCCGGGCGACAGGCAGCGTACTGCACATTGTAAAGCCGATGGGCTTTACGGTGGATGACAAGAAACTCAAGCGCGCCGGCCTGGACTACTGGCACGAGCTGGACATCCGATACTATGAGAATCTTGCGGAATTCTTTTCCAAATGCCCCGGCACCTACTACCCCGCCTCCACCAAGGCCAAGCTGCGGCATGACCAGCCACGCTACCGGGACGGGGATTATCTGCTGTTCGGCAAGGAGTCTAGGGGGTTGCCCGAAAGTCTCATTGCGCAGTATTATGACACCGCCATCCGCATCCCCATGCTGGGGGACTGCCGGTCTCTCAATCTCTCCAACTCGGTTGCGGTGGTGCTGTATGAGGCGCTGCGGCAAACCGGTTTTGCAGGGCTCCAAGAGGAAGGTGCGCTGACAGGGCGCGGGGACTAAATGGGATGCCGCAGAATTTTTGTAAACATTTCCGAGATTCCCTTTGACATTTGCAGGTAGTATGGTATAATAATAGTTGCGCCTGCGGAAGCAGGCTGCGGAGGAAGCAAGATGGTATTTGCTGCCTCTTGGCTATCAAAAAGGGTGGATATACATGATCATCAATATGAATCGAACCGTCGCATATCGCTGTGCCCGCTGCGGGGAAATCGCCTTTGCAGACATTTCTCTGTTTGACCTGTGCAGCAATGGCGGCGTGGCAATTCGGTGTTCCTGCGGGGAGACCGCTCTCAAATTGACATACAACGGGCGCAACGGCTTTCTGATGCAGTTGCCCTGCATCTTCTGCGATGATGTACATACCTTTTCGTTTACCTTTAAGGACATCGCATATCAGAAGTGCAAGGAGTTTACCTGCCCCGATTTTGGATATGAAATCGGCATTGCGTTTTTGGGCCGCAGCAGCGAAGTTGCTGACCATATCGCAGAAAATGAGACCTATATCCGCGAGCTGGCGGATGAAATGAATGTGGAACGCGCCGGCAAGAATACCGTCTATCTGCTCAAGGCCATCGACCGCATCCGGGTCTTCGCCGGCAACGGTGCCATCTGCTGTGAATGCGGCTCGATGTACATAGATATGGACGTTTCCGCAACAGCAGTCTATCTTGTGTGCGAGAAGTGCGGCAATGTGCTCCCCATCACACTGGAAAACATCAAATCGGGTGCCTTTTCCAGGATGGACAAGCTGGTCATCCGGCGGCATGGCAATCATGCACAATAGAGGGAGCCGCAGTTTGTCTCCCTTTCTTTGTTCAATACATCTGTTAAAAATTTATCATTTACGTATTAGGAGGAATGTTACATGTTAGTCACAGGCAAGCAAGTCTTGGATCAGGCCAACAAAGGCAATTATGCGGTTGGCGCGTTCAACGTCAACAACATGGAGATTCTGCAGGCGGTTGTTGCGGCGGCTGAAGAGCTGCGTGCGCCGGTTATGGTGCAGACCTCGGAGGGTGCTATCAAATATGCTGGCATCGACTACCTCTCCGCCATGGTGCGTCTGGCAGCCAACAAGGCCACGGTGCCGGTTGTCCTGCATCTGGACCATGGGACCACCTACGAGACCATCATCGGCTGTATCCGCAACGGCTGGACCTCCGTGATGTTTGACGGATCCCATCTGCCGCTGGAGGAGAACATCCGCCAGACCAATGAGATCATTAAGATTGCGCATGCCTGCGGCGTTTCGGTAGAAGCCGAGCTGGGCCGTCTGGGCGGCATTGAGGACAACATCAGCGTGGATGAAAAGGATGCACGTTTCACTTCTCCCGACGAAGCGGTTCAGTTTGTGAAGGAGACGGGCGTGGATTCCCTGGCAATTGCCATCGGAACCGCGCATGGCAAATACAAAGGCGAGCCCAAGCTGGACTTTGACCGCCTGCAAACCATCAAGGGCCTTCTGCCCGACACGCCCATCGTGCTGCACGGCGCATCGGGCGTGCCCGAGGATTCCATCGCAAAGGCAACCAAGATGGGCGTCAACAAGATCAATATCGATACGGACGTACGTGTGGCATTTACCGAAGGCGTCAAATCGGTGGTGACCACCAGCGATGAGTTTGACCCGCGGAAGATCTGCGGACCCGCACGGGATGCGATGAAGAAGGTTGTCATGTCTAAAATTCAGCTGTTCGGATCTGCCAATAAAGCGTAATACAGCGACAGGACGGAATCCGTTTTCTTTCGGATCTCTCGTATATTCTATCAATAAAAACGGGGCGTTATCTTTTGATAACGCCCCGTTTTTGATCCCAGATTCTATGTGGTCACCTAATTGTTTGTTTAGATCGCGGCATTCTTGCGCATTCATCGCAATGCTCTGCCGAAAAACCCAGATATGGCTGCGCTACCCGTTGTTTTTTGCACGCAAATGCAGCCAAATCATGAGCACGAGCGCAAGCCCAAAAATGACATAAAACCAGATCATATCTTCACCGGAAAATACATAGGCCAAAAATGCAAACACAAATGCCCAGGCGGCAGACAATAGCCCGCCAATCAGCCAAAAACCAAAACGGGTATGCTGCAGGAAAAACAGCACGGCAAAAGCCGCAATGCCAATCAGCAGGCAAAACGCGGGATGTATCTCAAAAAACTGGTTGCAGCAGACAGCGGAAACAACGGCAAGTGCGATGCTGTCAAACAGGATGATAGGCCCGGCAAAAAGCCCGATGGCCGTCATGACAAGTCCGATCACGATGCCAATTGCAAAAAATGCGCCCTGTGCAACAGCCAACCCATTTGTGTCTCTCCTCTCCCCAGCTCGCTTTGTGGTTGCGCATATCATATCATCTTTTGGCGCATGCGTCAATACCCGAGCGGGCCAAAAACGCGGCGCATGCACCACATCCGCTGCTGCCCTAACGCGTCTGAATCTTGTCCAAAATGCCCGTCAGTTTGGCAATGGCAACCCCATAGTTGGTGATGGGGACTCCCTGCTCCGCTGCACTTTGCACCCGGGACAAGACATATCGCCGGTTGAACATACATGCGCCGCAGTGAATCACCAGCGCATAGGGGGACAGATCAGCAGGAAAATCCCGGCCACCAACCACGTCAATGGCAAGCCCTTGCCCCACTTTTTTACGCAGCAAGGCCGGAAGCTTTACACGTGCAATGTCCCCATCCAAGGGCTTATGGGTGCATGCCTCCGCAATCAGCACCCGGTCCGAAGACGTCAGCCGGTCAATGGCATCTGCCCCCGCCACAAAGGCGTCAATATCCCCCTTATACCGCGCAAGCAGGACCGAAAAGGAGGTCAATCGGCTCTCTGGCGGCGTCTTCTCCCACACCGTGCCAAACACCTGCGAATCGGTGATGATGAGCGCGGGCGGCTTGGCCAGGGAAGAGAGCGCCGCATCCATATTCTCTGTTGTAACACACAGGACAATGCATCGGTTGTCCAGCAAATCGCGGATGGTCTGCACCTGCGGCAGGATCAGCCGCCCCTTGGGCGCCTGGATATCCTGTGGCATAACCAACAGCACCACGTCCTGCGGGGAAACGAGATGCCCTGTGATGGAGGGAAGCTCAAAATCCGCAGGAATGAGGCGGGACAGGGCCTCCAGCACCTCCGCAATCCCGGCGCGCGTCTTGGCACTCACCTGCACGGCGTCCAGCCCGCATGTCTCTTTGACGGCGGCAGCCAGCGCATCCCCATCTAGCGCGTCCGTTTTATTGACCACCGCAAGCAGCGGGATGCCACGTGCGCGCACCAAATCCGCCCATGCCTGTTCAGCGGAAAGATCATCCCCCGCAAATACCAAGATGGCAATATCCGTTTGATCCAACACGTCCCGGGTGCGGGCCACCCGCATCTCCCCCAGCTCCCCCACATCGTCCATTCCGGGGGTATCGATGAGCACACAGGGGCCAAGCGGATGGATTTCCATGGCCTTATAAACCGGGTCGGTCGTGGTCCCTGGCGTATCGGACACGAGCGCGGCATCCTGGCCTGTCAATGCGTTGATCAAAGAGGACTTGCCGCTGTTACGCCGCCCAAACAGGGCGATGTGCAGCCGATTGGCTGTCGGTGTCTGCTGCATTTGTCTCCTCCTTCCTCCTGTAAAGCATTTTGCCTTTTCATCAAATTCTAAAACCGGAAGTCCCGTTCGCCTTGCTCCAGCTTGACGAGGCGTTCCCGCACAATCTCCCGCACCTTGTCATTGGGGATTTTCGCAACTTCCTTCTCTATCAAGCGTTCTCCCTTTACACGTGTTTCAGGGGACGCATAATCCATCAGATATTCCTTCAAGGTCATGATCGCATTCGGGCCGCACACGTTGCCGATCTGCCCCGCCTTCGCGAGCTGCATGAAGCGGTCTCCCGTCCGCCCCTCCCGGTAACATGCCGTACAGAAGCTGGGGATGTGCCCCGTGTCCATGAGCCACCCGACCACCTCATCCAGCGTCCTGGTGTCCTCGATTTCAAACTGTTCGGTATGTGCCTTCTCCCGGTCGGCATAGCCGCCCACACTGGTGCAGGACGCGCCGCTCACCTGGGAGACGCCCACCTCCAGCACCTCCGAACGGGATTGCTCCGACTCCCGCGTGGATACGATGATCCCCGTATACGGCACTGCAATTCGCAGGATGGCAACCAGCTTTTTAAAGGTCTTATCCCCCACCGCATTGGGAAATTCGGCCGTTTCAATCCCATCCGCCGGCCGGATGCGGGGTACGCTGATGGTGTGCGGCCCCACACCAAAGGTGTCCTCCAGATGCTTGGCGTGCATGAGCAGACCGACAAAATCATACTTATATTGATACAGCCCGAACAGCACCCCGATCCCAACGTCATCGATTCCGCCCTGCATCGCGCGGTCCATGGCCGTTGTGTGATACTCGTAGTTGTGCTTGGGGCCCTTGGGATGCTGGTATTCATAGGTGGGCTTGTGGTAGGTCTCCTGGAACAGAATGTAGGTGCCGATGCCTGCCTCCTTGAGTTTGCGGTAGTTCTCCACGGTGGTGGCTGCAATATTCACGTTCACCCGCCGGATGGCCCCGTTCTTGTGCTTGATGGAATAGATGGTCCGGATGGACTCTAACACATACTCAATGGGACAGTGCACGGGATCTTCCCCCGTCTCCAGCGCGAGCCGCTTGTGCCCCATGTCCTGCAGCGCAGTCACTTCCCGCACGATGTCTTCCTGGGAAAGCTGCTTGCGCGGCATGTGGGTATTTTCCCCGTGGTAGGGACAGTACCGGCATCCGTTGATGCAATAGTTGGACAGGTACAACGGCGCAAACATCACAATGCGGTTGCCGTAGATATGTTCCTTGATCTTTTTGGCAAGCGCATAGATCTGCTCCAAAATGTCCTCGTCCTCGCACTCTAAAAGAACAGTGGCCTCCTCATAGGTGAGGCCGCGAAACTCCGCTCCTTTGCGCAAAATCTGCTCCAAAAGGGGTTTGTTGTTCTTGTTCTCCTTGGCATAGTCCAAAACCCGCAGGATCTCGCCGTCATGGATGAATTCCACCGCTTTTTCGGATTTGCTGTTATACATCTTCTTCGCCTCCATCATGGATACTGCGGCCGCTCAAACCGGGATCCGGCCCAGCGTCGCGATCTGTTCTTCCAATTCCTGCCGCTCCCGCGCCACGTCGGTGGGCGGGAATGCAGCCGGATAGATCTCATAATAGCCTTTGTATGGGTCGGGCGTGACCTTTCGCATGATCACGTTTGCGCCCCGGGCAAACACCTGGCCTCGCGCCTCCTTGTCTGCGACTGCCAAAGAGGTGGTGGCAGGCAGGTTGGCCTTTGGCAACACCAGCCGCGCCAGCGCCACAGCGCGCTGCGCCATCTCTGCGCTCCCCTCCGGCACATCTTTTAGCGGCGTATCGGGGTGCGGGATAAAGGGGCCGATGCCCGCCATGTCACACCCGATGTCCGCAAGCAGCAGGATATCCTGTGTGATGGTCCGAACGGTCTGCCCCGGCAGGCCAATCATAAACCCGCTCCCCGTTTCATATCCCAGCCGCTTGAGGCTGCGTAAGCACGCAACCCGTGCCTCCAGTGTCCCACACGGGTGCAGGGCAGCATAGATCGCCGGGTCAGCCGTCTCGTGCTTGAGGAGGTACCGGTCTGCCCCGCATTCACGCAGATAGGCATAGTCCGCTTCGGGCATTTCGCCGCAGCTTATGGTGAGGGCCAGCCCCGTCCGCTCCTTGATGGCACGCACGAGCCCCCCCAGCCGCTCTGCCGTAAAATACGGATCCTCGCCCGACTGCATGACCAGCGTCCGGTACCCCGCTTTCCATGCCCCTTCTGCGCTTTCCACGATCTCCCGCTCAGACATGCGGTAGCGGGTCACATGGGGATTCCGGCTGTTGAGACCGCAGTAACGGCACTGACGGCGGCAGTGATTGGAAAACTCCAAAATGGCACGAATGTGCACCACATCCCCCACCGTTTCATGCCGCACCGCGTCGGCCCGCGCATAGACCTCCGTAAAGTCGGGCAAGGCGAGCAACGCCGCGAGCTTTTCCGCCGTCCACTCATGCGCCATCCGCACCACCCGCCTTTGCATACATGGTCTTGACGGAAAGCCCCCGAATCTGACCCAGTTTCCCCGCCAGCGCACCAATGACATCCGCGGGCGCATCCACAATGATGCTGATGATGGAGATCCCCTTGTCCCGGTATGGCACCCCCATGCGCCCCACGATATAGCTGCCATAGGTGTGCAGCAGCTGATTGAGCTGGTCGGTCACCGACCGGTCCTCCACAATGATGCCAATGAGCGCGATACGTGTCTCCATGCCATTTGCCTCCTCACACAAAAAAACTGTATCCCATGGGTCAAACAGACACACATAGAGATACAGCAAGCCGCCAGTATGAAAAGACCGCCTTCCTACGCGGGATACCTCCCTTGTATCTCAGAACGTCCGTATTTCCCTGCCCGCACCGTTGGATGCTTCCGCCGGTTAGGGCTTTTCTGTTATCATATCACAATGCCAGCCATCTGTCAAGGGGGCGTTCCCATAAAATACCTCCTCATACAGAGAAGATCGTCTGAAAACGGACCATCAATGCCATCAATAGACCGTTCGTTCATGCGCCAAAACGGGCTGCTTCCCACACAGAAGCAGCCCGTTTTCCAGTGCCAAATCCAGGTTATTCTTGGCGCACTACCCCACATACGCGACCGCATACCGGCCGAACGCCTCCACTTGCCAGCCCTTTTCCCGATAGGCGGATTCACGCGCACTGTCAATAATCAGAACATCTCCCACATAGAGACGTGCATCGGTATCAAAGCAATAGTGCCCAAACCACTCAGGGTTGCGATACATCCCATTGGGATTGCTGTATATCACGGTCTCATAAAATACATCGGGCGGCAGCTGCTCATACCAAAGGATCATAATATAGGGCATGTGCCCTGTCACGCGCACATGCACTGTGCCCTCGTTTTTCTCCTCCGCAAAGGCCAGTGCCCGGTCAAACCCATCATAAAACGATCCGCCGGCTGTTGCCCCCAGCTGCGCATAGTAGGTCGGCACAAACGCACCAAAGGCGCAGAGGTAAACCACCGCAAGAGGCAGGGCCGCCGCTTTGATATGCTGCACGGTATACCAGATACCGCAGACCGCAAAATATACCATCGGCAAAAACACCGCATTGGCACGGGTGATATTGACCGATGTCAGCAGCGACATCATGAGCGCCGCCGCAAACCACACAAGCATCACAAACGCCAGCGGCATTTGCCGCTTCCGCAAATCTGTCACCATCTGACGGACAGCGATGCCAATCCCCAGCACCACAAACGGCAGGCTGAACACATACAGCACGCCAAAGCCCGGCAGCGTGTTGATGTTGGAACCATCTGTCTGCAATACCAGCACCCGGAGCAGGGACAGCACATTCTCCCAGGAGAGGCCAAGGCCGCTCCCCCGGTAATAGGAAAACCGCGGAATGGAAAACAGCGGCGTCCGTATCTCCGGGAGGATATCATGGTTGATCAAAATGAGCAGCATGAGAGGCAGCGCCAGCACAAACAGAACCGCCCCGCCCACCAACACATGCCGCCACTTCACCCTGCGGCACCAGAGCAGGCAGAGGGTACATGCCCCCACCACCACAGGCACCACGATATAAGACGGTGCATAGGTGTACAGCGCGAGGCCGAATGCGGCCATGGAGGCCACAAACATCCAAGGCCGCCGGTCTGTCAGGGTCAACAGATAGACGGACAGCAGCAAAAACGCCGGCAGGATGTTGGACTCCAAGCTCCAGCGCGACAGCATGATATGCCACGGGCAGATGGCAAGAAATACCATTCCAACCAGCGCCATGCGGCAGCCCTGCGCCCGCTTCAGGAGCAGATAAAACACCAAAAGGGAGGCCGTGCCGATCAGCGCTGCGGGCAGGCGAAGCGCAAACACCGTCGGCCCAAAAAGCGCCAGAAAAGGCATGACCAAATACGCATAGAGCGCATTCTGTCCGCTGCCCCACGAGGTAAAATACACCGGATTGTGGTAGCCATTGCGGTCCACCCCATAGTGCAGCAGCGCATAGGCATCATAGCCCATGGAGGCCTCGTCCTGGTTCAGGCCCGCAGGGCACGCCGTCAGCCAGAGCACGCGCACAAGCAGCCCAAACAGCAAAACACCGCCAACCCAGGCCCACTCATACCGAAGCGCTCCCTCCCAGGCCGGCGCATCCCCCTTTTTTCGCACCGCAGCGATACACAACACCAAACAAGCCAGCCCCAGGAGCAGGTTTACAACCGTCAACACCATCGCACTTCCTCCTAGTATAATAATGGTGTAGTCAATCATGACTACGGTTTAATAGTTACAAAGTCTAAATGAATAACTGAAGGAGGGATTCCCTCTCCATCAGAAGTTATT
>CALYAO010000086.1 GCA_944393605.1 uncultured Clostridia bacterium
AATCAGTCTGTTCGACCCACGGGACCCGTTTACGGGTAGTAAGTAACAGATGCATGGCTGGCAGGCCAATCAAAAACGCACTTGTGCGTTGCCAGTAGTGGATAGGGCTATGCCCGAAAATGAAATATCCCCCCGTTATACGGGGGGATATTTATTATGAAAACAATGTGAGCTGTTCGTAGTCATACCCCAGTTTATAGGCGCGGATGATGTCGGGCATCTGGTAGAGAATGCCATGCTTGTCGCATGCCGCGGCGAAGGCCGACCAAAGCTGTTTGGCGCGGGGCGCCGGGCAGAAATAGCGGCTGCCGTACTGGCGCTCGTATTGTTCCCGCAGGCCGGGGAACTGTGCATCCAGCTTGGCGTAAAAGTATTCCCGCATGCCGCTTCGGAGGGTCATGCCGAAGGCAGGGTAGATAAAACGCGCGCCGACCCGGGCAGCCGCTTCCACCACCGAGAGCACCTGTGCCGTGCTGTCTGTCAGAAAGGGGAGAACGGGCATCAAGAGGATGCCGGAGAAGATGCCGGCGTCGGTGAGTGCATGCAGCGCGGACAAGCGGGCGGAGGGCGGCGGTGCGCCGGGTTCTATGCGGCGGGCGAGCGCGTCATCGGTGGTTGTAATGGTGAGTTTGGCCAGGACAGGCATGAATCGTTTGATTTCCTGTAAGATATCCAAGTCCCGCGTGATGAGCGTGCTTTTGGTGGCGATGGCGACGCCGAAGCCGTAGGCCGCCAGCAGTTCCAAGGCATGCCGGGTGAGCTGGTGTGCCTCCTCCTGTGGGTTGTAGGGGTCGGACATGGCGCCTGTGGCCACCACACCCCGCCGCACCTTGCGGCGGAGGTCGTCCCGGATGATACGGAGCGCGTCTGCCTTGGCATGTACGGTGTCAAAATCCGCGATGCCATAGCAGCTGCTCCGGCTGTCGCAGTAGATACAGCCGTGGGAACAGCCTCGGTAAATATTCATGTTGTAGTCGCATCCAAACCATGCGGTGTCCCGGGTGCGGGTCACGATGGTTTTGGCGGGGAGGTATTCCATGGTTTTCCGCTCCTTTGCGCTTTGGTCAGGTCCATTCTATCATATTTTCTCCCAAAAGCAAAGGTATGTGGGCGCGAAATGTTGTTGCATATCGGGGTGGGGTGTGATACAATAAAAGGTGAATGGTGAAACCTGGCTGCAGGGGAGCGTGGCCCCATGCGGCGGAAGAAAATGAGGGAATTGTATGGATGACGCAAGCATGTTGGCAAGGCCCATGCCCCACAACCAGGAGGCGGAACAGTCGGTAATCGGCTCCATGCTCATTGACAAGGACTGTATCTCCAAGGTGGTGGAGGCGCTGCGCCCTGCCGATTTCTTTTTTGACAATAACCGGGAGATCTACGAGGCCATTTTGGAGCTGTTTAATCTGGATGAGCCGGTGGATGCTGTCACGGTCGGTGAGCGGCTGATGTCAAAGGATAAGCTGGATGCTGTTGGGGGCGCACAGTATTTGTACAGTGTCGCAGCCAATACGCCCACGACCGCGAACCTGCGGCAGTATATTGACATCCTGCTTGACAAATCGCTGCTCCGGCGGCTGATTGGTGCTGCTGGGGAGATCCAGGGGCTCGCGTATGCGGGGGCGGAAGACGCCAAGACCATCGCGGACCGTGCGGGCGGCCTGATTTTTGATGTGCTGGAAAATCAGGATGCGCGCGGGTTTGTGCACATTCGAGACGTGCTGCTCTCCACCCACGATACGCTGGCGGAGCTGTACCAGAATAAGGGCAAGCTCACGGGGGTTCCGACGGGCATTGCGGACCTGGATGTCAAGCTCAATGGGTTGCAGAAATCCGATCTGATTTTGGTCGCGGCCCGGCCGGGCATGGGTAAGACCAGCTTTGTGCTCAACATGGCGGCGCATGCGGCGATTCATGCGAAGGTGCCTGTTGCGATCTTCAGCTTGGAGATGTCCGCCGTGCAGCTGGTGTCCCGGATTATCAGTTCGGAGATGTTTATCGACAGTGAGCGGCTGCGCACGGGGGAGCTGGAGGACGAGGACTGGGATAAGCTCGCCGCTTCCCTGGGCACCATGGGGGATGCGCCGCTGTACATTGACGACTCCACCAACATTACAGTGGGAGAGATGCGGGCAAAGTGTCGGCGGCTCAAGGTGGAAAAAGGGTTGGGGCTGGTGGTGATCGACTACCTGCAGCTCATGCAGGGGCGGGAGAACTCCCAAAACCGGCAGCAGGAGATCTCGGAGATCTCCCGCTCGCTCAAGATTCTGGCAAAGGAGCTGGATGTTCCTGTGATTACGTGCTCCCAGCTGTCCCGTGCGCCCGAGCAGCGGACGGATCACCGGCCTATGCTGAGTGACCTCAGAGAATCAGGCGCGATTGAGCAGGATGCGGATATTGTTATGTTTTTGTACCGGGATGACAAATACAATCCCGATTCGGAAAAGAAAAACATCGCGGAGTGTATCATTTCCAAGTTTCGCAGCGGCTCCACCGGGACGGTGGAGATGGTTTGGGCGGGGCAGTATACCCGGTTTATGGATTATGACCCGTCCCATGCGGACTGATGTGCTAGGGTGCCGTGTCCGCTGGCAGGCGGAGTTTCCAAAATGTGGAATTTCTGAAATGCGGAAAACACGAGTGCGGTGGCGGATGAGAGGAAACCATGGAGACACTGGAATATCGGGTAATGCGCAGTATTCAGACAAGGGGCCTGCTGGTACCGGGAGACAAGGTGTTGGTGGGCGTATCAGGCGGGGCGGACTCGGTCTGCCTGCTGCGAGTGCTCAATGCCTTGCGGGAGAGATTGGGGATTGTGCTCCATGCGGCGCATGTGAACCATGGGCTGCGCGGCGCGGAGGCGGAGGCAGATGAGGCGTTTGTGCAGACGCTGTGTGACGAGCTGGCCATTCCGCTTTCTGTGCATCGTGCGGATGTCGGTTCTTTGGCCAAGGAGCGCGGCTGCGGCGTCGAGGAGATGGGCCGAGAGGTACGGTATGCCTTTTTTCGTCGTTTGGTGCAAGAGCGGGGGATGACCAAGATAGCGGTTGCGCACAATGCGGATGACAACGTGGAGACCATCCTGATGGCCCACTTGCGGGGAACCGGATTGGCGGGCCTGTCGGGCATGGCATGGGAGCGGGAGGGCATCATCCGCCCGCTGCTGGATGTATCCCGCGCGGAGATTGAGGCCTATATGCGGGGGCGGGCCTATCGGACGGACCGCACCAATGGGGACACCACATACTTCCGCAACCGGGTGCGGCTGGAGCTGCTGCCGTATCTGAAGAAACAGTGCAATCCCAACTACGCGGCATGTGTGCTGGAACGGGCGCCGTACTATGCGGAGGTGGATGATTTTTTGGAGACCGCGGTGGATGCGGCCTATGCGGCTGCGGGGATGGAAGATGGTCTGTCCATGCGTGCGTGTGCGGCGCTGCATCCGGCGGTGCGGCGGGGAGTGGTGCGCCGGTTTTTGGGCTGCCGCGGCGCGGATGCTTCCTTTCGTCACGTGGATGCTGTACTTGGACTGATGGAAAAGGGGCAGACGGGCCGGTCACTGGATGTGGGCGGCGGGCTTGTGGTGCGGCTTTCGTATGATTTGCTGCAAATTGTCCATACTAAAGAGGACATTTCGTATTGTTATACGCTGCCAGTTGGTGGCAGCGTCTATGTGCCCGAAACGGGCTATATGGTGTATGCCGATGTGGTGGACGATATGAAACCTGGGTCAGCGGATGCCTATGTGGACGGCGGAAAGCTGGCGGGCGGAGAGCTGTGTGTGCGCAGCCGGCGGCCGGGAGATTGGTTCCTGCCGTTTGGGATGGGACACCGGAAGAAGCTCAAGGATTTTTTGATGGATCGTAAGGTTCCGCAGGATGTGCGGGATCGGATTCCCATTGTCACGTGTGGGTCGGATGTTGTCTGGGTAGGCGGCATGCGGCTGGATGAACGCTATCAGGTCACTGAACGCACCACGCAGGTGGTACGGCTGCGGCTGGCAGGTGGCGGACCAAAGGAAGGAGAAGGATGATGCACCGGGATGTGGAACGGGTGTTGTTTTCGCAGGAGCAGATAGCACAGCGGGTTTCGGAGCTGGCCGCTGCGCTTTCGGCGGAATACCAGGGGAGGAATCCGCTGTGTATTGGGGTTTTAAAGGGGTCTGTGTTTTTTATGGCGGACCTGCTTCGACAAATGGATACGATGGCTTCGATGGACTTTATGATATTGTCCAGCTATGGGCAGGGCAGCGTCTCCCAGGGAAAGGTGAAGATTGTAAAGGATCTGGATGTGGAGATTGTTGGCCGGGATGTCATCATCGTGGAGGACATCATTGATACGGGGCACACCCTGGCGCAGCTCATGAAGCTACTGGATACCCGGCACCCCGCCAGCATCAAACTGGTGACGCTGCTGGACAAGCCCGCCCGCCGGGAGGTGTCGTTTGTGCCCGACCTGTGTGGGTTCACGGTGCCCGACGAGTTTCTGGTAGGTTATGGGCTGGACTATGCGGAACGATACCGCAATTTGCCGTACATAGGGGTATTGAAACGCGCTATTTATGAATAATAGGAAAATTCTATCAGGTTCTGGTTGTATTTTGGGCCAGATTGTGTTATACTGACCAATGACATCAAAATGGCATACAGTATTTTCCATACATTGCTGCATGTACACTGCAAGGGGTGAACTGATTGAAGAAGAAATTTTTAGGGGGCATTGGCTTTTATGTCCTGCTGTTTCTGATCGTGCTCATCATGTTTGGGCTGTTTAGTTACAAGCCAGGCATCCAGAGTGTGCCCTATTCTGACCTGCTGGCATATATTCGGGACGGCAGGGTGACCGAGATGGTGCTGGAGGACCGGCAGGCGATCATCACGCTCAATGAGCCCGAACAGCAATATACAAATGACAACAAACGGGTGGCATCCATCCCGTCCATTGAGATGCTGTACGTCAATGTTGGGGATCAGATTCAAAAACAGCTGGATGAGGGGACCCTGCGGCTGGAAACGCCCATGCCGCAGACGATGCCGTGGTGGCTGTCTCTGATTCCGACGCTGCTGACGGTTGGGATTTTTGTGCTCTTCTGGTTCGTGTTTATGAAGCAGAGCCAAGGGGGCGGC
>CALYAO010000087.1 GCA_944393605.1 uncultured Clostridia bacterium
CAGATCTCGCTGAGCGCAAACGCGGTCTCCGAAGAGAACAACTCCAAGCGCTCCTGGTGCACACGCTGACGCGAACGTACCCTGCCGCGCTCGTCCAGCGGGTCATGCCGGGGGATCACGGACAGCGATTCGCCCATTTGCGCGACGACCACCCAGGTGTATTCATCACAAATGGCCCAGATGATGTCTTCCAGCTCCCGCAGATACCGGTCTTCTCCAAAGAGGAGGGACAGCAGTGCAAACACATTGAGCCGCTTCCGTTTGGCAAACTGAAACCTATTATATTCCAGACGCGAACCCTGTTCATAAAATGTGCGCAAAGACGAAAACGGGGTCACGCAGATGGGCGTTCCCAGCAGCGTGTCTCCCGTTTCCGTCAGCTCCGCAATCATGTTCTCATAAAATTTATGTTTTTTGGCATATTTCCATCGTTCGCTATCCCGTGCTGCAGCAAACAATGTGTCACACGTTTTCCCGCTGTTTTCCCCATATTCAAGCGCTTCCTTGACCTCTTTTATGTATAAATTATCCATATTTTATGCACCTACTTTCTAAAATTTTATATTTTTATTATAAATATAGACTGCTAAAAAAGCAAGCGTTAAAACGAAAAAAAGAATATACTTTTCTGCAAAAATATGTTATACTATAAGGGCAGACATCGTATGTTGCCATTTCTGGTTGTTGGCGCAACAGTACTTGCCAAAAGATCCCCTAACGAACAAATTGTACAAAATGGGAGGAGATGTCCATGTATAACATTCTATGCAAACCGCAAGTAGAGCAACCCGCGCTGGGCGTGACACTCAAAACCATCTGGAAAAAGAGCAACCCGCTTTCCTTTTATGAATACAAAGATATCCGCCGTCCGCAGGAATGGTGTATCATTCGAACCATTCAGGGGCGCGGCATGCTGCGGCTGGGGGAGACAGAAGAATTCGAGCTGGACGAAGACCATCTGATGCTCATTACCTTTGACCGTGTCCGGCATTATTGGTGCGTGGAAGAGGACTGGGTATATTACTGGATCTCCTTTTCGGCCATCCCCTCCTTCGTGATGGCGCCCAACCAGCTGTATCACATCCCGCTGGGGCCGACAGAACGCGAGCGTCTGCAGAGCCTGCTGCTGGCCCTCAATTCGGACACCCTGTTTTCTGCCATGTATGCCTCCAGCGAGTTTTCCTCCCTGCTGATGGGATGGGCCGCTGCCGCCATCCGCAACACCAGTACCCAGCACCGGGACATCAACACCGCCATCGAATATATCATGCAGAACCTCGCCGCCAAGCTGTCCATCGCAGAGCTGGCGCGCCTGTGCTGCATGTCCGAGCGCTCCTTTCGCGACGCCTTTTTCGCACACACCAACATGACACCCCATGAATACATCCAGCAAAAGCGCATGAACACCGCCATCGAGCTGCTGCGCCAGTCCAACCTGCGGATCAAGGAGGTCGCACACAGCCTGGGGTTTGCCAATCAATATTACTTCAGCCGCGCATTTCGGGATCATTTTGGGATCTCCCCCTCGGCCTACAAAAAGCTGCTCACACCATCGGGCAGCGCGGGCGCCATGGACTGATGCGCCGTCGCGCCCAAAATGCGCCCCTCTTCCCTCCCGCAAGACATTGTGATACCCAAAGCCGTCAAACACAAAAAAGCCGTCACACCTCAAAAACGAGGCATGACGGCTTTTTTGTGCGAAATATTAGAATTCTTTACGGCGGTAGATGCGCAGAGACAGCGCAAAGGACAACAGATACAGCACGACCGCGATTACGGGCATGGCCCACAGCAGGCCTTGCAGCATGCTAACCGCTCCCGCAGACAGCGTCAGCCCCATCTGCTGCACGACCAGCCCCAGTAGCACCGGAATCAACACGATTCCCAAAATGATAAACCGGCTTTTCTCCACGCCAAACCGGATGGCAACCGGCAACAGGATCGCAAGCAGGATCAGGGCCGCCACTGCCAGACTGCCCAAAATCTGCACGAGCGCTAGGAAGTCCAGTTGCTCCCGCAGCGCTGACAGCACCACACACAGCAGCCCCGACAGCAGCAGGCCAACACCCACGGCAATCAGCGCCAGCACATATTTGCTGCCCACAATCTTTGCCCGGGACAGCGGCATGGTGCACACATATTTGTCCCACTTCGCCTGTTCGTCATAAGCGAGCGAGGCATAACACAAAATCACGCACAGCATAATGGACATGCCGCCCAAAAATCCCGTCATGGCGATGGTATCCTGATTGAAATAGGCCAGCACGAGATAAAACACGCCCAACAGCAAAATGGTTCTTGCATATCGCTTCAGTACCGCCAGTTCCTTCCATAACAAGCCCCTCATAGCCCTTCCCCCCTTATATACAGCAGCATGATATCCTCCAGCGAGGCGCGGTCTACCACCTTGTCGGGATGCCGCCGGCGCACTGCCTGCCGGTTGGTGACCAATGCTTCCACACCAAATTCCCGCCGCACAACCCGGACAATGTCCGTCCGATCCATCTTGGCAAAGGCCTCCGAACCACAGCGCAGAATCCCATAGGTCTCTGCCAGCTCATCCTTGGACTCGCAAAACACCAGCTTTCCCTCATGCAGAAATGCAATGTAGTCCGCGACCCGGTCCAGATCGCTCGTGATGTGAGAAGAGAGCAGAATGGCATGGTCTTCATCCTGGATAAATTCCAGAAACAGATCCAAAATCTCGTTGCGCACGACGGGGTCCAGCCCGCTCACCGCCTCATCCAACAACAGCAGCTTGGGCCGATGTGCCAGGGCCGCCGCAATGGACAGCTTCATCTTCATGCCGCGGGAAAACTCCTTGATATATTTATCGCGCGGCACGCCAAACCGCTCACAATAGGACCAAAACAGCCCATCGTCCCAATTGCGGTAGATCCCCCGCATAAAGCGCGACACTTGCCCTGCCTTCAGCACTTCATGGAAGCAGGAGTCCTCAAAAACCACCCCCACCTGCTCTTTGATCGTCACCTCATCGCGGATGCCATCCTTGCCCAAGATGGTCACACGGCCCGCATCCCGATGAATCAGATTTAAAATCAGTTTGATGGCGGTGGATTTGCCCGCCCCGTTTTCCCCGATCAGGCCCAGGATGGCCCCGCCGGGCAGCGAAAGATCCAAGTGATCCAGGCAAAATCCGTCATACCGCTTACATAACCCCTGTATCTCCAGGATTGTATCCATATCAATTCTCTCCTTCTTCCCCATAGAGGATCGCAAGAATGCTCGCAAGCTCCGAAAGCCCAATCCCGCTGCTCTTGGCGGCATCCACCGCCTGCTGCAGGTGTTCTTCCGCAAGCCGGAGCTGCTCTTCCCGAATGAATTCCATATTTTTTTGCGCAACAAAGCTACCCTTTCCCATGACCGTCTCTATGAACCCATCCCGCTCCAAGTCTTCATATGCGCGCTTGGTCGTGATGACCGAAATACGAAGTTCCTTGGCCAGGTGCCGCATGGAGGGCAGCGCTTCGCCCGCCGTCAGCTTTCCGCTGATGATCATGCTTTTGATCTGCGAGGTGATTTGCTCATAGAGCGGCTTGTCACTGGCATTGCTGATGATAATATCCATTTGCCGCTTCCTTTCTCCGGAGTATAGAGTATATATACTTTATATACAGTATAACACCTCTTCTCTGATCTGTCAAGATGGTTCCGTAAAAAAAATCCCCGGGGTCATCCCCGGGGATTGATTCATTAATCCAAGATATAAACCGTCGCCGTTCTGCGGCCAAATTCCCACACCTCAGCCGAGGTGTCAAAGCACAGGTCAATCTTATTGCCTTTGATTGCGCCGCCGGTATCGCCGGCAATCGCATACCCATAAACCCAAGATTGTCCGCCGTCAGATGACTCGATATACAATCTGGAATTCAGCGGAATCACATTCGGGTCCACCGCGACAATGCCGCGCTGCGGATATCTGCCCGTCGCAGTCATCCCAGCCCAGGCGCCGTTGGATGCGGGGGACGCATCATAGGCCGTCGCGCTGCACGTGAGCACCTTCCGATAGGTCTGTGCACCGCGGGACGTCATCACGACATTCTCCACCTTGGTGCCGTACTCCTCCTGCCGGTCAATGGTCTCTTCCAGCACCACTTCTCCGACAACGTCGTTGAAAACCTCTTCCCCATTTTTTACGATTCGCTTATAGGTCTGCCGAATGCGGCCATTTTTGCCCTCCTGCAGGACTTTCGTGTATCCCTGCACTTCATTCGCATTGGGAATTCTGTTGGTTTTAAAGGGAATTTCGATCTCTTTTTCGGTGACCTCCACCGTCACACGGTCCACCGTCACCACCATGCCGTCTTCCAGCTTGGTTTCACGCGCCGGCGTCACCTCGTCATACTCGCCCATCACCGTCCCGGTTTCTTCCAGCATTTCACCAACGGTGTCCACATAACTGTACAGCTGCGCGACCACGCCGTCCTTGGAAAGGATAATGCTCGTCGCACGGGAGATGACAATCTCATCGCCTTCGTTTAAATCATAATCGAGCGCGGGCGAAACCTGATCCCCTTCCCCCAGCACGATGTCATGCTCTTGGAGCGCCTCCTTGACGGTTCTGCTGCCCGTCGTGTACACCGTGGACTGGCCTGCATCCGTCACAATAATCTGCTTTGTGAATGCAAAACCGAACAGGCAGACGAAGGTCGTAACCGTCGCAGCCAGTGCAGCCATTGCAATCAACAGGCTCTTCAGGGAGATCCTACCTGCAATCTTCCTTTCGCCGATTTTTAACATACGCAAATTGCCTCCTCGTTTTTTTTGGATGAGCGGCCCCAAGGTTTCTTCATGGCATTTGGTTACTGGCTCATCTCTTCCCCAAACCCATTTGCGAACAAACCGTGCGGACACTATTTTCGAGTCACGTTGGATTATACTACAATTCTGCTCCCATTTCAAGGTTTTTACTCCATTAAAGCAGTTTTCGTGTATTTTAAAACGCCCATTTTCCAAATCTGACCACCCGCAATCGCGGATATTCTGTAACAACTCCGTAACAATGGTAATTTTTTACACTTAAAAATTTTTTTCTGTTTTCTGCTCAATTTTGAACCATTTATTTCCATCTTATGGATTTAACTGGTATTTTTTTGTCCCATTTGTAACGCTTTCTCAATCATTTTGTAACACTTTTTTGATGGATACGGACAGCCCACAGTGACATCTTATGCCAAAATTTGATCTTTTGTGCGCTTTTTCTTCCTAATATATTGAATTCCCATTTTTGCTATCAAAAGTATGAAAAAATCGTTACTTTTCATCGATATTTTTACACAATTGTGTTATACTAATGGGAGCCTCGCCAAGCGGTTTCGGTTGTCTTGATAAGGAGCATTTCCAATTTTTTCTTGCCTTATACATAGAAAAAAAGTTTCTGAAAATAGGCAGGAGGATGCCATGTTGCGCCGAATAAAGAACTGGTGTTTTACAATGCTGGAGGGGCGGGGTGTCAAAGGCGCTGTATTTCGTGCCGTCATGCTGATTCTCATCCTGTTTTCGGGGGCCCTGCTGGCAGCGGAAACATTTGCGGCATTCGCAGACAGCCATGCCCGCTTATTGACGGCAGCCGACAGCGCAATCGTACTGGCATTTACCGCCGAGTATCTGCTGCGCCTATGGACGGCAGATTTGCGCTATCCAAACCGGCGGCCTCTTTTGGCGCGGCTGCGGTTTGTAATAAGCCCCATGGCGGTGGTGGATCTTTTGTCCATCCTGCCATTTTATGCCCTGCGTTGGGACACCCTTCGCATTCTACGGCTATTGCGGGTTTTCCGGGTACTCAAGGCCGGCCGGTATGCCGCGGCATTTACGCAGATTGGACGGGTGCTGCGATACAAAGGGAAGCAGATCGTCCTCTCCATGGGCGTCGTCGTGACCCTGATATTTGTGGCTGCCATCCTCATGTATCAGGCGGAACATGCCGCACAACCCGAACGATTTTCCAACGTCTTTTCCGCCCTGTGGTGGTCGGTGGTCACACTGACCACCACAGGATATGGGGACATCTATCCCATCACACCGCTGGGCAAATGTTTGAGCATGCTGGTGTCCCTGCTGGGCATCGGGCTGATCGCCCTTCCAACCGGCATCATCAGCGCGGGCTTTGTCGAACTCAACGACGGAAAACGCAAAGTCCGGTGCTTCTGCCCCTACTGCGGCAGCAAGATTGAATACGAGGAGCATCTGCAACATGAAGAAACCTAACTATGCCAAAACCATTCTCGCCTGTTACCTGGGCAACATCACGCAGGCCGCCGTCGTCAATCTGACGCCTCTGTTGTTTATCCCCCTCCGGGAACAGTTCGGCCTATCCTTTGAACAGCTCGGCCTGCTCATCATGATCAACTTTGTCACGCAGGTGGCCATGGACATTCTCTGTGCCGGCCTGGTGGACCGCTATGGTTACCGCATCTTTGGCCTCAGCGCACAGGTCGTCGTTATCCTGGGCATGCTGTGCTTTGCATGCTCACCCGTCCTATTCCCTGCTGCTCCTTACATAGGCTTTGTCATCGGCACCATCCTATTTTCCGCGGGCGGCGGCCTGTTTGAGCTGCTGCTTTCCCCCATTATCAATGGGATTCCGACCAACGGAAACAAATCCGCGGCGCTCAGCCTCATGCACGGGTTTTACGCCTGGGGGCAGGTGGGCACGGTCATTCTCACCACCATTGCGCTGGCGCTGTTTGGCCGGACCAGCTGGCCCTATATCATGCTGGCATGGACCATCCTGCCTGTTTGCAACCTGTTTTTGTTTGCCACCGCGCCGCTGGGCTCCCCCGTCCCCGAGACGGGCGAAAAACAGCCGCTCCGCAAGCTGCTCCGCATCCCATTTTACCTGCTCTGTCTTGCGACCATTGCACTGGGCGGCGCCTCTGAGCTCTGTATGTCCCAGTGGTCCTCCGCCTACTTTGAGCGGGCCATCGGCATGCCCAAGCTGCTGGGGGACATGTTGGGCATGACACTGTTTTCCATCACCTTCGGGCTCGCGCGCACCCTGCACGGTGTATACGGCAGCCGGTTTGACCTCAAAAAGCTCATGCTCCTGGGCATGGGCCTTGCGACTGTCTGCTATCTGTCCGTTGCACTCTCCCCCTCCAGCGGGCTCGCCATTGCGGCGAGTGCCTTGTGCGGCCTCGCAGTCAGCCTGACCTGGCCGGGAACCCTCGCAGTCGCCGCCGAAACCTTCCCCATGGCGGGTGCATCCATGTTTGCCATCCTCGCCGCGAGCGGAGACATCGGCGCCTCCTTCGGCCCCTGGTTCACCAGCGTCGTCACCGACCGGACCGCCGCGTCGGCGTGGATGACGCAGGCATTTGCCATAACCGGCCTGTCCGCCGAACAGCTTGGCCTCCGGATGGGTATCCTGGCAAGCGCGATCTTCCCCTTGCTGGGCTTTTTGTGTGTGCTGGGGATGCGGCGGCTCGCGCCCAAGCTCCAGCAGGGCATTCGGTAAACTCGCGGTCATTGTACCCAGCAAATAGTATCGCATGCATTGTGCCGCGAACAACCATCTCAACAGCAGCAGCATTTTCACTGTTCTATTGAATAAAAGATCGCAGGCGCCTAATGCACAACAAAAAAACCGGCACAGCCAAAGCTGTGCCGGTTTTTATAACAGCAATATTGTATTTATGCGTCCCGTTCCCGTAGCAATGCAGCAAGCGCACGTTTGACATCCGAAAGCGCCGGGCTGCACAAAAGCGGCAGGATGTCCGCCAGTGCGTCGGGCGCAAAATCCCACCATTTTACCGCGAGCAGAAGCGCAATCATCTCCTCATCAAACCGCATCTTGAGGAGCTTCGCCGGGTTGCCGCCCACCACGCCGTATGGCGGGACATCCCGCGTGACCACTGAATATGCTGCAACAATGGCGCCGTCTCCGATATGCACGCCGGGCAGGATGACGCTCTCCCGCCCAAACCATACGTCATTGCCCACCACGGTGTCCCCTTTGCGGGGCAGCTGGGCCATGTGATCGGGCGTCCGCTCCTCCCACAGCCCGCCAAACACGTGAAACGGATAGGTGGTCACACTGCTGATGCGGTGATTGGCAGGGCCCATGATGAAGGTGGTGCCCGATGCGATGGAACAGAACTTGCCAATGATCAACGAATCTCCAAATTCTGGATAATTAAACAGGACATTGCGCCGCTCAAACTCGGTCGGCGCAACCGGGTCGTCATAGTACGTATACTCCCCCACATGGATATTGGGCGCCGTAATCACATTTTTTAAAAAACAGCTTGTGTGATACGCGTTGGGAAACACCACATTGGGATCTGGTATCGGCTTCATCGGCGCTCCTCTCCGGAATCCTTCCGCCCGGCATCCAATTCCGGCGCTTCTTCCGATATCCCTGGGGTCCGTTCTTCCATGCCGCCTGTCGGCTGGCTTTTTTCCCGCTCCTGTTTCCGTTTGATGACCTTAAGGCGGGTAAATTCCTCCCGTTCTTTCTCATCCAATACATCCTGGATGTCCTTCACAATCCGCTCATAGCGCGGAATGGTGACATTTTTTAACGAGTTGGCGCGTTTCTGCGTCTTGGCAATGTTGGTTGCCAAGCGGTATACGCTGGTTTCCACCTCGGCCAGCACCAGCGTCAGCTCCTTCACCTTGGTAAACTTCATATATGCCTCATCCAGCGAGGAATCAGACTGCGTGAAACCATACCGCGGCTGCACTTTGATGGGGTCGGAGGTCACAATAGGCAGCTCCACCCCCATGACGCTGCGAAAACGCAGATGCACGCTCTCCTCCACCGGAATGGCCTGTGCGATGCGTCTGACTCTGTTAAGCCCCATGGACACATTGGTGTGCCGCAGGGCGCTATATGCCTCCGCAAAGGTGGAATCAATGGAAGCCTGCAGTTCTTTGGTCTTGTCAATCAGCGCCATCATCTCACGGATTAGGATGTTCCGCTTTTTGTCCAACAGCTCATACCCCTGTTTGGACAGCCGGAGCGTATTTTTCGCAAGGATAAGGTTCCCCTTGGTTGGAAACAGATTCAACTCCACCTGACATCACCTCCGGCTCATGCCGGCTCGTTTGCGGGCCGGTAATACTTCTCCAGCAGCTTGGGATCCACACGGTCCAGTTCCTCCCGCGGGAGCATGGAAAGCAGCTGCCAGCCCAGATCCAGTGTCTGGGTGATGGACCGGTTTTCATCCTTCCCCTGCCCGATAAACTGCTGTTCAAAGGCCTTCCCAAACGCCAGATACTGCTTGTCCAGATCGGACAACTCGTCCTCCCCAATCACCGATGCGAGAGAACGCACCTGCTCCACGTTGGCATATGCCGCAAAGAGCTGGCTGGAGAGGTCGGGATGGTCTTCCCGCGTAAACCCTTCCCCGATGCCGTCCTTCATGAGACGGGACAGGGAGGGCAAAACATCAATGGGCGGATAGATACCGCGCAGGTCCAGCGCACGCCCCAGTACAATCTGCCCCTCCGTGATATACCCCGTGAGGTCAGGGATGGGGTGGGTAATATCGTCGTTGGGCATGGACAAAATGGGAATCTGCGTCACCGAGCCGCTCGACGTATTGATCATGCCGGCACGTTCATACAGAGAGGCCAAATCGCTGTATAGATAGCCGGGAAAGCCCTTTCGGGAGGGGATTTCTCCCTTGGAGGAAGAGATCTCCCGCAATGCCTCACAGTATGCCGTCATATCGGTCAGGATGACCAGGATATGCATATTGTGCGTATACGCGAGGTACTCCGCCGCGGTGAGCGCCGCGCGCGGAGTCAAGATCCGCTCTGCGACGGGGTCATTGGACAGGTTCAAAAACATCACAACCCGGTCCAAAACGCCGCTCTCCTCAAAGGAACG
The DNA here is from genome assembly GCA_944393605.1 of uncultured Clostridia bacterium. GTDB lineage: Bacteria > Bacillota > Clostridia > UBA1381 > UBA9506 > CALYAO01. The sequence goes on from CALYAO010000087.1 coordinate 9,857, forward strand.
CCGGAAAAAGTCCGCCACGTCGTTTTTCACGCCCATGGCGGCAAACACCACCGCAAACGGCTCTTCCTTCTCCCCCATGATCTTCGCCTGCCGCACAATCTGCACCGCAAGCGCATCCTGCGGGAGGCCGTTGCCCGAAAAAATGGGCAGCTTCTGCCCGCGAATCAGCGTAAACAACCCGTCAATGGCGGAGATGCCCGTCTGGATGAAATTCCGGGGATACTCCCGCGCAATGGGGTTGATGGGCCGCCCGTTGATATCCTCATAGGTGTCGGGAAAGATGTCTCCCAACCCATCAATGGGGCGCCCACTGCCGTCAAACGTCCGGCCCAAGATCTCCTTGGACAGCGGCAGCATCATGGGCCGGCCCGTCATGCGCGTCACCGTGTTGGTCAGGGACATGTCAGACGTGTTCTCAAACACCTGCACCACAACGGTCTCCCCATGGATGGTGACGATCTGCCCCGTCCGTACCCGGCCGCCCACCTTGATCTCCACAATTTCCTCGTAGGCGGCGTTTTTCACGCCGCTCAGCACGACCAGAGGGCCATTGATTTCCGTAAGACCCATATATTCAATGGACATGCATACACCCCTCCTAGTCCCGATTATCCGCCTTAATCTGGGCACACAAGCTGTCTATCCGCTCCATATACCCACCTAGTTTCTCCAATTCGTCGTTCCCAACCTCATATTTCATCTTGATGATCTCGTCAAAGATACCCGTATCCTTCACCTGGCCAATGGGGATGGACAATGCCACAATCTCCCGCACAGCCTGATACAGGTGTTCAATGACCTCCATCATCTGATATTGCTTGTCAAGCGGCACATAGGTGTCGCTTTTGTGATAGGCATTCTGCTGCAAAAAGCCCAGCCGGATGACACGCGCCACCTCCAGCACCAGCTTTTGTTCGTCATGCAGCACGTCTGAGCCGATGAGCTTGACAATCTCGCTGAGGTCACTCTCCTGCTGCAGAAGAGACGCGATAAACGCACGCGTCTTCAAAAACTGCGGACTGACGTTTTCCTCATACCACTCCGCCAAATCGTCCATATACTCCGAGTAGCTGGTGAGCCAGTTGATGGCGGGGTAATGCCGCGCATAGGCGAGTTCCTTGTCCAGCGCCCAGAAGCACCGCACAAACCGTTTGGTGTTCTGCGTCACAGGCTCCGAGAAGTCGCCCCCCTGCGGGGAAACCGCCCCAATGATGGACACCGAGCCCTCACTGCCATTTCGGTTTTTGACATACCCGGCCCGTTCGTAAAAGCCCGAAAGCCGGGAGGCGAGGTATGCCGGGAAGCCCTCCTCCGCGGGCATTTCCTCCAAGCGGCCCGAAATCTCCCGCAGCGCCTCCGCCCATCGAGAGGTGGAGTCCGCCATGATCGCGACGTGGTACCCCATATCGCGGTAATATTCCGCCAACGTGATGCCCGTGTAGATGGACGCCTCCCGCGCCGCCACCGGCATGTTGGAGGTGTTGGCGATGAGCACCGTGCGGTCCATCAGCGGCTTGCCCGATTTTGGGTCAACCAATTTCTGGAAATCTTCCAGCACCTGTGTCATCTCGTTGCCGCGCTCGCCGCACCCAATATAAATGATGATGTCCGCATCACACCACTTGGCAAGCTGATGCTGCGTCATGGTCTTGCCCGTACCAAAACCGCCCGGCACCGCGGCCGTCCCCCCCTTTGCGATGGGAAGCAGGGAGTCAATCACCCGCTGCCCTGTCACGAGGGGACGGGAGATGGGCATGCGCCTTGCCACGGGCCGCATGGTGCGGATGGGCCACTTGGACTGCATGGTCACGGTATGTACCGTCCCATTGTCAGCGCGCACCGAAAGCAGCGGCTCCTCCACCGTATACTGTCCGTCGGGCACCGCGGTTTCCACGCGGCCAGCCACACCGTCAGGCACCATCACCCGATGGGTGATGAGGCTGGTTTCGGGCACGGTTGCAATAATGTCCCCTGGTTTTACCGTATCGCCCACCTTGGCAGTCACAGTAACATCCCATTTGCGCGCGGAATCAATCGCATGGGTATTCTGCCCCCGGTCCAAAAACGCGCCGCTTTTGGCCTCCAGCACCCGGAGCGGGCGCTCAATGCCATCGAAGATATTGCCCAAGATGCCCGGCCCAAGCGTCGCCGACATGGGCATGCCCGTCGAGACCACTTCTTCGCCCGGCGTCAGCCCCGTTGTGCTCTCATACACCTGCACAATGGTGCTATCCGCCTGCACGCCGATGACCTCACCAATGAGCCCTTCTCGGCCCACATGCACCATCTGCAGCATGCCAAACTCCTTCGACCCCGTCACGTATACCACCGGGCCATTGATCCCGTCTATGGTTCCTCTAACCTGTTCCATACCATTCACTCCCATGCTACCATGTTCACCCATCTTACAGTGAGAGCCCGCTCGTCTGCAAAAACCGGCGGCGCTCCTCCGCCAGCCGGAGCGCCAGCGTATTATCCGCCAGCGCACGGCTTTCGGGCGCATACACCCGTGCGCCGCCCAGCACCGCATCGTCTGCCGGCAGCAACTTTACCACGGCACCAGGGAATTCCGCCTTGACCGCATCCACAAGGCCCGCGTCCGTATGGTCCAAATAGACCACCGCACCTGCGCCAGCGCCCGTCTCTGCCATGCCTTTGCAGATTGTTTCAAATAGCAGCGCACGGTATGCCTCTGTGGATTGATAGGCCGCAATGCGGGCTTTGACCTCTAAAAAGACCGTTTCTACCACCTGCTCCCGCTCCGAGAGCAATTTCTGGCGGCTCTCCAGCTGCATGCGCGCCACCGTCTCATTGGAGGCCTTCTGCATGCCTGCAATCTTCTTCTGGATGGTCTGATAGGCCCGCTCCAAGCAATCGGTTTCAAACGTTTCCCGGATGGCGGCACATTCCTGTTCCGCCTGCGCAAGAATCTGTTTCCGCTGCGCATCCGCCTCCGCAAAGATCATCCCCGAAAAATGCTGCAATTTTTCCTCCGAAGAGAGCATTTGTCATCCATCCCTTCCATGGGCGCCTCGCCCGAATCTACGGCCATCCGCTATATCCGGATGCCCACCGCTTCCCGCACATAGGCGGCAATCGCGTCCGACTTTTTGCTGTTTCCATGCCGGTCGGGAATCTCCACCAAAAGCGGCGTTTTCCCCCGAAGTCTCGCGTTCTTCACCAAATCGGGAAAATCCGCGGACAGCTTTTCGGTGACCAACAGGATGCCAATCCTTTTGTCCTGCACCGCCCGCGCGATGGCGGCCGCGAACGCATCCCGCTCGTGCACCACCTCCCCCTCCACGCCAGCCAACCGCATGCCGTGCAGGGTATCTACGTTGTCACTTAACAAATACAGTTTCATGTCCGTTCCCTCCCGCGGGGAAAATCAAACCACCTTGGCCAGGATGGAGAAGGAAACCAAAAGCCCATACAGCGCAATCCCTTCTGCCAAGGCCACGAAAATCAGGGATTTCCCCATCAGCTTGGGGTTTTCACTAATTGCGCCCAGCGCCGTGGAGCTTGCGGCCGCAACCGCAATACCCGCGCCAACCGAGGACATGCCGGTTGCAAGCGCAGCAGCCAGATACGCAAGCCCTGCACCCAGGTCACCACCCGTCGGCGCCGCCCCAGCCGCATGAACCCCCGTGGAAAACAGCACAAACGTGCCGCACAACAGAGTGCCAAAAAAAGTGCCGATATTGGTAAACAGCAGCACACGGGACTTCCGCTCCGTCTTTTTCGTCAGAAAATAGATGCCAAACGGAACCACGATGCTGAGTACCAACAATGTACCAATGATCTTTACCGCCATAAATGATCCCTCCCAATTGTTCTTCTGTTCCATCAATTTCTAGCAGCCGTCAGCGCAGCTGACCAACCCCGACAAACGGCCTGCCCTCCCCCGCAAAAAACCGGGAGAACATCTCATAAAACTCCAGCCGGAGTGCCTGGATACCGACCACCAAGCCCTCTAGGCCCATGACCAGGATATTGCCCAGCACCAGCACGATAACGCTGCCAACACCCGATGTCATATCCGCAAAGATATATACCACGCTCATCATCCCCGCATGCGCCAGCGCAAAGGCACCCAGTCGCACAAAGGAGATGGTGTTGGTTGCAAAGGTGAGCACAATGTCAAACAGCTCGAAGAAGGAGCCAAGCAGATAATCCCCAAGATCTCTGGGCATCCAGTCCTTCTCCCCTGCGATGAGGCCCGAAAGCGGCTCCTTTAGGTAAATCGCCAGCAGCGACACGAGTATACCGATGGCCAAAACCGGCGTACTCACCGAAAAGCCCAGCACCATGGAGAGCGCCAGCACCAGCACACAGCCATAAAACACCATGCCCGCGATCCCGTTTTGGTCAAACCAAAACCGGCCCCAATCGCGGTTTTTGATCGCATTGATGAGGTTCATAAACATGGACAGGAAGATGATGCCGACCCCCAGCCCAACCGTCAGGATGAGGATGCGGTTGATTTCCTCCATGGGCTGGATGAGCACCAGATTGGGCACTAGCTCGGGCAGGATCTCCTCGTTGCCGAACACACTGCCATACAAAACGCCGAATACCGCAGACACACAGCCCGCCAGCGAGACAATCGCACCGATGTCCGCCCTCTTCCACAAATAGTACAAAAAGCCCAGAACCGCAAGGACCAACCCGTGCCCCAGGTCACCAAACATGATGCCAAACAGGAACACATAGCTTATGGCAAACAGCGGCGTCGGATCCAGCTCCTCATAGGATGGCAGACCATACATCTCCACGAAACTTTCAAACGGGCGGAAGATGCGACGGTTGGACAGCCGAACCGGCGGGGAGGCCGTCTTGATGATGTCAGGCTCCTCCTCAACGACAATCACGTCAGGTTCGTCTGCCAGCTGCTGCTTGATGTGTTCCACATCCCGCTCCGCCACCCAGCCAACCACATAAAAGGATTCTCGGGTGTGCGCCGCATATTTTTTGACCGTCTCCGCACGCTGATGCTGTATTAAGGACTTGTAGGCCGCAATCAGCTGGCTTTCCTGCGCCCGCACCAACTCCCGGGCCTGATTCTCCAGCGCCGAGCGTTGTTCTGCGAGCATTTCCTGTTTTTTTACAAACGCATGATAGGCCTCCAGCGGCGTACCATGGGATTCGCCCGAAATGCGGATCCGTTCAAAGTACAGCGAGGAAAAAATGCCATCAATGCGTTCTTCCGCATCCGCCGGCATAAAGTAGACCCCATAGATATACTGCTGGTCCACTTCTCCCTCCACAAAAAAGGCGTCAATATCCTGCAAATAACTGCGCAGCTTCTTGTACCCAGCACGGGGCAGCCGCCCAAACCGGAATTTTACAAACTGGAACCCAAACAGCTCGTCCAGGTTGATATCAACTCCCAGCATGTGCTCCAACTGACGAATCACCTGATCCACTTGCGTTTGCTCATCTGCCAACGCCTTGCACTGCGCTTCATTTTCAGAAAGCCGCGTCTCCGCCGCCGAAATGATTTCGGCGATCTCTGTCAGCGGGAGCTTTTCTGCGGGCGGCCCTTTTCCTTCGGGCACAATGCCGCCGGCGTCCAGCAGCTTGCCCAGCCGCCCCAGCAGCTCCGCCGCCTCATTCCCGTCCGAAAAGGGATACAGGCCATGGACGTTTTTGAGCATGGAGAGCGCATTTTCAATGTGTATGTCACAGCTGGTCAAATAGGTGCCCACGACCCGGTCGAATTCCCGCACAGGTCCCACCAAGCTGACCAGTTCCATCTTTTCAATCGCCACACCGATCACTTCCTTTGACTTTCGCCATGAAAGTTGGTTATATCTCGCCGCCCGCCGGCAGCCCAATCACAAACTCTTCCATCTCCAAGGGGGAAAGCCCGTAGCGGATGCTTTCGACAATGGAGGTGATATTCTTAATCTCCATCTGTTTCAGGTGCGCATACGAAATCACCGACAGGATGGAAAAGGGATGCTGTTGCGACAGCTTTTTGTGCATCCAGTAAACGTAATTGTCGTAACTATGTTCATAAAACCTACCTGCGCCCTTGTCAAAAGCGGCCCGATAAGGCGACTGCGCGATGATAGCTGTAAGCGCCTGTTCATTGGGGGCATCCACCATCGCCCGGATATCGGCCTGTTTCAGCCGGTACCCATTGGGGATGACAAAGGCATAGATGATTTCCTTGGGAATGCTGTAATATTTTTTGCACCGGTAAATCCACAGAATATTGAGCAAATCCGCCTCGCTGCCCATGGAGATCTGAAGCAATCGCCGGTCCTGTTTGTCTTTGAGCGCATCCCGCATCCGCGTAACCTGCTCAAAATAATACAGATCCAGTGTCATCTCCACGCTGAACAGGTTTTGGTGTTCTGTCATATGGAGCAGCGGCGCCATCACCCGTTCATACCGGGTGCCGCGCAGTTTTTCCATAAATTCCCGAATACTCGATGCACCCTGCAGCCCGTCCACATCGATGGAAATGTGGTCTTTCAGAAACGGCGGGATGAGCATCTCGTCCGCCACCGCATGCCCCGCGTCAATGGTGCGCAGCATGCGTTTTAACAACTCAATCTCATACCGCATAAAGACATATTTGTAAAATGCCCGGTTCGTACCATTTTCAAACAGGTAGATTTTCTGAATATCCCGCAGAAAATCCAAATTGAGCAGGCTTTCCAGCTCATCCCGATGGATGTCATACTCATTGATGTCCGCGAGCACGTCCGCATAGCAGGTTTCCTGCTTGAGAAAGGCCGTAGCCTCCCGCACCGACTGCTTGTTCATCAGCGCACGGTAATCCGCCGCTTTGAGCAGGCGCCCCTCCATAACGCGGATCTTTGCATGCGACGCGCCGTATTGCGTAATGGCCCGTATCATCGATCCTCACCGCCAACCACGCGCGCGAAGATCTCCTCCACCCATCGGTCCTGGTTCTCTTGGGCCTGTTTTTTGAGCGCCGCAAGCCGTTTCTCGTTGTCCGCTGTCAGTTCCGCCAGCTTGGTGTCGATGATCTGCTGTTCATTGTCCGCGATTTTTGAAAGCCGAAGCTCCTGCCGCTTTACAATATCAGCCCGCAGCTCCTCGCAGTGTGCCTTGGTCTCCTCCAGCATTGCCTCCCGCTCCGCCTTTGCAGCCTCGACCACTTCCCGCGCCTTATGCTCCATGTCGATGATGCTGTTAATCACGGTATCCACAAAATCACCTTCTTCTCCTTTGTCCATCCTGGATTGCTAGTTTCTCAGACTATGAATGGGGGCGGGGATGCGCCCGCCGCGGCGGATAAACGCCGCACTGTCAAACGAGCTGACCGCCATGACAGGCCCCGTCCCAAGCAAGCCGCCAAACTCCACGGTATCGCCCACCTGTTTGCCGGGCGCGGGGATAATGCGGACTGCCGTCGTTTTATTGTTGATGGTGCCGATGGCGGCCTCGTCCGCGATGATGGCAGAAATGGTCTCCGCCGTCGTATCCCCCGGCACGCAGATCATATCCAGCCCCACCGAACAGACACAGGTCATGGCCTCCAGCTTCTCCAAAGAAAGTGCACCGCACGTCACGGCGTCAATCATGCCCGCATCCTCGCTGACCGGGATAAAGGCGCCCGACAGGCCGCCGACATACGACGTCGCCATAATGCCGCCCTTCTTCACCGCATCGTTGAGCAGCGCAAGCGCCGCCGTGGTCCCATGCGCGCCGCACCGTGCCAGCCCCATCTCTTCCAAAATATGCGCCACACTGTCCCCAATGGCGGGGGTAGGTGCGAGCGACAGGTCCACAATGCCAAACGGCACGTCCAGCCGCCGGGACGCCTCCCGCGCGACCAGCTGGCCCATGCGCGTGATCTTAAATGCGGTATGCTTGATGGTATCAGACACCGTCCCAAACTCCGCACCCTTCACCTTCTCCAGCGCACACTTGACGACGCCGGGGCCGCTGACCCCCACGTTGATGACCGTTTCGGGCTCACCGACGCCATGGAACGCACCCGCCATAAAGGGGTTGTCCTCCACCGCGTTGGCAAACACCACCAGTTTGGCGCAGCCAAACCCATCCCGCACAGCCGTGCGTTCTGCGGTTGCCTTGATGATGCGCCCCATCTCCGCGACCGCATCCATATTGATGCCCGTCTTGGTGGTGGCGACATTGACCGAAGAACAGACCCGCTCGGTCACAGCAAGCGCCTCAGGGATGGAACGAATCAGCCGTTCATCGCTGTCCGTCGCGCCTTTGTGCACCAGCGCGGAAAATCCGCCGATGAAGTTGACGCCCGTGGCCTCCGCCGCCCGGTCCAGCGCCCGCGCCACCGCGATATAATCCGATGCGTTTCGAACGCTGGCAGCCACCAGCGAGATGGGGGTCACCGAAATGCGCTTATTGATGATGGGGATGCCATATTCCGCCTGGATGTCCTCCGCGGTTTTCACCAGATGCGCCGCGCGGGTTGTCACCTTGTCATAGATGCGGTCGCACAGCGTCTTCTGGTCATCGCTGGCACAATCCGCAAGCGAGATGCCCATGGTGATGGTCCGGATATCCAGGTGCTCCTCGCTGATCATCTTAATGGTTTCTAAAATCTCTGTGTTTTTCAGCATGGTGTCCCTCCTGCATCAAATGCGGTGCATGGAGTGGAACAGGTCTTCATGCTGGATACGAATATCCAGCCCCAGCTCCTGCCCGACAGCCGAAAAGATACCCGCCAGCTCTCCAAACGGCCGCGTACAGCCCGAGACGTCCACCAGCATGGTCATGGTAAACAGATCCTGCATGATGGTCTGCGAAATATCCAGAATATTGACGCCAAGTTCCGCCAGCTCCCGCGAAACCCGCGCAATGATCCCAACCTTATCTTTTCCAATCACAGTAATCACTGCTCTCATCCCGTGTCCCCCAATCCCAAATCAATTCTGTCCAAAAATAGGAAATAGGGCAGAAATCACCCTGCGAGCAATCTCCTACCCTACCACAACAGCAATATGGATGTTCCTTTTTTCATTCTGTACACAGTATACGCCAAAATTTCCAGAAAAGCAAGTATTTTTTAAATTTTTTTCGGGCTTGCATCCGGTCAATCCTTTCCGCGACGGATACATGGCAAAATATGGTATTTTAGACGCATTCCCTATAAAAACAACCGCACCAAGTTGACTGTCTGTGTCGTTATTAGGCACACGAGCAGGCCTACCAATGTGGGAAGCAAAAAGGCCACAAATGTCCACTTCAGGCTGCCCGTCTCCTTTTTGATGGTGAGCAGCGTCGTAGCGCAGGGGAAGTGCATCAGAGAAAACAGAATGACATTGACCGCAGTGAGCAGCGTCCATCCATTTTCCACAAAGAGGGTATGTAATAGCGAAAGGTTTTCCATGTCCACCAGTGCGCCCTGAGATAGATACCCCATCAGCAGCACGGGGAGGACGATCTCATTGGCGGGCAGCCCCAGCACAAATGCCATGAGGATATACCCATCCAGACCGAAGGGCCGTGCCAGCGGATCCAAAAACGCAGCGCAGTGCGCCAGCAGGCTCTGTTCTCCCACCACAACGTTTGCCAGCACCCAGATCACAATCCCGGCGGGTGCCGCGACGGTAACTGCCCGCCCCAGCACAAACAGCGTCCGATCAAGCAGGGAACGGAGCAGCAAGGACCCGACCTTGGGTTTCCGATAGGGCGGCAGCTCCAGCACGAAGCTGGAAGGATAGCCCTTTAGCAGCGTGGCGGACAACAGCCGGGATACGAGCAGGGTAACCGCGACGCCCAGCAGAATCACCAGCAGCACCGCAAGCGCAGCAACGGTAGGCTGCAAACACGCAGCCACCCCGCCGCCCACAAAGATGGTGGACAGCAGAATGATGGTGGGAAACCGCCCATTGCACGGGACAAAGACGTTGGTCAAAATCGCAATGAGCCGCTCCCTGGGGGAATCGATGATGCGGCAGCCCGACACCCCAACCGCATTGCATCCAAACCCCATACACATGGTGAGGGCCTGCTTGCCATGGGCGCAGGCGCGGCAAAAGCATTTGTCCAGGTTAAATGCGATACGGGGCAGATATCCCAAGTCCTCCAGCAGGGTAAACAGCGGAAAAAAGATGGCCATAGGCGGCAGCATGACCGATACGACCCACGCCAGCGTTTGGAACATGCCCAGCACCACAACGTCATGCAGCCACACGGGCGCACCAAGGTGGACAAGCAGCGCGGACAGCTGGTCCTGTATACCCGATAACAGGGCGGACAGCCATTGGGACGGATAATTGGCACCCACGATGGTGAGCCACAGGATAACCCCCAAAAATAACTGCATAATGGGGATGCCTGTGGATTTGGAGGTGAGCCATTTGTCAATTTTGCGGTCCCGCAGGTTGTATTCTTTGTTGTTATAGGTGACCGTTCGGGTCGCAATATCCTCACAGAAGGCGTAATAGGACTCCACCTCCTTGTCTTTAAAATCCTTCTCTGAGATGCCATGTTCTTTTAAGATTTCCCGTGCCTCCGATAGACTTTGGGCCAAATCAGGATCATGCAGATCCACCGTCCCATGCGCCTCAATGCTCGCCACCGTCACAGGATCGTTTTCCAGCAGCTTGAGACTCACCCAACGCGACCCGGTCTTCGCATACAGCCGTTCCACTTCGGTTTCTATGTAATTGGGATACGGGATGGCGAGGCGGCCTGCCCCACGCGGCGCTCGTGCCACTGCCACCACCGCATCCAGCAGCGCATCCATCCCTTCTCCCGCAAGGGCGTTGGTCGCTACCACCGGCACCCCAAAGATCTCGCTCATCTCCGCACAGTCCACCGTTATGCCCTTGCGCCGAGCCTCATCCATCAAGTTGACGCACAAAACCACCCGATCTGTCACCTCCAACACCTGCAGCGCGAGGTTGAGGTTGCGCTCGATGGTGGTGGCGTCCAGTACGATGACCGTGGCATCGGGATTGGCAAAACAGATGTAATCCCGCGCCACCTCTTCCTCCTTGGAATGGGGCAGCAGCGAATAGGTGCCGGGCAGGTCCACCAACATAAGTGACACGCCATGGTGCACACAGGCGCCATATGCGCCCGCCACCGTCTTGCCTGTCCAGTTGCCGGTATGCTGCTTGAGTCCTGTCAGATGATTAAAAACCGTACTTTTTCCAACGTTCGGGTTCCCCACCAGCGCGACCCGATACTCCCTTTCCTCCGCCAAATCGGACACCTCCCTTTTTTCTTTTCCCGCGGCCCAACCTGCCGCTATCCGATAAAAAAATACCCCATTTGCCGCTATGTACGGATCGGAAATGGGGCAGCTGGCATCATCGAGTTACCAAAATATTGGACGATACGTCGTTTCGTAGGGCAATGACCGCGCCGCGCACCTCGAAGGCGATGGGGTCTCCGGCCGGACTCTTGCCCAGCGCCCGTACCCTGGAATCCCGTACCATACCCAAATCCAACAGCCTTCGTTTGATGCCGTCGTCAATATGTATTGCCACAATCTTTGCGCTGTCCCCAATGGGAAGGTCGGACAGCTTGACCAATTGTTCACTCTCCACGTTTTTATCACCTCGCCAAATAGGATACAGGGCTCCGCACACCGCCCGAAGCACCCCTGTAACATCACCCGTATCTCGCCCGCAATTCCGCCGGGCTCCGCCTAAGTGAACTGCTACTGGTATACTATATGAAGCCGAAGCGGGATTGGTTCATCCTGCCGACGGCGTTCTGTATATCCCGCCCGTTGTCCCGCCATCCATTTGCAGGCGGCGCCGCACCTTTCCCAGCGAGCAGAGAACGGCCTTGCCCATCCCCGTCCGCCCGGGATGGGCAGGGGCAAAAAAACAGCCCGGCGAGGGCCAAGGCAGCGGCACAAAACCGCTGTCTTTGCTCTGCCGGGCTGTCTATTCGTTTTGTATATCGTATTTTGGGCTTTTCTCAGGTATGTGCCTTGGGATCCAGCGGCAACATGAAGCCCTGTAAGTCTGTCACCATGCAATCTCCGCCAATCAAGCGCCCTTCAAAGACCAGGATGTTGACATAGACCGGCTGATCCACCTGCATGGGAAAATTGCGCAGCTGATAGGTATAGCGCATGACCTCCTTGCCCTGGTATTTGGTGAGGTCAAACCCTGCCTCCTTTTGCAGCATATTGTAGGATTGCCAGGTGTCGTCAAACGTCTCAGGAATGGTGACCGGTTTTTCCTCCACGAGCTCGGGCGCAACCTCCCAGCCGAAGTAGGTCAACGCATGAATGCGGTCTTCATTGGTGACCAGCTTGTCAAAATAGTTGTTTTTTTCCACCTGTGCCGCCAGCACCCGTGCCCAAAACACAAACAAAAGTGCAATGAACAGCAACAACAGGAGTTTGATATAGTTGTCTTTTAGAAATTGTTTCATGGCTTTGCCTCCCCTTTTTCCATCTCCATTCCCATGTATATGGAGGGGACAGACTGCATATGAACTTTTTTTGCGCCCATATGCCCCGGCTGCCATCCGGCATATAAAATAAAGCCAAGCGGGGATGCAGCAAACATGTCCAAAAAAAGAACGCCAGACCCACAGATCCGACGTTCTATGAATATATCACATCATTTAGCTAACCCGCTCCAAAAACGGCGTATGCTCCATGAGTTTGGCAAGATACTTGGTGACCACCACTTGAATCGGCAGCATAATGAGCGCCGGAACCGCCCGCGTTCCCAAAATGGTGAGCAGACCAAGCGGCGCGTTGTTGGTGAAAAAGACGGTATACAGATAGCCCCAAACCGTTCCCAGCCCCAACTCGATCACCAGCGTCTGCAGCACGATACAGAGTATGATGTTCCGGTAGCTCTTCTCCCTGCCATACAGAAACAGCCCATACGAAATGCCATACAGCGCTGCGCTCAGCGTATACCCGGGAAAGTAGGGCAGGCCGCGAGAGTACACCAGCATCCCCACCACATCGGACAGCGCCGCCGTAATGCCGCCAATCCACGGCCCCAGCATCATAGAACACAGCACATTTGGCACAAAGCCGAAGCTGATCTTCGCGATGGGGGTCTGAAATGACAAAATCCGGCATACCAGACTCAAAGCGATGAACAACGCCATCAGGACCAGGATCTTTGTTTTGTTTTTTGACATCAAAAAAACACACCCTTTCAAATTTCCGCCAAACGGCGGTTTGGTGTGTCACAAAAGGTGCCCCTATTGTGACAGCGGAATGCGGTCCGGACACCGCAAGCCCACGCACATACGGGCTTTTCGTACAGGCGGCAACTTCCCGTCCCCCTGTCACTTAACGCGTCCTGACCTACTCTGCACAATACGGTGTTTTCAGTTTTGAAACCATCGTACCTAGCTACTATACCAAAAGCTGCCGCGCTTGTCAAGTATCCTCCCAACTTTTTTTGCAGGCAAGGGCCGTCCAAACGGAATGGTAGAAAATTTGTGGATAATTTTCAACAAAATTAGGTAAAATTTCAATTGAACAATGGGGCATTATGGTGTATAATGGTACCATCATACATTATAAAGTGAGGTGGAAGACTTGAGCACCGAAATCTATCTGGACAACAGTGCAACTACAAAACTAAAGCCCGAGGTGTTGGCGGAAATGATGCCATATCTGACGGAACAATATGGCAATCCCTCCTCCATATACAGCCTGGGCAGGGAATCCAAGCGCGCAATCGAAGCCGCACGGGACCAGGTTGCCGCCGCGATTGGAGCAAAGAGCCGCGAAATCTACTTTACGGGATGCGGTTCGGAGGCAGATAACTGGGCCATCCGCGGCACGGCATATGCCCACCGGAACAAAGGCAACCACATCATCTCCACACAGATTGAGCACCACGCGGTGCTCCACACCTTGGCGGCCCTGGAAAAAGAGGGCTTTTTGGTGACCTACCTCCCCGTGGATGAATACGGAATGGTAAATCCGGCGGACGTGGAAGCCGCCATCACGGAGGACACCATCTTGATCACCGTGATGATGGCAAACAACGAGATCGGGACCATCCAGCCCATCGCGGAAATTGGCGAAATCGCAAAGGCACACAAGGTTTTATTCCACACCGATGCGGTACAGGCCATCGGCGCGGCGCCGGTGGACGTCGCGGCGCTGGGCGTAGACATGCTGTCCCTCTCGGCGCATAAGTTCGGCGGCCCCAAAGGGGTTGGGGCGCTGTATATTCGTTCGGGCGTGAAGGTGGATACCTTTCTATACGGCGGCGGGCAGGAATCGGGCCGGCGCGCCGGCACCGAAAACGTCCCCGGCATCGTGGGGCTCGGAAAAGCCATCACACTTGCCACGGCGGACATCCCAGGGAAGGCTGCCAAAATTTCAGCCATGCGGGACAAGCTCATCGCGGAGATCCCCGCGCGCATCCCGGACGTTCGCCTCAATGGGCACCCCACGAAGCGGCTGCCCGGCAACGTGAATTTCTGCTTCCAGTATATTGAGGGGGAGTCGCTGCTCCTCAGCCTGGATTTTAAAGGAATCGCCGCCTCTTCGGGCTCGGCGTGCACCAGCGGGTCGCTGGACCCGTCCCACGTGCTGCTGGCCATTGGACTGCCCCATGAGATCGCACACGGGTCGCTCCGCCTCTCCATCGGAGAGGACAACACCATGGAAGAGATGGATGCCACGGTGGCGGCCTTGGTGGAAATCGTGCAGCGGCTGCGGGAGATGTCCCCGCTGTATCACGCGCAGGCGCACAAATAAGTTTGGATTGACGTTTAGAAAGGAAGGTTTTATCATGTTATATAGTGAAAAGGTCATGGATCATTTCTCCAACCCGCGCAACGTGGGCGAGGTGGAAAACGCGAACGCCGTGGGACAGGTCGGCAACGCCAAATGCGGCGATATCATGCAGATGTCTATGCGGATTGAAGACGACATCATTCAGGATGTCAAATTCAAAACCTTTGGCTGCGGTGCCGCGATTGCAACCAGCAGCATGGCAACCGAGCTCGTAAAAGGCAAGCATATCGACGAGGCGCTTGCCCTCACCAACAAAGCCGTCATGGATGCGCTGGATGGGCTGCCGCCCGTCAAGGTGCATTGCAGCGTGCTGGCGGAGGAGGCTATCGAAGCCGCCATCGCAGATTACTACAAACGCCAGGGCAAGGAATTTACGCCCAAAAAGGCGTGCGGTGGCTGCTGCCATGACTGCCACCAAGAAGCGGAATAAGCCAGGATAGGATGTGTTACCATGGCGAAGCGCGTACTGGTTGGGATGAGCGGCGGCGTGGACAGCGCGGTCGCCGCTGCTCTGCTTGTGCAGCAGGGCTATGACGTGACGGGCGTCATGCTCCGGCTCTGGGCGCAAGACGGGGCCGAGGATGCGGCGCGGGTTTGTGACGCGCTGGGCATCCCGCTCACCGTGCTGGACTGTGCGGAACCCTTCCGCCGGGAGGTGGTGGATTCCTTTACGCAGGCATACCTTGCGGGGCAGACACCCAACCCCTGCGTGACGTGTAACCGCCGCATCAAGTTTGGAGAGCTGCTGGCCGCTGCCGACCAGATGGGCGCAGAATATATCGCAACGGGGCACTACGCCCGCATCGGGCAGACCGAAACGGGCCGATATACCCTCCATCGCGCGGCGGCGGACGAAAAGGATCAGACCTATGTGCTCTATGCCCTTTCACAGGCGCAGCTGTCACGGACGCTGTTTCCCTTGGGTACATACGAGAAGGCTGCCGTCCGGCAGCTGGCGGCAGGCTGGAAGCTGCCCGTGGCGCAGAAGCCCGACAGCCAAGACATCTGTTTTATCCCCGACGGCGACTATCTGGCCTTTTTGAAAGCACATGCCGGGACCACCGGAAAGCCCGGTCGGTTTTTGGATCTTTCGGGGAATCCCATCGGCCGGCATGACGGCATCGGCCGGTTTACCATCGGGCAGCGCAAGGGGCTAGGCGCAGCCTTTGGCAAGCCCATGTTCGTGGTCGCCATTGACGCGGAAACCGGGGATGTCACCCTGGGGGAAAAGGGGGCGGAGTATGCCGCGGGGCTCACCGCCGGCGCGCTCAACTTCCTGCCCTTTGCGCGGCTGGAGGCGCCGCTTTCCTGCCAATGCAAGACGCGGTACCGGAGCCGCCCGTGCGCCTGCACGGTGACGCCTGCAGGGAATGATCGGGTGCGCGTGACATTTGACGCGCCGGAGCGGGCCGTGACGCCGGGGCAGTCGGTGGTCTTCTACCAAGGGGACCAAGTGCTGGGGGGCGGCATCATCCTGCATGCCGAAGCATAAGCCGTATACGGCATGCATCCCCGTTTTCACGCAGCTGCACGCAAATAGGCAGCCAATCTCATGACAAATTTTATATCATACATAGGAGGCGCATTGACATGACAAAGGTAAGTATCGATCCCGGCGTCTGCGGTCTCATGACCCGTGTTGAGGCCCAAAGTGACGATCAGATGACCGTAACGGTGCAGGTAAACTCTGCATGTGAAAGCATCCGAAATATGATGGCAGCGCTCGGCGATACCTTTGACGCATTCGAAATCTGCCTGTCCAAGCCGGGCGTAAACGCCCTGTACCAGTATGCCGCAGAGCACTTCCCGGTGCATGCCGGATGTCCGGCCATTGCCGGTATCATCAAATGCATGGAGGCCGAATGCCGGCTAGCGCTTCCCAAGGATGCAGGCATTCATTTTGAACAATAAAGAATACAGCAATGACATATATGCAAAATCCCGGGACGGGCGGTGTGCGTCCCGGTCATTTGCTGTCTAGGGGGATTCTTATGAAAACAACCAGATTTCTTGTGACTGCCGCGCTCATCGGCGCACTATACGCCGTGCTAACGCTGGCAATTTTGCCGCTGGCATTTGGGACAGTGCAGTTTCGTGTCTCCGAGGCGCTCACAGTGCTGCCCATGTTTACGCCGGCAGCAATCCCAGGGCTGACGGTGGGCTGTTTCATTGCCAACCTAATGAGCGGGTATGGTATCCCCGATCAGGTGTTTGGAACGCTGGCAACCCTGCTTGCTTCTCTGGGCTCTTATCTGCTCCGGCGACACAAATGGCTGGTGCCCCTGCCGCCTGTGCTGTTTAACGCGGTATTTGTCGGCTCGCTCATCTATGTCGCATCCCCCAACGAGGGAGCGCTTTGGTTCAACATGCTGACCATCGGGCTGGGAGAGCTGGGCGCATGTTATGTGCTGGGGATGCCCCTGATCTTTTTGTTTGAGAAGCATCCGCGCATGCTGGGCGGCGGCCTGCCCCGTTAATGGGAGCAAATGCGCTCCGCCTCCGCAGGGGAGCAGACATGCAAATACCCCAGTTCTTTCGACAATTTTTCTAGAATGGCATGCCCTTCTGCATCGGTCCTAATGTCCACGACATACAGCGTTCCCGACCGGGGCCGAATGCCCCGGATCAGGCCCTCCAGCTCGTCGGTATTGTTATCGGAAAAGACCATGGCCACGGGCCGCATTTGGGCAGATCCGCCCACCAGATCAAAGAGGAAGCCCACCAGCCGGTGCAGCAGGTCAAAAACGGCGTAAATCAGCAGAAAAAATACGACGGCGTCCATCAGCCATTCTTTCATGTCCGTTCACCTCACAAATGAAATCATAGCTATCATACGTTTGGATTGTAAAAAAGGTTACAGATCATATAAGGGGGATATTATTCATGCAACAAAAAACCATCACCGTTAAAAACATGGTGCTATCGGCGCTGCTCATCGCGCTTGCGATTTTCATTCCAATGATTTCCTTTCGGATCACACTGCCGTACTTCACCATGACGCTGGCATCCCATGTTCCGGTGTTGCTGTCTATGTTTCTCAATCCGGTATGTGCTGTCCTGGTTGCGGTTGGCAGCTTTGTGGGATTTTTGTTCTCCGCCACCATCGAGGTGGCGCTCCGCGCACTGACCCATGTCATCTTTGCGTTTGTGGGGGCATACATGCTGAAAAAAAATGCCAACATTTTTCTCGTCCTGCTGGTCACCATGCTGCTGCATGCGGTATGTGAGACCCTCGTGATGGGGTGCTTTGGCTTCCAGATGCTTGGGATGGATCAGGCGGTTTCCTTCGGCGGGCAGCTTGCCGTGGCAGGCATCATCGCTGGCCTCACCATGGTGCACCACCTGATTGACAGCGCCATTACCTTTGTGATTTACAAAGCCATAAAGCCCGTTGCGGACTTTGGCGGTCAAATTCATATCAATAAGCATATCACGCTTTGATCCAATCCAGGCCGCATGGCGGTTGGAGGTGCCTATGATCCGAAAAACTCTGCTCATGCTCCTTGTGGCGCTGGCTGTCCTATGCGCCTTTGACAACAGCCTAAATGGCCCCATTGGGCCCTCTGGCCCCTCTAGCACTCCGCAGGATGCGGCCCCCGACGACCTCACAGTCGGCGGGCGGCATATCCGGATCGGAGACAGCCTGGACACCGTGCTGGGAAGATTTGGGGATGCGACCGAGCTGCTTGCCAGCGAATATGGTTTCACTTGGTATATCTATGCCGACGATTATCAAAGCTATATCCAAATCGGCATCGCAGATGACCGAGTCGTGGCCCTGTACACCAACGCTTCTGATTTACAGTTTCTGGGAATTGGCGTTGGGAGCACAATGGATGAGGTCAACCTCCTGCTTGAAGCGCCGCTGGATGGTATCACAAAGGGCAACATCCGATACCTGCAGTCCCCAGAAATAGAGGGGAAGGTGCAGCGCGGCCTCTATCTATACGATCACCAGTATGTCACATTTTTCTATGATTCGTTCCAAGATACCACCGTCACCAGCATCCAGATCATCGACGAGGACACCGAACTTGCGCTGGGCGGCCATTTTGGGACGCCGTCCGACGCACTGCGGTATAGCTACGAAAAGCAGAATTTTTACGCAACCAACGCCATCCGGGTGCGGTTTGGCCTGTCGCCCTGCACATGGCACAGCGGCGCGGCGGAGGTTGCGCGGGCACACAGCCACGATATGGCCGAACGGGGCTACTTTGCCCACGAAACCCCCGAAGGCCTGACGGCCATGGACCGGGCGCATGCCGCCGGCCTCCGCCCCAAGTCCATCGCCGAAAACCTGGCATACGGAGCGCAGAACGGCATCAGCATGCTGGAGATGCTGCTCAATTCAGAAGGGCACCGCAAGAATATCCTAGGGGACTACGAGCATCTGGGCGTCGGCGTCTGGTTTGGGGACAAGTCGGCCCCCTACCTCACCCAGAATTACCTGAATTTTTAGCCCCTGCCGCCGGTATATGCCCGGCTGCGCCTCGGCCAAAGCGGCAGCCTCAGCGGCGTTTCGCACTCGCTTGGCCGCATAGAAACAACGGCCCGACAGACCAACCGTCGGCATAGGAAACCCACATAAACGAACCCGAAAGGAGCTGGTCTCATGCCACCCATCTTTGGACCCGCCGGCAATTCCGTCGCCTTCTACGATGCCGGTTACAAAAGCTCGCAGCAAATGCCCGCCTGGCTCCATGCCATGGGCCTCGGCGCATACGAATATCCGTGCAACAAGGGCGTTAAGATCGGAAAACCCGCTGCGGAAAAGCTGGGCGCGGAAGCGCGCGCCAACGGCATCCGGCTCTCGGTGCATGCACCCTACTATATCAGCCTGTCCTCCACCGAGGCCGAAAAACGGGACAACTCCGTCCGATATATCCTGCAAACCCTGGAAGCGGCGCGCAACATGGGTGCGACGCGCATCGTGGTGCACAGCGGCTCCTGCAGCAAGATGTCCCGCGAGAAGGCGCTTGCCATCGCCACCCAGACCCTGCGTGCCGCCGTGCAGGCGGCGGATGAGGCGGGATTTGGCGACATCACCATCTGCCCCGAAACCATGGGCAAGCTGGGCCAGCTGGGGACGCTGGAGGAAGTGCTGGCGCTGTGCTCGGTGGATGAGCGGCTCCTCCCAACCCTGGACTTTGGGCACCTCAATGCCCGGACCATGGGCGGCATCAAGGACAAGGCGGACTATGCCGCCATCCTCGATATGGTGGCCAACCGGCTGGGCCAGGACCGCATGGCGGTCTTCCATGCCCACTTTTCCAAGATCGAGTATGGTGCGGGCGGCGAAAAACGGCATCTCACCTTCGAGGACACCGAGTATGGCCCCGAATTTGCCCCCCTGGCAGAGCTCATCTACGAGCGTAACCTCTCTCCCACCATCATCTGTGAATCGCGGGATGTCATGGCGGAGGATGCGCTTCGCATGCAGCAGATCTATGAAACCATTGCACAGCACTAAAAGAAGCGCCCCCGGTACGCCCAGGGGCGCTTCTTTTGCTCCAATTGTAAACTTATATTTTATTTTAAGTTGACAATTGGCCATTTCTATGGTAAAATACCCCTATCAATCCCCAAAGGAGGGCCCTTATGGAAACCCAGTTGACCAACCAAACACATTCTCGTCCCAACATCAAACAGATGATATTATGCGCCCTGTTTGCCGCACTCATTGCGGCAGGTGCCTTTCTCCGCGTACCCGTCCCCGTATGCCCGTTTACGCTTCAGACGCTGTTTGTCGCGCTGGCAGGCATGCTGCTGGGCGCGCGCGGTGGCGCCATCTCGGCCGGGCTCTACCTGTTCATTGGATTGGTTGGCATCCCAGTATTTACCAAAGGCGGCGGCATCTGGTATGTCACGCAGCCCACCTTCGGCTTCCTCTGTGGTTTCGTGCTGGCGGCCTATGTGACTGGGCGGCTGGTACAGCGCGCCAAAACGCGGACCTTCCTGCGGTACTTCGGTGCGGGCCTTGCGGGTCTTGCGGCCCTGTATCCCATCGGACTTGTGTATTTTTATATCGCATCCAATTGGTTCGTAAACGCCCCCATCGGTGTCTTCGCGCTGCTGCTGCACTGCTGCCTGATGACCTTGCCGGGGGACATTTTAAGCTGCGCGGTATGCGCGCTGCTGGCCAAAAAAATGCCACCCCAATGGAGCGGCGTACACCGGGCATCATGAAGCCACGGCGGATGACTGCGTATGTACATCCAAATGTTCCTCTTCAGGCAGTGCAGGCAGGATGGCATGGTACTCGCCCAGCTTATCCAGCGTTTTGTTTAAAATCCCCACATACAAGCCGGTCAATGGGACTGGCTTTTTTTCTGCCAGAATCAGCCCATCGGGCACAAATCCCACCACAGCGCCTTCTCCCTCTGCAATGGTGGTATAGGGGATGAGCGCAAAGCCATCTCCGGGGCCGCCCATGCCATCGGGAAAGAGGGGACGCAGCCGCTCCCACTCCACCAATACCACGCCCCAGCCCGTCTTGGGCTCGGTGAGGAGGTTGCCCGTGTCCACCAATGCGCGCACCTGCACCGACCTGCCGCCCCGCAGGATGGCCAGGGGCAGGATGCGCCGCCCGCGGGCCGCCCGCCGGCGCGTGTAGGAAAACGCAACCTGCAGCACCCCGTATGCTACGCCCGCAATCAACAGCAGCAGATACATGGGCAGGTTCATGTAAAACACGCCGTTGGAGACCACCGCGCCGATCTTTGCGCCCACGTCGGTGAAATAAAACAGCGCCATGCCCACACCTGCCAGCGTGAAGGTGCATGCGTAGAACACGCACAACAGGCGCAAAAACCGTTTGGGCATCCCAAAGCCGAATGCGGCCCAGACCAACAGGGCGGACACCGCCACTTTCGCAAGCAGCCCATATAAAAAGGACAGCGGCACAAAGAAGATCCCGACCGCATAGGCCGCTCCCAACGCCGCGGACAGCCACAGCCGCCATTCCCGGCGGGGCGTCTTGGTCAGCACCGCAGTAAACCACAATACGATATAATCCATCAACAGATTGACCACAAACAGCACGTCCACATAGACGTCCACAATCATATGCCATCCACCCGTCTTTCCGTCAAAAAAGAGGCACAAGCCCAGCTTGTCCCTCCCATTGTACTGCATTTTGAACGCATAATTTGCCAAAACGGGTTGTCGAATGTCAAAGGATTTTCGCCATCTCATAGGCGGTCTTGCCCGTCCGCAGCAGGTTCACGCCCTGTGCCGCGGCCTTGTCCCGCACCTCCTGCGGCACATCCATGCCCTCCGCAATCACCACACAGGCCGCATCCGAGAGCGCCGCGACCGCGACCACGTTGATGTTGGTCTGCACCGTGACCCAGGCGTTCCCTTCCCCCACACGGGACATCGCAAGGCTCAAAAGATCCGAGATATAACACCCCGTAATCTCAACATCCATCTCCCCTGCGGCAAGCACCTCCAGGCCCGCCGCATCCACCAATTCTGCAACCGTCATGTGTTCTCTCCCCCTTTCGCTGCCTCCGCCGCACCCCGCGCGATCATCTCCTGCGCCTGCGCGCGCGTGGTATCCGTCACGTTGTCCCCGCCGATGATGCGCGCCACTTCGGACACCCGCTCCGCCGCGGTAAGCTCCCGCACCGTGGTTGCGGTCTGCCCGTCCGCCACGTGCTTCTCAATCAGGGAATGCCGGTCGGCGAGCGCCGCGATCGCCGCCTGGTGGGTGATGCACAGCACCTGTTTCTTCCGCGCCAGCGCCCACATGCGGTTGCCGATCTTCTGCGCCGCGCGCCCGCTGACGCCCGTATCAATCTCGTCAAAGATGAGGGTTTCCACCATGTCGCTGTCCGCCAGCACCGACTTCATGGCCAGCATGATGCGGGACAGTTCCCCGCCCGACACGATCTTAGGCAGCGGCTTTGGCGGCTGGCCCGGATTGGTGGCAATCAAGAACCGGACCGCATCCGCGCCCGTTCGCCCATAGGCGGCCGGCGTCACCTCCACCGAAAAGCCGACGCCGCCCATGTCCAGATAGGCGAGCTCTCCCCGGATGGCCTCCGCAAGCCTTGCTGCCGCCGCAAGACGCGCCTCCCGCAAGGCATCCCCCGCTTGGGTCAACCCCCGCATATAGCCCGCCAGCTCGGATTTTAGCCGCTTGACCTCCGCGTCGCTGGTGGAGATGCGCCGATATTCCTCAGAAATTTTTTCATAATATTCCAAAATATGGGAAATGTCTCCCCCATACTTGCGTTTTAAGGTATAAATGAGGTCCAGCCGGTCCTCCACGGCGCCAATGTCTCCCTGCGCCGCCGGCAGGGCCTCCAGATAGGCCCGCACGTCCCGCGCGGCCTCCTCCGCCTCCACCGCAAGGCCCGCAACCGTCTCCGCCATGGCCGCCAGCTGGTTATCCAGCGCCGCAATGCCGGCCAGCCGCTGGCCCGCGTCCGAAAGCGCAGTATAGGCCGACGTCTCCCCGTTTAAGGCCTCCAAGGCTCCCGCAAGCGCATCCGTAAGCCGTTTGGCATTGTTGATGAGGTCGCGTTTGGCGAGCAGCTCCTCCTCTTCCCCCGCACGGAGGCCCGCGCTCTCAATCTCATTGATTTCATAGGTGAGCACCTCCAGCCGATGCTGCTTCTCCTTTTCATCCATCTGGAGCGCCGCCAGCGCCTTGCGCGACGACACCGTCTTGTTATACCATTCCGCATAGGCCAGCATACAGGGGCGGATGTCCTCCCACGCAAACTTATCCAAAAACGTGATATGGGTGGTCTCATCGAGAAGCGCCTGGCTGTCATGCTGCCCATGGATGTTGACCAGCACCGCACCCGCCGCACGCAGGGCCCCCACCGTTGTCATGCGCCCATTCACGCGGCACACCGTGTGTCCATCCGCATGCAGCTCCCGCGCAAGGAGAAGGGAGCCGTCCTCATCAGGAGACATCTCCAGCCGCGCAAGCCGTTTGGCCGCGTCTGGGGAATCCACCCGAAACAGCCCCTGTACCAGCGCGCGCGACTCCCCATGCCGGATGAGCCCTTTGGCGGAACGCCCGCCCAGCAGCATGCCGATGGCGTCAATCAGGATGGATTTGCCCGCACCCGTCTCTCCCGTCAGGACGTGAAATCCCCGTCCCAGCGCCACATCCAGCCGGTCTATTACCGCAATATTTTCAATGTGTAGGCTCTCTAACATCGCCTCTCACTCCAGTATCATCTTGAGTTTCCCGGTGAGCAGGGCCGCCTGCTCGTTGTCCCGCGTCACGCACAAAACGGTGTCATCCCCCGCGATGGTGCCCACCACCTCTTTGATGTGCATCGCGTCAATGACAGATGCCGCCGCCTGCGCCATGCCCGAAAAGGTTTTGAGGAGCACCAAATTCTGCGCAAATTCCACCCGCTGCACCGCCTGCGCCAAGATGGCGCGCTGCTTTTCATCCACCTGTGCCAGCGGCGCGTTGTCGGGCACCGCGTACTTATAGGCGCCCCGCTCGTCGGGCACCTTCACCAGGCGCAGCTCCTTGATGTCCCGGGACACTGTGGCCTGTGTCACCTGGAAACCATGCGCCTCCAGCTGACTCGCCAGCTCCTCCTGCGTCTCTATGCTGTTGTGAGTAATCAGTTCTAGGATGGCAAGCTGCCGTCTCTGTTTCATGTGTCATACTCCTTCTGTCAGGTCACACCCTGCAGTTTCTTCCGCAAAACGCCGTAAAAATCCATACCGGTTAGCCGCACCAGCCGCGTGACATGCGCCGACCGCCGGATGGTCAGGGTATCCCCGTAGTAAAGGTCCGCACCCGCCTGCCCATCCGCCGTCACCATAGCCTTATAATCCCGGCACCGTTCCCCCAGCTGGAGCGTAATGACCTTGTGCGCGGGCGCAATGATGGTCCGCGTATCCAGTTTATGGGGACAGATGGGCGTCACCACCAGGACATCCACGGCGGGGTCCACAATGGGGCCGCCCGCGGACAGGGAATAGGCGGTGGATCCCGTCGGCGTGGCACAGATGAGCCCATCGGCCGAATAGTTGTCCACCAGGCTGCCGTCCACGTACAGCGCAAGGTCGATCAGCCGCGTAAACGCCGCACGGGTGATGACCAGGTCATTTAAGGCCTCAATGGTATCCGTCCGGCCGTCGGGCCGTGCCACCGTGGCGGTCAGCATCATGCGCGCCTCCACCGCATAGTCCCCGTGTAGCAGCCGTTCCACACACTGCGCGATCTCCTGCCGCTCCACCTCCGCCAAAAAGCCCAGATGTCCCAAATTGATGCCCAAAATGGGGACGTCCAATCCGATGACCTCCCGCGCCGCACCCAGCAGCGTTCCGTCTCCGCCCAGCACAATGATGCAGTCGGGCCGCAAAAGGCCGGCAATGTCTTCCACCAGCTCCACCCCACACAAGCCCGCTGCGGCATGCTCTGCCGGCAAAAACAGACGCGCACGGCCATCCACCGCGGCAATCACCTGTCTGGTCGCGGCGTACCCTGCATCCTTTTCCTGATTTGGCAGCAACAGGATATCCATGCACGTCCCTCACAATCTGTATTCTGATGTTTGCTGTTTCTTTCCAAAATTCATTTTCCTGCATAATATACATTCCTATTGTATATTATACACACATGCCATCGAATTAGCAAGCAATTTTTCATCCCCACACAATTGCGGAATACGACGAAAAAATAGTTGACATCCAAAACACATCATGGTATAATAGCTGTTAGCCACGTGTAAAAGGCGCTGTTCAAATGCCCAGATGGGCTGCCTTTGGCAGTGAGCAAGGATGTGGAGGAGGTGCAGAAGATGTACGCAATTTTTGAAACAGGCGGCAAGCAGTATCGTGTCCAGGAGGGCGATGTGCTGTTTGTCGAGAAGCTGGGCCAGGAGGAGAACGCGGCCGTGACCTTTGATAAGGTGCTGGCGGTTGGCGGCGAGTCGGGCCTTTCTGTGGGCGCTCCCTATGTGACGGGCGCATCGGTCAGCGCGAAGGTGCTGAAGAACGGGAAGCAAAAGAAGATCATTGTTTTTAAGTATAAGCCCAAAAAAGGCTATGCGAGAAAGCAGGGGCACAGACAGCCCTACACGAAGATTCAGATCGAAAAGATCAACGGCTGACCATGACAACGATTACGTTTGTAAGAAACCAGGCAGGCAAGATTGTGCACTTCATCGCAGAGGGGCACACCGCTTTTGCGGAAGCGGGTTCTGATATTGTCTGCGCCGCTGTGAGTGCGCTCACACTAGCCGCCATCAACGGGCTGACCGATGTGGTGGGTATCTCGGTTGGATACGAGGTGCGGGATGGATACGCGGAATGTGTCCTGCCCGATTCTCTCGGATCCCAAGAGGCATACGGGGCGCAGGTGCTGCTTGAGACGCTGTGGGTAAGCCTGTGTGATTTGGCCGCACAGCACAGCGCGTTTTTATCCATTCAGGAGCAGGAGGTGTAACACATGATTTCCATGAATATCCAGTTATTCGCACATAAAAAGGGTGTTGGTAGCACCAAGAACGGCCGGGACAGCGAAGCGAAGCGCCTGGGCGTTAAGAAGGGGGATGGCCAGGCTGTTTTGGCCGGCAACATCATCGTCCGTCAGCGGGGCACCAAGATCCATCCGGGCGAGAACGTCGGCAAGGGCGGGGATGATACCCTGTTTGCCCTCATCGACGGCAAGGTGAAGTTCGAGCGCAAGGGCCGCGATAAAAAGCAGGTCAGCGTATACGCTTCCTAACCCCCAAACAGACAAAGCAGGAACGGTTCGCTGTTCCTGCTTTATTGTTAGAAGTCAAAAAAGAGCGCCCTTATGGGCGCTCTTTTTTTTGATATGTACATTTACGCCACACCGGGCTTGGTCCCCACAATGGCCAGGATCGCACCGATCAGCACCGGAATCATGCAGAACGCTGCCAACATCGCGCCGAAGAGGGACGCAACCAGCATCGCACTGAGGATGGCTGCCAAAACAGAAACCACCAGCAGAATAATCCCCATCGCCTTGGTCTTCGCTCCGATGCACAGGGCACCAAACACAATGGCCAGAATAGACAAAACCAATCCAGCGCTCCCCATGAGAAACGCCCGATTGACCAGCAACAGCATAACCATCGCCGGCTGCGCGCTGAGCACGTTAGCCCAAAAAGGCAGTATCGTGATGGCCAGCGTCACAATGGCACAGATGAATCCCAGCGAACCGCCAATGAGCCCCAGGATGCCACCTGCTTTTTTCATAAAATCCCTCCTAAAATCGCGCCAAAAATCCCTTTGGCACCATCCTAACCGCTCCAAGCCGCCCTATGCCACTTGGATTTCAACGGTTTCGTCCCCTTTTTGGGGCAATTTGTAACGCAGCACCAAATCCGAACTGCCAATGGGCTGCACAAAAACCACTGTTCCTTCCACCGTTTCTCCCGGCGCCAGCGTTCCGCCGTTTAAATGGGTATCCACATCCACCATGCTGCTGGCCGGTTCCGTGACCTCCCCTGCGCCATTTTGCATCGTAAAGCCAAGCGTTCCATAATCCAGCAAATCTTTTCCCGTATTTGTGAGCCGGACGGTGACGATCACAAACTCGTCGCCCGCTTCGGGCGTCTCTTCTACGTTCCCGGCAGACCGTTCCACCTGCGTCACTACAAGGGTTCCGTTGTCAAAGATAATTTCCTCCCCGATGGACCAGATCTCCTTTGACGTCACATTCTGGCGGGAAGCAGAACTTTCCGGAGAGGGCGCAAGCCCCGACTGCCCCTCGCTGCACCCAAAGACCAACAGCACAGACGCAAACAGCATTCCCAGCAGCAATACCTTCCGTTTTAGCACAGGCAGTCCCCTCCTTTTCCACAAAATCACTTCCCTACTCTAGTATCTTACCATATTCCACGCATTTATGCAAACCAATTTTTTGCTCCCAATTGCAAAAAAATACACATGAAATTGGTTTGCAGCCGCCAAACAATATGATACAATACCAACATGGGAGGAATGATCATGACATTTTTTGAGCAGGTATATGAGGTCTTAAAACAGGTCCCGCCCGGCAAAGTTACGACCTACGGCACCATTGCGCGCCTGTGTGGTCGTCCGCGGTGCAGCCGTGCCGTCGGGTATGCGCTCCACGTCAACCCACAGCCCGGCGTCATCCCCTGCCACCGCGTGGTAAACCGCTTCGGATATTTAAGCGGCGGATTCGCATTTGGCGGCATTGATGTCCAAAAGCAGCTGCTGGAACAGGAGCACGTTGCAGTAAACGCGGATTACCGCGTGGACCTCGCCAAATACGGCTGGATGATTCCAAACCAGAAGGCATAAAGCGGCCCAGAGATACCCATACTAACCACAAGGGAGGTGGGTAGTATGGAACAAACCAAACAAGTCCGCCTGGCAATTGGCGGCATGAGCTGCGCGGCCTGCGCCGCGGCCTGCGAACGGGCACTGGCCCACGTGGACGGCGTGCTGGCGGCAACGGTCAACATCGCGACCAACCGCGCAAACATCACGGCAGCAGCGGATCTGGAGGAGACCGTGCTGATCCAGGCGGTGCAACAGGCGGGATACACCGCGGAGATGGCCCAAAGCGCAGAGGAGGAGGAAGCCAAAAGCCGATTTTCCCTGCCCGAGCTCATCGTCGGGTTGGTTTGCGGCTTTTTGGTGCTCTATATCGGCATGTCCCACATGTTCGCCTTCCAGCTGTGGCTGCCTGCCTTTTTGTCGCCCGACCTGCACCCCGTTCGGTTCGCGCTCGCGCAGCTGATCCTTACCATCCCCGTGCTGTTTGTGGGGCGGCGTTTTTTTCTAAATGGCATCCGAAATCTCATCCGGCTCCATCCCAACATGGACAGCCTGGTTGCGCTGGGAACCGCCAGCGCCCTGCTGTACAGCCTATATATCACCTGGGAAATTCTTACATCCGATGTTACACATGCTGTGCACCTGGTGCACAGTCTATACTATGAGTCCGCGGCTGTGGTGCTATCCCTCGTGACGCTGGGCAAATTCCTGGAGGAACGCAGCAAGCATGCCGCCCACAGGGCCATCCGTTCGCTGGTGTCCATGCTCCCTTCGGAGGCGTTTGTGGAACGAGATGGCGCAGAAGTCAAACTGCCCGCCAAGGAGGTACAAAAAGGGGATATTGTCCTCCTGAAACCGGGCGCACGCATCCCGGTGGATGGCGAGGTGCTGTCGGGTACCAGCTATGTGGATGAATCCATGCTGACGGGGGAGAGCCTGCCTGTGCTCAAGGAGCCGGGCGGCACCGTCTCGGGCGGCACCATCTGCAAAGATGGCCTGCTCCGCGTCCGTGCCACCTCGGTGGGCAATGACACCGCCATCGCCCAGGTGTTAAAGCTGGTCACTGACGCGCAAGACCGCAAGGCCCCCGTCGCACGGCTGGCAGATACCATCTCGGGCATCTTTGTGCCGGCCGTGACGGTCATCGCGGTAGCCGCCGTTATTCTCTGGGCCGTCGCGGGACAGGACGCGGCCTTTCTGCTCAACGTCTTTGTAAGCGTGCTGGTGGTCGCCTGCCCCTGTGCGCTGGGGCTTGCCACCCCCATCGCCGTTATGGTGGGCACAGGCCGGGGTGCTTCCCTCGGCATCCTCTACCGCGGCGGGGATGTGGTGGAAAAGGCCAGCCAGGTGGACACCGTGCTGTTTGACAAAACCGGCACCATCACGGAAGGCAGGCTGCGGGTGGACAGCGTTCAGGCCATCGGGCGCCAAACCGAACGGGAGGTGGTCCGGCTGTGTGCAGGCGCGGAACAGGGCTCCATGCACCCCATCGCCGGCGCCGTTATCCTGCATGCACAGGCGCTGGAGCTGGACATCCCGGCCGCAGAGGGCGCCACCACCATCCCAGGCCGCGGCGTGATCGCGGAAGTGGACGGACACGAGGTGGTGGCAGGAACGCCCGCTCTCTTGCACGACCAACACATCCCATTTGATGCCCTGCCGGCACTGCCCGGCGGCAAAACCTCCCTCTGCCTGGCGGTGGACGGTGTGCTCTCCGGGGTCATCACGCTGTCCGACACCATCCGAAAGGACAGCCGGCAAGCCGTTGCCCGCCTCGCCCAGGAAGGCATTTCGGCCGCCATGATCACGGGGGACAACGAGTCCGCCGCACAGGCCATCGCCGCGCAAGCAGGCATCGGCCGATACATGGCACAGGTGCTCCCCGCCGACAAATCAGAGGAGGTAGAACGCCTCAAGGCCGAAGGCCGCTCCGTTGCCATGGTGGGGGACGGCATCAACGACGCCCCGGCGCTGGCCGCTGCCGACGTTGGCATCAGCGTATACGGCGGCACCGATGTCGCTGCTGAAAGCGCGGGCATCCTCCTGATGCGGGATGACCTGCTTTCGGTGGTAGACGCTCTGCGCCTGTCCCGCGCAACCATGCGTGTCATCCGCCAAAACCTGTTCTGGGCCTTCCTGTACAACAGCATCGGCATTCCCATTGCCGCAGGTGTCTTGTACCCGGCCTTCGGCATCCTGCTCTCCCCTGCGTTTGCGGGCGCGGCAATGGCGTTGTCATCGGTGAGTGTGGTGCTCAATTCCCTCAAGCTGTACCGGGTAAAGCCCATAGCAGAACAAAACTTGGCACAGGAGACGCCAACAGGTCGATAACACCCATCTACCCCATGGCATCGTCCAAACGGCAGGCATGCCATACACCCAAACGGTAAGCATACTGCCAAAAAACAGGCCGCTTTGCTGCTCACAGTGCGCGCACCACCGGGCCGTGCCGGCGTGTATGAACGTGATCGCCATCCAGCCGAAACGCTTTGTCCCGTCCAATTTTAAATACCAGACAGCGAGAGGGCATCACAATCAAAAAAAGCCGGGGTATCACCCGGCTTTTTGTCATTCCATCAGCTTTTTCACGCGCTCCGCAAAATCCGCACACAGCTCCGCAGCATATTCCTCACAGCTGCTCTCGCTCACGATGTGACAGGTCGCATCCGCCTGGTCGGGCAGGATGAGCACCCATCCATTGTCATACCGCACCCGGATGCCGTCGGTGAGGTCCACATTCTCACATTGACTCAACAGGCCGCTGACCACCTTCCCCTTCTTGGCATTGGGACAGGTGATATCCACCTTGCGCTTGTACAGCTGGGGCAGCAGCTCGGTGAGCCCTGACAGTTTCAGATCGTTATAGTGTAAAAATTCCATCATCCGCACGACCGACAGCCCTTTATCAAATAGGAGCGCATACAAAAGGCCGTTCACGCCGCCGTCATACCGTGCCAACGTCTGCATAAAGTCCTTGACGCGGATCACGCTGCAGTCCAGCTCCCGGGCCACATAGTTCACAAGGTCGGACACATGGGGCGGGACATATACCGTCGATTTTGGATAGGCGGTCATGGCGATGAGAACGGCAATGGCAAAGAATACATCGTCTGACAGCAGGCGGCCCTGCTCATCCACGTAGACCGGTTGGGCGCCATCCCGCAGGATCACGCCGAAATCCATCCCATCCCCCACCACCGTACTCCCAACCAGCTCCGCATCGGGCACATAGGAAAAGCGTGCCCCCAGTGCGGTCGCAATCTTGTCGAGGACCTCCTCCATGCGCGGATCCGAAAGATACAGCGCCGCCCGGTATCCCAGCCGTTTGACGGTTGCGGTGTCCAGCACATACTTGATATACAAATCGGTCGCGCCGCGCAGCGTCACAGGCTCATACAGCCCCGAACGCCCATAGCGAACATAGTCCTCCCGCGCATAGCTGTTCGCCAGTTTGCGCTGATGGTCCCTGCCCAAATCCGCGCCGTTTTCATCCAAAAAGGTGATGCCGACCCCCGCGCCATCCGCATGGAGGTACACGCCGCCGTCCAGGCCAAAGGCGTGCACGGCAAACCGCGCCGCCTCCTCGGTGGCCTCCCCGCAGTGGTACATGGCGGCGCCGGTGGACATGAGCCCCGCCGCCGCTGCCGCCGCCAGCATGGCGCTTTCCGCATCCCCGCCATGCAGAATGCCCAGCTTGCTCCCCGCAGGCAGGGTGGCGGCATAGGCCTCCGCCAGCCGCAGAACCACCTCGGGCGTGATGTCCACATTCAGCTCCCCATGCATCTGCGCGTGTGCGAACAGATCACCGCCATACCGCTCCCCGCTCACCAGGTTGGCCCGGAGGGCAACCCCCGCCGCAAGCGTCTTGTTGTTCCAAACCTTCACGCCGGGGTTCACGGATGCCTCCCGGCCCAGAGCGGTCCCTTCTCCCACGGCTGCGCCGTCCAGCACCCGCGCACCTTCCGCCAGCGTGCACCCGCTGCACAAAACCGCCTGGCGGACGGCGGCACGGTCTCCCACCGTGACGCCATCCCACAGGACCGATCCCTCCACCCTTGCTGCCTGCCCAATTTCACAGTTGTCCCCGATGACGCTGTATGCCTCCACCTGGGCGCCCGGGCCAATCACCACATTCTTGCCCAGAAAGACGGGCCGGCCCAGCCGGGCATCCCTGCCCACCGTAACCTTGCCTTGGGTGTATACGCCATCCCCTGTGGTGACGCCGCCAAAGGGCAGGTCCACCCTGCCGTCCAGCAGGTCGCGGTGGCACTGGCGGTATGCCCCCAAATCCCCGATGTCACACCAATACCTGTCCGTTACGTAGCCATAGATGGGCATATCCTGTTCCATCATGCGGGGGAACAGGTCCCGGCTGAAATCAAAGAGCTCCCCTTGAGGCACCAGCGCAAGCACGTCGGGCTCTAGGATGTAGATGCCCGTGTTGACCGTGTTGCTCAGGACCTCACTCCAGCCCGGTTTTTCCAAAAAGCGCGTGATGCGCCCCGCGTCATCCGTCACCGCAACGCCATACTCCAGCGGAACCTCCACCGGTTTGAGCACGATGGTGGCCTTCGCCCCCTTCGCATGGTGATATGCGACCGCCGCAGCGAGGTCCACATCGGTCACTGCGTCCCCCGAGAGCACCAAAAAGGTGTCATGGATATCGCTTGCCGCCTGACGGACGCCGCCCGCCGTCCCCAGCGGCGTCTTCTCCTCGTAGTAGCGCATTTGGACGCCCAGCCGTGCGCCGTCCCCAAAATACTCCCGAATCTTGTGGGGCAGAAACCCGAGCGTGACGCCAATCTCCGTCACGCCATGCCGCTTTAGCAGTGCCACGCTGTATTCCATCGCCGGTTTCCCCAACACAGGCACCATGGGTTTGGGCAGGCTGCATGTGAGCGGACGCAGCCGCGTTCCCTCTCCGCCTGCCATGATGATCGCTTGCATGCCTATTGTCCTCCTTCATCCAGTTCTACCAGATATTGTTTCCCCGCACATCCCGAAATATACGAGCTGTGCCGGACATGCAGCCACAGCGGCATGCATACCGCGCCGCAAGCTGGGCATGCTACCATTGACAGCCAATCTTACAAAAAAGAAGGAGGATTCCATGGAGCCGGATATCAAAATCACAACCTATGATCGTCTGCTTCGCGCATGGGAAAACGCGACCGAACTGACCCGCGACTACCAGATGTATGCCAAACACACCGAGGACGATGAGACGCTAAAGAAGCTGTTCTATGAATTCGCGGAAGATGAGGGCATGCATGCCGCACAGCTGCGGGAGCAGCTGGCGCGGTACCAAAGCAGGCGGTAAATCCAGACAGGCGGCGTTGCCAATTTGGCGGCGCCGCCTGTGTTTTTCCCCATTTTGCCCGAAAAACCCTCGTTTTTTGTGGGATATGCTGTTCCACGTGCCAAAGAGGCCGTCTCACCGCCCGACATGCGCCTTCTCATTCATTTTTGCTTCATCTCAAAAAAATACTTGCATTTTTATGCGTTTGGTTGTATAATAATACACAGTTTTGACAGAGAGGTGGAACGGACATGATTCGAGTAGGGGTTTTAGGGGCAACCGGATACGCGGGCATCGAGCTGGTGCGCATCCTTTCAGCGCATCCCGCGGTCGAGCTGGCGCTGTTGGTCTCCCAGACGTTCAAAGGGCAAAAAATCAGCGATGTATACCAGAACCTGCGCGGGGTATGTGACATCGTTTGCGAAGAGCTGGATGCGGATGCGGCCGCCGAGCGGTGCGACGTGGTGTTCACTGCCCTGCCGCACGGGGCATCCAAAGAGATCATCCCCCAGCTGTATAAGCGCGGCCTGCGCGTCATCGACCTTTCGGGGGACTTCCGATATAACGACCCGGCGGTCTATGAGGCCTGGTATGGCGAGGCACACTCCTCCCCCGAGCTGCTGGCCCAATCGGTATACGGCCTGCCTGAGCTGCACCGGGCGGAGATCCAAAAAACCCGGCTGGTCGGCAACCCCGGCTGCTACACCACCTGTTCCATCCTGGGCCTCGCGCCCCTTGTGAAGCACGGCATGGTACACCTTGACAACATCATCATAGATGCGAAGTCAGGCGTCACGGGTGCGGGCCGCGGCCTGGCGCTGGACTACCACTTCTGTGAGTGCACCGAGAACATGAAGGCATACAAAATCGGCACCCACCGGCACACCTCCGAGATTGAACAGGAGTTGTCCCTGCTTGCAGGCCAGGACATCCGGCTCTCCTTCACGCCCCACCTGGTCCCCATGAAACGGGGCATCTTTGCGACGTGTTATGCGAATCTCAAGCAGCCCGCCAGCCAGGCGGAGCTGGTTAAGCTGTACCAGGACTTCTACCAGGACGAGTATTTCGTGCGGGTGTATGAGAGCGGCCTCCCCGAAACCAACCACGTTGCGGGCTCCAACTTTGTGGACATCGGGCTGGTGGTGGATGCCAGATTAAACCGCGTGGTGGTGTGCTCTGCCATCGATAACCTATACAAGGGTGCGGCGGGACAGGCCGTGCAGAATATGAACCTCCTGTTTGGATTGAACGAACGGGAAGGGATTGAAAAGGCGGGATTTTATCTATGATGGGTCAGACAGAAAGCATGGATGCGATCATCAAAAAGGCGGGCGTCCTCATCGAGGCGCTGCCCTACATACAGAAGGTATACAACAAGACCGTGGTGGTCAAATACGGGGGCAATGCGATGCTCAGCGACGAGCTCAAAAACGCCGTCATGGAGGATATCACGCTGCTCAAATACATCGGCGTTCACCCCATCGTGGTGCACGGCGGCGGCCCTGACATATCAGCGGCACTCAAGACCTTCCAGATTGAAAGCCGGTTTGAATCGGGCCTCCGGGTCACGGATGCCGAAACCATGCGGGTTGCGCAGATGGTGCTGGTGGGCAAGACCAACAAGGAGATCGTCTCGCTGCTCAACCAAAAGGGCGGGCGCGCCATCGGGCTGTGCGGCATCGACGGCGGCCTGATCCAGTGCGAACCGCTCACGGAGGACGCACAGGGCAATCCCATCGACGTTGGGTATGTGGGCAAGATCGTGAACATCAACTCCAAGGTCCTGGATCTCATTGCCAGCGACGAATACATCCCCGTCATCGCGCCCATCGGCGTGGACAAAAGCGGGCAGAGCTACAACATCAACGCCGACACGGTGGCAAGTGCGATCGCATCCTACCTCAAGGCGGAAAAGCTCATCTTCCTGACCGATGTGGAGGGCGTCAAAAGCAAGGACGGCCGCCTCATCTTTGAGATGGACCGCGACACGGCGGATCAGCTCATCGCGGACGGGACCATCGCAGGCGGCATGATCCCCAAGGTGCAAGGGTGCATAGAGGCGATTGAGACGGGTGTCAGCCGCGTCCATATCATCGACGGGCGGGTGTTGCACTCCATTTTGCTTGAGATCTTCACCAACACCGGAGTCGGAACCATGATTCGAAAATAAAAAAGGGGCATGCCGCGCGGCATGCTCCTTTTTTATTCCTGCGTATCCCGCAGGCATTCCTCCAGCATGCTGACAACCACATTGTTAAAGCTGGTATCATATGCCTTGGCAATTCGCTCAATTTTATCCCGCAGTTCTTTCGATAAATACACCGTTTTATAAAGTGCTTCCCGTTTTTTTCGGGACGGATTCGGGATAAATGCCATGCAAACCACTTCCTTTTCTTCTTTTGTTGTTCTAGTATATGATACCGCCAATATGGCGCACGGTTGGTGCTAAAAAAGGGACAAAGAATTTTTTTAAGATACCTTGTAGGCTATTTGCCGGGGCGATGCCTCCCCGGGGGTACTCCTCCTGCATAGGGGGTACCCTCTGCACGCCCCAGGCCCTCTTTTTCTCCGAAGAAAACAGAAGGAGACATCGCCTCCGGCGATGGGCTGAAACGCTAAATTCAAGCTGCGCTATCGCTTGCTTTCATTAAGCGTTTCATGCCAAAAGTCGCCGGGGGAATCCCCCGGACCCCCTGGCAGCCCGCAGCGTTTTATCCTTCTGCCAAACATGTTCTCTACGACACTGTTAGGTTAGCTCTCGAATAAAAAACATATTACTCTTAAATTTTTAGTATTTATATGATATGATTGGATAATTTGTTTGAGATACATTCATTTTTATCAATATTATGGGTTAAACACAAGATAACGTATTGCCCATTTCTGTTTTGCCGAAAAATGTTCAATAATTTTGAACATTTGATATTCCTTCGTTTTTACAATATTCGAGCGCTGAGCTAACAGTGTTGTAGAGAACATGTATGGCAGGGGCCGCGGGTGCTGCGGGCGGACGGGGGGGCTGGGGGAACGCCCCCCCAGTGGCCTTTTGCTTCTTTTCCTCCAAAGGAAAAGAAGGCCTGGGGCGTGCAGAGGGTACCCCCTATGCAATACGGGCACCCCCGGGGAGGCATCGCCCCGGTAAATATTTTATAGCTGACAAAAATGATTGAAGGGGAGAGGGCGCAGGGATGCGCCCCCTATTCCCCCTCCGGCGGCGCCGGCGCCGCCGGGCCTGTCGGCCCCGCCTCCATGGCGCTCATCCGCGCCTCCAGGTCGGCCATCGCATCCGCCTCCTGCCGCACCATGGCCTCCAACGCCCCCAGCGATGCCAGTCCGTCCCGCAGCATGCTCGCCTCACGCATGCACGCCGTAACCTGCTCTTTTAAGGCACACAGCTCCGCATAGATGCTCTGCATGGTAATATAGGACTTGGGTTCCTCCGAACGGGTCATCTGATACCGTGTGAAATGGGCGCTCTCTTCCGCAAATTGCTCCACGTCCCGCCCCGCAGGCTGAAACTCCCTTTTGGGAGGCCGCTTGCTGGGCGCCTCCTCCAGCAGGGCGGATGCCAAAAACAAACTGATGTCCCCGTCCCGCTCATAGCCATAGCACAACAGCTGCTGCTGTTCAGAGGAAACCGCATACCGCACAGCGGGGATGGTATCATTTTTGATAAAACGTACCGCCTTGTCCCACGAGGCCCCATCATCCGCGCTGGCGGCATAGTAGATCCCGTTGTACTCATTCCAGACCACATACAGCTTTTCGCGGGTATCCAGCAGCAACGGAATACACCCCTCCACGGCGTCCAAATACAGCGTGGCCGTCCGCTTTGCCTCCCCCGAGGGCCCCAGCCGGACGTATGCGACCGTATCCACCCCATCCACCTGTACCACGCCGCACAGGTGATATCCGTCCTTCGCCGGAATGGCATGCGGAACCCCCAGCCCCGCTTCCAGCGGAATGGGCACAAACGCCGCAAAATCCTTCTTGGACCACAGATACTTGCGCAGACCCAGCACGCCGTCTGCGTTCACAAAAAATACCGCAAGGTCCGTCCCTGCGCTCTCCACCACACAAAACGGGCGCTCAGACGGCGTGATATACCCAATCATATTGGTCCCGCCCATGCCCATAATCTGGTGCACCAGCATGGGCCGGCCTTTGTAGCGCAGCACATAGAACAGATTGAGATACCCCGCCACAGTGGTCAAAAAGAAGTACTTGGGGTAAGCCGTCTCCCCTTCTCCGCTCTCATACACCACCGTCTTCTGCCACTTTTCCTCTCCATATTGCAGATACAAGATACGCCCGTCGGTGTCCTGGCACACGATATGGATGCGGTCCTCCCGCGCGATGACCGAAAAATCGGGCGCAATCCCCGGCAATAAGATCTCATATCCGCTCCACCTGGCACCCTCTTTTCTGCGAAAGCACAAGGCACCTGACCGATTCAAAAAGAAATGCCACCACGCTCCGCCGTAGGCCACCACATACTGCTGCATGCTCCCGTCACTCCCATTCACGTTTTTTGATTCCATTTCTATGCATTCCATTATATGCATTCCACCAGGCAGATAGCCCGCACCATACAAATAAAAATATTTTAAAAAAAGACTTGACGTTGCCAGACGAATGTGGTATAGTATAAGAACCAGGCAGAAGTGGTCTTTTTTTTTGCGCGGATTTTTTCGCATGGAACCCGCTGCCACAAGAGATTTTACGAGTTTTAGGAGGTGCTTTGCAATGAGAACGAGAATCACCCTCGCGTGTTCGGAGTGCAAGCAGAGAAACTACAACACCATGAAAAACAAGAAGAACGACCCCGACCGCATTGAGATGAATAAATACTGCAGGTTCTGCAAAAAACATACCCTGCATAAGGAAACGAAGTAACTTTGGGCACAAATTGGCAAAGGATGTGAAAAGATTGGCAGACACAAACAAGGTGGAGAAGAAGGAGAAAAAAGAAAAGAAGGCAAAAGAGGGCAAAAAAGGCTTCTTTGGCGCCATCGCCGGCTTCTTCCGCGATATCAAGAGTGAGCTGAAAAAGATCCAATGGCCTTCCTTTAAAATAGTACGGAACAACACGGGTGTCGTCCTTGCCGCCATCATTCTTGTCGGTGCGTTTGTGGCGGTGTTAGACCTCATTTTTTCGCAGGCGCGCAACCTGTTTTTGGGCTGACCTGTGACCGTCAATTCTGTGGCAAAGGAGGCAGGGGAGGTTCTTTCCTCCTTTAGATTCGTATGGCTGAGAGTGCAAAGTGGTATGTCATCCATACCTTTTCAGGATATGAAAAAAAAGTGCAAGCAAATATCGAAAAATCGGTGGAAAACCGCGGAATGCAGGCTTTGATTCAGGACATCCGGGTCCCCATGGAAGAGGTTATTGAGACCAAGGGGGACGAAAAGAAGGCTGTCATGCGGAAGACCTATCCCGGATACGTCATGGTCAAGATGATCATGACGGACGAGAGCTGGTACATCATCCGCAATACGCGGGGCGTGACCGGATTCGTCGGCCCCGGTTCCAAACCCGTTGCATTGACGGAGGAAGAAGTGGAAAGCATGGGGATCGAGCGCCGCGTGGT
Organism: uncultured Clostridia bacterium; assembly: GCA_944393605.1. Taxonomy (GTDB): domain Bacteria; phylum Bacillota; class Clostridia; order UBA1381; family UBA9506; genus CALYAO01. The sequence goes on from CALYAO010000087.1 coordinate 48,726, forward strand.
GAAGATTGATTTCGAGGTTGGCTCCAGCGTCCGCGTTGGGGACGGCCCGCTCAAAGATTTCATCGGCGTCGTTGAAGAGATCAACGAGGAGCGCAAGGTCGCCCGCGTTATGGTTTCCATGTTTGGCCGCGAGACTCCTGTGGAGCTCGAGTTTGGCCAGATTGAGACGCTGGACTAAAGCAAACGATTATGAAGGCGCACATGCGCCTTGATAATAAAGACGGCTGCATACTGTGCGGCCGGTGGGAGAACAGAGCGCAGGCACATCCCGCGCAGACAGTTCGCCATTACCACATTTGTCGATAGAGGAGGTGTAAAACATGGCTCAAAAAGTTGCTGGTTACATCAAGCTGCAGATTCCCGCAGGCAAAGCCACTCCGGCGCCCCCTGTTGGTCCTGCTTTGGGTCAGCACGGTGTCAACATCGTGCAGTTTACAAAGGAGTTCAATGAAAAAACCGCGAAGGATGCCGGTCTCATCATCCCGGTTGTCATCACGGTGTATGCCGACCGGTCGTTTAGTTTTATCACCAAGACGCCGCCGGCTGCGGTTCTTCTGAAAAAAGCTGCCAAGATTGAAAGCGGCTCGGGCGTTCCCAACAAGACCAAGGTCGCGACGGTTTCATCCGATGTGATCCGTCAGATCGCGGAACAGAAAATGCCCGACCTCAACGCATCTTCTGTGGAAGCGGCCATGCGCATGATTGCAGGGACCGCGCGCAGCATGGGGATTGTCGTCGAAGACTAACCCGTTTTTGAAACAGTGGGAGAGCATCTTGCTCGTTTGACCACACAAGGAGGATTGAAAGCATGAAGAGAGGTAAAAAATATCAGGAGAGCGCCAAGCTGGTACAAACTGCTACCTTGTATGACCCGAAGGATGCGCTCGACTTGTCGGTGAAGACATCCAAGGCCAAGTTTGACGAGACCATTGAGGTGCATGTCAAGCTGGGCGTCGATTCCCGTCACGCTGACCAGCAGGTTCGCGGCGCGGTTGTCCTGCCGCATGGGACAGGTAAGACTGTCCGGGTGCTGGTGTTTGCCAAGGGAGAGAAAGCAACCGAGGCGGAAGCTGCAGGCGCCGATTTTGTGGGTGCCGAAGAGCTTGTTCCGAGGATCCAGAACGAGAACTGGTTTGAGTACGATGTGGTCGTCGCGACCCCTGACATGATGGGCGTTGTGGGCCGCTTGGGTAAGGTGCTGGGCCCCAAAGGCCTCATGCCGAGCCCCAAGGCCGGTACGGTTACCATGGACGTGACCAAGGCCATCGCTGACATCAAAGCCGGTAAGATCGAATATCGCCTGGACAAGACCAACATTATCCATTGCCCTGTGGGCAAGGCATCTTTTGGCGCCGAAAAGCTGGCCGAGAATTTCAACACCCTGCTGGGTGCGATCATCAAGGCCAAGCCGGCCGCTGCAAAGGGACAGTACATCAAGAGCTGCACCGTGGCATCCACCATGGGGCCTGGGATCAAGATCAACCCCGCGAAATTGGGCTGATCCAAAAAAAACCTTGACATCCGGTTCTTTTTGTAGTATAGTAATAGCAGTTCATTTTTCCGCAGACAGCAGGTACTTTTGTTGAAAGGCCATTGGCCGCCCGCCGAGGAAAAAACGCAAACGTGTATGCTTGCGGGATTTCCCTGTCGTCTGCGAAAGGGAAATCCCTTTTTTATGCTCAAATGAGCAACTGACCAGGAGGTGAAAAACATGGCAAGTGAAAAGATTCTGGAACAGAAGAAGCAAATTGTCGCAGAGCTCGCGGAAAAGATGCAGAAGGCCGCTGCGGGCGTCCTGGTGGACTACCGTGGCCTGACCGTGGAAGAGGATACCAAGCTGCGTGCGGAGCTGCGCAAGGCTGGCGTTGAGTATACGGTCGTGAAAAACACGCTGACCCGGTTCGCATCTCAGCAGATCGGCTTTGACGGGCTGGATCCCGTTCTCAACGGACCGACGTCTCTGGCGATGTCCTTTGATGACGCTGTGGCGCCCGCAAAGGTGCTGGTGGAGTTCGCTAAAAAGAACGAAAACCTGGAAATCAAGGCTGGTTTCTTGGATGGAAAGCTGGTTTCCATCGATGAAATCAAGAGCCTCGCATCCCTGCCGTCCAAAGACGTGCTCATTGGCAAGCTGCTGGGCAGCATGATGTCTCCGCTGCAGGGCTTTGTCAATGTCACCAACGGCAACATCAGCGGCCTGGCGCGCGTCCTGAACGCATACGCCGAGAAGAAGGCTGCCGCTGGCGAATAATGTCCCCGCCTGCACCGAGGCAGGCACAATGAATTCAAATTTTATTTACGGAGGTATACAAACATGACTGAGAATGCACAGAAGGTATTAGATCTGGTAAAAGAGTTGACTGTCTTGGAGCTGTCTGAGCTGGTCAAGGCGATGGAAGAGGAATTTGGCGTGTCCGCTGCGGCTCCTGTGGCTGTTGCTGCGGCTGCGGCTCCTGGCGCGGCTCCTGCGGCTGCGGCTGAAGAGAAGACCGAGTTCGATGTGGAGCTGACTGAGGTTGGCGCTGACAAGATCAAGGTCATCAAGGTTGTTCGCGAGATCACTGGCCTGGGCCTGAAGGAAGCCAAGGACATGGTTGAGGGCGCTCCCAAGGTTGTAAAGGAAGGCGCTGGCAAGGACGACGCCGAGGAGATCAAGAAGAAACTGGAAGAAGTTGGCGCAAAGGTAACCCTGAAATAAGTTTTGCCAAACATACAACAGGCCGTGCTTGCATTGCACGGTCTGTTTTTTTATGACTTTATGGATTTCACATGCCATTCCTCTTGCACCAACCATACCTCCCCAATAATGGCTTTTTCAACGATGCTTTTCAAAAACATATCTGTCGATGGATGCAGCACTTTGTTCCAGTGTCGTTCTAAATTCAAAAATGCGGCACTTCATGGTGCTTTTGGTTTCCGACGCTTCCTCCAATCCTCGCCGGGTATCTTTTTACTGCGCTATCTGCTCTGAGAACGCGAGGTATTTTGCTGCATAGATTACTCTCATCTTTCCGCAACCTCCACATCTGTCCTATCAAAGAATCGTACAGCCGTGCGGCTTAACGCTTTTTCTCCAGTAACGTATGCAGCGCTTCGGTAAACGGTTTGGACATTGTCCATTTTTCGCCGCTTGAAAGTCCTCTTGTTCCTGCTCGAAATACTGATCGCGGGCATCAAGCCGCTTTCTTCCTGCGGAGCCCATTCTGAAAAAACGACTTTGCCCTTCCGCCGCGTCCGCTTTTCCCGGATAGCGTCAATCGTTTCATTTTTCAAAACCCTTTTGCGGACGCGCGGGGGTGCCAATCGCGAGAACAAAATTAGAAAAAAACAATAATGATCCCCCCGTATAACGGGGGGTATTTCATTTTCGGGCATAGCCCTATCCACTACTGGCAACGCACAAGTGCGTTTTTGATTGGCCTGCCAGCCATGCATCTGTTACTTACTACCCGTAAACGGGTCC
>CALYAO010000088.1 GCA_944393605.1 uncultured Clostridia bacterium
ACCGTTATTCCTGCACAAAACGGAACAGGGTATGAAGTAGCCTCAACGGACAGCACAAACGTAGCTTACGGAGGAAGCTATACCTTTGCCGTTACGATTTTAGACCACTTTAGCGGTGAAGATATGAGAGTATATGCGAACGGGGTACTTGTAAGCGGAACATCAGACGGAACTGTTTATAGATATACCGTTGAAAATATTACGGCTGACACTGTTATTACAGTTGAAGGCGTGAAAGCGGACGTTTATACGGTTACATACCTTGTTGACGGTGAAATATACCACAGTGAAAATGTGGTATACACGGAAAAAGCCCAAAAACCAATATCACCCCTAAAGGCAGGATATACCTTTGAGGGTTGGTTTATCGGTAATGACGAATGGGATTTTGCAATGGGAGTTGAAAGCAATCTAGCGCTTGAGGCGATGTTTACTCCCCTTACATATCATGTAACCGTACCCGAAAATCAAAGTGGATTTACCGTAAATGTTTCATCTGTTAATCCGGTGGAGTACGGCGGCAGCTTTGCTTTTGATATTATCGTAGACGATGGATACAATACGGCGGATATGATGGTTTACGCAAACGGTGTTCTTTTGGAAAGAGTGTCCGCAAACGGCAACACTGTATCTTACGAGATTATGAATATAACCGAGTCAACGGTTATAACCATAAGAGGCATCGGACAAAACACATACGCTGTAACCTACAGAGCAAATACGACGGAGTACGTCGGCAACATGCCCGAAAATTCAATAAAGGTCCACGGCGAAGATACCACCATATCCGACTTGGTCCCCCAAAGATACGGATATACCTTCATAGGCTGGTCAACCACAGAAAACGGAGCTGTTGAATACACCGGCGGTGACATATATTCCGAAAACAACGACTTTAACCTTTATGCAGTATGGGAGGCAATGCGCTTTACGGTTTCCTTTGAAACAAGCGGAGGAAGCATAAACAGCGGTGAAATCACAGAATATACTTACGGAATAGGTGCTGTATTGCCGACAGACGTTACAAAGGATGGTTATGATTTTGCAGGCTGGTATGAAGATGCGCTATTGCAGGGTGTAAGAGTATATGAGATTGCAGCAAGCGATTATGGCGATAAAACATATTATGCTGCATATTCTATTGCTGATGTTGTATTAAACGGCTATACCGGCGAATATGACGGTAACGGGCATAATATTACCTATGCGCTTACTGACAACCTCACCGTTGAGAATTACCAGTGGTATTTTGTTCCGGCGGGTGCAGTTGAGGCAACGGCTGTTCAGTCTGATTCTTACAATTCCTATACAGTAAAAGATGTGGCGGACAGCGGTGAATATTACTGCTATATTGAGGCTTTAATCGATGATTACGTAATTCGGTTCTTTACTGAAAGAACGTCGGTTTCTATTACAAAGAAACCCGTTTTTGTAAAGGCTGCCGACAGCAGTAAAGTTTATGACGCACAGCCTCTTGCAATAAGTGACGTTGAATTTACAGGCGGAACAACCTTGGCGGAAAATCATACAATCTCTGTAACGATGACGGAAGAGAGCGCTGTAACAAATGTGGGGACGCAATTCAATGAGATTGACCGAATCACGATTTTAGACAGTGAAAATAAAGATGTGACGGAAAATTACGAAATTGTAAAACAAAGCGGTACGCTTACCGTTACCCCCCTTACTTTGACAGTTGAGGCCGAAGATGTAAGGATTTCCCGGGGTTCGGAGTTAAGCGCGGACAGACTGTATGAAATCAGCGGTGTGTTGGGCGACGAAGAGCTTTCTCTTTCCAATATTTCCGTTACAGCAAAAAATGAAGACGGCGAAGACATTGCCTTTGAGGATATTACAGACAGTACCGGCACATATACTGTTACAATAAACTACGACGGTTTTGACGGCGAGGGTAATGAAAATTACCAGGGAAGCGGCACGATCACCTCTGTCGTTACCGTTTATATCCGCAGTACAGGCGGCGGAGGCATCTCCGGCGGTGGAAGTGTGACAACGAGGTCTTATACGGTTACCTTCGATACAAACGGAGGGAGCAGCGTCGAAAGCCAAACGGTAAGATCTAATACAGCGGCGGAGGAACCAAATGCTCCCGAAAAAGAGGGATACACCTTTGACGGCTGGTACAGCGACGAAAATCTGACCGACAAGTTTGATTTTACAACAAGGATTACAAATAACATTACCCTTTATGCAAAGTGGACGGAGAACCTTGCAAACGAGGAAGACGAAGAGGGGGAAGAGCAAGATCCGTCAGGTGAGCCGTCTGTTCCGAACCCGTCGGATACGGGGGTCGCGGGCCTTCTCGAAACGGATAATCACATTAAATACCTAAACGGATATGACGACGGTACATTCAGACCCGAAAACAATATGACAAGGGCGGAAGCGGCACAGATATTTTATAACCTTCTTCTTGATAAAGATGTGCCGGGACACAGCGCCTTTCATGATGTGAGTCGGGATTCGTGGTATTATAACGCGGTTGCCGCCCTTGCAAATATGGGTATTATAAACGGAAAAGGCAACGGCGTGTTTGATCCTGACGGTGAAATCACAAGGGCGGAATTTACTGCCATTGCAATGAGATTTACCGATATTGAGGTGAACGGCACAGAATCCTTTGCCGATGTTCCGCTACAGCATTGGGCGGCAGAAGACATTGCTGACGCCGCGGCCCTCGGATGGATTTCGGGCAGCGGTGACGGTAATTTCAGCCCCGATACGGCAATAACCCGCGGCGCTGTTGCAAAGATTGTAAACAATATGCTCGGAAGAAAGGCGGATACGGAATACGTAAATAATAACGTTGACGGCATCCATCAGTTTACAGACGTTTTGCCTTCGGCCTGGTATTATATGGATGTTGTTGAAGCGGCAAATACCCACGAATATGAAAAAATTGACGGCACTGAAAGCTGGAAATAAAAAAGGACACAAAACACCCCGCCCGACGGCAGCAACTTTCGCCGTCGGGCGGGGCTTTTCCGCAATCCGCGTTCTAGGTTCGGCTTTTTTTCTTTTGCCTTGCCTCTCGCGCTTATAGCGGGTATCTTTCTTGGACCGTTTCATCGCGTCGGAACAGGTTATGCCTGTTCCGATTTTTCTTTGTCAAGATCACTTGCGCCATTGTTCCTCCTTGTTTGGAACAGGTTGCGCTTGGCACAGTATGATATCCGTTTGGTAAAAAAACAGCCTATCCCTCAGATAGGCTGTTTTTTTACGGATTACCGTCCAGTAGTGTCTGGACCTGCGTATCAAATACAGTCGCAAGGTATACCAATTCAATGTCTGTTACGAATCGTTGGCCTGATTCAATCCGCTGAATGGCGTTTTTGTCGATGTCCAGTCCGATGAGCTGGAGTTGGTTTGCTAATCCCCTTTGAGAGAGGCCGAGCGCCTTTCGAAAACGCATCACATTGGTGCCGCACAGGTTGTTTCGGCCATCTGGTGCTTTGTTGATAAACATTTTTGCCTCCTTTGACATTTTGTGCTTGTCAATGGGCACATTATATGGTATAATATTGCAAAAGTTGACATTCACTAGATGTCAAAATGAGGGAGGTTTTTGCATGAAAAGGTGTATGAGAGGGATGATGTTGTTGCTTATGATGTTGCTTTGTTCGGGTTGTGGTATTTTGCAGATGATTCCCAGCAGTGGGAAGGTGGAGGTGGGGATGAGCAGCCCGGAAGTATCGGTGACACAGTCGGCCGCACCAACAGAGGCGCCGGTTACGGACATTCAGGCAGGTGCTGTTCTGACAACAGACGCCAAGCAGATTGTAGTCAATCGTGTTGAACTCATCTATGATGTGTTGCCTGATGACACGAGTGGATTTTATACCCATTATGCCGCAGATCAGGGAAAGGTATACATCTGTGTGGATATGGATGTGACCAATACCGCAAAGCAAAATTTGCCTTGTGATGAGATTTTGAAGATCACGGCAGATTATAATAATGGGTATACATACAGTGGTTTTACCGTAGTGGATGATTCCACCACGGGCTTCACTTATGCCAATATTACAACCATTGATCCGCTCTCCACACAGGGCATCAAATATCTCATTGCGTGTCCGGCTGAGGTGGAGGAGTCGCAGAAACCGCTGTTTCTGACCTTTGAGGTGGATGGGGAGACATTTCGGTTAACCATCCGGTAATCGGGCGGCAAACGTCGATGCGGGTGATATGTGGATGTGTTTCATACAATGTAGAATTTTTTGTTTATATAAAATGGATGGGATTGTTTGCCTAGCTTCTCTGTTGTAAAAAGGGAATAAAAAAGGCCCCGCCGCACGATGTGCAGCGGGGCCGTCTATTTTTTTATTTTTTGCTGTGGCAATGTTCTGCCATGGCGCAGCCTTTGCATCCGCAGCCGCAGGAGGATTTTCCGCTTTTTTTGTCTTTTGCGATCTTGATGACAATCCCCGCAACAACCGCAAATAGCACCAGTCCAATCACAATGGTTGCGCCATATTCCATCAGCCATGCAATCATCTGTCATCCCTCCTTTGGCATGCCGCATGACGCTTATGCCCGCATTTTTACGCCGGTGGTCAGCGTGTTGGATTCTTTGTAGGGCCGAAACAGCAGGAACAGGATCACTGCCAGCAGGATCACCGCGGCGATCACACCCAATACATTGCCTGTGCCGAGGAAGAACGACCCAAGCTGGTTAATAATCAGTGCCACGACATAAGCGAATATGCACTGATAGCCAATTGCAAACCAGGTCCATTTTGCGTTGTTCATCTCCCGCTTGATGGCGCCGATAGCCGCGAAGCAGGGGGCGCACAGCAGGTTAAATACCAGGAAGGAGTATCCGCTGACCTGGGTAAACGCCGTTGCGAGGTTTGCGTACACCGTTCCGGTTCCACTGTAGAGGATGCCCATGGTGCCCACGATGTTTTCCTTTGCGACCAGACCGGTGATGGAAGCCACTGCCGCCTGCCAGTTGCCCCAGCCCAAGGGGGCAAAGAGCCAGCTGATTGCGCCGCCGATGGCCGCCAGGATGCTCGAATCGATCTGGTCTTCCGACAGCATGGTGAACTGACCGTCCACAAAGCCAAAGTAGGTGCAGAACCAGATCACGATGGTGGACAACAGGATGATGGTACCCGCCTTCTTGATAAACGACCAGCCGCGCTCCCACATGGAGCGCAGGACGCTGCCCACGGTGGGCAGATGATATGCCGGCAGTTCCATGACAAAGGGAGCCGGGTCACCTGCAAACATCTTGGTTTTCTTCAGGATGATACCCGATAGGATGATGGCGGCCATCCCAACGAAGTATGCCGAAGTGGCCACCCAGGCAGATCCGCCGAAGATGGCGCCCGCAATCATGGAGATGAACGGAATTTTCGCGCCACACGGGATAAAGGTGGTCGTCATGATGGTCATCTTGCGGTCGCGGTCATTTTCAATGGTCCGCGACGCCATAATACCCGGGACGCCGCAGCCTGTGCCAACCAGCATGGGGATAAAGGATTTGCCGGAGAGTCCAAATTTCCGGAAGATTCTGTCCAGCACGAACGCGATCCGTGCCATGTAGCCGCAGGCTTCCAGGAAGGCCAGGAGCAGGAACAGCACCAGCATCTGCGGCACGAAGCCCAGCACCGCACCGACACCCGCGACGATACCGTCTAAAATTAGGCCGCTGAGCCAGTCAGCGCAGTTCATGGCGGTCAGGGCGCTTTCAACCAAGACGGGGATGCCCGGAACCCAAACACCATAGCTGGCTGGGTCGGGTTCGGTATAGTCATAGGATGCATAGACTTCCATCGCAGCAAGCAGGTCGTCATAGGTTGCGGTGACCGCTTCATCTGCCATGGTCTCCTCGTCCACAACGATGTAAGAAACCCCGCTGAGGTCCCTTGCCTCTTCGGAGAATGCCGCAAGCGCCTCGGCTGCGGCCGCAGGGTCAAAGTCTTCCGACTCGGTGTCCAGCGCGGCGGTCACCGCTTCGGTGTCAATCCCGTGTTCGCCCGCGTATGTAATGTAGCCGTTTACCACTTCGGATGCGCCGCCAAACTCCTCTGCGACCTCCGAATAGGCGGAGGAGCCGATTCCAAACAGGTGGTAGCCATCTCCAAACAGACCGTCATTGGCCCAATCCGTCGCCATGGTGCCAACCGTGACCATGGAGAGGTAGTAGACCAGAAACATAATGGCTGCGAAGATGGGAAGGCCCAGCCACCGGTTGGTCACAACCCGGTCAATCTTGTCGGAGGTGGACAGCGCTCCCGCATTTCGTTTTTTGTAGCATGCTTTGATGATCTGCGCGATGTACACATACCGCTCGTTGGTGATGATGCTTTCCGCGTCGTCGTCCCGTTCGTCTTCGGCTGCTTTGATGTCCTTCTCGATGTGCGCCATGGTGTCGGAGTTGATCGCGAGCTGGGCAAGTGCCTTCTCATCCCGCTCAAATATCTTGATGGCATACCAGCGCTGCTGTTCTTCGGGCAGGTTGTGCAAAACGGCCTCTTCGATGTGCGCGATGGCATGCTCCACAGCGCCCGAGAAGGTATGCATGGGCACGGTTTTGCCCGTTTTGGCCGCTGTGATAGCCGCCTCTGCCGCCTGCATGACGCCGTCACCTTTCAGCGCGGAAATTTCTATGATTTCACAACCCAATGCACGGGATAGTTCTGCGGTGTTGATTTTATCCCCGTTTTTTCGCACGACGTCCATCATGTTGATGGCGATGACAACCGGAATCCCCAGCTCGGTGAGTTGGGTTGTAAGATACAGGTTGCGCTCTAGGTTGGTGCCGTCGACGATGTTTAGGATGGCGTCTGGCCGCTCGCCGATCAGATAATTTCGGGCCACCACTTCTTCTAACGTATAGGGCGACAGGGAGTAGATCCCCGGAAGGTCGGTGATGGTGACGTCTGCGTGCTTTTTGAGCTTTCCTTCCTTCTTTTCCACCGTGACGCCCGGCCAGTTCCCAACAAATTGGTTGGCACCGGTCAGCGCGTTGAACAATGTGGTTTTACCACTGTTTGGGTTCCCCGCAAGGGCAATCGTAACACTCATATTTCGTTCTCTCCTTCAATATTAGTCACAACTAACCAAAAGACAAATAATCAGTTCACCTCGATCATTTCCGCATCCGCCTTGCGCAGCGAAAGTTCATACCCTCGCACGGTGACCTCAATGGGGTCTCCCAGCGGTGCGACCTTGCGGACGGTAATGGTAACCCCGCGGGTAATTCCCATATCCATGATTCTGCGCTTGACTGCTCCTTCACCATGGAGTTTGACAACGGTGGCCGTTTGACCGACCTGCACCTGTCTTAATGTCTTCATTTTTCTATCCTCCTATTTCTTAATTGCATCTGTTAAACCATAATTTTCTGGGCCATTTCCCGGCTGATGGCAACGCGTGTCTCCTTGACGCTCACAATGACATTGCCCCCAAGCTGGCTGATGATCTTCACGTTGCTCCCCACGACAAACCCAAGTGTCTCAAGGTGTCTTTTGACCTCGGGTTTTCCGCCAATCTTCCGAATGATATTGTCCTCACCGATATTTGCAAGTGTTAATGGCATCATAGTCTACCCCCGTATATGGCAAAGCATCCATTTGTTAGTTATTCCTAACTCCAAAGGTTAGTTTAGCATAACTAACTTCTCCTGTCAATACTTTCTGTAAAAAAATTTCATAGGGGTTGCATCTTTGTGGTTTGACAGCCCTAACTTTCTGTAGTATAATGGTCTTATTATACGAAATGGGACGTAAAAGGGGAAACTGCCATGAAGATCAAAGAATCTGCAGAGAATTATTTGGAAGCCATTTTAATCCTAAAGAACCAGCGCGGCTATGTCCGCAGCATTGATATTGCCAACTATCTTGGTTTTACCAAACCAAGTGTTTCGGTGGCCATGAAGTCCTTCCGGGAAGATGAATACATCCAGATGGACCAGGAGGGTGCGATTTCTCTGACGCCCAAGGGACTAGCCATCGCTGAGAGCATCTACGAGCGCCATCAGGTGATTGCCAAGGCATTGATTGCCTTGGGCGTGGATGAGGAAACCGCATACCACGACAGCTGCAAGATTGAGCATGACATCAGCCCGGAGAGCTTTGCGAAAATCAAGGAGCATCTGTCTCGTTTTTCGCCGGAAGAATAGGGATGGTTTTGTGCCATTGTGGCGCGCGGAAATGATCCCGACAGACTGTGTGAGCAGGCGGCCAAGGGAAGCCGGTGTGCCGTTTGGAGGTTGCTCCCGGCTCGCATTGCGCGGCTTGCGGTATCAAAAGGCCCGGCCAAAAGGGCGGGGAGATCAGAAATGTTTTGAGGGACGACGCTACCGTCGTCCCTCTTTGTTTCCTTAAGACAACAAGCCGAATGGCCGGGCCTTTTTCATATTCGTTGGCCGAAGAGCCTATGTTACAGCCGAACCGTGGCACCGCCGGGGATTTCCACGGCTTCGCCGTCCACATTGATCCAAACGGTTTGAACGGACGGATTGATGACGGTTTTGCAATCCGCCGAGAATTGAAGCCGCCGTTGGGTCGTGATGTAATCATAGATTTCGATGTTGGTGGCATACCAGATGTCCTCCCGGCCTCCCAGCATCCGGCAAACCTCTTCCATATAATCCCAATTGTTGTCGTTGTCAAACTCATAGCTGTGCCCCCAGATATAGAAGAGGCAAACCCGCCAGGGCATGGTGAGGCTCTCGAGAAACGGCTTGGCCAGTTCCAGTGCATCCCGGTGATGACAGGTCGGGTGCCACTCGAAGAAATTGCTGGGCAGCTGGAAGCCGTTGGTGGCATGTACAGTCCGGGAATATACGATGCCACAGGAGGGCAGCATGTTTAAAACGCTGTCGTTGTAGGTACCATACGGGTAGGACATGCCGCGCACGGGATATCCGCAAAGGGATTCCAGCGTCTTGCGGTCATCCATGATATCCTTGGCCGCACAGGCCGCTGGCATCTGCTCCAAGCGGGGATGGTGCGCCGTGTGGGCGGATACCTCATGCCCGGCATAGAGCTGGGCGACTTCCTCGCGGGTGATATAGCCGTCCAAACCAAATTTGCCTGAATTGAGATGAAAGGTGCCGCGAATGCCATACTGGTTGAACAGCGCCACCAGCCGGCGGTCAAAGTCTCGCCCGTCGTCATAGCTCATGGTGACAATGTGTCGTCTGCCGTTGGGGAACCGGTCAAATGTAATCATACAACGCCCTCCTTGTGATGTGTATTTCCCTCTCAGTATACGCCTTTTTGGCAGGTATTGCAAGAGCGAATTTTCTGTCCGAACCGTTTTTGGCATGGGCGTATATTTTTTGCGCAGCCGTGCATGCTAATGGGGAGGTGATGACGACATGAAACCAAAGTTTGAAAATCTGTATGTGCTGATGGAAGAGGATGCACAGGCGGACGATTATTTTCACTCCTTGCCCGACTATGTGCAGGATCAAATCTCTCAGCGGGCGGACAGCGTGAATTCCCTCGAGAGCCTGCGGGATTATGCGGAAAACCTGCTCCGTGGGGATGATTAAACATGCAAAGCGCCTCATTTTGACGAGAAAGAGGCATAAAAAGCCCATACCGCAATCAAGCGGTATGGGCTTTTTGGTTTCCTTATTTTACGATTACCAGTTGGTGGTACAGCTTGGATATCCCACAGTTCCAACAGAGCAGCATCCCGGCGACGGCGCCGACGCCCGCCTGCAGGATCTGATAGGGCAGCTTTAAAACGGCATATTCGGGCGTACTGTAGATAAACGCCCGGCCGAGTGAGTATCCCACGACCATGATGATGGCCCCGATTGTAACGCCGATACCGGAGGAGAGCACCGGATGCTTTTTCAGCACATAATGGGAAAACAGCGAAATGACAACTGCCTGCAGCCCGTGTGTGATGAGGGACACAAACATCGGAAGCGGGTAGAAAAACAGGTCTCCCAAAAATGCACCCACGCCGCCGACAAGAAAGGCAGCCAGCGGGTCCAAGATAATTGCTGCCATACAAATGACGACGTCGTTTAGATATAGATGCCCGCCGGGCACCGGGATCCCAAAGGAACTCAGCCCGATATTCAGCGCCAAAAACATGGCGGTGGTACAAAGCCATACCGTCGTTCTTTTATTCGCGTTTTTTTGCATTCCAATCATCCCAATCAGCGAATCCCATATTTTTCAATGATATAATCCATATCCTTGTCGCCCCGGCCCGAAAGATTGATCAGAATGGAGCCTTTTCCCATCTTCTTTGCGAGCTTGGTTGCATATGCGACGGCGTGCGCGCTTTCGATGGCGGGGATAATGCCCTCGAGGCGGGAGAGCGTAAAGAATGCATCGATGGTTTCCTCGTCGTTTACCACATCGTATTTGACCCGGCCAATGTCACGCAAGAAGGCATGTTCGGGGCCGCTGGAAGGATAATCCAGGCCGCTGGCCACCGAGTAAACAGGGGCGGGTTCGCCGTCTTCCCCTTTTAGCATAATGCTGTTGAACCCGTGCATGATGCCTTCGCTGCCATATGCCAGACTGGCAGCATGGTCCCCCAGAGAGGCGCCTCTGCCAAGGGGTTCTACCCCGTAAATATCAACGGGATCGTTTAGGAATCCGGAGAAGATGCCCATTGCGTTGGAACCGCCGCCGACGCAGGCCACAACGGCGTCAGGCAGCTCGCCGGTCATGGACAGGAACTGCTCTCTTGCCTCAACGCCCACGACGCTTTGGAAGTCGCGCACCATCATCGGGAACGGATGCGGACCGACGACCGAGCCGATGCAATAAATGGCATCTTTGTATTCCCGGCAATATGCCGAAAAAGCGGCATCCACAGCCTCTTTCAATGTGGCGAGACCATCTGTGACCTCAATCACATTGGCACCTAAAATCTTCATTCTGGCAACATTGGGGGCCTGCTTTTTGATGTCGACCGAGCCCATGTAGATATCACAGTCAAGGCCAAAGTATGCAGCGGCGGTGGCCAGAGCCACCCCATGCTGGCCGGCACCCGTCTCCGCCAGCACCTTCTTCTTGCCCATGTACTTGGCAAGCAGCGCTTCGCCCATGCAGTGATTGAGCTTGTGCGCGCCGGTGTGGTTGAGGTCTTCCCGTTTGACATACAGTTGGACGTGGCCAACCGTTCCCGACAGTTTTTCCAGATAAGAAATGGGGGTGGGTCTGCCCTGGAACTCCTTGCGGATCCGGCGCAGTTCACTGACAAATTTGCTGGATTTGCAGATGGTAAAATAGGCTTCGGTGATTTCATCCATCGCCTTTTGCAGTTCGGGCGGGATATAAGAGCCGCCGTATTTGCCAAAAAAGCCGGCTTCATTGGGGTAGTCCTTAAAATAGGTATCAAATTCGACGTTGTTTTGTTTCATTGTGATCTCCTCCAATTGATAAAATGGTTTGTTTGCATTGTGGGGGTTCTTTGATTCGCCATCGTTTTCCTGCCATGTCTTGCTCCTCCCTGAGTGATACTTCTTGCCAATAAAAAACGCCCTTGACAGAAAAATCCATTCTGTCAAGGACGAATAAAGACATCTTATCCGCGGTGCCACCTTGCATTCACGGGCATGCCCGTGCACTTTTGCAGGATACCAACATATCCCCGGCAACTGACGTATGCCAACACGTTGCAGAATACTCTGTGATTTCTCACATTTGACTGCACCCTCAGCGGTCCATTTGACAACTTGTTTCTTGCCTGATTCTCAGC
>CALYAO010000089.1 GCA_944393605.1 uncultured Clostridia bacterium
ACTCGCTTTCTCGCAAGCTCGAAAGTCTCGTCTAGCCGTCGGCTCCTCCTTCTCCCCAAAACACGCAGCCTCCGGCTGTCGCGTTTCGGGGGCCCCTGCGTGCGCGCTCTGCGGGGGATTGGTAGTATCCTGGATCCTCCAGCTCGCGGCGCTCCCTCTCATCCTGCATCTGCTCCCTCCTCAGCTTGCCCGATTCTTCCATCGGCCCGGTGGTTCATGCGACAGTCAATACTGGCTTGTCCAACTTTTCATCATTAAAAAAGAGTTGTCTTTTGTACGGTTCATTTACAATGACGCAAGTATTTTATCAAACCTGTCCGGATCTTCCCTCCGGATGCGCCGCAAGGCTTCTAGCTGAATGCGAAAGCAGTTATCTGCTATTTTCTGGCGGCTCTCAGGTGTGGCGTCTTTATTGTAATAAAGCCGTATTGTCGTGTTACCAACCTTGTGTATCTCATCGTAATCATTCCGTGGTGGATATGCCCAAGTGCTTGGATCGTTAATATCGTGTACCATCGCCAACACCTCCTGTATAGCATATTATCGTATGGTTTGTCCCATTACTATCTTACGCCATTCAACATTTCACGCGCGTTTTGTTTGAGCTCTTCAGCACTGACACCTTGTGCGGAACCACAAGCACGCCCTCCGCTTTGATCGCTATATGTAACAACATGCTGTCTTTTGGCCTTCTCATATAACTCCTTCACAAACTCCGCTGCTTCACTCGGTGCGCAATGAATTTCCATGGCTATCACCTCCTTTTTTGTCATCCAATAACACTACATCTAGTGGCTTGACTTTTTGTCATCCTTTGTGGTATTCTTACCCTAGAATAGATCCTCCACGGTACTATTCAGTGCACGGGCTATCAGTTTCGCGGTTCTGGCGTTTGGGACACGCTCACCTGCTTCATATCGCTGATAGACCCGAATCGGAACATTGGCTTTTTCCGCAACTTGTACTTGCGTTAAGCCTGTTTTCTTACGCGTTTCTTTTAATACCGTATCCAATATCACCGTCCCCTTTGTGGATTCAACATGCCCATTCGGTCATGTTCTAGCCTTATTATAACATGTCCGTTTGGTCACGTCAACCCCTTTTTATTTATTTTTTTAGGAGGGCTTGGCATGCCAACTTTAAGTGAACGCCTACAACAACTCAAATGTGATCGGAATGTTTTGCAAAAAGATATTGCTACATCAGTCAACTTATCTTTACGCGCTTATCAGAGATATGAATATGGAGAACGGCAACCAACCGCAGACGTCCTCATCGCCCTCGCCGACTACTTTGACGTATCCCTGGACTATCTCGTGGGCCGCAGCGACGACCCAACCAGACATTGACAAGCCCCCACTATTCTGCTATACTATACCTACCATGCCGAAAGGAGCCGTACATATGGATAACGAAGAGAAGATTTTAGAGCTTTTACTCAAAATGGACAACCGCATCACTAAAATGGACGAACGACTTACACAAGAAATTGTACAAGTCAAAGTCACATTGGAAAACGAAATCATCCCATCCATTCAATGGCTGAAAGAGGGCCAAAAAACCATCCAGAATCAAATCAAGCATATCTCTGTGATTGATTCCATGCAGGATGACATTGCCACGCTCAAATCCGCTGTTAAGTTCCTTTCACAGGAAATCGATAAATTGCAGAAGGCTATGTGACTAATCCCCACCCCCGCCTGCTCCGGCAGGCGGTTTTTTTTACGCGCATCCGTGAATATCATTCATCTTCCTAGCAAAAAAAATCTTATCCCGCATAGCGTTTGATAACTTTAACGCAGATGACAAGCGGTCAATCTCACTCGCCTTAAATTCAGATTCATTCTCTATTTTCTTTTGCAGCCCATAGGGTGTAATCCCTATATAGGCGGCAAGAAACTGGTACTTAAGGCCAGACTTTGCGATAACACGCCGCAACAACTCAGTGTCTGTCAATCCCATCCCCTCCTTCGTGAATTAAATTCAACAACTACAGTATACTCCATTGGTGAATGTATATCAACACCTTTTTGAAAAATTTTAAAAAAATGTTGACTTTTAAGAAACATCATGCTATGATTGACATGTAGAGGCGGTGAAAGATATGAATGCACTATATCAAAACATCCGGAACCGACGCATTGCGTTAGGAATTTCACAAGATGAATTGGCCAAAAAAACGGGATATACATCACGCTCCTCCATTGCAAAAATAGAAGCAGGGCTAACCGACATACCCCAATCTAAAATCATGGCTTTCGCAAAAGCCTTGCACACCACCCCTGCCTATCTGATGGGATGGGAGGACGGCGGAAACCTTGACACGATTCCCGTGTCGGACAGCGACTTCGCCATGATCCCCGTCGTGGGAGACGTGTCGGCTGGATTGGGCTGCATGGCTCAGCAGACCTTCGACGAATACTCCGCCGTATACCTGCCAGATATTACGGGTAATTTGGCGGACTACTTCTATTTGAAGATCAAAGGGGACAGCATGGCTCCCGTGTTTGTGGAAGACGATCTGGCCCTCATCCGGAAGCAGACTTCAGTGGACAGCGGCAATTATGCCGTTGCGCTCATCGACGGTATCGAAGGGGTCTTAAAAAAGGTGGTATACGGGCCCACATGGGTGGAGCTGCAGTCCATCAATCCGATGTATGCTGTGCGGCGATTTGAAGATACCGACCTCCAGCGCGTTAAGATTGTCGGGCTTGTGAAGCAGGTAAAACGAAATTTCTAACAATGACATGCTTACAGTTGTTGGATTTGTTGGTCAAATAAATCTGTTTTAATACAAGTTATTTGTTGTTTTCCAAGTTTCTTTTTGTTGACTTTTATTTTAATCCAAAATATTCAAACCATCAACAAGATTCTTGGAAATCCGTGCCGTAATGTTGCATAAAGTTTGGATGGAAACTTTGTGAAACGTGTACAAAGCGAAGCCAGAATGACAGAAAAATACCGATACAGGAGGGCTCTATGGACATCATCTACTACCCCAATGCGGAAACCATCCAGGCTGCCATACGTGCCGATGATCCCCTGCTGGTGCTGATCTCCCATGACGGAGGGCACGTCATTATCGGCAGTATCGACGATAGCCCAGAACATTACATTTTGCTCAAACAGGTTGGTATGAGCGAACTTACAATTGACCAATATTTTCGCATTGTGCTGGATAAAAGCGGAGCAGATTGGACATTTGTATGTCCGCCTGACTACAAGGGCATCCCCGATAAAACCAGACGCATCACGCAGTTTTACAAGGACGGCTTCGCCGTCATCCCGCACGTTCTCTCCGAACTTGGATACGTGGTGGGCATCAATATCCCAACCCGTTACCGTCGCCATTTTGATGTGATGGCGGGCATGTAAAACCACTCGCAAACCATCGCAGAGTTGCAGAAAAAGTTGCATTTTTACTGCTTTGGGGTTGACAATTTCATCAAAAATGTTTATAATAAGAGTGTAACGACATATACTATGTATGTAGCCGAGCTACAATTTACCGCTGACCAATATGCGGTATAGAAGTGGTTGGGTTGAAAGTTTACCGCTGACCTGCATAGCGGTATAAAAGTGGCAGGGTTACACTCTCTCAATACAATTGGGGGAGTGTTTTTTTACATATGGAGGAAGCACACCGCATGACGGAATATGGATTTTATATCATTGCAGACCGTTTTTTTGAAGATTTTCCGGATAGAAACCTAAAAGGCAACAAGAAAGAGAAACGGCCCCACTATTTTGCCATTCGGGACAACAAAACGGGACTGTACTGGTTCATTCCAATGAGCAGCAAAGTGGAAAAGTATCGGGCACTCATGAACAAGCGAGAACAGGCCCATAAACCCTGCGATATCCTGCACATCGCAAAGCTGGATAACGGGAAAGAAAGCGTGTTCTTAATACAAGATATGTTCCCCATATCAGAGGCGTACATAAAACGAGAATATACCATCGCAGGCAACCATCTGCGGGTAACCAGCGAAAACCTCGCAAAAACGATAACCAAAAAGGCCAGGCGCATATTAGGCATGATCAGGCGCGGCGTGAAACTTTTGCCTACACAGCCGGATGTGCTGAAAATCGAAAAGGAACTGCTTGTAAAGTAATAAAAAAAGCCCCACCCGCTGCAACGGGTGGGACTTGCAATAGAGTGTGTATGATACACTCAAACCTAGCAATCTGATTGTATCATATACACTCCCACAAAGCAAGAGGGGAGTGTATTTTTTATGCCCATTTATAAGATGGAAGGCAAAAAGAACGGCCAGCAAAAGTACCGCGTCCGCATCAATTTTGTGGATCAACAGGGAAAAAACCGCCAGCTGGAACGGGTGGTATATGGCAGCGCCGAAGCAAAGGCATTAGAAGCCAGTATGCAGCGAGAATACATGGCACTTCGCCATGGCAGCACGCACATGACTGTACAGGCGCTATTTGATGAATATATAGCAGCCAAAAAGTACGAGGTGCGTGAAACGACACTGGACAAATCCAAGCGTATCCTCTCCCATCATGTACTCCCGCAATTGGGAAGTACCCGCGTTGACCGGCTGACCGCCCCCATACTCAACCAGTGGAAACACACCATCTCCGAGCTCGGACTTGCTATCAAAACACGCAAAAACATCTTCGGAGAGCTGCGCGCCATGCTAAATTATGCCGTGAAGATGGACTACCTTCCCAAAAACCCGCTCCAAAACGTGGGGAATTTTAAGGATGCATACGACGCCGCCAGCCAGCCGTCTCTTCACTATTACACGCCTGACCAGTTCAAGCAATACATTGCCTGCGCACGGGACACCGCCAAAACCTTAAACGATTGGGGATACTATGTCTTTTTCAACATTGCCTTTTATGCAGGACTTCGCAAGGGGGAAATCAACGCCCTCAAATGGTCTGACCTGGAAGGAAATCTGTTGCACGTCCGGCGCAGCATTGCCCAAAAGCTCAAAGGGCCCGACCGCGAGACGCCTCCCAAAAATAAATCCTCCTATCGCACCATCCAGCTACCCGACCCGCTTCTTGCCATCCTAAAAGAGCACAAGGCACGGCATATGCGGGTGGACACATACAGCGAGGAGTTTCGTATCTGCGGCGGGATCGCGTGCCTGCGGGACACCAGTCTTTCCAACAAAAATAAACAATTTGCACAGATGGCGGGTCTGCCCATCATCCGTATCCACGATTTTCGTCATTCGCATGCTTCCCTGCTGGCCAACGAGGGCATCAACATCCAAGAAATTGCCCGCCGTCTTGGTCATTCTAATATTGAGATCACATGGAACACATATGCGCATCTTTACCCACGCGAGGAGGAGCGCGCCGTTCAAATCTTAAACAAAATCGTGTAAAAATCGTGGGTAAAAAAATAAAAGCCGCTGATATCGCGGCTTTCAAGCATTTTGGTGGAGGCGACGGGAGTTGAACCCGTGTCCGAAAACATCTTGGGAGCAGGCACTCCGAGTGCAGCTTGTGGTCAAAGTTCCCGGCCAGATAAGTCCACAAGCAAACGCACCTAGCCGGTAGCTCTCTGATGCATGGGCGGCACGAGAGCATCTGCCGCCGCACGTTCACCGCTTACATGATGCCCAAACCGAGACCGCGGTACTTCCCAGCAGGACAGCTGCCATAATTAGGCAGCAGCTAGACTATAATCGTCAGCGTTTAATTTTAAAATAGGGCTTTTTCAGTGGCGCCCCACCACTACTCGCTCCTGCACCTTCGACATCCCCGTCGAAGCCCTTACGCCCCCATTATCCTCTGTTGCGCTCCTTGATCGCACGGTCGATATCCCGCTTTGCATCCCGCTTGGCGACCGTTTCCCGCCGGTCATAGTTCTTTTTGCCCTGTGCCAGAGCAACCTCCATCTTCACCAGGTTGCCTTTTAGATACAAGGACAGCGGAATGATGGAAAACCCCTGCTGCTGCGAAGCGCCAATTAGCTTATTGATCTCCCGCTTATGCAGCAGCAGACGCCGGTCCCGCAGCGGGTCCTTATTAAAAATATTCCCCTTTTCATAAGGACTGATATGCATCCCCTTAACCACGGCTTCCCCCTGTTTCACCGAAACATAGCTGTCCTTTAAATTGACATTGCCCTGACGGATGGACTTGACCTCCGTTCCCACCAGCTCGATGCCCGCTTCATAGGTCTCCCGGATGAAGTAGTCATGCCAAGCCTTCTTGTTTCGCGCGATCGTTTTGCCTTCCATGCCGGCATGCCTCCTTCCCCATAATAGCAGCATGTTCCGTTTTACGAATACCCACACAGGCCCTTTCGCCTTGGTAGCGCCGCATATCTCTGCTTTGTCACGCCTTTCTATTATACACACTTCTTGTCCATTTGTCAATTCCATTTTCTGTAACCTAAAATCCCTACTGTGATATTTTATCCAATCATCGCGCGGTTATCACACGTTTGACACATTCCTCTGCTATGATATATAATAAATACAGCATGCGAAAACGCTCCAGTGAGCAGGAGCGGATCACCAACGCACACTGATGTTACGAAAAACAAGGAGGAGTCGCCCATGGGCCGGATTCTGGTGGTAGACGACGAAGCGAAGATCCGCGAGGTTATCCGCGAATATGCGGAATTTGAAGGGCATACCGTCCGGGAGGCGTCCGACGGTATGGAGGCGGTGCGCCTGTGCCGGGATGAAGCATTCGACGCGATCATCATGGACATTATGATGCCCAAACTGGACGGGTTTTCCGCCTGCAAAGAGATCAAAAAAATGCGGGATATTCCCGTTTTGATGCTATCCGCGCGGGGGGAAGAATATGACAAGCTGTTCGGCTTTGAGCTTGGCATCGACGACTATGTGGTCAAGCCCTTTTCCCCCAAAGAGATCATGGCGCGTCTACACGTCATTTTGAGCCGCAACGCGCCCCAAACGGACAGCCAGCCGCGCGGCGAGAACTTCCAATTTGATGGCCTCACCATTGACATGGCCGGACGCAACGTCTATGTGGACGACCAAAAAGTGAACATGACGCCCAAGGAATATGATCTGCTGTTTTATCTGGTGCGCAACCGCGGCATTGCGCTCACCCGTGAAAAGCTGCTCTCTGACGTTTGGGGGTATGACTTCTGCGGTGACGACCGCACGGTTGATACACACATCAAGATGCTGCGCGGCAATCTCGGCCCATACCGGGAATTTA
Organism: uncultured Clostridia bacterium; assembly: GCA_944393605.1. Taxonomy (GTDB): domain Bacteria; phylum Bacillota; class Clostridia; order UBA1381; family UBA9506; genus CALYAO01. The sequence goes on from CALYAO010000089.1 coordinate 7,180, forward strand.
TCGTCACCCTGCGCGGGCTGGGATATAAATTTGAAGCGGATGCCTAGGGGGAAACACGCATGATCAAATGGCTGAATACCAGAAGCCTCAAATGGAAGCTATGGGCCTACTTTGTCTGCTTCGCAGCAGGCATCATGCTGGTGCTGTGGCTGCTCCAAATCATTTTTTTAAGCGCTTTTTATGAACAGATGAAGCTGCGGCAGGTGGCCGCCATCGGCAACCAGATCGCAGATTTATATGGGACCGAAGAGTTTGACGACGCGCGCAATACCCTGTCCTACCGCAACGGCGTCATGATCATGGTGGTGGATAAAGCCGGCAGGACCATCGCCAACTCAGACATGTTCGGCAGCGACCGGCAACAGCACATCAATGCCGTCGAGCTGCAAATTCTGCTGGACCGAACGGCGGAAAGTGAATCGGGGCGCGTTTCGTTCACCATGAAGGCGCCGCATATCCCTGCCAACACCGCCGCATTCGGCGCAGAACTTTCCGCAGGCGGTGAGCCCATTTACCTGCTGGTCACCTCGCCGCTCGCGCCCGTGGACGCGACCACACAGGTGCTCCAGACGCAGCTTTTGATCGTCACGGTCATCTCATTGCTCATGGGGTTCGTTTTGGCATACTTCATCGCGCGCAAGCTCTCGCGTCCCATCACCAAGATCACCCATGCCGCCACAGAGCTCGCGACAGGGGACTACAGCGTGGTATTTCATGGGGGCGGATATGCTGAGATCGACGAGCTTGCGAGCGCACTCAATCACACCACGCAGGAGCTCTCCAAAACGGACGAGCTCAGACGGGACCTGGTCGCAAACGTGTCCCATGACCTGCGAACGCCACTCACCATCATCAAATCCTATGCGGAGATGATCCGCGACATCTCGGGGGATACCCCTCACAAGCGGCAGGAGCATCTTCAGGTCATCATCGACGAATCCGACCGGCTCAATGCGTTGGTCAGCGACCTCTTGGACCTCTCCCGCATGGAGGCAGGGACCATACAGCTGCATCCCGAGCCCATGGACCTGTCCGAGGCGGTGAGCACCATCCTCCGCCGGTTTCACGTGCTCTCCGAAAGCGAAGGCTACACGTTCCATGCAGACTGCCAGCCCGGTGCCATCATCTGTGCCGACCAACAGCGCATGGAGCAGGTGGTGTATAACCTCATCAGCAATGCGGTCAACTACACCGGCGCTGACCGCAAGGTCTTTGTCCATGTCCACGCCGCAGATGGCAGAGTGCGGTTCTCAGTATCTGACACGGGCAAGGGCATCCCGCCCGAAGAAATCAAACATATCTGGGAACGGTACTACAAAGCCAGCCAGCTGGGTCACCGTTCGGCCAAAGGTACCGGCATCGGCCTTGCCATTGTAAAAAGCATTTTGCTGGCGCATGATGCCAAATTCGGCGTAGACAGCACCGTTGGAAAAGGGTCCACCTTCTGGTTTGAGATGCCTCTGGTCGCCGATGCATCTGATTCCCAATGACAAGGTGCGCCGATTCGTCCATTTGCGATTGCAGCAGCCGAGCAGTCATGACCACCAGTAAACTGGTGGCTTGCACTGCCCCTATAAGGGGCTATTACCGGCTTAACCCCTGAAAGGGGGACTGAATGATAGTATCGCATCACATGCACTGCCACCCGTAAATGGGTAAAAATTCGCTATTTGTTTATTTGAAATAAATTTTCAAACCGTTTCTTACATTTTGCGCCTTACATGAAGCTTGCCGCTTTTTATTGCAGCTCCGCTCTTTTTTCTTCCCCCAGTAGAACTGGGGGATTATTTTCACACCTAAAGACACCAACAAAAGAAGGCCGCAAGCAGAGCTTGCGGCCTTCTTTTTCGACGGAAATATGCCAATTTTTGTCAATTTGCACAAAACTGCAGCCACAGGGAACGCATGCATCCCCATGAACCGAGCTCGCACCCACCATCATTTCCCAAACGGATGGTCCGCTTCCCAAACGATGCGGCCACCCACCATTGTCCGATCCAGCGCCAAATCAGGACCCAGCACAATCAGGTCCGCCCGCATCCCGGCCGCAATACAGCCGCGGTCCAAAAGCCCCGCCGCCCGCGCCGGATTATAGGACGCCATTCGGGCAGCATGCGCAAGCGGAATCCCGAATGCCACAGCCTGCTTCACACACAGCAGCAGATTGGCCGTAGACCCCGCAATGGCGCCGCCAGGCAGCGTCGCACGGCCATCCCGCACGCAAACACGCTGCCCACCCAGCGCATACTCCCCGTCCGCCATGCCTGCCGCGCTCAGGGAATCACTGATGAAGGCGATACGCCCCTCTCCCGCCATGCGGTACAACAGCCGCACCATCGCCGGATGCACATGCACCCCATCGCAGATGAGCTCGCAGAAGATGCCGCTGTCCAGCGCCGCTCCAAGCGCACCCGGCTCCCGGTGATGCAGGGGCCGCATGGCGTTACAGGTATGCGTCAGAATGGACACACCTGCCGCAATGGCTTGCCGCGCCGTTTCATAGTCCGCATCGGTGTGCCCCATCGCGACCGCCGCACGGCCCCGGGCTGCCTCAATGAGCGGTATCGCGCCCGGCAGCTCGGGTGCAAGGCTGATCACGCGCACCGTCCCGCCGCTGGCTTCATACAGCCGTTCAAATTCCGAAATGGACGGCGCCCGCAGGTAAGCAGGGTTTTGCGCGCCACAATATGTCTCACTAAAATACGGGCCTTCAAGATACAGCCCCCCAACCGACGCACCCGGCAGGTCCTCCCCCACCGCATCCCGCACTGCCTCAGCGGCACAGCACAGCGCCTCATGCGACACCGTCATGGTGGTGGGTAAAAAGGTGGTGACACCGTGCGCCGCATAAAACTGCGACATCTGTACAAGCGCGTCCCGCTTCCCTTCCCCCGCATCCCGGCCGGCACAGCCATGCGTATGGATATCCACAAAGCCGGGCAGCACCAGCCGCCCCGCCAAGTCCAGCGTCTGCTCTTCCGCCGAGGCGGGGGCACTGCCCCGCGGATACAGACCCGCAATCCTGCTATCTTGCACCAAAATATCCCAATCCGCAAACTGGAAGGACGCATCCAGCACCTTCCCATTGGTCAGCAGCATGCGCTCATCTCCCATCATTGGCCGCACGGTCGGTAATAATCACGGTATCCCGGTGCAGGTTGAGCATGGTGGCGGGAACCGCTGTGGAGATCTTCCCTGTCAGCAGGCGGCGCAGCGGTTCGCTTTTGTTGCGGCCGCTCACCAGGAGAATAATCTTGCGCGCCGTCAAAATGGTCGCCATCCCCACTGTGATGGCCTGACGCGGCACCTCCTCCTCATTTGCAAAAAACCGCGCATTGCTTTGGATGGTATCCTCGGTAAGGCTCGTCAAGTGGGTGCAATCGTTGAGCTCTCCTGCGGGCTCATTAAAGCCGATATGGCCATTGTGCCCAATGCCCAGGATTTGCAGATCAATCCCGCCCGCATCCTCAATCATCTGGTCATAGTGCGCACATTCGGCCTTGACGTCCGCCGCCGCACCGTTGGGCAGATGGATGTGCCCCGGCCGCAGGTTCACCCGCTCAAACAGGTGCTTCTGCATAAAATAGTGATAGCTCTGATCGTTGTCGGGCGAAATGGGATAATACTCATCCAAATTAAAGGTGGTTGCCTCCGAAAAATCCACTTCCCCCCGCTCATACATGCGGGCCAGCTCCGCATACATACCCTCGGGCGTGGAACCCGTTGCAAGGCCCAGCACGCTGTCTGGCTTTAGCAGCAGTTGACTCGCCACCATCTTGGCAGCCGTCACGGACAGTTCTTCATAAGTTTCACACACAATGACCCGCATTTTTTTCCTCCTGCGACTGATGTTATTTCATTGCAACAATGATTGCCTCTTAATTTTGCCCGCACCCTGCTATCCCATGCCATCGGCACAGCAAAAAGGCGCGAAAAAAGGAGACATATCAAATGCCTCCCTTTATCATCCTATTATCGTACAATACGACGGCCTGCATAATAACAGTCGTTGTAATACCCCGATGCAATGCTCTCATAACGCACAACACTGCCCGTGTTGGGAGAATGAATCATCTGGCCGCCGCCAACGTAGATGCCCACATGGTGCACCGTGCTGGAGCCCGAACGCTTGAACAGCACCAGGTCGCCCGGCTTCAGCTGATCCTTGCTGACGGGGGTTCCGTTGGCAAGCTGCGCATTCGCCGTCCGATTGATGGAATAGCCCATCTGCGCATATACATACGATGTAAATCCCGAGCAGTCAAACCCGCTGGGGGACGAACCGCCATACACATACGGCGTTCCCAGGTACCGTTTTGCAATTTCTACGACGCGCTGCCCATTGACAGAGCCACTGCGGGCCGCCTCGATGTCCTCCCCGCGGAGGCTGACGTAGTCCGCGCATATGTAAGCCGATTTGCCGTCTCCAATGCCGATCTTATACCAATTGCCATGTCTTTCGTATACGTCAAGGATGTACCCATACTGCGCAACCGAGATGATCTCTGTGTCGGTGCTCGGGCCGGTCCGGACATTCACATCCGTCGCCGTTACAACACCCGTTGCCGGCAGCGTTTCCGCGAACGCAACCATCTGGAACATGGATGCTGTCATCACAGCAGCCGCCAACACCGCACAACATTTCTTCACCCATTTTCTCATTTGTAAAAGTCCCTCCACTCGCATGACAAACACCACCCTGTTTTCTGACCACTTGTCATGCCTCATTTGTTACGGATTTATTACAAAAGCTATTATACGCAAGTTCGTAATAATTGTCAATGTTTTTTTTAAAACTTTTTTAACAATTTCGTATTATCTTTAGATATTACCAAATTATATAATAAATTTGAAATTTGGCTTCCAGATATCTACCAATTGTGCTCCATACGCCACCCCATAACAGGATATTGTGTGGAAAGCCCGACGCGATTTTTATCCGAGATGCACGAAATAAATTCTATTTTGCCCTTTTCTTTTGTGCGCCAATATGCTATACTGATAAAGTGTTACAAAAGTGTAAGGAATCTGTTGCGATTTCCCCGTCTGGGCCCGCCCAGCCCCGGCGGAAATGGATCATCAGCGGGTGAAAGTGAGGGGTCCGGTTTTGCTCCATATTCAAAAAGAAGAGATCAGCCAGTTTCGCTCCTTCCAGGTGCCAAATGCCTTGGTGGACCAGTTTTTGTCCGATGCGAACCCGGCCCATATCGCGGTGTATCTTTATAGCCTGCGGCAGGCTTACAGCGGCAACTGCGACCTTTCCAATGCCAACATCGCAAGCGCGCTCAATGTGGACGAGACCGTCGTGGTCAATGCGTTCTTATATTTTGCCTCCAAAGGCCTTGTACAGATCCCCAACTTTACGGGTATGGAACATACGGACTTTGACGTCAAATTTTGTTTTGACGCGCCATCTGTCGCAGCACATGAACCGCAGCGGCGCCCCAGTTACCAGCGCACCGAGATTGCGCGGCATCTGGAAGAAAATCCCAAACTTGCGCAGATGTACCACGTCGTGCGGGACTTGCTGGGCAAAAACCTGGGCTCCTCTGACATCAATATCCTATATAGCCTATACGACTGGTATGGGTTGCCTGTGGAGGTCATTTTGGTGTTGGTGGAACACTGCGTTTCCAAGGGCAAAAAGGGCATGAAGCGAATCGAAGCGGAGGCCGGCAAGTGGGCGGACGCGGGCATCGACACCGTCTGTAAGGCACAGGAATATATCCAGCAGCAGGAGGCATTCCTATCTTATGCCAACCAGGTGCTCCAGGCCATTGGCCTGACCAGCCGGAAGCCTTCCGCCAAAGAGCTCGCTTATATGCGCACGTGGAACGAGGAATACCACATGGACATCCCCATGGTGGAAGCCGCCTATGAGCGAACCGTGAACCATACGGGCAAGCTCTCGTTTGCATATATGAACACCATCTTGGCCTCGTGGCATGCACAGGGCATTCAGCACCCCACAGACCTCACGCGGGATGTGCGGCCCGCCCCCAAACGGGAAACGGCATACCAGGGATTGGAGGACAAGCTGATGGAGCGGCGCGTGCTGGGCAAGGGAGGAAATATGCATGGGATATGACAAAGAGCTGTATCTGACGCTGGAGAGAGAATATGAGCAGCAGCGCCGGGACGATGCCGCCGATCTGGAGGCGCGGCAGGCTGCTGTATTTGCCAAGGTGCCCGAACTTGCTGAGGTGGATTACGCCATCAAGATGACGGGCGTCTCCATCTCCCGCCTGGTGCTCCAAAAAGGCGCCACATCTGCATCACTGGCACAGCTGAAAGCGGAGCAGCAGAAGCTGCGCACACGGCGCAAAATGCTGCTTTTGGAAAATGGCTACCCGGAGGACGAGCTCGCCATGCGGTACCGGTGCGAGCAGTGCCGGGACACGGGGACGGTCGGCACCGCACCCTGTGAGTGCTATCGTCGGCGGCTCATCTCGCTGGCATATGAGGCATCCAACCTGTCGGGCATGCTTGCGGACCAGGATTTTGCACACTTTGATGCGAGCCTATATGACAAAGTGCCCGAGCCGGGTGCAGCCATCTCCCCCCGCCAGAACATCATGGAGATCTATGCGGCCTGTCGCCGGTTTGTGAATACATTTACCGAGCCGGGCAACAGCCTGCTGTTCATCGGGCGGCCGGGAGTGGGAAAAACCTTCTTATCCACCTGTGTCGCAAAGGAAATCTTAAAACATGGCCATTCGGTCATCTACGAGACCGCATACCGCATCTTTTCGCTGTTGGACGAATATAAATTTAAGCGTACAGGGGACCCCGCGCTGCAAAAGCTCCAGATTGACCGGCTATATGACTGTGACCTGCTCATCTTGGATGACCTGGGCGCAGAATTTAAGACGTCCTACACGTCTGCTGCGCTGTTTGACGTCATCAACACCCGGATGATGGCAGGCCGCAAATGTATTCTAAATACCAATCTGACGCTTGCAGAGCTCAACTCCTGCTATTCGGAGCGGGTCGTCTCCCGCATCTTGGGCGGATATGATATCCTAAAATTCATCGGGCGGGACATCCGTCAGATGAAAGCGGGCATTCTGTGAGTGCACACGGTCCGATTGTGAAAATTGCATAACACGGTCAGAATTTTTTGTCAAATATTTTTCGCCGCAGGACTTGCAAAGTATGGCGAAACATGAGACAATAAAAGAACGAAATTGTCATTATATACATGATGTTGGAGGGAAAGCATGTTTGAGGACAGAAAGGCAGTCATCGAAAAACTCAAGGCGGCCGGTGTCACGTTTGTGGACGAGGCAACCGCGTATATTGAACCAACCGTCACCATCGGCGCAGGCAGCACCGTCTATCCGAACGTCCTGCTGACGGGAGAGACACACATCGGAGAAAACGTCACCATCGGCATGGGCTGTGAAATTGCCAATTGCACCATCGGGGACGGTACCGTTGTGCGCCACTCGGTGCTGGACAGCAGCACCATCGGTCAAAACGTCAACATTGGGCCCTTTGCCTATGTGCGGCCGGGCAGCAAGATCGCGGACCGCGTCAAAGTGGGTGACTTTGTGGAGGTCAAAAACGCCACCATCGGCGAGGGAACCAAGATGGCGCATCTTACCTATGTCGGGGATGCGGACGTTGGCAGGAACGTCAATTTCGGGTGCGGAACGGTGGTTGTCAACTACGACGGCAAGAAAAAGTATCGGACCATCATCGATGACGACTGCTTCATTGGCTGCAACACCAACCTGGTGTCCCCGGTCCGTGTCGGCAAAAATGCTTATACCGCCGCAGGATCCACCATCACGGAGAACGTGCCGGCAGACAGCCTGGCCATTGCAAGAAGCCGGCAGACGGTCAAAGAAAACTGGAGAAAAAACGACGAATAATACATAGGAGGAATCCGATTCATGATCAGTCATGGCAAGGATATCAAGATTTTCAGCTGTAATTCCCACCCTGCGCTGGCAGAGGACATCGCGACCATCTTGAAGACCAAGGTGGGAGATTCCCAGACCAGTGTCTTTTCGGATGGGGAGATCTCGGTCAACATCTATGAGACCGTCCGCGGTTCGGACGTGTTCATCGTGCAGTCCACCTGCTACCCCGTCAACGATCACCTGATGGAGCTGCTCATCATGATCGATGCGTTCAAGCGTGCATCCGCCGGAAGGATCACGGCGGTCATCCCCTACTTTGGGTATGCGCGGCAGGACCGCAAGTCCAAGGCGCGGGACCCCATCTCCGCCAAGCTGGTCGCCGACCTCATCACCACAGCGGGCGCGGACCGGGTGCTCACCATGGACCTGCATGCGGCGCAGATTCAGGG
>CALYAO010000090.1 GCA_944393605.1 uncultured Clostridia bacterium
ACCCGTGTTCATGTATGCGTTGTTGTCGTAGCAGACATACACCATGTCATGACCGCGCTCCATGGCGCCCGACAGCGCCTGGATGCCGATATCATAGGTACCGCCGTCACCGCCGAAGGCGATGAACTTGGTATCCCCGCTGTTCTTATAGGTACCCTTGCGCTTGGCAGCGACATACGCAGCCTCCGCGCCCGCAATGGTGGAAGCGGAGTTTTCAAACGCACTGTGGATGAAGGAATCCTTCCAAGCACTGTACGGATACAGCCAAGTGGAAACCTCCAGACAGCCCGTTGCGGAGCTGATGATCGCATGGTCCTCTTCTTTCAGCGCACGCAGGATGGTACGCACCACAACAGGAGCGCCGCAGCCAGCACACATTCTATGTCCGCCCGTCAGTCTGTCGGGCTTTTGCACAACTTGTTTCAGATTATAAGCCATTTGTCCGCACCTCCTACTCTCTCACGCCAAGGTAATTGTATACGGATTTTACCTTGCCGGTCTTTGCGATTTCCTGCAGCTCGTCAAACACAAATGCCAGATCGTCTGTCTTGACGTCACGGCCGCCCAGACCATAGATGTAGTTCACAACCTTGATGCCATCCGCACGGCCATACAGCGCGGAGGTGATGTCGGTGAACAGCGGGCCGCCGGCAGCGTTGAAGCTGTCCGCCTTGTCCATGACAGCGATTGCCTTCACCTTGGACAGAGCAGCAACCAGCTCATCGACCGGGAAGGGACGGAACACACGGATCTTCACAAGGCCAGCCTTGACACCCTTGTCGCGCAGACCGTCGATGACGAATTTTGCGGTACCAGCGGTGGAGTTGATGACCACCATGGCGATCTCCGCATCCTCCATCTTGTATTCTTCAAACAGACCATACTTGCGGCCCGTCAGCTTCTCAAATTCAGCCGAAACCTCCAGGATGATCTTCTTCGCGTTCTTCATGGCTTCCGCCTGTTGACGCTTATGCTCAAAGTAATGTGCAACAGTATCCAAGGGGCCTACCGCGATGGGACAGTCTTGATCCATCAGGCAGTGCTCGGGCTTGTAGTCGCCGACAAATGCCTTGACCGCATCGTCCTCTAAGAGCTCAATGTTCTCCACCGCATGGGAGGTGATGAAACCGTCGAAGCAGTTCATAACCGGCAGCATCACATCGGGATGCTCCGCAATGCGGACCGCCATCAGCATGTTGTCATATGCTTCCTGGTTGGTTTCGCCATACAGCTGAATCCAGCCAGAATCCCGGGCACCCATGGTGTCCGAATGGTCGTTGTTGATGTTGATGGGGCCGGACAGGGCACGGTTGACTGCCGCCAGCACGATGGGCAGGCGGGAGGAAGCCGCGATGTACAGCATTTCCCACATGAGGGCCAGGCCGTTTGCGCTGGTCGCGGTCATGGTCCGCGCGCCGGCGGCTTCTGCGCCGATACAAGCACTCATTGCACTGTGCTCCGATTCAACGGGCACAAACTCAGTATCCACCTTGCCGTTGGCAACAAAGGCGGAAAAATACTGTGGAACTTCGGTGGAAGGCGTGATAGGGAAGGCCGCAACCACATCGGGGTTGATCTGGCGCATTGCGACAGCAACGGCTTCATTACCACTTAATCTGTCTCTGATAGCCATGTATGTATCCTCCTAATCTGTTTGATAGTGTGAAGCGGAGCGTTTCTTACTCCTCTTCCTTCATTTCGATCGCACCGAACGGGCATGCTTTGGCACAGATGCCGCAGCCCTTGCAGTGATCGAAGTCAAAATCGGTCCGCTTGCCGTCCACCACCAGGATGGAGGAGTCGGGGCATACCGGAACGCACAGCAGGCACTGCTTACATTTATCACTCAGCCAGACAGGACGATCAGAGCGCCAGTCGCCCGTCTTAAATTCATGGGCGTTGCCGGCATCCGAAATGGTGCCGCCGGGGGTGATTTCTTTCCAGGTGACTGCGGGATCTAAAATCTTCTTGTTCATAGTCCTTTAACCTCCTCCATGGAACGCTTGAGAGCCTTCATATTGCCCTCGATGACCTGCGGCTTGGAAGCAAACTTATGCGCATATGAGGCTTCCATGTCTTTGATGAATTCATCGGGGTCCATGATGCCCGTCACCTTTACAATGGCGGCCAGCATGGGGGTGTTGGGGAAGTATCTGCCAAGACATTCCACCGAAATGGTGCGCGCGTCGATGGTATACACCTTGCCCTTGTACCCTTTGAGCCGCGGCGCGATCTCCTCGGGGCTCTTGGCGGTGTTGATGACGATGGCGCCGTCTTCCCGCAGGCCGTTGGTCACATCCGCCGCTTCGATCAGCGTCTCGTCTACAACAACGACATACTGCGGCTCATAGATGTTGCAGTGTACGTTGATGCGGGTGTCGCTGATGCGGTTATATGCCGTGATGGGAGCGCCCATCCGCTCAGGGCCGTATTCCGGGAAGCCCTGCACGTATTTGCCTGTGTTAAAGCAGGCGTCGGCCAGCAAGAGGGATGCCGTCTTTGCGCCCTGACCGCCTCTGCCATGCCATCTGATTTCCACTACGTTTGACATGTATCACTTACCTCCTGTTGAAATATTGAGATGAAATTATGGATATGATTTCTTTCATCTGAGCTATCATTATGAAAAGAAATCCGCTACCAGTTCTTTCGAAAGATGCGACTTTCAAAAGGATTGGCAAAAAACATAAAATGCACGGTAATCCGTCTCGCTGCTACAGGGAAAAAATTACCGCAATATCCCACACCTAAGTATATCAATCTGGTGGAGCAAAGTCAATGATTTATTTGTAAAAAAACTGCACATTCCATCGTTTGGGTTTGGTAATAATGACAGGAACCGGGCGGGCTGTATCTTTGGGACGAAATGGGAAGGAAATTGGGATTTTCAAATTTTCTTGGATAAAACCCCCTATTGCGGCAAATACTATCACTGTTCTTTGGAGCGTGATTACATGTCAGGAGGGATCGGACAACCATGAAGAAAAAAGGCTTGTTATCCATGTTGCTGGTATTTGCGGTGTGTGCCGGCGTGGTGTTGTTTCAGTATGACGGACAGACGGCGGCAACCCTGTCGAAATATGGCGCGCGCGGGGAAGAGGTGCGTAAAATCCAAGCCAAGCTCAAAGAATGGGGCTATTTCGGCGGCGCGGTGGATGGCATCTATGGCTCGGATACCAAAAATGCGGTCAAGGCATTTCAAAAGAAGAATGGCCTCAAAGCAGACGGCATTGCAGGAAAGGACACGCTGTATGAGCTGGGGCTGGGTACGGTGAGCAGCAGCGGAAGCAGCTCCTCCGGTGGCATTTCCCAGAACGATGTGGACCTGCTGGCGCGTGTGATCAACGGAGAGGCACGCGGAGAGCCCTATGAAGGACAGGTTGCAGTTGGAGCCGTGGTGCTCAACCGCGTCAAGCATCCGTCCTTTCCCAATACGCTGTCGGGTGTGGTATACCAGCCGGGCGCCTTCACCGCCATTACGGACGGGCAGATCAACGCGGGCATGACGGACAGCGCCGTCCGTGCGGCCCGGGACGCCTTGAACGGGTGGGACCCGTCGGGCGGCGCAATTTACTACTACAATCCGGCAAAAACAACCAATGATTGGATCTACTCCCGTCCGGTTGTCAAGGTCATTGGGAAGCACTATTTTGCAAAGTGACACGTAAGTGATACGTGCTGTGCTTGATGAGGTCAACGACAGCCCGCTTGTTGGGTGGCGGCCGGCTCCTCCTTCTTGGGCGGCGGGATTGCGGCAGTCGTTTTGTATGGCTGCGGACAGGGCGATTTGGCAGCTTTGCATTTTGCACAAATATCTAACGGATTCTTTGCGTTTTGTATCAAAAGGACCTGGCAAAAAAAATTCCAGGTCCTTTTTCATATATCATCAATATACAAAAAATGGCAGAAGAAGCTATACACCATCAATATCCTATCCCTCTGTCCGACCTGCTTTGTGCCATGCCATTGTTTGGCGACCGCCTTTCTCTCGTAGGGGCATGGATCGGCAGCCACTAAAACGACCGCGGCAAGCTGGATGGATCGTTGGCACCTATTGCAGCAATTCGGCTTCCTCCCGAATGATCTCCACATACCGTCTGACCTTATCGGGATTTTTGTGCACCGTGTATACGTCTCGCTGCGTGAATTCCACGGTGCAGCCCTTTGCCGCCTGAATGGTGCTGCGGATATGTGCTCTTGCGGCCGCTTCGTCCAGGGTTTGATCCACCCCGATAAAACCGGGGGACGGCTTTCGGTGATAGATGATGCGGGAACCGCGCAGCCGTTCTCCCATAAAACGCTCATCACACCAGGGGGAAATGGATACCCGGCGCAGGTTTGGAAGCTGGGATAAACAGCTGTCCCAAATGGGGTCCACCGCCTCGCAGCATCCATAGGACAGCAGTCCATACTGTGCTGCGATTTTCTGGTAATGCGGAAAAATAAATTCCTGATACATATCTGCTGAAATGCCGGCAGTCTCTTGTGAATCCATATACCCCCACAGGTCGGTGGAGCAGTATTGGGTGCGATCGTCGGGCAGCTCCTCCGTATAGGCATAGGTTCCCTGTCCGACGCGCTCACTGTCCGTGGTTGGCAGCAGGGCACCTTCGTCTTCCAGCATTCGGAAAAACCGGAGGTAGTCCGCTGTGAGCATGGACATCATCTTTTGGAAGGCATCGGGGTAATCATACATGGAAAAATACATGGTTTCCATGCTCATGATATGCACGATGTTCTGGGTGGGACTGGCGCCCAGCCCGCGCCCTGTGATGCGGACGGGCAGGATGTCGCCGAACAGCTCGGACAGGAACGCCTGCCGGGCAACCGCTTCCTGCTTGAAGACCCCCATTTTGGCAGGGCCAAGCAATCCAAACTGGCTGCCCAAATCCGTGATGACCTCTTTAAAATGATGCCCCAGGCTTTGCCCGTCCGCCGCTTTTTCGACGGTGACGGGAATGCCGAACGGCTCAAAATACATCGGATATTGGATGTCAAAAAAGCCGTTTACAACCGTGTCATCCCCAAAGGATACATGATTTGTGATGTTGTGCAAAAGGGCGCGCTCAATCCTGCGCGCTTCCTCGCCCGTGCAGCGCTGCATGGGCGGAAACAGCTCCTCTTCGAAGGTGTCCAGCTCGATGGTTACCATGGGCCTGGTTGCGCCCTGTGCCATGCTGTGACGCTGCCAATCTGCCCGGATTGCTTCCATTTGTGCGGAGGCTGCGATCTCCGCCTGTTGTTTTGCCAGATCCCGAATGATGGCTCGATCCTGTTTGGTGATCGCGTGCATGTAACAAACCCCTTTCCTGTGCCCATTGTTTTGGCGCATTATATCACGCGAAAGAGGGTCTGTCAACAGCTTTTCCAAGGAGCTAAATATATTCTCCATACAAACAATTTTTGGTCATTTCCAGGATGTTGGCCTTGGTGTATAATTGAATCAAACGGCCAAATTGGCACAAAAAGGAGTGTTTTTATGATGAAAAAAGCATGGTACTGTGGTTTGATTCTCGTGCTGGTGATTGCAATGCTGGGCGGCTGCGGTCAGTCCGAGCAGCCGGTCAGTGAAACGCAGGAGGAGACGACACAGCTCAAAATGTATCTGCTGGGGGACAAACCGGCGATTTATGATGAGATCTATGGGCAGGTCAATGAGATGCTGAAGCAGGACCTCAATGCGCAGCTGGAGGTGGAGTTTATTCCATGGGGGGAGCAGGATAAGAAATATGCCCTGATCTTTGCGGCCAATGAGGACTTTGACTTGGTTTATGCGGCCAACTGGGCGTATTACACGCAGCAGGCAGCCAAAAACAGCTTTTTGGAGCTGACCGATGAACTGCTGGAGAAAAACAACCCAACCAGCCTGGCGGAAATCCCTGAGGTCGCATGGGAACAGACCAAGGTCAACGGGAAGCGGTACATGATTCCCATCTCGGGGGTGGAGTTTGGAACACATGTGGTCGGTATCCGCGGCGACCTGCGGGAGAAGTATTCCCTGCCGCCTATTACGGATCTGGCATCGTTGGAGGCATATATGGATGCGGTCGCCGAGAACGAGGACACCATTACGCCCTGGGGCGGCCTCAGCACGCGGGAGCTCGCACTGATGATGCCGCAGGAATGGGCATATGCGGGCAACGTCGGGGAGGAGATGATGATCGGATTTGACATCGCCGATGACAGCGCTGCGGTGTTCAGCATTGTGGATACGCCGGAATATGAGGCGTATGTCCAGAAGATGAAGAGCTGGTTTGATAAGGGATATTGGAACAGTGATGTGCTCTCCACAGTGGGTGAAGGGCTCTCAAAAGGCCGGTTTGCCGTGTCTTCGCACAACATCCTCACAACCAGCAGCTATCTCAATACGCTGAATGCAGAAAATCCCGATTGGAAGGTGGAGCTGTGCGACATCTCCCAGGGGACAAAGAAACTGCCCCTGCTATACACCAACTCGGGCATGGCGGTGCATCAGACCTCCAAAAATCCTGACAAAGCACTTCAGACCATTGAACTTCTGCGCAACGACCCCGATTATTTTAATCTGACCTGGTATGGCGTGGAAGGCAAGCACTGGGAGCCCGTTGGGGACAAGGAGTTCCGCTCCCTGAATGACCAGCTGCCTTCGGAGGAACAGTATTATCCGGGCTGTGTGTGGGGCTGGCGCAATGCAAAGCTGTGGCGGACGGAGTCCAATATGTACGGTGACAGCAAGCAGATGCTAAAGGATTGGGAGGCCCGCGATATGGTGCAGTCGGATGTGCAGGCCTTCAACTTTAACAGCGAGCAGGTGA
Organism: uncultured Clostridia bacterium; assembly: GCA_944393605.1. Lineage (GTDB taxonomy): Bacteria > Bacillota > Clostridia > UBA1381 > UBA9506 > CALYAO01. Next base: position 6,795 of record CALYAO010000090.1, read on the forward strand.
AAAATGAGATGGCGGCCGTGACCAACGTGTATAAGCAATACGGTGTGCCGCTGGAGTACGGCTTTGTGGATCCGGTGGAGGGGCTTCGTGTGTACCGTGAGAAACTGGAGCAGGCGGGGCACGATAAGATTCTTGCAGAGATGCAGCGTCAGCTCGACGCATATCTGAATCAATAACGACCCAAAGGGGTGCAAAACCATTGATAACCATACTTGTAGTAGATGACGAACCAAATACGCTGCAGGGAATTATGACTTGTATCAAAGAATACGGAACCGTGTTTTGTGCTTCCAATGGGATTGAAGCCCTAAAGATAGCCGAGGAGCACCCGCCGTCCGTTCTGCTGACGGACATCCGCATGCCCAGGATGGACGGCGTGGCGCTTGCCACGCAGATTCGCCAGAAGTATCCCGAGTGCAGCCTGATTTTCATGACGGCCTATTCGGATGAGACCTACTTAAAATGTGCCATTCAGCTCAAGGTCTATCGATACATTGAAAAACCATTGGAACTCGCCAGCCTGCATGAGGTGGTGGCACAGGCGGTGGCGGAGCAGGAGGCGCTCCTCGCAAGCAAGCAGAGCAGACAGGAAAAGGAGCGGTATGCGATCAAGACCATCAAAAATGAGCTGGCAGTTAAACTCACAAAGCTGCCTTACGACAACTTGGGGATCGCCAATGGCATCCGGCTGGCCATGCTGCCCATTCCGGAACCCGCTTGCTTTGTGACGTGTATCCTGCGCCTGCTGGATGAGGAGTCCCTTGGCGTGCTTGCCCAGCTGGACGGGCTACTGTCGGATGTGGCGGCAAGAAGCGGCGTTCGGTTTCTTTGGGGCACCTATGACACCGACACCGTACTCATACATTGCTATGCACAGCCCGAGTATCTGACGCCTTCGGGTGTCCGAAATCTGGGGGAGCTGCTGCTAAACCAGCTAAAAGAGCGGACATTTTTCCTGGCGTTTGGCGACGTGGTCACCGCCATGGAGCAAATACCGCTGTCCTATCAAAAGGCGGTTTGCCTGATGCAGAGCGCCTTCATCAGGGGGTATAACCAGGCGGTATTTCCGTCGCCATTTCCTGAAACGGAATATGTGTTTGACATGGCGGACCGCTCTCGTTTTGAAAAATATCTGCTGGAAGATCGCCAGGAGGAAGCGATGGCGCTCGTGGGCGCTATTACCCGCGAAGTCAGGCAGCACACAGGGACGCTCTCTTCGCATATCAAGAATTTTTACTATGAACTGCTCCTGGTTATCTATCAGATGGCAAAACGCAGGCACGTCACCTTTCCCATTTCAGACAACACCCGGTTTCTGTGGGAGATTGTCTATGAATTTGCCACACTGGACGAGTTGGCGGACTTTACGGAAAACAAAATCTGTGAGTTGTTTGAGGGCATGGGGCCGGGATATTCCCAGCAGACCATCTCCATCTTAAACTATATTCATCAGAATTTTAGCCGGGAAGATCTGAGCCTCAAGGAGATCAGCAATGCGGTGTTTTTGAACCATTCGTATATGTGTACCATGTTCAAACGGGAAACGCACCAGACCATCAATCAGTATATTACAAAATACCGCGTGAACCATGCCATCGAGCTATTGAAAAATACAGATGAGCCCATCAGCAGCATTTCGTTCAAGGTGGGGTATGGCAATGCCAACTATTTCTGTAAGATTTTCAAGAGCATTGTTGGTGTGACGCCAAGTGATTACCGTGAAAGGAAGCAATGGGTATGAAGCCATGAGATCCATGATGACAACCTCTTCCATCGCAAAAAAGATATTTTTGGTCTATTTTGTGTTGTTTATCATTCCGCTTGCCATTTTGTTTTTAGCGGTAAATTACGGGATCAAACGGGATAACATCACAAAAATGAGCGGTGCCCTGGAACGGGCTTATGACCAAACCTACTCTTATATCAGTGACAAAATCAGTCATGTCAACAAGATTTCAGAGTCCATCCTGCATTACTTTCATGTCAATAACCTGCTGCTGGACGGGCAGGGTCCATATGACATCTATACCCAGTTTGGCGCCATGAGCAGTATTGTGGACTACTTATCATCAGCAGAGGTCAATGAAGGTATTGAAAAGATATACCTCTATGTCGAGGACGACCTGTTTTTTGCTGGACAGGGGGACAGCCTGCTGCCCCTGTCTGAGGCATATGCATCCCCCTGGTATGACGAGCTGGTGCAAAACGGCGTTTTGTGGTGTCCGGCTTCTTACTTTGCGGACGGGGACAATCTGTCGCTGGTGCGTTTTATCAAAAGCAGCAACGACAACAACCGCAATGTCGCCATCCTTCGGGTTGTATTTTCCAAGGCGGATCTCTATGACATCCTGAGTCAAAACAATCTGTTCGCGGGCAATTATTCCTTCGTATTTGATACGCACGGTCAGGTTGTCGTCTCCTCGGGCGTGGATGTGGTCGATCGGGCGTTTATGGAGCCTGGTCTCATGAGCGGCCCCATGGAAGTGGGCAATGAACGTTATTACTATTGGGTGCGCAGCATTTCGGAAACGGGCTGGCATCTCGCTGCCGTGGCATCGCTGGAGGGGATCATGTTTGAAAGCGAGGGGTTGCAGGCGCAGATCCTGCTGTTTGCTGGGTTTACCTTGGTGCTTGCGCTTGTGATTTCCTATGCCTGTTACCGGGCATTTGACAAAAAAATCCGCTACATGCTGGACAAGATCAAGCTGGTGCAGGAAAACAAGCTCATGGAGATTGAGCGCCTGCCGAAGGACAGGGAGCTTCGGGAACTGGCAACCAACTACAACTATATGATTCGGACCATCAAAGAGCTTCTGGCGCAGAATTACCAAAAAGGCCAGGAGCTCAAAATGCTGGAATTCAATATGCTGCAGGCAAAGATCAATCCGCACTTTTTGTATAACCTGCTGGACCTCGTCAACTGGCTGGCGGTCAATCACAAGACCGAGAGTGTGAGCAAAGTTGCGGTGCTTATGGCAAAGTTCTACAAGCTGGGGCTCAATAAGGGCAGCGATGAAACCACGCTGGACAACGAACTGACACACGTGGCGTCTTATGTGGAACTGCAAAACATTCGGTTTGGCAACCGCATCTGTCTTACGGTCTCCTGTGCGGATGAGCTGCGTGCTATGCCCGTGCTGAAGCTTATTTTGCAGCCTCTGGTAGAAAATTCCATCACGCACGGCATCCGTCAGAAGTGGAATGAAGAGGGCGGAATCATTTCGCTGTCGGCTGAGGTGGTCGGGGAGGACCTGTGCCTGTCGGTCTATGACAACGGGATCGGCATCTGCAAAGAGGATATCGGCAAAATGCTGCGCGGTGAGCTGGTCAGCAATCATGGCAGTGGATTTGGGGTGTTTAGCACCAACCAACGGATCAAGCTGTTTTACGGGGAAGACTACGGGCTGACGGTGGAAAGTGAGCCCGGCGTTTTCTGCTGTGTCCACATCCGGCTGCCCCGCAGAGACACAAACATTTTGCTATAAGAGCAAAATTTATAGCCTTTCCCAGCAGTTGGCCGCATGCTATAATGAAATTGATAGGAGGGATTTTATGACGGAGAGAAGCAGGATTTCATACAATTATGCGGCGGGGAAGCTGACGGGCCGAAGGGTGAAAACGGGTTTTTTGGGGAAACTCTCGCGCTATAAGGTCCTGCTTCTGATGCTGCTGCCCGCGGTGGTATACTATTTTATTTTTTCTTACATCCCAATGGGCGGCGCCCTGGTGGCGTTTAAATCCTATGACTATGCCAAGGGCATCTTTGGCAGCCCCTGGGTGGGCCTGGAAAACTTTCGGTTTTTCTTTCAGTCAGGGAAGCTCGTGAATGTCACGGTGAATACCATCTTGTATAATCTGGCGTTTTTGACGGTCAATACGACGCTGCAAATCACGGTTGCCATCATGTTGTCTGAGGTGGGTGGTAAATACTTCAAAAAGATTGCACAATCGGTCATGTTTTTGCCTTACTTCGTTTCCTGGGTCGTGGTGGGTGCGATTGTGTACAACATCTTCAACGTAAAGCTGGGGCTGCTCAACAACATTTTGGGATTTTTCGGGCTTCTGGAAACGGATGTTTACCGAACCCCAGGTGTGTGGAAATACATCCTGGTATTCTTCAGCGCATGGAAAAACATCGGATACGGTTCGGTGGTTTATCTGGCAGCCATCATGGGGATTGACACCGAGATGTATGAGGCGGCGGAGATTGACGGTGCCAATATCTTCACGCGCATCCGAAAAATCACGCTGCCCTGCATGACACCCACCATCATCACACTGGTGCTGCTGGCCATTGGCAGCATCTTCCGAGGGGATTTTTCCATGTTTTACCAAATTGTGGGGGACAATGGTCTGCTGTTTGACAGCACGGATGTCATTGACACCTTTACCTTCCGCTCCTTGATGAAAACGCAGGAGATTGGCATGTCTGCGGCGGTGGGACTGTACCAATCGATTTTGTGCTTCACCATTTTGATGGTGACCAATGCGGTCATACGAAAAGTCGACAGCTCATCGGCGCTGTTTTAAGTAGAGGGGGTGAAGAGTTGAAACGACGGATCGTCTCGCGCGACAAGCTCGCGTTTAATCTCATCAGCTATACTGTGATCACGCTTGTGGCGCTCATTTGCCTGCTGCCCTTTCTCATGATTCTGTCAGGTTCGCTGACCGATGAGGCCTATCTTGCGCAGCATGGGTATTCCCTTTTTCCGATGCAGTTTTCGCTGGATGCATACCGCATTGCGCTCCGCAATCCGGGCACCATTTTAAATGCCTATGGCGTCACCATCTGTCTGACCCTTGCGGGGACGGTGCTGGGGTTGTTTTTATCCTCGATGACGGCCTATGTGCTGCAGCGCAAGGACTTTGCATGGCGCAATTATTTTGCCTATTACATCTTTTTTACGACGCTGTTTTCGGGCGGCCTGGTACCCTGGTACATCCTCATGATCAATCTGGGGATGAAAAACAATTACCTGTCCATGTTGGTGCCCGGTCTGTTTAATGTGTTTAACATCATCATCTTGCGGACCTTTATGAGCGGTATTCCGTCCGCCATCACCGAGTCGGCCAAGATCGATGGCGCGGGGGATTTTGCCATTTTCGTAAAGCTCATGCTGCCGCTTTCGGGGCCCGCACTTGTCACCATCGGCCTGTTTATTGCGCTGGCATATTGGAACGAGTGGTACAATGCGATGCTGTTTATTTCCAAATCGGAGATGTATCCGCTCCAGTTCTATCTCTATAACCTCATCAACAGCATGCAGGCCAAGAACACGCTGATGATGGGCAGCGGGACACAGATGGAGCAGCTGCCCGAGGAGACCATCAAACTGGCCATGACAGTGATCGTTATGGGCCCCATCTTCCTGTTGTATCCCTTCTTACAAAAATACTTTGTAAAAGGCATTACCATTGGCTCTGTCAAGGGCTGAGCGAAAGGAGCGAGTTGCGTTGAAACAGAAACTGGCATCCGTCCTCATGGCACTGCTGTTGCTGCTAACGCTGCCGGTTCATGCCGCGGCGGAGCAGTTGGATCTCGGCGGCGCGATCCCAAGCGATGTCACGTACTACCAGACGGTGCATGACGATTTTGCAGAGTCCACTCTGCCGGCGGCGTATCAAGGGATGGACCACACGGTCTATGACTGGCAGGATTGGCCCACGCCCGTTACGCTGGGGGACGAAAACTGGCTGTGTTTTCAGAAGCTTGCGAACTATGGGAGCGGCATTGTGCGGACGTTTGCGCCCGTGTCGGGCGAGGTGGCCATCCGCTTTTATTTTCAGCCTGCGGATGCCTCGCTGCATGCGCCGCTGACGCTGCGCAACAGTGCGGGCGATACCATCGCACAGCTCTCCATCGGCAAGGCGGAGATCCTGCAAGCCATCTATCTGGATGAGCCGGACGGGAGCAGCCGCGCCCTCAACAACGACGGGGCAGTGGCCGATTTGCTGGACAACACGGTATACCGGCTGGTCTGGCTCATCAACACCTGGGACGGGGTGCAGACCGTCTATTTGAACAACACCAAGATCCTGGACAACCATCCGCTTTGGCAGGATACGGCGGATGTGGCCGCGCTGCAAATTTGGCTCAAATTTACCTATCAGAATACGCCGCTGTATCTCAGTGATTTGCGTGTGGGCTATGCCAAGGAGCGCGTTCTCCTGCGGGAACCGCTTGCGGGCCCCATTGGGGTGACCGTGGACGGGACTCCCCTGGATCTTGCGGTCGCGCCCTGTGTTGTGGGGAATCGCATCTTGGTTCCGGCGCGCGCCCTGCTGGAGCACTTGGGCGCAAGTGTGCTTTGGGACGAGACGACAGCCAGCGTGGCCGTGGTTGCGGGAGATCGGCATGCCGCATTTTCAGTGGGGGCTCATATGGGTTACGTGAATGGCCGGGTGGTTCCGTTTGTGGAGCCGCCGCAAATCATAGAGGGGGTTACCATGGTTCCCATGCGGATGATCGCGGAGGCATTGGGCTGCCGTGTGGCATGGGATGCCGAGGCGGATACCGTGGTAATCACGACGTAAGCGGATGCGTAGCATAAGATGCTTTGCGGCAGCGTGTATCCTGCTGACGGTTCTGCTGGAGATACCTGCTGTGGCTGCAGAGATGGGTTTGACGGCGGCGGTTACACGGGAAAATGACGCCTTTTGTGCGACGGTCCGGAACCCTGGCGGGGAGTCGGCCATTGCGATTCTGGCGGTTTACCGAGGCAGAGAGCTGTGCGACGTCGCGGTGCGTTCCTTTGCGGGGGCAGACGAGACAATCACGCTTGCGGTGTCCGCGCCCTACCCTGAGATGGCGGACTGCACAGCCCGGCTGTACATATGGGATTCCTGGCAGAGCCTTCGTCCCATGGCGTATACCTTGAAGAATGCGGATGAGCTGGGCCTTGGGACAGAGATCTTTGGTGTGCGGTATCGGCAGGTGGTACGGGATACCTTTGAAAACGGCATCCCTTCGGGCTGGGAGGCGGTGCCGAGTGCGGTTTTTCCGACCTGTACCGCGTTTTCGGACAATACTTGGCTCCGCCTCCAAAAGCGGGACGGCATGCAGCCTGGTGCGGTGCGCCGGTTTGCACCTGTGTGCGGGACCGTGGCAATCAGCTGCTTCTTCCGCGCTTATGATGCGCACATCAAGGCGCCGCTGCGGGCGCTGGACAGCGAGGGCCGGACGGTGGCAGCCCTCTCGATCGGCCAACAGACGCAGCCGCGATGCCTGTACGTATGCCACCCCGACGGCACTGCCGTCGCACTGGACGGGGAAGGCTTATGCGTCCTGCAGGATGATGTCGCCTACAAGCTCACCTGGGTGCTGGATTTGGATCAGGGGACCCAATCGGTTTGGCTGGGTGAGTGCATGGTGCTGCAAAATGCCCCTCTCTGGCAGACGGCAGACAATGTTGCGGCGGTTTCGGTCATGCTGGAGGGCACTTGGGGTGATATCAGCGGCGATGGGACTTGGATCAGCGAGTATCCGCTCTATCTGGACGATTGGCAGGTGGGTGTGACAGAAGGGCGGTAAATAGTGATAGAGAAAGGGGAAGGAAGGATGAAAAAAGGGGTTTCAATCCTGATGGCGGTTGTGTTGGTGTTTGCCTGTGCGCTGCTTCCTGTGGGTGCGTCAGGTGGTGTGCTTTGGTCGGATGATTTTTCGGATCTGGCAGAAAATTGGGTTGGCAACGGGGGACAAGAGGGCGTCTATGCAGACGGGGCAGTTCATGCAGCTGTCATCGAACAGACCGCGGATGGGACGCTTTGCATCCCGCCGCAAACTATCACCTCCGATTGGAATGTCGGTGTTTGTCACACCTTTTCGCAGGCCTTCACAGAGGATGTTACCCTGCGGTTTACCTATCGGCGGGATGAGGGCGCGAATCCGGGCATGAAACTCTACCTGTATGACCCTGCGGGAAAGCTCATCACAAAGATCCGATTTGGGTGGTACGCCGAGCCGGCATACGTGTATGTGGACGACGGCCCGACGCAGTATACCGCCATCGCAGCTGGCGTCCCACACGATGTGCAATTGGTGCTGCATCCTGCCCAACAGACATTTGAGCTGTTTGTGGACGGTGTGCGGCAGGGCAGTGAACCCTTTGTATTTGGGGCGGATGCACAGGCTGGTTTCGGCGGCATTGCCTTTGAGAGCGGCTCCGACCAATCCAATGGCTATATTTCAGACCTGGTCATCCGAAAGCAGGTGTTCACGGGTCTGGCCATTGCGGGACCGGAACGCATCTTGGTGCCTGCGTTTGGCACCATGCTCTCCAATCCATATACCATTCGGGCGCTGGATGCAGATGGGGAAGAGATCCTGTCTTATCGGCCCGCCGCCGAGGACATCACCGTTGTGGATGCAGGCGGAACGGCCTTTCCGTTTGAACTGACGGGCAATCAGCTGCGCCTCTGTGGTATCACCGCCGCCCATGCAGGCAAGGTGTTGACGCTCACGGCCAAACAGGGGGATGTTGTCCAAACCAAGGAGATCACCCTGTCACAGGGAACTGCCTTTGCAGAGGCGTGGACGGACTCGTTTTCCTATGGGAGCGACGCGGAGCTGAAGGCGGCATGGGTGCCCGAGGCGGACAACGCGGAGCTCAAACTGGTGGATGGACGCATGCAGATTCCGGGGCAGGAAGTGGCAGGCGGCGCCTGGAACCTGGCGGTGCGGCATACGCTGGCGCAGCCGCTTGTGGGGGATGTGCTGGTATCGTTTACGCACCTGGCTGACATGGTTCCGCCGGCGGCTGCCGGGGATTTGGTTGTGGAACTCCAGGATGGCGCGGGCACCACAATCGTGCGGTTTCGGCTCAATTACTGGGAGCAAAAGGGGCTTTGGTACTTTGACGGAGAGAATTGGTGGGAGATCATGAATGCCAACGGCATAGATGGGGTGCTGGCCAAGCTGGATGGGCGAATCGGCATTGTGGCGCATACGGCGGACAAGACGTATGACCTATATATGAACGGTGTCAAGGTGACTGGCGAGCCCATTTCGTTTTTGAATCGTGACGCCGCGCAGAATACCGTCGGAGCCATCCGGTTTGAGAGTGGCAGAAATCAGGGCGCGGATTTTATCAGCGATGTCTATGCGGGCAGCCGCTCCACGGTGGTGGAGGTAAACGAGACGGAACAGGGCTGCACCGCAACGGTCACCTCCAATGCGGATGCGGGCGTTTTGATTTTGGCGGTATACGAAGGCGGCGTCCTCAAGTGCGTACGCGTGAATGCGTTTGACAGCGAACAGCCAGGGACGGTGACTGCGGACGACCTGGGTGATTCCTATAAGATTTTCGTATGGGATGGGCTTGACACCATGGTCCCTCTGCCATATATGCTGCTATCCCAGTAAGTGGTTTTGAAAAAATGCATAGAGGAGTTGGAGCCCATGAAGGAAAGAATCCTATCGTTACTCCTGAGCTTTGGCATGCTTGGCAGCCTGTTGGCATGGCAAGCGGGGGCACCTGCCGCGGCGGAGAGCGGAGAAACGGTTCTGGTCAGTGAGGATTTCGAAACGTATGACGTGGATACCACGCCGGGGCAGCTTGGCTGGAACGTGCTGGGCAACACGACGCCGCCTTCCGTGAAGGAGGTCAGCGGCAGCCGCAAGATGGAGCTGATGGCGCCCAATCCCGGGACAGGTATGATGATTCCATTTGCATCCCAGGCTGGCGTGATCCGGATTCGGTTTGAATTCCAAATCGCAAACGCTTGGATGAAGGCCCCCATCACCATCACGGACAGCACCGGCCAGGTGGTATCTGCCATCAACATCTGCAACCAGACCAATCCGCAGGTGGTTCGCTTTCAAACTGCGTCGGGCCAGATGCTGGATGCCATGGAGGCAGCGGGCCTGCCCATCTTAAACAACGACGGCGACACTCGGTCGGTCTGCTTTGTGCTGGACATTCCAAACGGAACACAGGATTTCTATGTGGATGATGTGCTGGCATTTTCGGACCAGCCGCTCCTGAGCAAGGCAAAAGACGTGGCGGCGCTGTCCATCATGCTGGAGAGTATGTGGGGGGATTTGCCGATGTACATAGATGACCTCGAGATTACGGCGGAGCAGGGGGATGAGATCCGGTTTGTTGCACCCGAGGATACGCTGGACAATATCCTGGCGCAGCAGGCGGAGCAGCCGCTGGCTTTCGACAGTTTTGAGCGGGGGGAGATGGAGCGCTGGCACGTCACGGGCGGCACGCTGTCCACCTATGCGCTGTCGCAGGTGAACAAAAGGCTCGCGCTGCGCATCAACAACAGTCATCCCAGCCTGCGCCGCATGTTTGAGCCGCTCAGCGGGCGGTTCATGCTGGAGACCACCTTTTGCACTGACAAGGCGGGCATGGAAGGGTGCATCCGCCTGTTTGACGGCACGGTGGGAACCGCGGCATGCGTGTTGCTCAATAACATCAATTTAGACGGCGGATTCTTTGGGGCGGATGGCAAGTCGCGGCTCTTGTCCACCCATTTTGAGCCCAATCATGATTACCTTCTCACCTTTGTGGTGGATACCGATGCCAATCAGTACAGTTTGTATATCGACGGAGAGCCGGTGGTAGAACAGGCGGCAATGGCTTCTGTGAATCGATTCATCACGGGGTTCGGCGTTGAAATCTACGGGGTGGAAGGCAATCTGGGGAACGTATATCTGGACGATTTTCGGATTACGCGGGAGATTGACCCGGCAGCCGCCAAAGACAAAGCGGTGTTGTATCAGGCCTATGCCCTGTTTGATGCGCTCAGTCCACTGCAGTATGCACAGGAAAAGCAAACGCTGGCGGATGCCATAGTGGCGGCACAAAAGGGGCTTTATCAGACCGGGAAGCTGGATGCTGCGGGCCTCTGGGAGGCCATGGACAGTTATTTGTTTTCCCAGGGCACCGAGACGGATCTGCCCGACTTTGCGCAGTGGTCCGCGGCGGGCGCTGTCACGCGGAGCGACCGCAAGGGCAATCAGCTCACCCACTATGCAGCGGATCCCTATACGGCCGATTCCAAGTTTACATGCACCGGCCTTGCGCCCGGCAACTATCAGCTCACGGCATGGGTTCGGTCCAACGGCGATGCGGAGCTGGCTTATATTTACGCAAACGGGTATGGCGGCGAGGAGCTGCGGACGGGCATCCCGCGCGCCAGCGAGTGGCGGCAAATCCGCATCCGCGGCATTGACGTGCAAAACGGGCAGTGCACGGTTGGGCTGTTTACCAAAGGCGATGCAGGCGACTGGGTGGACATCTCAGATGTCCAGCTGGTAAAGGATGATATCCCCTATCAGTTCCTGAAGGGCTTTGATCCTTCTTACCTGACAGAACTGGAGAAAAACGGGATCAAGTATTACGACGAAGCGGGCAACGAACGGGACTACTTCGACATCATGGCGGAGCAGGGATTCAATACCGTCCGGATCCTGACGGAGGTGAATCCGCCGTCGGGGTTCCGCACCACCGAAGAAACCCTCGCACTGGCACGGCGGGCCAAGGAACATGGCATGGGCGTTGCGGTTGACATTGCATGCAGCGACGGCTGGGCCAACGGCGGCCAGCAGCCCCTGCCCGCCGAGTGGCTTGCACTGGGGGATTTTGATAAGATTCTGGATGCGATGTATGACTATATCTATGACCTGCTGGATGCCCTCATTGCGCAGGGAACGCCGCCTTTGATGGTGCAGATTGGCAATGAGATTGACGGCGGCATGATGTACTCCACCGGTGTGGTGGACGACAAGCCAGCCCCGGTATATTCCTATGGAAAGATTGACACCCATCCGGTCCAGCTCATCCAGATCCTCAACAACGGAAGCAAGGCGGTTCGGAAGGTGTCGGCGGACAACGGCGTGGACATCAAGGTCATCGTACACCTGGATTCGGCGGCTGACCTGTACCGCTGCACCAGCTTCCTGGATGTCATTCACGGCAGAACGGAAGCGACCCGGGGCCTCAGCGTGGATTATGACATCCTGGGGCTGTCCTACTACACCGTCTGGGGCAGCACCATCGAACAGCTGAGCATGACACTCAATGCGCTGTATGACTCCTATGGGAAGCCGATGATCCTGGTGGAGAATGCCTATCCATGGCATCGCAAGTCCACTTTCTATGGCAGAACCATTCCGGGCTATCCCGCCACGGTGCAGGGGCAAAAACGCTTCTTAAACGACACCATGCTGGCCGTCAAGGATGTCAAAGACGGTGCGGCATTTGGGGTATGGGAATGGGCAGTTGAGGCGGTTCCCGACCAGTACAGCTGGCACAACGGCACCCTGTTTGACTGGGACACCCATGTGGTATTGGATTCCGCGAAGGCATTTTTACAGAATTAAGGATGTGATCATATGAAACGAGTGGGTTTGGCCATATTGTTGCTTCTGGCGGGGCTTCTTTGCTTGCCGGCTTCTGCCGAGCGCGCGGCAGAGATTGTAGAGGAACCCTTTGATTATGCAACCGAAGCGGACCTCAAAGCGGTTTGGGTTCCCACGGTGGACAGTACGGAACTTAAGATTGTAGAACTGGAGGGGATGCGCAGGCTGCAGATCCCCAGCAACATGACCGGCGGGACGTGGAGTGTCGGCGCGAAACGCACGTTTACGCCGCAGGATGGCGATATCGTGCTGGAATTTGTCTATCGCACGACCACGACCGCTCAGAACGATACGCGCTTTTTGCTGCAATCGAGCGACGGGAAGATGGTGGTAGACGGGCGTCTGAACTACTGGACAACGCCCTGCTTCTGGATCAACGACAACGAGTACCGGGACCATTCGGTCATCCCCAATACGGATACGCGGATCACCGTCGTGGTGAAGCAGAGTACGGGGGAGATCAATCTCTATCAGGACGGGGAAAAGATCAATCCGGAGCCCGTCGCTTTTTCGGATCCGTCGGCGGCGGACATTGCATCTGTGGCCTTTGAGAGTGGAGCGGGGCAGGGAAATGGCTATGTGAGCGATCTCACGGTCGGGTATTTTACCTCCGTATATGAGCTGCGGGGAGAGAGCTCGGTTGCGCTGTCGCTGGGCGAAGCCGAGCGGAGCCTGGATTACCTCGCATATCTGGATGACGTCCCGGATGCCGAGACGCAGCTTTCGGCTGCGGAGCCTCTGCCGCAGGGGGTACGCTTGGAGGAGGTGACGGTGTCGGAAGTACCGGCCATCCGGCTTTGGGTGGACGGAACGGTGCCAGACGGCAGCAGCGTGACGCTGACGGCGGTCAATGAGACCATTGGCAAAACGGTCACCAAAACCATCACCTTCACCAAAAAGGCCGTCTTCACCGTCCCGGATACCTACTATGCGGAGGATGCCTTCAGCGAAATGCCGCCGGGCTGGAGCGGCGATGGCGTGCTGTCGGGCAATGCGCTCTTTATCACGCAGGATCAGACGGCGGTCCGCACCTTCGAGGCGCCGCTCACAGGTGAAGTGACCATCGAGTGCTCGGTGTACTATGACAACGTCTGGGGCCGCCTGCCCATCACACTTATGACCAGTACCGGCCAGGTGCTGTCCAGCCTGTACATGAACAACATTGACATTTCGGCGGATCGTTTTGTGTGGCTGCAAGGCCCGGACGGCACCTATGAGCCGCTCGCAACGGTTGCGGATGCGACGCGGTATACCCTCAGGCTGGTGTTGGACATGCAGCGCGGCGCCCATAGCATCTATTTAGATGATGTGCTGCTGCGGACCGATGCGCCGCTTTTGGTGCAGCAGGCGGATCTCGCCAGCGTGTCGTTTGGGGTGAGTATCTGGCAGCCAGATACCGCCAATCCGACCTTGGGCGCCCGCATTGATATGTTTCGGGCCTATACCGAGCAATCTGCCATCGCCGTGTCGTCTGTGACGCTTGACCCATTGGGAGCGGCGTCGGCAGTCGTTCAGTCCCATATGGACGATGAACGCAAGCGCAGTCTGCTCGCCTATGTGGTGCTGACGGAGGCAGATGCGGTGCGTGCCGTACAGGTGGTGCCGGTCAAGCTGATCGGACAGGAGCCGGCATTGGTATCCGCCGTCTTTACGCCCGAGGCGGCAAATGGCGCTGAGCTTACAGTGTATTTGACTGACCGGACGAGACGAATTGTGACGCAGGACGGCGCGGCGGATGCCCCAGCCAATCCTGCGGGCGGTCTACAAACGGACGTCTCGCTCCCGAACCTTGTTTCTGCGGCAGGGCAGATGCACAGTCTCGTGCGCGGCAATGTGCTGTATGCCGTACAGAACGAGGCGGATGAGACGGTGACCTGCGGCATCGCGGCGGTGGATGAAGGCTATGGCATCGCATTTTCTTTTGCCATGCCCGATGTCCCGACGGGGACGTATCGCCTGTGTCTGCCTGACGGTCTTTCGGATGCGTTTTATTATACCGGTCGCGGCGACCGCGAAACACTGGAGGCTGTGGTTGCGGGCGGCAATGCGGAGGAGATCCGCAAGTTATTGGGAGAAGAACAGGTGCAGGAGGGCTTGCTGGCATTCGGCGCTTTGGTGGCGGAATACCGCGCGCTGCCCGATGCGGGGCAGCAGCAGGTGGCAGAAAATATTGCCGGTCTGTCTGAACTGGAGCAGATTCTGGCGGCCTTTGACCGTGAAGTGGTGGTCGGGATGTGCAATGCCGCGGCGGATACGGAGGTTCGGGCGATCGTGGAGAATCCGGTCTATGCGGAGGCCGCGGGGCTCAGCCTGTCCGACGGCTATTTGCGGCTCACAGATGAAAATAAGACGAAAATGACCGCATACCTGGCGGGGGCAAATATTGCGGACGGTGCAGCCCTGCAGGAGGCCTTCCGTCTGCGGGTGTTCTTTGCCCTGATCCATCAGGAACCATGGGGAGAATGGCCCGCGCTGATCCGGGCGAACAACGACCTGCTGGAATTGACATTGCCGCAGTCGGAGGATGATTTGAACACTGCGGTTCGGACCATGAAGAATGCAGGCGTGTATTACACCGACGTGGCTGCGTTCGTACAGGACTTTGCCGATGCGCTGCCCAAGGAACAGCCCGGCGGTACGCCGCCGGGAAGCACAGGAGGCGGCGGAAGCGGCGGGGGCGGCAGCCTGGGCACGGGGGGCGCATCGGTGGCACTTCCGCCGCGGGAGGATACCGAGCCGACAGCGCCCGATGGAGCCGCTGAGGGCTTTTCGGATCTGGCGGGGTATGACTGGGCGTCGGATGCCATCGCCTACCTGGCGGAGCTGGGGGTTGTGACGGGGGTGGCGCCCAATCGGTTTGCGCCCGCCGATCCCGTGACGCGGGAACAGTTTCTCACCATGTTGGTGCGTGCGTTTGATTTGACTGCGCCTGAAACAGCGCCGGCTAAGACCTACACGGATGTGCCGGCCGACGCATGGTATGCTGAGCCGGTGGCTATTTGCTCGGGTCTGGGGATCTGTGAAGGCTATCCCGATGGACGCTTCGGCGTTGGGGAGCCCATCACCCGGCAGGACATCGCGGTGCTGTGCCATCGGGTGGGGCTGTATCTCAATATCCCGTTTGGCATCCCGGCTTCGCTGGATGGAGCATCCGACCGGGACGAGGTGTCACCGTATGCGCAGACGGCCATGGGCGCCCTCTGCGGCGCAGACGTTCTGCAGGGCATGGGAGACGGGCGCATCGCTCCCCTCGCCAATGCCGGCAGGGCGGAGGCCGCGGTCATGACGTACCGATTGATGAAGCTGGGAGGTGCCGGCAGATGAGAAAACGCTTGCTTGCATGTCTGTTGATGCTATCCCTTGTATGGACGCCCTGTATCCTGCCCGCTGCTGCGGCGCAGCCGGAGCAAACCGACAAGGCGGTGCGGCTGCTCACCTACCTCGGCATTGCGGATGGCGAGGCGCTGGAAGGGGGCATCACCAAGGCTGCATTTACGGACATCGTGCTAAAGATGATCGGGTATGACATGCTGGTTGTCGATGCTGGGGACGTCAATTGGCCGGCAGGGGCTGTCGCATATCGGTATGGCATCCTGGATGAATACCGCCCAACGGAGGGGCCGGCGGAAAGCATGCTGACCTACCCGCAGGCAGTCAAGATGCTGGTGTGTGCGCTCGGCTATAAGCAGCGGGCGCTCACCATGGGAGGCTATCCCGGCGGGTATCTGCTGCAGGCACAGCGCCTGGCCATCACAGACGGTGTGCCTGCGGTGGCGGAGGTGCTCACCAAGGGGCAGGCACTCACGCTGGCGTATAACGCGCTGCATGCACCCTACCTGTATGAGACCACCGTGGGCGTGGACGGTAGCTACCAGCTGCCGCAATTGGAGCGCACTTTGCTGGAAGATCAATTCGGGCTATATCAGATGGAAGGCGTCTTAAACGAAACCGAGTGGACGGCGCTGACCCGTGTTGGAGACCTGCCTCGGGGAAGTGTCAAAATCGGCGATGTGGTATACGATGCAGGCGAAACGGATGCGGCATCCTATCTGGGATATCATGTGGAGGGGTACTACCGGGATGCGGATGGCACGTTGGTCATTGCGCTGCTGTATCCCGACAAAAACAATGTGCTGGATCTGGATGCCGACGACGTGCTGTCTCTTTCGGAAGGTCGGCTGGCATATGACAATGGAGAAGAGGAGGAACGGGCACCGCTGTCGCCGCTTGTCGACTGTATTGTGAACGGGATTGCGGATACTTCCTTCCAATTTGTGGATGATTCCATCCCGCAGGAGGGGCAGTTCCGATTGGTGGACAACGACAATGACGGCGCCTATGACGTGATCCTGCTCACAGATTACCGCATCGCGGTGGTCAGTACGGCGAGCGCGGCATGGGCGGTCGTGACCGATAAGCTGGGCGGCCCCGACATCGTGCTGTCCGATGACAGGGTGGAGACCGTTATTTTCAAAAATGGCAGACAGGTGGAAGCGGCAAGTCTTTCGGAGTGGAACGTATTAAACATTGCCCGTTCCCGCAATCAAGAGGGCATGGGCCTTCAGACCATCTATGTGACGGACGAGCGCGTGAGCGGCACGGTCACGGAGCTAGATGACCGGCAGGTTACGATTGACGGCCGCAAGTATGCGTATACCGAGCAGGTGAGGCCGCAGCTGGTGATCGGACACAGCGCGCAGTTCTATCTGGACATGCGCGGCAAGATTGCGGCGGTGGATCTTACGGCCTCCAATGCGGGGGTCCTGTATGGGTTTCTGCGCGCGGTGGATGCCAGCGGGCTGGATGGCATGCAGCTGCGCATGTTTCGGGCAAACGGCACTTGGGAAACCTTTGAGGCTGCGCAAAAATGCTACTTAAACGGCGTGCCGGTGACGCGGGAAGAGGCTGTCACTGCCCTGTCGGTGCCCCAGCTCGTGGTATATGTGTTAAATGGCGCCGGCCAGATTCGGGAGGTGTATACCGTTGGGAATGTCCTGAAAAACGGCATGTTGTTTGATCGGAAAGAGGTGGCCGGGCAGCTGTATAAAACCAGCGACTATTCCTTTGGGGAACAAGTGTATCTGAACATGCGGACCAAGGTCTTTTTGATTCCCTCCCAGGCAAATATTGCGGATGAGTCTCGCTATGCCATCGCGGACCGCAGCTATTTTGCCAACGACACCACCTATACCGTTGAGGCATACCGGTTGTCCGAGATGTTTGTGCCCGATGTGGTGGTTTGCCAGACGGATGGGCCTGCTAGCGTGATGGCCAAAGATGAGACGGTGGTTGTTTCCTCGGTGGTGCAAGCCGTGGATGAGACGGGGACGTCCTGCGAAAAACTGACGGGGTATGTAAATGGGACACAGGTGAGTTACCTGACGGAGGACGGGTTTTCGTTCGGCGGTGCAGTTGGCCCGGGGGATGCGGTGCGGCTGGTGTTGCGGGGCAGCCGCGTGACAGGCTACTCGCCCGACTTTCGCGCACAGGCGCCCAAACAGGGTAAACAGTCCAACCACA
Organism: uncultured Clostridia bacterium; assembly: GCA_944393605.1. GTDB lineage: Bacteria > Bacillota > Clostridia > UBA1381 > UBA9506 > CALYAO01. The sequence continues at coordinate 24,685 of CALYAO010000090.1, forward strand.
CCGCTGAGTACTCATCGTCATGCGGCACCGTTCTGGCTTGGGACGGCGAATTTATCAAGGTGGATGTTTCGACCGATCTGGTACCCGATTCTGCCGCGGTCGTGCCCGTAAACACCTGGACTTACTGCTATGCGTATTA
>CALYAO010000091.1 GCA_944393605.1 uncultured Clostridia bacterium
ACCATCATCATCATGACCTCCAACGCGGGCAGCGACCTCAAAACGGGAAATTATGGCTTTGCCGCCGACACGCACCAGGCTGTGGCCAACAAGGTGGATACGGCGCTCAAGGAGATCTTCCGGCCCGAATTTTTAAACCGGGTGGACGATACCATTGTGTTCGACCAACTGACAAAAGAGCAGCTCGTGGCCATCGTGGATCTCATGCTGGGCGAACTCACCGAAGAGCTGGCGGAACAGCATATCTCTTTCAAGGCGCTGGATGCAGCCAAGGCATTTCTGCTGGAGAAGGGGTATGATCCCAAGTATGGTGCGCGGCCGCTGCGGCGCGTGATTGAAAAATACCTGCAAAACCAAATTGCAGAGCAGCTCATCTCGGGGCAAATCAAGGCAGGAGACGCCATCTACGCTGACATGGAGGACGGTCTGCCCGTCATCAAGGTGCTGTAATTCGAATTTGGCTCACAACCCAAGATAGAAGAAATCCCAGCGGTTTCTTCTATCTTTTTGTACGAAAAGGAGGGGTCGGTGTGACGCGCACACTCCTGCCCCCGGCCTTTGGGATCTGGGTGCGAATCCCCCCCCTCCCCGGCCCCTTTCCCTTTGCCGCCGTAACGGATACCGGGCGGTCCCTGACGTGCCCCTACCGGGGCGGTCCCGACGGGCTGCAGGACTGTGCACGCGGGCTAGCGGGGCATGCGGGTGACCGGGCCGCTGGATTTTGCTTTAACCGGCATCCTATCTGGTCTTGCGGCGCTGCTTGCCGATGGCGGCATCCCGCTGTTTGCCAGTTCTACCTATGATACCGACCACCTGTTTGTGCCATCGAACAAGCTATCCGCCGCCATCACCGCCTCTTGTGGGGCGGCCATATCATCACGTTTCAGGAGGAAACCTCATGACAAAGGAACAATGGAGACGCATTTTGCGCAATCACGTCCTGATCACCGGGGGCGCGCCCTACCGGTCCGAGACACCCCTGACGCCGCAAGTGGAGCAGGATTTATATGCCACCCTGTCTGAAATGGCGGAAGCTGGTGCGCTTATCCTGCTGACACCCACGTGCGGCGTGGACGGATTTCACCTCCCGCCCGAAGAGGCGTCCTTTCGCATCCATAAGCTTGCCGCACTCACCCAGCGTGCCGCAGGGGACAAAGCCTTCGTCGCGGGGATGCTGTCGGGGGAGGGATGTTCGGTCGCCCCGCTGGGAGAACAGGAATTTGACCACTGTGTCGCCACCTTTCGTGCACAGGCACAGGCTCTGCTCGATTGCGGCGTCTCTCTCTTTTGGCTGGACGGGTTTACCGATATTTTGTCCGCCCGGTGTGCGCTGCTTGCCATCAAGGACATCTGCACGCTGCCCGTATGTGTAGGGCTCCGCTTTACGGCAGATGATGCGGGACACATGTCCCTGCAGTATGGAACCGACCCGGTATGTGCGGCGCTGATTCTGCAGAGCATGGGAGCGGATGCCGTCGGATACAGCGGGCCCGACTGTGATGACGCGCTGGATACGCTGTCCGCCATGCGCACCTTCTCCACCATTCCGCTGCTCGCCTTGACTGCACCCACAGGGCAGTTTGCACCTTCTCCTGCGGCACTGGCCGAATACCTGCCCGACTACGTGAACAACACCTGCGCGGTGGTGGGGTATTGTGGTGCAGACGGCGATGGGTATATCGCGCAGCTCGCCAAGCAGGCGTGGCAGGTATCGCCCTTTCCGCCCGATTTTCCGCAAATCAATGCCGTCACCTCCTACCGGGATGCCGTTATTTTGGACTACGAAGGGCGTCCCGTCGGCCGGGATGACGTGGTATACATCAAACTTGACAAACATGCCAAGGTGGATGAGGTCGTGGATACGCTCATTGCCAGCGGTGCGCCCCCAGCCGTCTTCGAGGCGGATGAGGAGGAGATTTTGGAACGTGCGCTCCGCCGGTACCCGGGCCGATGTGGGGTCAAGTGCCCCGAGCGGCTCAACTGGCTCATCGAGGAATATGGGCAGCCCTTCATCACGTTAGAGAAATCCCAGGAGGCATCCGATGATACATAAGAAGCACCGGGCAGACAAAGGCGCGCAGCCGCATTTGCCGCACCAGGCCTTGCCGGAGGAACTGCACAGCCACTATACCATCCTTCCTGTCCTGTCCGACAAAAAACGCTATCTTTCGCTGCTACTGCTCGCGGACCCGAGCGAGGCCATGATCGACCGCTATCTGCCCGACGGAGACATGTATGCGCTGATGGCAGAAGGCGATGCCGTCTGTGTCGCAGTGGTCGTTCGCTTGGCAGACGGCCTGTGTGAACTCAAAAATCTGGCCACCCAGGAGGCATACCAGGGGCGCGGCTATGGCTCCGCCATGGTGCGGTATCTATGGAGCCGGTATCGTACGGTTTGCCACACCATGCAGGTGGGAACCTCTGAGGCCGGTGTTGCTTTTTATGCGCGGCTGGGCTTTGTCCCCTCCCACACCATGCCCCATTTTTTCACGGACAACTATCCGGCGCCCATCTACGAAAACGGACGACAATGCGTAGACATGCAATACCTCAAAAAGGCATTGTAAATTAAAGTTTGGCAAAAAAATATGGAGAGGAGATTACCAATGAGAAAGGGAAAAGGCTTTTTTGGAGAGTTCAAGGCATTTATCCTGCGAGGCAATGTGATGGACCTAGCAGTCGCAGTCATCATTGGCGGTGCGTTCCAGAAAATTATCAATTCGCTGGTCAACGATGTGCTCATGCCCATCATCAGTTTGATCACCGGGGGCATCGACTTTAGCAACTGGTTTATCTCCCTGGACGGCACCCATTATGCAACCCTCGCGGCGGCGAAGGAGGCCGGTGCAGCCACCTTCAATTATGGTACATTTCTCACAGCCGTCATTGATTTTCTCATCATGGCATTTGTGATCTTTATGCTCGTCAAGACCATGAACACCATTGCGGAACGGTTCTTAAAGAAAACGGAGGAGACGCCCACACCCACAACCCAAGTATGCCCCTTCTGCAAAAGCGAGATTGCTCTGGAGGCCACAC
>CALYAO010000092.1 GCA_944393605.1 uncultured Clostridia bacterium
AGGCAGGAACAGCAGCGTGAGGACCCAGGAGATTGTTTGGAGCGGGGACTTGCGTTTGTGGAAGATGACGGAGAGGATGGCAATGATTTGCACCAACCAAATGAGAGAGGGGACAAGCCCCCAAGACAGCCACATAGATGTCCTCCGTAAATCAGATTACCGCAGATAGGCAAACAGCGCGGCCGCTGACCTTTCCGAAAGCGGGAGCGCATGCTCCGCTTCCGAGATGTCCTCCAAATAATGGGCGTCGGAGGCTTGCACAGTCCGATATCTGTGAAGAAAGGGGTAGGCCGCATGTGCTTCCGCGGGGGTGATGTGCCGGGACAGCTCGGCGGCGGTGAAGCCGAGCGCCTCGGGAATTTCGCCAAAGTTTGTCACCAGGCTGTATGCGGTGCGGTCGATGTGCGCAGGGTATACAATGGCCCCCCAGCTTTGCAGCAGGGGCAGGCAGTCGTAAATGGATACTGTGAGGGCGGACAGCAGCATGCGCGGTTCGGTACCAATGACGGTATCCTGCGCGTCAAACAACAGCTGTTCCCCCAGAATATCGGGCTGGTTGGGCAGGGGGAGTGCATGCGCCCGTGCCCAGGCATCCGCTTTGGCAGCGGTAGCAAGATCGGGAAACAGGCACACAAAGTGAACCTCCTCGCTGGTTTCCAGTTCCATGCCCGGGATGCATATCAGCCCGGCCTGGTTCGCGCATGCTGCAACCGCCGCGACATTCCCGGTGGTGTTGTGATCGGTGATAGCGATGATGTCCAATCCTTTGAGCACCGCCATATTCACGATGTTGTTGGGGGTCATGTCCGCATCCCCGCAAGGGGACAGGCCGGTATGTATATGCAGGTCACAGAACACATCCATCAGCTGCGCCTCCCATCTGATAGCTTCAGTATGCCCAAAAGCAATGCATCCATGCGGGCATCCCGTTTTGAAAAATAAAAAAACCGCAGGCCTTAAAAAAAGCCTGCGGCGGAACAATTATCAAACCAGTTCGTTGCCGTTTGGCAGCGTAATCTCAATGGTGTTGGTCAGCACGTCCGCATAGGAGAAGCAGACCGTCCGCGTGGTATCCGCATATTCCGATACGTTGTCCAGCTTGACGGTGAAGATAGAAGGGTAGGTACTTTCCAAAATACCATGACGGACAACAACGCGCTTTCTGCCCTTCTTTGCAGTAAGTTTGATTTTTTGACCAATATGGCCGTTTAAGGACTCTTTGACCTTGTTTAAATCATTCTTTTCGATCAACACCGACACCCCTTTGCTTTTGTAAAATAGCGGAAAAATGTTCCAACTCTGCCACGTTTCCACTATTTTTATTGTACCACGTTGGTGACAAGATGTCAAGCAAAATGTTACAGAATTGATATAAAATTGTCACAAATCCTTCATATGGGTGTCATATTGACGTTACATTCGTCTATGCGTCTTTCAAGAACGCTTCCAGGCGATCCAGCCCCGCCTGGATGGTTTCCATGCTGGTGGCATAGGACCAGCGGACGTAGTCATCCGCGCCGAAGCCGCTGCAGGGAACCAGCGCGAGCTTTGCCTTTTCCAGCAGCACATCACAGAGGTCATCGGAGGTTTGGATCAATCTGCCCCCCAGCGTTTTGCCTTTTAGCGCATGGATGTTCATGAGCACATAGAACGCGCCGTGCGGCATGAGGCAGGAGACGCCGTCGATCTGGTTGATGCGATTGACCATGTAGTCCCGGCGCTCCTGGAATGCCTTCTTCATGGCGGCAATCTCTTCCTGGCCGCCGCCCAGCGCGGCAAGTGCCGCGGCCTGCGCGATGGAGTTGGGGTTGGAGGTCGCATGGGACTGCAGGTTGGCCATGACCTTGGCGAGCGCGGCGTTGGATGCGGTATACCCAATGCGCCAACCTGTCATGGCATAGGTCTTGGAAACCCCGTTGACAACAATGGTCCGCTCTTTGATCTCCTCCCCCAGAGCCGCAATGGATACATGCTTGCCTTCGTAAATAAGGTGTTCATAGATCTCGTCCGATATGACGTATAAATCATGCTTTACCGCAATCTCCGCAATCTGGCGCAGCTCCTCTTCGGTATACACCATCCCGGTGGGATTGGAGGGACTGTTGATGACGATGGCGCGCGTTTTGGGCCCGACGAGCGCATCCAAATCAGCAGCGGTAAATTTGAAGAGGTTTTCCTCAGTGGTAGGCAGGAACACGGGGACCCCGTGTGCGATCTTGACCATTTCGGGATAACTCACCCAGTAGGGCGCGGGGATGATCACCTCGTCACCCGGATCACAGATGGCCTCAAAGGTGTTGACCAGCGAATGTTTCGCACCGTTGCTCACCACAATCTGCGCGGGCTCGTAGTCCAGCCCGTTTTCCTCTTTGAACTTTTTGCAGATGGCCTGCCGGAGCTCCATGGTGCCCGCAGCGGGCGTATACTTGGTTTTGCCATCTAGAATGGCCTGGATGGCCGCGTCTTTGATATACTGCGGTGTATCAAAATCGGGCTCTCCCGCGCCGAAGCCGACGATGTCCACGCCCGCCGCCTTCATCGCCTTGGCCTTCGCGTCGATCGCCAGCGTGGACGACGGACTGATGCTGCTCACTCTTTCCGAAATATGCATTTTGAAACCTTCCCTCCAATATTGTTGGAACGGCTTTTTGTCTGTACAAAACCGCCCGTTTTCATCACTCTGTATATCATAATACAAAACAAAGGAAAATGCAACAACTTTTTCTGTTTTTTTCATATTTTATACCAAGTTTTCAATAAAACGCAGAAAATTCCCATGTGTGATATCTTGAATGCACTGGGCGTCCAGGCCGTTTTTGCGCATTTCATCCACAAGGACATGCCAACTGGCAGCATTTTGCATTTGAAATACGGGAGCGTCCATTCCATCAAAATCTGCCCCCAGGCCAATGGCCTTGGCACCGTCCAGCGCAAGGAAGTGCGCGATGTGACGGTATACATCTGCGGGACCGCAGGGCAGGCCGCCGTCCCGCACAAACGCGCTGTACAGGTTGATGCCGCACACGCCGCCCGCCTCCGCCAGCAGGCGAAACTGATCATCCGATAGGTTGCGCCGGTGGCCGCAGATGGCCTGTGCATTGGAGTGGGTGGCGCAGACGGGCTGGGTGGAGAGAGAAAGCACGTCATAAACCCCCCGAACCGACAGGTGGGATACGTCGATTGCCATGCCGAGGGCATTCATCTCCCGCACCACTTGCCGGCCAAACGGCGTAAGGCCGCCGCCTTCTTTTGTGCCGATGCCGTCCGCCAGCTCGTTGCGCCCATTCCATGTGAGGGTCAGAAAACGGACGCCTTTTTCGTAAAACCGATGGAGATTGTCCAGGTCTCCGCCCAGTGCCGCGCCGTCCTCGATGGCCAGCAGCGCTGCGAGCTTGTGGGCGCGGAGTGCGGCATGCACTTCGTTGGCGTTGCGGCACAGGGCGGCGTAATTGGAATTTGTTTCCAATCCTTGTGTCAGATTGTCCAAAATAGCATGTGCACGCTGTGTGGGATCGGAGAATCGTTCGGTGTCAATCCAGGCTGCGAACACCTGCACGTAGCCGCCATATCCTTCGATTTGACGGAGAGAGAATTGCCCGCTGTTGTCAAACAGGCCTTCCCCGCGGTCCAAGATGGCGCTGGCGGTGTCGCAATGTGCATCGAAGATAATGGTATCCTGCATGGGCAGCTTCCTCCTGCTGAAAAACCACGCGATGGGCGTGGTTGGTCTGGTGGTGTATGTATATGCCTGGGACAGGGCCGCTATGCGGGACGGAAGGCGTCGGGCAGATGCCGGATGCCGGTAGGCCGGCCGGCGGTCAGCAGCACTTCCACCACATCAAACCGGTACATGCCGCCGGGGTCATGTGCCTGCAGCCAGACGTATGCGGTCTGGATGATCTTCTCCTGCTTGCGCGGGGTTACCGCCTCACAGGGCAGACCGTACTGCACCGATTCCCGCGCCTTGACCTCCACAAAGGCGGTTATCTCTCCGCATTGCGCGATGATGTCGATTTCCCCATAACGGGAATGGAAGTTGCGCGCCAGGATGGTGTACCCCTCCTGTTCCAGCAGGGCACATGCCGCATCCTCTCCGCGGGCGCCCGCTTCACGCCTGCGCATGACCATCCCCTCCCAGCGGGATGCGGGTCAAAAAGGACATGCGATGGATGGGGCAGGGGCCCACCGCCTGCAACTGGTCCCGGTGCGCCTTGCTGCCATACCCCTTGTTGCGCTCAAAGGCATATCCCGGATATTTTTCTGCCATCTCCACCATGTACCGGTCCCGCGTCACTTTGGCCACAATGGAGGCTGCCGCGATGGCCTGGCTGGTGGCATCCCCCTTGACTACGCAGATGTGCGGGCAGGAGATGCCGGGGTCCCCGTTGCCGTCCACCAGGACATACTCGGGAGGTACTATGAGGCCCGCCACCGCCTCCCGCATGGCGCGGAAGGTGGCCTGCAGGATGTTGATTTCGTCGATCACCTGTGCGCTCACGGATGCCACGTTCCATGCGACGGCATGCGCCGTGATGACATCATACAGCGCTTCCCGCTTCTTTTCGGTCAGCTTTTTGGAGTCGTTGATGCGCTCGTCGTAAAAATCGGGGGGCAGGATGACCGCCGCCGCATACACGTCCCCCGCGAGGGGGCCGCGGCCCACCTCGTCCACGCCCGCAAGGTTGCGGATGCCCGTTTGGTAAAACGTCTGGTCATACGCGTGCAGCGTCATGCCTCTTCCTCCTCTCCTGGGTGTTCCAACGTGATGCGGCCCAGCTTGCCGCCCCGGAACTCGTCTAACAGGACGTTGGCGGCACGCAGCGTGTCGATCTCTCCGCCCGACACCACAAAGCCGCGCTTTCTGCCCACCAGCGTGAGCAGCTCGTAATCGGACAGGCCGCTGGTGTCCTCTGGCAGTTTATACCGTGCCGCAAGCTGGGCAGGGTAGCGGGTGCGCAGGAAGGCGAGCAGGTAGCATGCGAGTTCCTCGGTATCTAGAATGTCGTCCTTGATGGAGCCCACGAACGCAAGCCGGCGGCCCACCGCCTGGCTTTCAAACTTGGGCCACAGGATGCCGGGGGTGTCGAGGAGCTCCATGCCCTTGCGGAGCCGCACCCACTGCTTGCTGCGCGTCACGCCGGGACGGTCCCCCACCTGTGCGCTCCCGCGCCCTGCCAGCTTGTTGATCACGGAGGACTTGCCCACGTTGGGGATACCTACCACCATGACCTTGATGGTGCGCCCTGCCATGCCCTTCGCGGCGCGCTCTGCCAGCTTGTCCGCCAGCACGGCCTGTATTTTGCTCACTACGGCGTTTAGGTTGGCTGCGTGCGCCGCGTCCACCGACATGGCAGGGATGCCTTCAGCGGCGAACCAGGAAAGCCATGCCTTGGTGGCGTCCTCGTCCGCGAGGTCGGCCTTGTTCAGGAGCACCAGCCGCGGCTTGCCCCGTGTGAGCTCGTCGATCTCGGGATTGCGGCTGGACAGCGGCAGGCGCGCATCCAGCAACTCCACCACGATGTCAATGAGCTTCATCTGTTCACCTATCATGCGCCGGGTTTTGGCCATGTGCCCCGGGAACCATTGTACCTGCATCGGGATTCTTCCTCCTTGGCAAAACTCCCCCGGAATGCGTCCAGCGCATGCACGGGGGAGACGGTTTTTCTTAAAAATGAGCAAGTCTATAAGCCGGGTTTTGTTTTGGATGATTATCTATCTAGGACGCATATTGCTATGCGCCTCCAGCCCCCGCCAAGCACAGGCATGCCGGGCCGGCTCAGCCTGCGCAAGCCAATACGGGGTTGCATCAGGTGGGGTTTACATAGCCGGTCAGTCGCCAGACCGCTGGTGCGCTCTTACCGCACCTTTCCACCATCGCCGGGTCGCCCCGGCAGTCTATTTCTGTTGCACTGTCCTTGGAGTCGCCTCCACTGGGAGTTACCCAGCACCCTGCCCTGCGATGCCCGGACTTTCCTCGTCGGCACAAGGCCGCCGCAACCATCTGGCTTACTCATTTTTTGCTGTGGGTTACATACCAATCAATAGTATATCGCAGAAATGTATCGAAGTCAAGCGTGGGATGCCAGCCAAGCGTTTGGGTCAGCTTGGTGTGGTCTATGGCGTAGCGCCGGTCGTGCCCCGGGCGGTCTGCCACATGGGTGATGAGGGCCTCTGTGATGGCGCTGTCCACGGCATCGTGGAGATACGCGATGATGCGCTCCGCCAGCGCGCGGTTGGTCAGCTCGCAGTCCCCGCCCACGTTGTAAATCTCCCCGTCGGCCCCCTGCTGTGCGACCATTTGGATGGCGCGCACACTGTCCGCCGTCCCCACCCAGTCCCGCACCTGGGAGCCGTCCCCGTACAGGGGGATGGGCTGGTGGGCAAGCGCCCGGGTGATGGTGAGGGGGATGAGTTTTTCGGGATGCTGGCAGGGGCCGAAGTTGTTGGCCATCCGGACGATGCCAACAGGCAGCCCGTACGTCGTATGATAGGCCATCACCAACATGTCCGCTGCGGCCTTGCTGGCGGAGTAGGGGCTCCGGGGCGCAAGAGGAGATTGCTCGGTGAAACGGCCCGTTTGGGTGGCACCATATACCTCGTCGGTGGAGATCTGTACGAACCGCAGGGCGGCATTGCCCGCATCCCGCGCCCGCACGGCGCAGTCCAGCAGGGCCCCCGTGCCAGCCACGTTGGTCTGCACAAACACCGCGGGCCCTGCAATGGAACGGTCCACATGGCTCTCCGCAGCAAAATGAACGATGCGCGCGGGGCGGTGTTTTGCCAGCAGATCGCCCACCAGCGTACCGTCTAAAATGTCCCCCCGCACAAAGGTGTACCGGTCGGTATCCGCCAAATCCCGCACGTTGTCCAGACTGCCCGCATAGGTCAGCTTGTCCAGGTTGACGATGTGGAGCGTGGGGTCGGCCTTCAGCATGTGGCGGATGAAGTGGGAGCCGATGAAACCCGCACCTCCCGTAACCAGCCACGTCCTCATGCGGATGCGCCTCCCGTCAGCCGCTCATAGATGAGCCGCAGGCCCTTGAGCGTGAGGTTGCGGTCGATGTGGGTAATGGTCTCCGATTCGGCGGAGATCATCTTGGCGAGGCCGCCCGTTGCCACCACATTGACGTCATCCGTCCCCAGCTCATTTGCCATGCGGCGCACGAGGTAGTCCACCGCGCCGATGTATCCAAACAGAATACCCGACTGCATGCCATGCACCGTGCCCCGTCCGATGACTGTTTCGGGGCGGACGATCTCAATGCGGGGGAGTTTGGCGGTCTTTTCCACCAGCGCGTCCACCGCGACCTTGAGGCCGGGGTAAATGACGCCGCCCACATAGTCCCCCTCGCCGCTTACGGCACAGATGGTGGTCGCGGTGCCGAAGTCGATGATGAGCGCCGGCCCGCCATACAGCTCATACGCCGCAATGGCGTTGACCAATCGGTCCGCCCCCAGCTCAGCGGGGTTGTACAGCCGGATGCGCATGCCCAGGTCCATCTGGTTGGTGACGATGATGGGCGTATGGTGAATATATTTTTTCATGGCATTTTCCATCGCATGCATGATGGGAGGGACAACGGAGGAGATGATGACCCCCGTGATGTCCGCAATGTGGATGCCCTCCAACAGCAGCATCTGGGTAAAAAACAGCCCCAGTTCGTCCGATGAGCGGTTCTTGTCCGTTGCCATGCGGAACTGCGCCTTTAGGGTCTCCCCCTCATAGACGCCGCCCACGATGTTGGTGTTGCCGATATCAATCACTAACAGCATGCTGGTTCCTCCTGTTTTCTGCCTTCCGCTTCACTCCATGGTGGGCGAAAGAAAGCTGCTTTCCTTTAAAATGTCCGCGCCGATCTTGCCGCCGTCCGTTTCGATGATGCCAAACGTATTGCGATCCACCCCGGCGTACATCATGGTGCCGGGATTGAGGAGCAGGACGCCTCGCTCGTAGCCGCAGAAGGACACGTGCGTATGCCCAAACACCGCGATGTCGGCGCTCTGTTGTACGGCTTCCTCGATCAGCCGGTCGTAGGACTGCTTGACGCGCAGGGTGTGCCCGTGCGTGAGCAGGATGCGATGGCCGCCCAGTTCCACTGTCTGCAGGAGCGGAAATTCGTCTATAAAATCGTTGTTGCCGCGGACACCATAAATGGGAAGTTCATAGACGTCCTGCAGGTAACCAATGTCGCGGGAGACGTCCCCTGCGTGCAAAACCGCGTCCACGCCGCTGATGGCGGACAGCGCCCGGTCCATGCCGTCTGTCCTGCCGTGGGTATCTGAAAATATCAAAATCCGCATAGGATGGCCTCTTTTCGTGTCCATAAAGGTGATTGGCTTCCTCATACATGCTGTCAACGATTTGTTTCGGTTCGGAGAAAGAGTAAGGATAACGGCCTCTCCGCAGCACAGCGGCGGCACCGCAGCACGCTTGCAGCAGCCACATATTGCCTATTTTGTGCATCCTATTATATGCTTTATACAGGGGCTTGTCAAGCAGGGCTGCGCGATTTTCTCGCCCGGGCGGGAATGTTTGGGGGAAGACAGCAATATAGTAATACCGTATGGTATGGCGGCGGCGTTTCGCCGTGGAAGGGGAGTGGCAAGGATGCATCATACTGGAAAATGGGAAACAGAGCCGGTATCGGCGCCCATTGTGGCAAAAAAACTGCCCAAGCGGGTGCCGCCCAGGCTGCAGCGCATGGCGGAGGAAGAGGCCAAGAGCGCTGCGCAATGCAGCGTGCCGGAAGGGCAGAAGGAGGCAGGCCGAGCGGGCGGGACCATGCCCGAACCAGCAGCAGCGCCGGAAGAAGGAGCGCAGAAGACGGCCGTGCCAAACAATGCCGCGCAAGCTGCCACGCCGATGGATGCCGCAGGTCAAGATGGGATGAAAGACGCGATGGAAGACATGGTGGCGGTGGAAGAAGCTATGGAAGCAGCAGCGCAAAACGCAGGGGAGGATGCGCGGGACACAGCCGCGGATGCGGGCGAAACGCCGCCCGTAAGCAGTGCAGAGCTGGGAAGCATCGTGGAGGAAGATGGCACGCCCCTGCCCGAGGAACCAGCCGTTCCGGCCGTCTCCATAGGCGGCAATGCGGTCTTTCCGCGGGGAGAACGTCCCATCATAACGGGAAGCGGCACATGGGCGGAGGGAACGTCTTCGGAGACGCGTGCACCCGAAACGGAGACGCAGACCGACCAACTTCCGTTGGACGGCACGCTCTCCAACCTGTCGGCACACCAGCCGCTTCCGGGCGCGGATGCTCCGCAGACAGAGGAAGAGACAGCGGCATGGGGTATGGCGCGGGAGCAAGGGATGACCGAACCACCTATGCGGCAGGAGGAGACGCAGGAATCTCCCGTCCGCGCGGCGGCACCCGAGGATTCAGAAGGATGGCTGATCGTACAGACCTTTACTGCCAGCGGGGCCCTGCCCGTACCCGATTCGACGGTCCGCATTGCGCGCCGGACGGCGCAAGGAGAGGAGTTGGTTGCCTTCGATACCACCACCCAAGAAGGCAAGACGCGGAAAATCGCCCTGTCCGCACCCAACCGCGCGCTGTCGGAGCATCCAACCGACGTACAACCCTTTGCGGTCTACGATGTCAGCATCCAACATGCCTATTTCTATTCGGTGGAGATTCGGGATGTGCAGGTGTTCGGAGATGAGACCTCGCTCCAGCAGGTGGACCTGATACCGCTGCCCGAGTTTGCGCAGTCGGGAACCGAGGTGTTTGACATCCCGCCGCAGAACCTATAAAGGGAATGATTGCGGTGCCCTTGCCGCATAAAAAAGGAGCGTAAGCCATGTCAGTCGTGATTGAGCCCTATATCCCAAGTACCATAACGGTCCATCTCGGCCGGCCCGAAGTGGCTGCGAGCAATGTGACCGTGTCCTTTCCGGAATACATCAAAAATGTGGCGTCCAGTGAGATCTACCCGACTTGGCCGCAGGCATCCCTCATTGCCAACATCTATGCCCAGATCTCCTTTGCGCTCAATAAGATCTATACGGAATACTACCGCAGCCGGGGATACCCGTTTGATATCACCAACAGCACCTCCATCGACCAGGCGTTTACGCCGGGCCGCAATATCTTTGAAAACATCAGCCAGCTGGTGGATGAGATCTTTGACACCTATATCCGGCGGCAGGGGTATTTGGAGCCGCTGTTTGCGCAGTTCTGCAATGGCACCACCGTTACGTGTGAAGGGCTGTCCCAATGGGGAACGGTGCCGCTTGCGGAACAGGGGTATACCCCCTACGGGATTTTGCAGTACTATTACGGGGAGAACATCGACCTGGTGCGCAATGCACCCGTGGAAAGCATCCGGCAGTCCTACCCCGGGACGCCGCTGTCCCTGGGCAGCCGGGGACCCGACGTGCAAGTGGTACAGGTGGAGCTCAACCGTATTTCCCAGAATTATCCAGCCATACCAAAGATCTATCCAGTGGATGGCATCTTCGGCCCCGACACACAGCGGTCGGTTCAGGCTTTCCAGCGCATCTTCGGGCTTTCGCCTGACGGCGTTGTCGGAAAGGCCACTTGGTACAAACTGGTGTATCTGTATGTCGGTGTCAAGCGGCTCAACGAGATTGCCGCGGAGGGACAGTCCATCTATGGGCTGACTTTGGTGTATCCCGAAGACCTACGGGAGGGGGATACGGGTGAGAAGGTCCGCATTCTGCAATACTTCCTGTTCACGCTCAGTGACTTCTATGCGACCATTCCGACGGTTGGCATCGACGGCATCTTCGGCCCACAGACCCGGGAGTCGGTGATCGCCTTTCAGAATGCATATAGTCTGCCGGCTACCGGCATTGTGGATGTGCGCACGTGGGATGCACTATACGATGCGTTCCAGGGGGTCATACGCGCAATGCAGGGGGTCAATCTGGATACCGATATCGTGACGCAGCCCTATCCGGGGGAGGAACTGCGGCGAGGTTCCCGGGGAGAGGCCGTTCGGACCCTGCAGGAGTATCTAAATGCGCTGTCTCTGACCTTCCTGTCGGTGCCCCCCGTCCAGGTGACAGGGGTGTATGGCCTGTACACGGGGTATTCGGTGGCGGCCTTCCAGAAGCTGATGGGTTTGCCGCAGACGGGCGTGGTGGACCGCGCGACCTGGGATGCGATTGCGAACAGCTACCGGGATGTGGTGTCCGCCATGACAGCCCGGCCGCGGCAGTATCCGGGGTTTCCGCTGTCCGAAGGCAGCCAGGACATGGCGCTGATGCAGCAGTGACGGAACAACGCGGCGGGCGATGCGCGCCGTACAGAAAGGACGACAACGATGGCATTTGTGTTTGCAGACAATCCAAACGGCAGGTCGGTGAGCAGCCTGCAGCAGTATTTGCGTACCATTGGGAAGGAGTATCGGGAGGTGCTGCCTGTGGTGCCCGACGGTATCTTTGGGCCACAGACCACCCAATCGGTGATCTCCTTTCAGAACCAGTTCGGCATGGAGCCGACGGGCGTGGTGGACAGCGACACGTGGGACCGGATCTTGGGCGTGTATGATGACATCGTGGAACGTGCTGCCGCGCCCAATCACATTGACCCGTTTCCGGCGGGGCACTATGTGTTAGAACTTGGGACGGAAGGGGATGAAGTGGCCTTTGTGCAGATCATGCTGTGTGCGCTCGCGGGCCGATATGCCAATCTGTCTCGGCTGGAAATCACAGGGGTGTATGACGTCGCAACCATGCGTGAAGTCCGTATTTTTCAGCCCATCGGCGGTCTGGAGGCCACGGGCAAGGTGGACAAACGGACGTGGAACGCACTGACACGGGTGTACCAGTCGGTTCGCCTCGATGAGGCCAGGCTGGCCTAGAGATAGGGGCCAAGCGTTTCCTGCCAGACGGCGCACAGCCGTTCCAAGCGAAACTGCGCATTGGCGGGGCTGGTGGAGGGAAGGGTGTACACCGGGAGGGGCACCAAGTGGGCCAAATAGCGGTCAAACAGCGCGCGGGACTTGCTGCCGTTGCAGAAGACGGCGGCGAGGTCCGCGCGTCTTGTCACCTGGCCGATATCGTTGGGTACTGGGTTTTTGATGGAGGCGTCGGAGGATCCCGTGATCTCGCAGCTCGCCAGCACGTCCCAAATCGCAACGTGGTGAGTGAGCAGCATGGCGGTCTTTTCGGGGATGGTGGATGGGACGTCGCATCTTAAAATATGGGCCATCACCTTCCAGAAGCGGTTTTGTGGATGGCCGTAATAAAAATGGTTCTCCCGGGATTTGACGGACGGGAAGGAGCCCAGGATGAGGATGCGGCTGGTCTCGTCACAGATGGGCGCAAAGGGATGAACGGGCATGTTTTCGCCTTCTTTCAACGTTTTTTTCATCTTATAACAAACGGTATGCTTTGTCAATTGAAAGCAGGGGCCGCCATCTGCAAAAAAAATCCAATTTCGCGAAAAATTTCATTGCAATTTCCCTAATTTATGATATAATGAAAAACGGTGCCTCGCATCGCGCAGTTTTTTGCGCTCTTTTTTGGCGTGTGGCGCTAGTTTGAAACGCGTTTACCAATGAAACCGGCGGCTATGCCGCCACGATAAAAATATAGGAGGCTGTTTCATGGGACAGAAATATGTGTATTTGTTCAGTGAAGGCAACGCGGACATGCGGAACCTGCTGGGCGGCAAGGGCGCGAACCTTGCGGAGATGACCAACCTGGGAATCCCGGTGCCCCAGGGCTTTACGGTGACCACCGAGGCGTGTACCCGGTACTATGATGACGGGAAGGTCATTGCGCAGGAGATCATCGACGAGATCTATGAGAAGATGGGCGAGCTGGAGAAGATTACGGGGAAGACGTTTGGGGACCCCGAGAACCCGTTCCTGGTTTCTGTCCGTTCGGGCGCGCGCGCGTCCATGCCGGGCATGATGGACACCATCTTAAACCTGGGCTTAAATGACGTTGCGGTGGAAGGCCTCGCGAAGAAGTCGGGCAATCCGCGTTTTGCGTATGACAGCTACCGTCGGTTTATCCAGATGTTCTCGGACGTTGTCATGGAGATCGACAAGGCGAAGTTTGAAAGCCTCTTGGAGGCCATGAAGGAAGCCAAGGGCGTCAAGATGGACACCGAATTGGATGCGGATGACCTGAAGAAACTGGTTGGCCAGTTCAAAGAGGTATATAAGAAGGAGATGGGAACTGAGTTCCCGCAGGAGCCGAAGGAACAGCTCATCGAGGCGGTCACTGCGGTGTTCCGTTCTTGGGACAATCCGCGCGCCATCGTATACCGCCGCATGAACGACATCCCGTCCTCCTGGGGGACGGCTGTCAACGTGCAGGCCATGGTATTCGGCAACATGGGCGACAAGAGCGGCACGGGCGTTGCCTTTACCCGGAACCCCTCCACCGGCGAGAAGAAGCTGTATGGTGAGTTCCTGATGAACGCACAGGGTGAGGACGTTGTGGCCGGTATCCGGACGCCCAACCCCATCGAGACCTTGAATGATATCAACAAGGAAGCATATGACCAGTTCTGCCAGATCGCAAAGACGCTGGAGGATCACTATCGGGATATGCAGGATATGGAGTTTACCATCGAGGATGGCAAGCTGTACATGCTGCAGACCCGGAACGGCAAGCGGACGGCTGCGGCGGCCCTCAAGATCGCGGTGGATCTGGTGGCCGAAGGCATGCTGACCAAAGAAGAAGCCATCCTGAAGGTGGAGCCCAAGCAGCTGGATTCCCTGCTGCATCCGACCTTTGACCCGGCGGCGCTCAAGGCTGCAAAGCCCATCGGCAAGGGCTTGCCGGCATCCCCGGGCGCAGCTTGCGGCAAGGCGTACTTCACGGCGGAAGAGGCTGTGGAAGCGGCCAAGGCAGGCAACAAGGTCGTCCTGATCCGGATGGACACCTCTCCCGAGGACACCGAGGGCATGGACGCGTCGGAGGGTATCCTGACCGGCCGCGGCGGCATGACCTCTCACGCGGCGGTTGTGGCGCGCGGCATGGGCACCTGCTGCGTTGCGGGCTGCGGCGATGCGAAGATCGACGAAGAAGCGAAAACCTGTGAGCTGGGCGGCGTGATCATCAAGGAAGGGGATTATATCTCCTTGGATGGCAGCACCGGTAATATCTACAGTGGCCAGATTACGACGCAAGAAGCGCAGATGACGGGCGATTTTGCCAAGCTGATGGGCTGGGCGGACGAGATCCGGACCCTGTCCGTGCGCACCAATGCGGACACCCCGCGGGATGCGAAGACGGCTGCCAACTTCGGTGCGGAAGGCATCGGCCTGTGCCGGACCGAGCACATGTTCTTTGATGAGGACAGAATCCCGGCGATGCGCGAGATGATCGTGGCAAAGACCGAGGAGCAGAGACGGACTGCGCTGGCCAAGCTCCTGCCCATGCAGAGAAGCGACTTTGAAGGCCTGTTTAAGGCCATGAATGGCTACCCGGTCACCATCCGGTTCCTGGATCCGCCGCTGCATGAGTTCCTGCCTCACAAGGAGGAGGAAGTGCGCGACCTGGCCAAGGAGATGGGCCTCTCCTATGAGGAACTTCAGGCGACTGTGGACAGCCTGCATGAGTTCAACCCCATGATGGGGCATCGTGGTCTGCGTCTGGCGGTGACGTATCCCGAAATTGCGGAGATGCAGGCGCGTGCGGTCATTGAGGCTGCCATCAACGTGAACAAGGAAGGCATGAACGTGGTTCCTGAGATCATGATCCCGCTGGCGGGGGATGTCAAGGAACTCAAATATGTGAAGGACGTCGTGGTGAAGACGGCGGATGCGGTCATCAAGGAAGCGGGCGTTTCCCTCACCTATAAGGTGGGTACCATGATCGAGATCCCGCGTGCGGCGCTGACGGCGGATGAGATCGCGAAGGAAGCGGAATTCTTCTCCTTCGGTACCAACGACCTCACCCAGATGACCTATGGGTTCTCCCGTGACGATGCAGGCAGCTTCCTGGATGCGTACTACGAGAAGAAGATCTTTGAGTCGGATCCGTTTGCAAAGCTGGATCAGGTCGGCGTTGGCAAGCTGATCAAGCTGGCGGTTGAGCTGGGCCGCAAGACCCGTCCCGACATCAAGCTGGGCATCTGCGGCGAGCATGGCGGCGATCCGTCTTCAGTGGAGTTCTGCCACAATGCGGGCCTCACCTATGTGTCCTGCTCTCCCTATCGCGTGCCCATCGCGCGTCTGGCTGCGGCGCAGGCAAAGGTCAAAGAGACCATCAAATAATTGCAACAATCATACACGGGCCGTGCGAGATTCGCACGGCCCGTTTTTTGTTTGAATGGGGGGAAGAAAATTATGCTTTACAACCCCCGGCAGGTGTGATATAATGCACACATATCATATAATAAGAAGAATATGGTCGGAAGGTAAGAAGTAAGAGAGAAGCCGCCATGAGGGGGCTGGCGGTTTCTCTCTTATCTCTTGCCGCCGTCCATAGAAGGAGGCAGACATGTTTAGAACCTTTGAAACCGAGCTGGCGGGTCGCCCGCTCATCATTGAGACGGGCAAGTATGCCGGTCTGGCAAACGGCGCGTGCATGGTGCGCTATGGCGATACCGTGGTGTTGTCCACGGCGACCATGTCCAAAAAACCGCGGGAGGGCATTGATTTCTTCCCCCTGTCGGTGGACTATGAAGAGAAGATGTATGCGGTCGGTAAAATCCCGGGCGGATTCATCAAGCGGGAGGGCAAACCGTCTGAAAAGGCTGTGCTGACGTCCCGTATGATTGACCGGCCCATCCGTCCGCTGTTCCCCAAAGATCTTCGAAATGATGTTGCGGTAGTCAACACCGTCATGAGCGTGGAGCAGGACAACTCCCCTGAAATCGCTGCTATGATTGGGACCTCCATCGCGCTGTCCATCTCGGATATCCCCTTTCATGGCCCCATCGGCGGCGTATACGTCGGCCTGGTGGATGGGGAATTTGTGCTGAACCCAACGTCGGAGCAGCGGGCCAAGAGCCTCATGCAGCTCACCGTGGCGGGAACCCGCGATAAAGTCATCATGATTGAGGCGGGCGCCAAGGAAGTCGAAGAGGATGTCATGCTGAAGGCCATCCTGTTTGCGCATGAGGAGATTAAAAAGATCTGTGCATTTGTTGCGGGCATTCAGGCGGAGATTGGCCTGCCTGACAGGGAGTATGAGCGGCATATCGTTCCCGATGAGGTATTCGAGGATATGAAGGGGTATGCGCTGGAGGCCGTCCAGGAGGCACTGGACACGGACGACAAGACCGTCCGGGATGCGCGCCTGAAGGTTGTTTATGACGATATCTTCGCGCACTTTGTGGATAAGTATACCGAGGAAGACCACCCCATGCTGGAGGAGGCACTGGACAAGCTCCAGAAATATATCGTGCGCCGGTGGATTTTGGACGAGGGCAAGCGCGTGGACGGCCGCGGACTGCTGGATATCCGGCCGCTGTCGGCGGAGGCCGGGCTGCTGCCCCGCGTGCATGGGTCGGGCCTGTTCTCCCGCGGGCAGACGCAGGTCATGACCATTGCGACGCTGGCGCCCTTAAGTGAGACCCAGACGCTGGACGGTCTGGACGAAGCGGAATACAAGCGGTATATGCATCACTACAACTTTCCGTCTTACAGCGTCGGGGAGACCCGTCCCTCCCGTGGACCGGGACGGCGGGAGATTGGCCATGGTGCGCTCGCGGAGCGGGCGCTGGAGCCTGTCATTCCGTCCGAAGAGGAGTTTCCGTATGCCATCCGGCTGGTGTCTGAGGTGCTGTCCTCCAACGGCAGTACGTCACAGGGCAGCGTCTGCGGCTCCACGCTGGCGCTCATGGATGCCGGCGTTCCCATCAAGGCGCCTGTGGCAGGGATTTCCTGTGGCCTGGTGACCGAAGGGGACCGGTTCATCACCATGGTGGATATCCAGGGCCTGGAGGATTTCTTTGGGGATATGGACTTTAAAGTGGCGGGGACCAAAAAGGGCATCACCGCCATCCAGATGGACATCAAGATTGACGGCCTGACGCCTGAGATCATTGAGCGTGCGCTGACCCAAACGCGGGATGCGCGGTACTATATCCTGGACGAGGTTATGCTGAAGGCCATCGCGGCGCCGCGGGATCATCTGTCTCCCTATGCGCCCAAGATCACCCAGATGACCATCCCGGTGGACAAGATTCGTGACGTCATCGGAACGGGTGGTAAAATTATCCAGAAAATCATCGCTGAAACAGGGGTTAAAATTGACATTGAGGATGACGGGCGCGTGTTTATCGCAACATCCGACCAGGAAGCGGCGGACAAGACCGTCAAGATCATCCGCGGTATCTGTGGGGATATCGAGATCGGCAGCGTGTTCACGGGAACGGTGGTCACCACCACATCGTTTGGTGCCTTCGTTGAGATTCTGCCCGGCGTGGAGGGCATGGTGCACATCTCCAAGCTGGACAAAAAGCGGGTGGAGAAGGTAGAAGACATCTGCAAGGTCGGGGATGAGATGACCGTCAAGGTCATAGAGATCGACCGGCAGGGCCGCATCAACCTGTCCCGAAAGGACCTGCTGTAAAACCAAATGGATAGCAAAAGAGCCAGGCGATCGCCTGGCTCTTTTTTGGTACTGTTTTGCAAATGTTTGTTTAATTTAAAAACCAAATGGCAAGGTTTAGGTATCCAGCGAAGGTGACCCATATCCAAACGGGCAGCATGAGATATCCGGCTGCGTGGCTGGTGCGGTAGAACTGTGCGGCGGTGATCCCGGTAAAGATCCATTGCACCAACAGAATCAAAAAGGCAAACAGATCTGTCCGAAGATTAAAAAACACGAGGGGCCATAAGAACGTAAAAACGAGCATGATGGCATACATCTTGAGCGCATCCCGCACCTGCGTGCGGTCACGGCCCCGCATATATACGAGGTAGCTGGCGATCCCCATGAGCAAGAACAGCGTTGTCCAGACCAGGGGAAATACCCAGGTTGGCGGGGCCAGCGGCGGCAGGGCAAGGACCTTGTAGTAGTCCATATTCCCGCGGATGAAGTAGTAGGAAAGCAGCCCGACTGCCTGCGGGATGAGAAGACAGAACAGCAATTTTTTGATACGGCTCATATTGATGGTCCCAAAGGTGGTCACCATTTATCTCCTCCTTGTTTGCTTGTCTATTTATTGTATGTGCCGGCAACCTGGGATATGCAGGGTTTGACAGATTTTCGGTATCATGTTTGTCCCATCTGCCGCATATCTTAAAAGCAGGAATCGAGAAAGGATGGATGGGCATGCTGGAACGTGTTTGGGAGACGGTGGCCGTGCATATGCGGCAGAATAAGCTGGCTTACATCATGGTGATCGGGGCGTTTTTGGGGGGCGGCATCTTGGCCTTGGTGTCCGTTTCTGCCATTGGAGATCTGCAGAATAAAGAGCTGCTGCTTTTTATGGAGGATTTCTTTGGCTTCCTGCGGCAGGAGGGCGCGGACGGCGGCCAGATCTTTCTGACAGCCTTGCAGGGATTTTTGTGGGATTTTGTGATTTTGACGCTGTGCGGCATGCTGGTGATCGGGACGCCGTTTATTTGTGCGTTTAGCGCGGTCAAGGGTTTTATGGGGACCTTTTTGGTGAGCTTTCTCATTCGCTCCTTCGGGCTGCGCGGCCTGGTGGTTGCCGCGTGCAGCCTGCTTTCGGGCGTTGTGATTTTACTGCCATGTTACCTGTTTTACATGCTCTATTGTCTCCAAGCATCCGCTTCGGCAGCGCATGCCGGCATCGGAAATGTCCGCGGATGGCTGGGCACATGGTGCAGGGCCGCGGCGGTGTTTTGGGGGTTGGCCCTGTGCGCGGCGCTGCTGCAAGGATACATTGAACCCATCTTTTTGCAGCTTGCGGCCGGAATGTTTGTGGCGTAAAAAAACAATTGGCAGAAATTTGGCCTTTACAAATGCGCCTCACAGGTTTACAATAATAGTATCATATGAGAAAACCAAGGTGAGGATAACGGATGTACATACAGCAGTTTTTGGCCTATTTAGAGAAGAACAAGAAGCTGTCGCCCAATACGCTGGCGGCTTACAGAAGGGACATGCAGCGGTTTGCGTCCTATCTGGAACTGGCGGGTCTGCCTCCGGCGGAGCAGGCGGACAAACCAACGCTTGTGGCATATGTATTAAGTATGCAGAAGGAAGGGCGCGCCAATGCGACCATTGTGCGAAACGTGGTGACGCTGCGCAGCTTTTATGCCTATCTGATGCGCATGGGGGCTATTGCGGAAGATCCGTCCGAAGGGCTCACACCTCCCAAAGCGCAAAAAACCATGCCCGGCATCCTGACGCCCGAGGAGGTAGAGCGTCTGTTGGAACAGCCCGACCCCACTACTGTGAAAGGAGAGCGGGATAGGGCCATGCTGGAGCTGTTATATGCGACGGGGATTCGCGTATCTGAGCTCATCGCCCTCCAGCTTTCGGACCTCAATTTTGAGATGGGCTTTGTGCGCTGTGGGGAGCGGGAACGGATCATCCCCATCGGCAGGACGTGTGTCGCCGCTCTGCAGCAGTACATACAAGGGGCCAGGCAGCAGCTGATCGCGGGCCGGGATGACGGGACGCTGTTTGTCAATATGTACGGTCGCCCGCTGACGCGCCAAGGCTTTTGGAAGATCGTCAAGCAGTATGCCGCCATGGCGGATATTGCGGGGGACATCACACCGCATACCCTCCGGCATTCTTTCGCAGCGCATCTGCTGCAGAACGGCGCAGATATGAAATCCATCCAGAGCATGATGGGACATATGGATATCTCCTCCACGCAGATCTATGCCCAGGTGGTAAACAGCCATCTGCGGGACGTCTATCAAAAAGCGCATCCGCGCGCCTAATAGCAGAGAGGCGGCTCCCTCGCACCAGAGGGGGCGCTTTTTTTATGCCAACCGGGTGGCTTGCCCGCGCAATTAGGAAATATTGGATGGTTTTCGTAAAAAAACCTTGCAAAGAGGCGGTCAGTGTGCTATAATAACGTGATGTATTGAATAGATACGGATGAAACGCATAGGTAGGGAAGGAATTATCCTGTCCGAACCGGCGTTTGGGGGCAAAATGGGCCCTCGGATTATTTTGAGGGAGGACAGAATGTATGTCGAGTAAGCTGCAAAAGGTGGAGAACAATACCGCGGAGCTGGAGTTGGTCATTGAGGCGGCGAAGTTTGACGAGGCGCTGGAGAGATCATACCGAAAGAATGTGAAAAATATCGTGCTGCCGGGTTTCCGGAAGGGTAAGGCACCCCGCAAGATGGTAGAGCGGGTGTATGGCGCCAATGTTTTCCATGAGGATGCAATCAATTTTGTGCTGCAGGAAGCATACGAGGATGCGATTGAGGAGCATAAGCTCGACCCTGTTGACTTCCCCGAGGTGGAGGTCAAGCAGGCGGAAGCGGGCAAAGATCTTTTGATTGATTTGAAAGTGACCGTAAAGCCTGTGCCTGAGATTGGGACCTATAAGGGCGTTTCGGCCAAGGAAGTGATCTTCGCGGTGGAGGATGCGGATGTGGACCGCGAGCTCGCGCAGCGGCAGCAGCGCAATGCCCGCCTCATCACAGTGGAGGACCGTGCGGCGCAGGACGGCGATCTGGTCAATATTGATTTTGAAGGCTTTGTGGACGGGACGGCATTCCCGGGCGGCAAGGGCGAAGGATATGACCTGGAGCTGGGCAGCGGGCAGTTTATCCCCGGTTTTGAGGAGCAGATTGTGGGCAAGAAACTGGGCGAGGAATTTGACGTGAACGTGACTTTCCCCGAGGACTATCATGCGGAGGATCTAAAGGGCAAAGCGGCAACCTTTAAGACCAAGCTAAACACCATTTCGTACCGCGAGGTGCCCGAGCTGGATGATGAGTTTGCCAAGGATGTGTCCGAGTTTGATACACTGGATGAATTAAAAGCGGATATTCGGTCTAAACTAGAAAAGAGTGCCGCAGAGCGCACCAAGACGGAGCAGCAGAATGCGGTAATGGATGCGGTCTTGGAAAATGTTACGGTGGACATCCCCGCCTGCATGGTGGATAAGCGGGTGGAGAGCATCGTCCGGGAGAACGAGATGCGCATGCAGCAGCAGGGTCTGACGTTCGAACAATACCTGGGATATATTGGGAGCGACTTGGCCCAGTTCAAAGAGCAGATGCGCCCGCAGGCGGAGCGCCAGGTGAAAGGGACGCTGGTTCTGGAGAAGATTGCCGAGCTGGAGAATGTTGCGGTTTCGGATGAAGAGCTGGATGCGGAGCTCACAAAGATGGCAGAGGGGTATCAGATGGACCTGGAAAAGATCAAGTCCATCCTGCGCCCGGAGGACCTTGAAAACGTCAGAGATGACTGCAAAATCAATAAGACGCTGGATCTTTTGGTAGAAAATGCCAAATGGACCAAGGAGTCCAAGGCGAAAAAGCCCGCGGCGAAGAAAGAGACTGCCAAGAAAGAGCCGGCGAAGAAGGAAACCGCGAAGAAAGAGCCGGCGACCAAGAAAGAGACTGCCAAGAAAGAGCCGGCAAAGAAGGAAACTGCCAAAAAGGAACCTGCCGCCAAGAAACCGGCGGCCAAAAAGACCACCAAAACCACAAAGAAGGATGCGGAATAATTCGCGTTGTCAACCGTTTATAACAGGGAGGTCACGTACATGAGTTTGGTACCAATGGTCATTGAGCAGACCAACAGGGGCGAGCGCTCCTACGATATTTATTCCAGATTGTTAAAGGACCGGATCATCTTTTTGGGAGAGGACGTCAATGACGTAAGCGCCGGTCTTGTCATTGCACAGCTTCTGTTTTTGGAAGGGGAAGATCCCGACAAGGACATCCATTTTTATATCAACAGCCCGGGTGGATCCGTCACGGCGGGCATGGGGATCTACGATACCATGCAGTATATCAAGTGTGATGTCTCCACCATTTGTGTCGGGCTTGCGGCAAGCATGGGCTCTTTCCTGCTTGCGGCGGGCACCAAGGGCAAACGCTTTGCCCTGCCCAACAGCGAAATCTTAATCCACCAGCCCTCAGGCGGCGCACAGGGTCAGGCGAGTGACATGAAGATCCATACCGACCATATCATCAAAACGCGGGAAAAGCTCAATCGGATTTTAAGCGAGCGGACGGGCCAGCCGTTTGAAGTGATTGAACGGGATACCGACCGGGATCATTACATGGACGCGCAGGAGGCGCTGGAATATGGCCTGATCGACAAGATTATAACGGGACATGAATCCTAATCGAATAGCAAGACAGGGGCGGGGACTGAGGAGCAGATCGACTGTTTTTCAATTCCTGCTTTCTTGTCTTTTGGGCAAAAAAATCGTATTTCATTTTTGTCCCTGTCGCATATGATGAACTGTGGGATGGCCCACGAGTTGTGTAGAAGGGGTGAGGTAATGCCAAAAAAGATGGATCATCAGGAAGAGTTTTGCAGCTTTTGCGGACGTACCGAAAGCCAGGTGCCGCGGCTGTATAAAGGACCCAATGTGAATATTTGTTCCGACTGTGTTGCGACCTGCAACCGGCTGGAAAACGGAGAAGGCGAATATGCGTTTGACGCGTCTGCGGTGTCGGGGCTGCCCAAACCGAAAGAGATCAAAGCCATGCTGGACGAGTATGTCATCGGGCAGGAGAAGGCCAAGCGCACCCTGTCTGTTGCGGTATATAACCACTACAAGCGGATTGATAACAATGAAGCAGGCGGGGACGTGGACATCCAAAAGTCCAACATCCTGCTGCTGGGGCCAACAGGATCGGGCAAGACCTTTTTGGCGCAGACGCTGGCCCGGCTGTTAAACGTGCCCTTTGCCATTGCGGATGCGACCGCGCTGACCGAGGCGGGCTATGTGGGGGAGGATGTGGAGAACATCCTGCTCAAGCTGATTCAGGCGGCGGACGGCAATGTGGAGGAGGCGGAGAAGGGCATCATCTACATCGATGAGATTGACAAGATCACGCGCAAGGCAGAAAACATGTCCATCACGCGGGATGTGAGCGGCGAGGGCGTGCAGCAGGCGCTGCTCAAGATCCTGGAGGGGACGGTTGCCTCCGTGCCGCCTACGGGCGGGCGCAAGCACCCGCACCAGGAGTTCATCCAGATTGATACCACCAATATTTTGTTCATTTGTGGCGGCGCATTTGAGGGCATTGAAAAGATCATTGGCGCGCGCACGGGCACCAAGAGCATGGGTTTTGGGGGCAACGTGGTGAGCAAGAAAGAGTTCAAAATCGGGGAGGCGCTTTCCCAACTGGAGCCGCAGGATTTGCTCAAGTTTGGCCTTATCCCAGAGTTTGTGGGGCGGCTGCCTCTGGTGGCGTCGCTGGATGAGCTGGACAAGGATGCGCTGGTTGCTATTTTGACCGAGCCGCGCAATGCGCTGGTCAAGCAGTATAAACAGCTGCTCCGGCTGGACGGCGTGGAGCTGGAGATCACACCCGATGCGCTGGAGGCCATCGCGCAGAAGGCGCTGGACCGCAAAACGGGCGCGCGCGGCTTGCGTGCGATCATGGAAGAGGTCATGCTGGGCGTGATGTTTGATGTGCCGTCGGATGAGACCATCCGCAAGTGTACCATCACAGCGGAATGTGTGAATGAGGGTGCGCCGCCCAAACTCCGGCACCGTGCCAAGCAGGAACTGCTCGCAGAAGAGGTTTCCTGACGGGCGAGAATACGAAGGACGAAGGGGACGGACATGGAAAAACGCCTTGAGATAGGACAGATTGTGGCGGCACATAGCCTGCGCGGTGAGGTGAAGCTCAACCCGTGGGCGGACGATGCCGCCATTATGGAGGGCCTTGCCTCCGTTTATGTGGCGGGGAAGCAGATGCAGGTGGAATCCCTGCGGTATCATAAAAACTGCGCCATTGTAAAGCTCCAAGGCATCGATGATCGGACGGCTGCGGAGCGGCTGCGCGGCAGCGTTGTGACGGTGGATCGGGAACAGCTCGAGGCGCTGCCGGAAGGTGTGTATTATATCGTCGATCTGATCGGCTTGTCGGTGCGGACGGAGGACCGGGAGCTGGGAACACTTACGGATGTGCTTACAACCGGTGCCAACGACGTATATGTGGTGACGCCGCCGGCAGGGAAGGACATTCTGCTGCCCGTGATTCCGGACGTGGTTCGGTCGGTGGACCTGGCGGCGGGCGTCGTCCATGTGACGCTCCTGGAGGGGCTGGTGGACGATGAAACGGTATGACTGTCTGACGCTGTTTCCCGATATGATGCGGGCCGTGTTGGGGGAAAGCATCATTGGCCGTGCCGCGGCAGCAGGGATCTTGGATATTCGCATGCACAATATCCGCGACTACGCGCATGACAAGCACCGGCATGTGGACGATGTGCCATATGGCGGCGGGACGGGTATGGTGATGCAGCCCGGCCCCATCTATGAGGCATATCATGCCGTTGTGGACGAATTGGAAACCAAGCCGCGGGTCATCTACCTCTCTCCGCAGGGGCGGGTATTTGATCAGCAGATTGCCAAGGAATTGGCAAAGGAGGATCATCTGCTCTTTCTGTGCGGGCATTATGAGGGCGTGGATGAGCGTATTCTGGAAGAGATTGTGGACGAGGAGCTGTCCATCGGCGATTTTGTGCTGACGGGCGGGGAGATTCCCGCCATGGCGGTGATTGATGCGGTGGCGCGGCTGGTGCCCGGCGTCCTGGCGTCGGAGGAATCTTACCAGGAAGAATCCCATTACAGCGGCCTGCTGGAATACCCGCAGTATACGCGGCCGCCCGAATTTCTGGGGCGGACAGTGCCCGAAGTTCTGCTGTCGGGTCACCATGCCAACATCGCGCAGTGGCGGCGGGAGCAGGCGCTTCTGCGGACCCTGCATAAGCGGCCGGACATGCTGGCGCGGGCGGAGCTGACGGAGCAGGACCGTGCGTTCTTGCAAAAAAATATGCCCGACTAGCCTGTGCATACTTGCATCGCAAGACGGTGCATGATATAATGGAGTTGATCGGAGTTTGATGGCAGCTGGATATCGAAAAAGGAGGTTGGTTCCCATGACGGGTGATTTGGAGTATTATGTGGAAGGCACCAACAAGGTTTTGAAGCGCACCATGAAGCAGCTGACGGTTTGGGATATTGGCGCCATTAAGGTCACATGCCTGTTTTTGGGTATGCTGATTGCGTCCTGGTTTCCCCGCTTGACGAAAAAACTGAAACCTCTGCTCGCCTTGGTGAGCTTGATTTTGATTGTTCCGGTGATCATCAAGGTGGTTCGAATTGTTTTGGATGTGTTTCGCATTCGCATCCGTTTGAAATGACGATCAAACAGCCGCGCAACGCGCGGCTGTTTTTTTATGCCCATGCGAGCGGGTGCGCCAAGGCTGCGGATAAAAATGACAAGATATGTTGTGCCTGGCAACAGAGTGGGCAAGAATGGTCGAGCATTTCTTTGTGCAATTTGATACAATGAAGCTATTCAACTTCCAGATTTTTGTTGATGATAGACAAACAGGTAATCAGATTGACCAAAGGAGTGATGGACATGCAAACACGCTGCACCAAAAGGATTCTTGGCTTGCTGCTTGGGATGTGTCTGCTGCTTGGCGCGTTCCCAGTGCTGGCATACCCACCCGCGGACGACCCGTTTGCGCCCTTGCTGGCGGAGGTGGACAGCGGCACCCTGCCCAAGCTGACGGCATTGGATACGGTAAAGCTCATAGAGGACTCCAGCAAGGCCGTTCGGACAATCACCCCAGAGGCAGACGAGAATGCGATGTATATGGGCAAAACGTATACCGACGGCGCGGTGAAAACGGAGTTTTTCACGTTTCAATCCTTGCCTGTGTATCTTGAGGGATTCCAGGATGATACGGAGGTATTTGGTTACCTCATGTACCCGGCTTCTGCGACGGATGGCAGCAATCTGCCCGGGATGCTCCTGTTGCATGGCGGCGGCGGCAGTGCGCAGTTCGTGAATCAGTATGAACAGGCAAAGCGGTGGGCTGAGGCAGGCTATGTGGTGGCATGCTGTGACCTGCCGGGGATCGCGGGCATTCAGGACTCCGCAGGCAGCGACCTGATGTCCTCGGGGGCATGGACCACGGTTGCCTATAACGATCTGACGCCCTACCGGTTTACGGTCACGCCCGACGGCGACCCCACTGGGACGCCCGACCCCAAGATCAGCTGGCTGTACACGGCGGAGGGCGGCGCGGTGAAGCTGTTTTCGCTGCTGTACAACAATGCGCTGGTGGACCGGACCAAGATGGGTGTCACGGGCATCTCCTGGGGCGGCTATTCCGCCACCTTTTTGGGCGGCCTGCTGGGCGACCGCGTCCAGGCGGTCGTATCCACCTATGGCAGCGGGTACTATGAGGAGGAATCGGCGTTCCATACCTTCATCCGGCCCGAGTATAGCACGTCCTACATCAAAACACAGGAGGCGCTGGATTGCTTCCTCACATACCTGGATGCGGGCCGCCGGAGCGAGAACATGACAGCGGCATACTACGTGGGTGCCGGCACCAACGACAACTGGTTCCGGCCCGTTGCGGTCACCAAGACGCTTTCTGCCATGCAAAGCGCGGATGCGCGGCTGGGCTTCTCGCCCAATGACAACCATGCGTTTAAGCTCCCGGGTGGCACGGGCGTGACCCGGCGCTCCAATATGCGGATAGAGGAATCCTTCTTTGATTATCACCTAAAGGGCGAGGGCTTCGGGTTCAATGAGATTGCATATACCGGCGAGCCCTATCGCAATCCGGCGCCGGCCGACCCGGCCAAGCCCGATGCGCTGGTGGCGTTTGCGGTGACCAAGGCGGCGGGATCGACTGCGTTTTTAGCCAAGCCCGAACTCTGGTACAGCGAAAAGACCGAGCTGTGGACGGCAAGGGAGTGGAAGAAACTGGATCCTGCCAACATCTCCGAGACGGGGACCCAAGGGGATACCACCAATTACCTGGCCTCCATCCCATATGACATTGCGGCGCTGGATGTGGACTTTTATGTGCTAGTATCCGACTATGTGGAGGACCCGGGCGCATCCGTGACCTTCCCCAATGAGAAGGGACGCAGCACCGTGTCCACCTTTATGAAAAACACCCGCGGCCTGGTGGTGGATGTCCCGAAGGAGGTTTCCACCGTGTTTTCCATGACACCGGGTGAGGCCGCGGCAGGCGGCGAGCTGTGGCTGCAGAGCAGCAGTGTTGGGACCGGACAGATTGAAGTGGTTGGCGACCTCTTGTATGTGGTTGGGCGGCATGCGTCGGACGGCATGCTGTATGTCTATCAGCTCAACGCCGGGAATCCCTCCCAGCGGCCAACGCTGCTCAAAAGCATCCCGCTGGGAGCGCTGGGGACGGACGGCAGCCCTGACATGACCTATTTCCGGAACGGTGTGCTGTATACCGCGTCTTACGATGGCAGAAGTGTGGACATGATTGATGTTCGCAATCTAGAAAATGTCACCAAACGCAGCTTTGTCTCCTGCAACAACTATACGTCCGGCGCTACAACCGCCGGCACGCTGCGCGGCCTCGGCGGCTACGAGGACGCGCTGTATGTGAGTGACAGCGTTGGCATGCGGGTCATCGACGTATCCGACCCCGACAAGGTGACAGAGGAGGCGCTGGCGGCGGAGATTGCGGAGCTTGCGTCCTATGGCGTGAGCAGCAACCAAACTGTCACGCGGGGTGTCGGCGACGTGCCGGATGGGGTGGACAAAGTCTTAAAGATGGTGATCCCGCGCGCAGACCTGGTGGGGGCTGACCCCGTCCAGAAGATCGTGGCGCATGACGGCAGGCTGTATGTGATGGGCAAACGGTCGTGGTATGATGCCGCGGTGTTTGACCTCACAGATCCGCTGCGGCTCACCCCGGTGGACCCGTCCGACAAGCTGCCCAACAAGATGGGGAGCACCATTGTGGCAAATCACCTGTCGCAGGCGTCCATCCAAGCGGGCGGAACGGGGGAGCTGGGGCTTGGCAATGTGCATGAGGCCAACATCAGCGGATTCCACGTGAACGACGACTACATGGTGGTCGTAAACGAAGGCGGCTTGGATGAAAATCGCACCTTTGGGGACGGCGGCATCGTTTCGGTCGCGCGCCGGACGGATGACGGACTGGGGCTGGGGGAGAACAATTGGTTCCAGATTCCCAAGGTCAACCCCGTGGAGGGAAAGAGTCACAATATGATGATCAACTCTTCCCGGCTGGAGGGGAGCTACCTGTTGCTGGCGGAATACCGCGGGGAATGCCGCATTGTGCTCGTGGACATCTCGGATGTGGCCAATCCCCGCGTGGTCGCACAGCTGGAGCAGGGGACCGCGACGGGCAACCAGTTTGTCCGCAATCAGCGCTACAAAGACACCATCTATTTGGCCGAGACGTGGAAAGGCATCCGTGCCATCCGGGCCTATGACATTGTGCTGGACAATCTTGCAGAAGGGGACAGCATTCCGGCGGGTACCTTCACGCTGGAAGGGCATGCGTTTAATGCAGACCAGATGCTGGTGACGGTGGACGGCGGCGTGCCGTTTGACGTGGACGTCAATCCCAACAACAGCAAGTTTACGGCATCGCTCGCGGGGCTTACCGCCGGGCGGCACACGGTCTCGGTGCAGGCCATCTCCCGCCTGACGGGGGAACCCGCAGTGGAGGAGGTAGACGGTGACCTGCTGCCCGTGTCCAAGACCGTGTCCTTTACGGTATCGGGCGAAGGCGCCAAGGTGACCTTCACGCGGGACGGTGAGGAGCTGGGCAACACGCTGCTCAAAGGGGAGATTAAGGCGACGCTATCGGAAGAGGCACTTGCGGGCGTAGACGGGGATGCCGTATTCATCCTGGCGTTGTATGAGGATGGGGCGCTGGTATCTGTCAAGTGTAAGGCGGTCAGCAGCGAGACGGCAGACAAGAGCATCACCATCACCGTGCCGGGGGATACGACGCTGGACATCCCGCCCGAGGGCATGGAGCTCCGGGCCATGCTGTGGAGCGATTTGGAGGGGCAGCGGCCCCTGATGGATGTTGCGGTCAAACGGGGAAACTGAGGATAGATCGGGAAGCGGCGGGCGACAGTTCCGCCGTTTCTTATGTGCCGGGATGAGGAGCCGGCGATCAAACGGAAGGGGAGGCAACCTATGCGGACAAAACAGGAATACGAGACCCTGCTGCGGCGGGTCGCGGAGCAGATGACCAGCATTGGGGAAAGTACGTTTGAGGAGGCGTGTCCCATCAGCATCGTGGACATCCACCGTTGGGAGTGGGCACAGGGCGTTGGGCTGTATGGCCTGTTTCGGTACTATGAGATGGGCGGAGATGCGTCGTTTTTGGACTTTTTGGAGCAGTGGTATGCGGCGCGGATTGCGGAAGGGCTGCCCGAGAAGAACGTCAATACGGTCGCACCCATGCTGACACTGGCGCTCTTGGCCGAAAAGACGGGGGACAATACCTATATGCCCCTCATGCAGGAATGGGCGGACTGGGTGATGCGGGACATGCCGCGCACCGAGGAAGGCGGCCTGCAGCACATTGCCAGCGGTGTCACAAACGAGCAGCAGCTCTGGGATGATACGCTGTTTATGACGGTGTTGTTTTTGGCCAAGTTTGGCACCATGACGGGCAATGACGCCTATGTGCAGGAGTCGGTGCGGCAGTTTTTGCTGCACATCAAGTATCTGACCGATCCCAAGACGGGGCTGTGGTTTCACGGATGGACCTTTTTGGGAAGGCACCACTTTGCGGATGCGCTGTGGGGGCGGGGAAACTGCTGGTATACGGCGGGCGTGGTGGACTATCTGGAGATGGTGGCGCTGCCAGCGGGCGTGCGGACGTTTCTGATTGACACCCTGTGGGCGCAGGTCCGGGCGCTCATGGCGTGCCAGGATGCGGGCGGCCTGTGGCACACCTTGTTGAATGACCCCGGTTCCTACTTGGAGGCATCCGCTACTGCGGGCTTCGGATATGGCATTCTAAAGGGGGTGCGCATGGGGTATTTGCCCGACGCCTGCCGGGAGACGGGGGTGCGTGCGCTGGAGGCGGTGTGCCGCTGTATCGCGCCCGACGGCACGGTGGAGCAGGTATCCTACGGCACGGCGGTGGGACATACGCTGGAGGAATATCGCAACATCCCCATCTGCCCCATGACCTATGGGAACGCGCTGACCATCCTGTTGCTGACCGAGGGGCTGCGGTTGGATTAAAAGAAAATGAGCGGTCTGCTCTGTTGGCAGGCCGCTTTTTTTGCATGTGCAAAGCGGTGGATGGCTTGCGCAAGTTTTGGTTGCATCTGGGAGCGGGAAATGGTATACTAAAAAGTGGACTGGCTGTGTAACAGCATTTTACAGACAGAAGCAAGATGCTTTGGATCATGGGCGCGCTGTGACGTGCGGACATGCGCCAAAGCATTCCGCATATGCTGGAGGGACAAGGAGAAGCAGACATGGCAGAACTACTGACCGTCACGGTATCCCAACTCAACAACTACATCAAACGTGTCATGGACGCAAATGGCTACCTCTCCCAGATCTGGGTGAAGGGAGAGCTGTCCAATTTCAAGCGGCACTATTCGGGCCATATCTACATGACCTTAAAGGACGAGACCTCCGCCATCCGCGCGGTGATGTTTCGGTCATCGGCAGCAGCGCTGGCGTTTGAACCTGAAAATGGCATGAAGGTGCTGGCGCGCGGGCGGGTGTCGGTCTATGAGCGGGACGGGCAGTATCAGCTCTATGTGGAGGAGATGCAGCCTGACGGACTGGGCGCGCTGTATGTGGCATTTGAGCAACTCAAAGCCCGGTTGGGGGAAGAAGGCCTCTTTGACGAGGAGTATAAGAAGCCCATCCCGCGCTTCCCGCGGCGCATTGGTGTGGTGACCGCCAAAACGGGCGCGGCGGTACGGGATATTATCAACGTCCTTTCCCGGCGGTATCCACTGGCGGAGGTGTATGTCTGCCCCGTGCTGGTGCAGGGGGAGGCGGCCGCGGGGGAGATTGCCGCTGCCATCTCCTATCTCAATGAGACCGACTTTGTGGATGTCATCATCGCAGGGCGGGGCGGCGGCTCCATGGAGGACTTGTGGGCGTTTAACGAGGAGATTGTCGCGCGCGCCATCTTCGCGTCCCGCATTCCTGTGATATCGGCGGTGGGGCATGAGGTGGACTTTACCATCGCGGATTTTGTGGCAGACCTGCGGGCGCCAACGCCGTCCGCTGCGGCAGAGCTTGCGGTGCCCGACGCGGCAGAGCTGAAAACCCGCATCGCCCAGCTTGCCGACCGCATGACATACCGCATGAACGGCTTGCTGGAAGGGTGGCAAAAGACGCTGGCATCCCTCTCGGAGGCGCGTGCGTTTGTGCAGTTTGGCAGCCAGCTGGCGGATCGGCGGATCTATGTGGACGATTTGGCCGCGCAGCTGGCGCGGGCCATGGACGGGGAGATACAGGGCAAACGGGACCGGCTGTCCGCCCTGTCGGGCAAGCTGGATGCACTGAGCCCCCTCAAAGTCCTGGGCCGCGGGTATGCCATTGCGCGGGATGCGTCGGGCGGTGTGGTCCGTTCGGTGGCGGACGTGGCGCCCGGCGACCGGCTGAACGTGCGGCTGGCGGATGGGGAACTTGCGTGTGAAGTCTTGGAGGAGGTTCAATAGATGAAGGTTTACGAGACAGAGCTCACGGTGCGGTATGCGGAAACCGACCAGATGGGGATTGTGCACCACTCGCGCTACTACCCCTGGTTTGAGGTGGGGCGGACGGAGTTTTTTGCAAGCGGCGGCATGCGGTATGGGGACATGGAGAAACGGGGGGTCATGCTCCCGCTGGTGGAGACCTCCTGCCGGTACATCGTTCCTGCGCGGTATGAGGACGTGGTTGTGATTCGGACGTCTGTCGCGGAGCTCAGCCCCGTTAAGATCCGGTTCGCATACGATGTGGTGCGCAAGGCGGATGGGGTGCTGCTGGCACGGGGCGGGACGCTTCTGGCATTTACCGATACGAACTTCCGGCCCATCAATGTGAAAAAACGCGTCCCCGAGGTGTGGGACTATATCAACCGGTTGATCGCGGAATAACAGGAGGAACGAGCATGCTGACAGACATTGAAATCGCACAGGCAGTGGCCATGCGCCCCATCGCCGAAGTGGCGGCGGACCTGGGAATTTTGGAGGATGAGCTGGAATATTATGGAAAATATAAGGCCAAGCTGAATGGCGGGCTGTGGGAGCGCGTGAAGGACCGGCCTGACGGCAAGCTGGTCTTGGTAACCGCCATCAACCCAACCCCGGCGGGGGAGGGTAAGACCACTACCACCGTGGGGCTGGGACAGGCCATGGGCAAATTGGGCAAAAAGGCCCTCATCGCGCTCCGGGAACCCTCCATGGGGCCTGTGATGGGCGTCAAGGGTGGCGCCGCGGGCGGCGGCTATGCGCAGGTGGTTCCCATGGAGGACATCAACTTACACTTTACGGGGGACATGCATGCCATCACCGCAGCCAACAACCTCCTGTGCGCCATGATCGACAACCACATCAAGCAGGGCAACGAACTGGGTATCGACCCGACCCGCATTGTGTTCAAACGCTGCCTGGACATGAACGACCGGGCGCTGCGCGAGGTGGTGGTGGGCCTGGGCGGGCGCGTGAACGGTGTGCCCCGGGAGGATGGCTTTGTCATCACGGTCGCGTCGGAGGTCATGGCGGTGTTGTGTCTCGCGTCAGGCCTGCCCGACCTCAAGGCCCGGCTGGGAGAGATCATTGCGGCCTATGGCTATGATGGGCGGGAAATCAAGGCCAAAGAGCTGGGGGCGGCGGGCGCCATGGCGACGCTGCTCAAAGACGCCATCCATCCCAATCTGGTGCAGACGCTGGAGGGTACCCCTTGCCTCATGCACGGCGGGCCCTTTGCCAACATCGCGCACGGGTGCAACAGCGTGCTGGCAACTCGGCTGGCGCTCAAGCTGGGGGATATCGTGATCACTGAGGCGGGTTTTGGCGCGGACCTGGGCGCGGAGAAGTTTTTGGATATCAAGTGCCGCGCGGCGGGCCTGCGGCCCGATGCCGTGGTGGTGGTCGCGACAGTGCGGGCTTTAAAGTACAACGGCGGCGTCAAAAAGGCGGACCTGGCGGCGCCCAATGTGGATGCGCTGGCGCGGGGCATCGTAAACCTTGGCAAGCATATTGAAAACATGCGCAAATATGGTCTTCCCGTCATTGTGGCGGCCAACCGGTTTGGGACGGATTCGGAGGAGGAACTCGCGTATATCCGGGACTACTGCACCGAGCAGGGGGCGGCGTTTGCGCTGTCCGACGTCTTTGCGGAAGGCGGCGCTGGCGGCCGTGCGCTGGCGGAGCAGGTGCTTTCGGTGTTGGAAACGCAGGAGAGCCACTATGCGCCCATTTACGATGCGGCGCGGCCCATCAAGGAGAAGATTGAGACCGTTGTGCGGGAGATCTACGGCGGCGCGGGCGTCAGCTATAGCCCAGCGGCGGAGCGGCAGATCAAGACCCTCACCGAAATGGGGTATGGCGCTTTGCCCGTCTGTATCGCCAAGACGCAGTACTCCCTGTCGGATGACCCGACGCTGTTGGGGCGGCCTGAGGGCTTTACCGTGACCGTGCGGGAGGTCAAGGCCTATGCGGGCGCGGGGTTTGTGACGGTGCTGACCGGGGACATCATGACCATGCCGGGGCTGCCCAAAGTGCCCTGTGCGGAGAAGATTGACATCCGGGAGGATGGAAGCATTACGGGGCTGTTTTAAAAAAAGCAAAAGCCGTCACAGGGCTGTGACGGCTTTTTTTGGGCTATGCGCATTTTTCTTGCCTGCAAATTTGTCTGTTTTTGTTGAATCGGGCGAATGGGTATGGTACAATAAATGAGTTACTATGGATGCGTGTGGCGGTGCTGAGGAGGACAAAGATGGCAATTCATGTGGAACTGTTGCAATATACCGGGGACCCCGAGCGGCTGGTGTCGGCCGCGGCCAAGCTGTGCTATTCCAGCGCGGGGATTGAAGATGTGATGGAGGGACTGAACGAGGAAAA
This sequence comes from uncultured Clostridia bacterium, assembly GCA_944393605.1. Lineage (GTDB taxonomy): Bacteria > Bacillota > Clostridia > UBA1381 > UBA9506 > CALYAO01. Next base: position 33,942 of record CALYAO010000092.1, read on the forward strand.
GACACAGCGTTTTCTTGCCATGCTGATGGAGATGGGGCACGAGAGCCCCATTGAGCATGTGTCCTTCACGTTTGGGGTGGAGGGCGTCAGCCGGAGCCTGCTCGCGCAGCTCACCCGGCACCGGCTGGCGAGCTACAGCGTGAAGTCCCAGCGGTATGTGAAGGAGGGACAGTTTGCGTTTGTGGTGCCCCCTGAGATTGAAAACCTGCCCGAGGCGAAGGCGGTCTATCTAAAGGCCATGGCGGATGACCAGGCGGCATACGATAAGCTCACGGGGTTGCTGTTTGAGAAGCATTTTGCTGCGCTGACGGCAGATGGGATGCCCGAGAAGAAGGCGAAAAGCACGGCGGAGAAGATGGCCATTGAGGATGCGCGGTTCGTGCTGCCCAATGCATGCGAGACCAAACTCATGGTCACCATGAACGCGCGGAGCCTCATGAATTTCTTCCATCATCGCTGCTGCAACCGTGCCCAGTGGGAGATTCGGGAGCTGGCAGATCAGATGCTGGCGCTGGTGCGGGAGGTCGCACCCACGCTGTTCGCCCATGCGGGCCCCAGCTGTGTGGCGGGCCCCTGTCCCGAGGGGAAGATGAGCTGCGGCAGGATGGCCCAGATGCGGGAACGGTACCGGTAAAGGTGGGAAGAAGGATGGAAAAACGGCTGTCGGTGGTCATACCGGCCTACAATGAAGCAGAAATCATCCGCCACAGCGTGGATGTCATCGCATCCACGCTGCACCATGCGGGCATCCCGTTTGAACTGGTGTTGGTGGACGACGGTTCGCGGGACGGCACGTGGGATATCTTGCGCGCGCTGGCGGCGGAGCGGGCGGACGTGAGGGCGCTGCGCTTTAGTCGGAACTTCGGCAAGGAGGGTGCCATCTTTGCGGGCCTGGATGCGGCGACAGGGGACTGCGTCGCGGTCATGGACTGTGACCTGCAGCACCCGCCCGCTGTGCTGGTGGAGATGTACCGCCTATGGGAACGGTGCGGCATGGAGGTCGTGGAGGCCGTGAAGGCCAGCCGGGGCAAGGAGTCTGTCCTCAGCCGCTTTTTTGCCAATGCCTTCTATGGCATTCTGCACTGGCTGTCAGGGATCAACCTCAAAAACACCTCCGACTTCCGGCTCATGGACCGCAAGGTGGTGGATGTGATTCGCGCCATGCCCGAGCGGAACACCTTCTTCCGCGGGATGTCCACCTGGGTGGGATACCAGCGGGGGACGGTGCTGTTTGACGTGCCGCCCCGCGAGGGCGGGAAAACCAAATGGTCGCGGTGGGGGCTGTGTAAGCTGGCGGTTTCTGCCATTACGTCCTATTCCTCCGCGCCGCTGCACATCGTGTTCGTGTCGGGCCTGTTGTTTTTGCTGTTTGGGGTGATCCTGGGCGTGCACACCCTGTATATGAAGCTGTCGGGCCAGGCGCTGAGCGGCTTTACCACCGTCATTTTGCTCATCCTGCTGACGGGGAGCATCCTCATGCTGGGCATGGGTGTGATCGGCAGCTATGTATCCAAGATCTATGAGGAGATCAAGGGACGCCCGCGGTATATCGTGTCCGAACAGGCGGGCGGGAAAGAAGAACGCGACGAATGAGGAGGAAGCCAGATGGGAAAGCTCATCGTGATTGAAGGGGTGGACGGCAGCGGCAAGGCCACCCAGACACAGCTGCTGTATGACGCCTTGGCAGGCATGGGAAGGCCTGTGCGCAAGATCACCTTCCCCAACTACCAGAGCCCCTTTGCAGAGCCAGTGAAGCAGTATCTGGCGGGTGCGCTGGGGGAGGACCCTGCCGCCGTGAATGCCTATGCGGCGTCCACGTTCTATGCCATCGACCGGTATGCGAGTTTTCAGCAGGATTGGGGCGCGTTTTACGGGGCAGGCGGCGTCGTGGTGGCGGATCGATATGTGACGTCTAACATCGTGCACCAGGCAGCCAAGCTCACGGGGGACAAACGCCCGTTTATCGACTGGCTCACCGACCTGGAATATGACAAGCTGGGGCTGCCAAGGCCCGACTTGGTGCTGTTTTTGGACATGCCGCCCGAACATGCGGCGGCGCTGACGAAAGCGCGCGCCAACAAGTTCACGGGCGGCCAGCAGAAGGACATCCACGAGCGCAATGCGGACTACATCCAGGAGGCCTATGAAAACGCGCTGTCCGTCGCGGATCTCTGTGGTTGGCGGATGGTGCGGTGTGTGGCAGACGGCGTGGTGCGGGAGATTTCGGACATCGCGGCAGAAATTTTGGGGTGCACAGTGCCTGTGCTGGAAAAATGAGGGGGGACGGATGGAACGTATGATCACAAGCAGTTCGGCAATGGGATTGGACAATCTGCCCGATGCACGCATGATCCGGCAGGAAGTGTTTGTGGAAGAACAGGGCTTTGTGCGGGAGTTTGATGAGACGGATGCGGCGGCTTGCCATGTGGTTCTGTTGGAAGATGGGGTGCCGGCTGCGACGGGACGCACCTTCCCAAGCGGGGAAACGGGGGTCTATACCATCGGCCGTGTGGCAGTGCGCAAGCCTTGGCGGGGCAGCGGCTTGGGCCGCCGTGTGATCGAGGAGCTGGAAGCCTGTGCGCAGGATGCGGGCGCGCGGGAGCTGGTGCTGTCCGCGCAGTGTCAGGCGCGGGGGTTCTATGAAAAGCTGGGATATGCGGCGTGCGGTGAGATCTATCTGGATGAAGGCTGCCCGCATATTGCGATGTACAAACGGATTTCGGACTGAGCCTTGATGCAAATTTTGATTTGATGTACGAGAAATCAAGAGATAGAAAGAGAAAAAAAGAGATTGAAAGACTTTATAAAAGTTATTTTAAAAATTTTAAAAAAGTGCTTGACAACAGTGTCGCGATGCGATATAATATCAGCTGTCGCTGAATGTGGCACTATTTTTTTGCGCAAATCTGTGCCGCAGTATTCGACAATATTTTGCTTTGATATCTTGTGATATTGTGAAGGAAGATAGGTATAGGAGGTTAACATTTCATGAGTACGTTTATGGCAAACCCAAGTAAGCTCGAAAGAAAATGGTACATCATAGATGCCGCAAACAAGCCCTTGGGCCGGGTGGCAGCGCAGGCTGCTTCCATCTTGAGAGGGAAACACAAGCCCGAGTTTACGCCCCATGTGGACTGTGGAGACCATGTGATTATCATCAATGCTGAGAAGGCGGTTCTGACAGGCAAAAAGCTGGATCAGAAGGTGTATTACCGTCACACGGGGTACGTGGGCGGTCTGAAGGAAGTTGGATACCGCAAGCTGATGGCGGATCGTCCGGAATTTGCGATGACCAAGGCCATCAAGGGGATGCTGCCTCACAACACCATTGGCGCCAATTCTATGAAGCGCCTGCGCGTGTATAAGGGTGCGGAGCATGACCATGAGGCGCAGAAGCCCGAGATGTGGAACCTGGAGATCAAATAAGCAGAAGAAGGAGGATCATGAGCATGGCTGAAAAAGGTTACTTATATGGAACTGGGAGAAGAAAGAAATCCGTTGCCAGGGTGCGTCTGCTCCCGGGCAAGGGGGATATTACGATAAATGGCAGAACGCTGGATGATTATTTTGGTTTGGAGACGCTGAAGGTCATCGTGAAGCAGCCGTTGGTTTTGACGGGGACGGAGATGAAGTACAACGTTGTGGTTACGGTTGCGGGCGGCGGCTTTACCGGGCAGGCCGGTGCCATCCGGCACGGGATCGCGCGTGCTCTGCTGGAAGCGGAGGAAGAGAATTATCGTGCGGCGCTGAAAAAGGCCGGCTTCCTGACCCGTGACCCGAGAATGAAAGAGCGTAAGAAGTACGGCCTCAAGGCTGCCCGTCGCGCTCCGCAGTTCAGCAAGCGCTAAACTTTATCAAAAGTGGTCAAAAACCCCGGAACTACGCGGTTTCCGG
>CALYAO010000093.1 GCA_944393605.1 uncultured Clostridia bacterium
GTGGCCGTACACCCAGTCAGGATCCCATTACGCTTACCGTGGCGGGCGAATAACCAACAGAAAGGATGAAGATGGATGACAAGCAGAGAAAATGTCAAGGCGAGCCTGGAATTCCGCGGCTGTGAATGGCTGCCGCATCACTTTCCCGCGCCGTTTAGCACCGACATTGAATTTGTGAAGATGACACCGTCGCCCGACGACCGCCCCAGCAGCGGGGTGGACGAGTGGGGTGCGGTGTGGGAAAACATCGGCGTGTGTAAGCTGGGTGAGGTCAAGCAGTCGCCATATCAGGACGGATGGGACTTTGAGAATATGGTCATTCCGGATGTGCTGCGGCCCGACCGGTGGGAAGGGCTCAAAGACGTGCGGCAAAAGTATCCCGACAAATTCCTGCTGGGGGAGGGCATCTCCCTCTATGAGCGCATCTACTTCATCCGCGGCCTGGAGGAAACCTGGTGTGACGTTTGCATCGATCCTGACAGCCTCCGTCACATGCTGGACATCTTGCTGGATATGAATCTGAAGGCGATTGAACGCTATCATGAGCTGGATGTGGACGCGCTGTTCATGACGGATGACTGGGGGCTGCAAAATACGCTGATCATTAGCCCCGACAAGTGGCGGGAAATCTGGAAGCCTTATTATGCCAAGCTGTTTGCTGCGCTGCACGAGCGAGGCATGTATATGGTGCTGCACAGCTGCGGGTACATTGTGGATATTTTGGACGATCTCATTGAGATTGGCCTGGATGCTGTACATATGGACCAGCAGGAGAATATGGGGCTGGAAAATCTCGGAAAGCGTTTTGCGGGACGGATCAATTTCTTTGCTCCGGTGGATATTCAGCACACCATGCTCAGCAAGAATCTCGACGATGTTCGCGCATACTGTCGTGAGATGACCCGGTGCTTCTTGACCGAAAAAGGCGGCTTCATCCCGCGGTGGTATACCGACCCCGAAGGTGTCGGGCACAGTTGGGATAACATCAATGCGATGTGTGAGGAATTTTTAAAGATCAGTAGGGAGGTATATGGAAAATGACGTCACGCGAACGGTTACAAAAGGCACTCAATCATATCGAAACAGATCGGCCGCCCATTGACCTGGGCGCGACCAACACAACGGGCATTTCGGCCGTCAGCCTGCACTATCTGCGGGAAAAGCTGGGGATCCCGGGCAAGGTGCGCATTGCGGAGCCATTCCAGATTTTGGGAGAAGTGGACGAAGCGGTGCGCAAGGCGCTGGGAGTGGACGTGGTCGGCATCTTTGACCGCAACACCTTTTTTGGGTACGCGAATGATCGCGGCTGGAAAAATTGGCGCTTTAAGGACATCGACTTTGAGATCGGGGAAGGCTTCGTGACCACGGTGGACGAGAAGGGCGATACCTACGTCTATCCGCAGGGGGATCTTTCCGCAAAGCCGAGCGGGCGGCTTCCCGCAAATGGGTTCTATTTTGACGGCATCCTGCGGCAGGAGCCGGTGGATGAGGACAATCTGGACGCAGTTGCGGATTTTAAGGAGCAGTTCCAGGTGATGAACGACGATGACCTGCGCTATATCCAGCAGCAGGCGGAGCACGTCTACAAAGACACCGATTATGGCGCCATCTTCATGTGGGGCGGCGGTGCGTTTGGTGATGTGGCGCTTCTGCCGGGGACGGGGCTCAAGTATACGCCGGGCGTCCGGGATATCGAAGAGTGGTACATGTACCATCTGCTGCATCCTGAGTATATCACCGAGCTGTTCTCCTATCAGCTGGAGATTGCGATCGAAAACCTCAAGCTCATCAAGGAAGCGCTGGGGGATACCATTCAGGCCATCTATGTGAGCGGCACGGACTTTGGCACGCAGCTCAACACGCTGATCAAAAAGGATCTGTATGTGGAGCTGTATAAGCCCTTTGTGCGGAAGATCAACGACTGGATCCACGAGAACACGAGCTGGAAGACCTTCTATCACTCGTGCGGCGCGATTAAGAGCTTCATTCCGGAGTTCATTGATGCGGGCGTGGATATCTTAAATCCCGTCCAGTGTTCGGCGGTGGGCATGGACCCGCAGGAGCTAAAAGACACGTTTGGCAAGGACATCGTGTTCTGGGGCGGCGCGGTGGATACCCAAAAGACCCTGCCGTTTGGGACGCCGGAGGAGGTATACAAAGAGGCCAAGGAACGGTGTGATATCTTCAAGAAGGACGGCGGATTTGTATTCAACTCGGTGCACAACATCCAGGCGGGTACGACGCCCGAAAATCTGCTTGCATTTTTTGATGCAGCCAAGGGTTAACAAACAGGAAAAAGCGTCCACAGCCAGTGGGCGCTTTTTTGATGCGCAAAAGGCTTGCTTATCGGGCCAAAACTTGGTAGGATAAAAGAAATACAAAGAAGAGGAGAACTGCTTTTATGGGTGTTTGCCTGCCATTTGAAACCATCACGTTTGACCACGCCCAACATGCGCTGGTTATTTTAGACCAAACCAAGCTGCCGGGAGAGCAGGTACAGCGGCGGCTTACGGCACCAGAGGAGGTGCGGGATGCCATTCGCGTGCTGGCTGTGCGGGGTGCACCGGCCATCGGCGTGGCCGCGGCCTATGGGCTGTATCTGGTGGCATACCGGCTGTCCGGGCAGGAGGCATCCGACTTTTGGGCGGGCATCCATGCCGCGCGGGAGATGCTTGCGGCGGCGCGGCCGACGGCAGTCAATCTGGTCTGGGCGCTGGACCGCGTTTTGGGGGCCGCGCAGCAGGCGGATCCTCCCGCGATAGCTGCTGCCAGTATGCTGCGGGAAGCGGATGCCATTTGGGAGGAGGACATCCGTGTATGTGCACGCATAGGGGAGTATGGGGCGGCATTGTTATCGGACGGGGATGGGGTGCTGACCCACTGCAATGCGGGCCAATTGGCGGCGACTCGGCTGGGCACGGCGCTGGCGCCCATCTATACCGCACACAGCCAAGGCAAGCGGCTGCGCGTGTTTGCGGATGAGACCCGGCCGCTGTTGCAGGGGGCGCGCCTGACCGCCTTTGAACTCATGGCAGCGGGGGTGGACACCACGCTTATCTGCGACAATATGGCCTCCCAGGTCATGAAAAATGGCTGGGTGCAGGCGGTTCTGGTGGGGGCAGACCGGGTGGCAGCCAACGGAGACTGCTGCAATAAGATCGGCACGTCGGGCGTCGCGGTGCTCGCCAACTACTATGGCATCCCGTTTTATGTATGTGCGCCCACGGCGACCATCGACCTGGCGTGTGCTTCGGGGGCGGACATCCCCATCGAGCAGCGCGCTGCGGAGGAGGTCACCGAGCTGTGGTATGAAACACGCATGGCTCCTGCGGGAGTGCAGGTGTATAATCCCGCTTTTGACTGTGCGGAGCATGGGTTGGTCAGCGGGATTGTCACGGAGTTTGGCATCGCACGTCCTCCTTATGCTGCGTCTCTCGCGGAGATGATGCGCATAAAAGAGGAAACAAATGGATAAAAAAAGCCGCCTTTATGCGTTTTTATACCATAAGCGAGGTGTTTTTATGAAAAAAGTATTGTATTTTATTCCTGTAATCATTGTAGTTGTATCGCTGATATTTGTAGCTGTTATTGACGGTATATC
>CALYAO010000094.1 GCA_944393605.1 uncultured Clostridia bacterium
ATAGGCAGCCCGCGGTTTTGCCCGGTTGTCTGACAGTTTTTCCAAGTGCTCATAGTCTCTCATCGGATACACTCACTCGCCCTATCCACCAGTCTGCGGAATGCCAGCCCCTCTTCATAGGTTCCCAGCGCCGACATATAGTGGCCATACCGCGCATATTCCAAATACAGATCGAAATCCGCATTTTCATAGACATTGTCAAAGATGGACTGGTCAAAGATTTTTAGGTCGTTATACCCCGGCCCGCTGAGCAGCAGAATGTTGTGCTCTGCGGTGATGCGGCGAAACGCCAGCAGATCCGCCCGCGTCTTGTTCGTATCCCGCATGATGGAAACGTCCAGTGAGCGCGGCTTACACGCAATGCAGGCATCCAGATACCCCGGGAAATAGGGGCCGCAGGTATGCAGGTGCCCATAGCCGTATTTTTCAAACAGCCGGATATTATAGGGGGCGCAGAATGCTTTGTGCAGCGCTGGGCTCAGCACCGACACGTAGTCATCATACAAGATGAGTCCGCTGGTTTTGGGGATGGGATTGTAGGTGTTGGTGACGAGCAGATCCTCCCCAACCCACCCCTTCATGGTCTCAATCAGATCGATGATACCGTTGGTGACGATGTCCATCAGCTGATGCACCAGCGCGGGCTCGTCGTACATCGCATACATGAGCTCTTCGTTTGGCAACAGCTTGGTCGCGATGCCGTAAGGCGATTGGTGGTCAGCGACACTCACCGGGATCTCCCCATGGGTCGCATCCAAAAAGCACAGGATCTGCTCCTTTAAAATCTTGCCCCATTCGCTGTTTTCCACATCCACCTTTTTGGGAAGCTTCTCAATGTCATAGATATCCCGCATGACGCGCCCCTCCGTAAAGGGCTGGTTGTCATCCACGACCATCTGCCGCGCGCCGTACATGGACGGCAGGACGCCCTCCCCCAGATGGTCCAGTGTGAATACGGGCAGGTAGTCACAGTCGGGGAAGGTGTCAAAACAGTGCTGCATGGACAGCATCTGGCCATGGACCGCCTTCCAGGGGTCCTCATTGACCTCTCGGAAGGAATATGGATTTGCATTGCCCACCCGCCAGACATCCGCGCGCACAATGAACTGAAACGGGTTGCGCTCCACCTTCTCCCCGCGGTACCACTTCGTCCGAATCTCCCGCGCCTCCGCAACCCGGTCTTTGCTATATGTCAGTTTCATACCATGCACCCCCATCTATTTCCTGATATAAGGTATCCGCCTGCGGATGTTTTTGTACCGAAACTTCACCAGCTCATTGAGGCGCTTGACCTCCTCCTCCGAACCGGTAAACGGGCAGCGCAGGCAATAGTATTCCTGTTTTTCCGCATCATAAAACATATCGATATCCAGCTCCCGCGCAAAGCACGCGGGGCACCGATAGTTCAGTCTGCCTTTTGTACCTTGAGACATGTCACCAGCTCCTCTCCAACCGCAACTTCCCGGGACAGCTCCAGCGTAAACATGGGCGAGAACGCATATCCTTCCCGGATGGTGCCGCGCACCTCGCTCCCCACGGGCCGTACGGACAGCACAGTGTCAATTTGAGGGACAACCCCCTCCACCAAGCAGGCATCCGCCAGGGTCTCCTCGCGGCACCGGTAGGCATACGAGATGGTCCGGCTCTCTGCCTGCGACGCAACACGGAGCGTCATGCCCGTCAACGGATTGGGATATTCGGTGGTGCCGTAGCATGCCGTCACATACTCCTTCAGCAGGAGCGGCGCCGCAAGTTCTCCGCGGACCGCCGTCACCCGCCGCGTCACTTCCAGCTCGCCCGAATCGGGCACAAATCGGAACCGGGAGACCAGCGTCACTGTGACAGATCCAAAGTCGATGTCCACCGGCGCGAGTGTCAGCACCCGAACGTCCCCCTCCTTGGAGAATGTCGCCTGCGTGCGGGTCAGGCACAGGTCCACCTCCTGCCCGCCATAGGCCACCTTACAGCTTTTGATGGTACCTTCCCCCGCATAGTGGGTGAAATACCCCGCACGGTAAAACGCCTGTATAAGATAGGGATAGGAAGCATCCCAAATGTGCTCCGTTCCGATCCCCACATCCCTGTCAAGCCGCGCCGCATAGGGGCGCAGGTCAATCATGGCGCCGCCCTGGTTCATATCCAGACAGGTGCGCATTTGGCTGTCGATATACCAGAACAGCTGCTTTTCAGAGCCATAGAGGATGTCCTTCCAGAGTGCGCATTCGGGACCGCGGAAGGCGCGGTTCTCCCGGTACCAATCCGCAAATTCCTCCATGGTCATGTCCACCAGTTCGCCGTCCCGCTTGAGCTGGGCATAATAGGCCATACAGTCCTCATAGCTTTTTACCAAAAGCGCATGGTCACACTCCCACCGCCCCGCCTTATTCATCCAGGCCGGCCCCACGAACATCATATTGTAGCTATAGCCGTCATTATACTGCTCCAGGCTGCGATATGCATCAATCAGATTAAACAGATAGGGGTATTCTCCATCCTTGTAAATCATGCCCCGCAGCACGTTTTGGGGATGTGTCCCAAAATTGGAGCCATTGCCGTCAAAGCATGCCAGCAGATCGCGGGACAGGTGCGGAATGGCCACGATGCCGCTGTCATCTGCCTGGTCCCGTGCGGGGATGTGGGAGTTGACTTTGGAGGGAATCCACGGATTCCACGGGCCGCCGTCAAACAGGGTATACCAGGAGTTATTGCAGGTCCGGTATGCCTTGGGGCCTTCCTCCCAGCAGGTGGCAACCGCAGCCCGGACGCTGGGGTAGGTTTCTTTGATGTATCCAATCAGCTTGGCATCTAAAAAATAGGAGCCGGTGGATGCCGGGTAAAACCCAAAGACCTCATAGAATTTGCCGAACACATCGTCCACAATGGCCTTTTTGTCCTCCCACGAGAACATCCAAATGCAGAAGTCCTTGGTTTGATACTTTTGACGAAACTGCTCACAGGTCAGCCCCAGCAGTGTGAGGCCAATTTCATCTCCAAACGCCGCATGATGCTGCTTTGCCAGTTGCACCGCCTCGTCGTGAAACAGGCTCGCATAGGTCATCTGAATGGTGACGCGGATGCCGTTTTTGTGTGCGATATCCTGCTGCAACCGAAAGATATCCAACGATTCTGTCAAGACGCTCTGCTTGCCGACGTCCTCTTTTTGGTTGAGGTTCGCCAGTTTTTCAGCATATTCGGGCACCATTTCAGGTCGGTGTACCACATTGAGAATCATTTTATTGTTCAAAGTCCGCTCTCCTTTACTCCACTATCATCACAACCACATTTCCCATGCCCCACTTGCTGCGGACATACACCGTCATCCCCTCGCCGATGTCCGCGAGAGCAGCGGGCTCCAGGGTGTTCTTCCGGCGGTAATACGCATAGCAGTA
>CALYAO010000095.1 GCA_944393605.1 uncultured Clostridia bacterium
TCGTGGAGGCGCTCGCATTGACGGCGCCCGATGCGGCTGCGGAATTTGCGGATGTGCCGGAAGATGCCTGGTATGCGGAATATGTCGCGGTGGCAAATGAGCTGGGCATTGTGCGCGGGGTGGATGATACCCATTTTGGCACAGGACAGCCCATCACGCGGCAGGATATGGCGGTGATCTTGTCCCGCGCAGCGGATGCGGCGGGCATCACGCTGGCAGGCGATCAAGCACCGGTCTTTGTCGATCAGGCGGACATCGCAGCGTATGCGGCCGCTGATGTGCAGAAAATGGCGGCAGCGGGGCTGTTGTCGGGAAATTTGGATTGTGCTTTTGCGCTAAAGGACAGTGCGACCCGTGCGGAGGTTGCCAAGGTGGTATTTTTGCTGTTGGATCTTATGGTATTATGGAAGGATAGAAAAAGGGCACAGGAGATGGTCTCCTGTGCCCTTTTGTGTCGCCTTCAAATAGCGGGAATGTACTGACCGCGTAGGAACGGCTTTCTGAGTGCGTCGATTTGTGGCACATGTGCATGCCCCGGGTGATTTGGCCTGCCAATGGGTACCTGGGGTCGACCAATAGGGCACCAAATAAAAACCGGCGTCACAAGCCTTGTGACGCCGGTTTTTAAAATCGGAGGACAAGATAGCCCTCTGCCTTACTGCACGATCTCCACGACCACCTTTTTGTTTTCGCGGTTGGCAGCGGCCTTCACAACGGTACGGATGGATTTTGCAATCCGACCTTGCTTACCGATGACCTTTCCCATATCGCTGTCTGCGACCCGCAGCTCCAAGGTGACGGACTGTTCGCCTTCCTTTTCGCTGACACTGACCGCATCGGGCTGGTCAACCAACGCTTTGGCGATGATCTCCAATAGTTCTTTCATTGTATGATCCCATTCCTTTCCGCGCGGGGCCTGCTAGAAAAGCGTGCACAGACAGGAGCCGTGCACGTCTTTTTGCAGACTGGTTTGGCTGTTTTGGTATCAAACAGCTAGGGGTTGCACCTAGTCCGGTGTATGACCGTTTAGTCGATCACGCCGCTGACCTTCAGCAGTTTCTTAACCGTATCGGTCGGCTGCGCGCCGTTCTTCAGCCACTTCTGGGCCTTCTCCGCATCAATCTTGATTTCGGACGGATTGGTCAGCGGGTTATAGGTTCCGATTTCGTCGATAAACCGGCCATCGCGCGGGTAACGCGAATCGGCAACAACCACCCGGTAAAACGGAGCCTTCTTGGCGCCCATTCTTCTCAGTCTCATCTTTACCATGTCGTTTCACCTCCTTTGCCTACTGGGATGGGATTTATTTGAACGGGAGTTTGCGTCCCGCCCTTTTTAATTTGTTCATCTTGGGCCCGGTCAGCTGCTTGATCATCTTTTGCATCTGTTCAAACTGCCGCAGCAGCTGGTTGACATCCGACACCTGGGTGCCGCTGCCTGCCGCAATGCGCTTTCTGCGGCTTGCATTGATGATGCTGGGATTTTCGCGCTCTCGTGCCGTCATGGATTGGATGATGGCCTCGAGCCGGTAAATCTTGCGTTCATCGATGTCTGCTTCCTCCAGCGCCTTGGCATTGATACCGGGAATCATGGCGGCAAGCTGTTTGATGGACCCCATTCGCTTCATCTGCTGCATCTGGCCCAAAAAGTCGTTGAGATCAAACTGCTGTTTTTTGAGCTTTTGCTCCAGCTCCGCTGCTTTTTTCTCGTCAAACGCCTCTTGCGCCTTCTCAATCAGCGTCATGACATCCCCGCTGCCCAAGATACGGGAAGCCATGCGCTCGGGGTGGAAGGCCTCAAGATCGGACAGCTTTTCGCCCATACCCACAAACTTAATGGGCTTGCCTGTCACCGACTTGACAGAAAGCGCCGCGCCGCCGCGGGTATCCCCGTCCAGCTTGGTCATGATGATACCGTCCACGGCGAGCTGATTGTTAAAGCTCTCCGCGATGGTGACGGCATCTTGGCCGGTCATCGCATCGATAACCAACAGAATCTCGTCGGGGCTGACCGCCTCTTTGATATCCGTCAGCTCCTGCATGAGTTCCTCATTGATGTGCAGGCGGCCGGCGGTGTCGATAATCACGAAATCGTTGCCATGCGCGCGGGCATGCTCGATGGACTGCTTGGCAATCTCCACCGGGCTGAGCTGGTCTCCCATCTGGAATACGGGGATATCCAGCTGCTTGCCCACCACTTCCAGCTGCTTGATGGCGGCAGGCCGATATACGTCCCCCGCGACCAACAGGGGCCGCTTGTTGTGCTGTTTGCGCATGAGTGCCGCCAGCTTGGCGCAGGTGGTTGTTTTACCTGCCCCTTGCAGCCCCACCAGCATCACCACGGTGGGAGGCCGGTTTGCAAACCGGATGCGGGAATCCTCCCCGCCCATGAGGGCCGTGAGTTCTTCGTTGACGATTTTGATGATCTGCTGGCCAGGCGTCAGGCTCTCGAGCACTTCTGCGCCGATACACCGCGCCTCCGCGGTTTTCACAAACTCCTTGACCACCTTGAAGTTCACGTCGGCCTCCAGAAGCGCCAGCTTGATCTCCCGCATGGATTCTTTGATATCTTTTTCGGAAACTTTCCCGCGGCCCTTCAGCTTTTTAAAGGTCGCGGCAAGTTTTTCGGACAATCCTTCAAATGCCATTCAAACACCGCCTAAAGGTCATTTCCAATCTCGGTTAGTTCCGCTTCCACCTGTTCAAGTCCGCGCGCCAGCTTGGTGTTGCACTTTACCGCATACTCCCGCATTTGGCGAACATGCGTGGTCGCCTGGCTGACCGCTTCCTGCAGCCTGCCGAACCGTGCCGCGAGGCCGAGCTTTTCCTCCAGCTCCACAAGCTGGCGTTCGCCGCGCTTAATAAAATCCCGGACACCCTGCCGCGTGATGGCCATGGGTTCCGCAATTTCAGCCAGTGATAGGTCCTGATTGTAGTATAAATCCAGCGCGGCGGCCTGTTTTTCGGTGAGCAGTTCCCCGTAAAAATCCAGCAGCAGCGCGATGGACAGATCCTTTGCCATTGCTTTCACCCGCCCTGTTTTCCGCATGGTGGTGTAAAGGCAATCCCCTCCACACCTGCACTATTGTACCCGAAAAACAGAGGTTTGTCAAGCATTTTTTCAAAAAAAAGAACGGCCATGCCGTTCTTTTTGATTGCGCTTTGCCGTTCTATCCGCAAGACACACAGTTTCGCTATGTTCTGCCACCCTTACACCAGCGGCTTGGGGCGGGAGATGAGATGCAGGATATTGCCGTCAATGTCGCGGAAGAAGAAAGTTCCGACGCCTTTGTCGTTGACTGCGGCGGGTGTTACGACCTCCACGCCGGCATCCATCAGTTTGGTTACCATGTCCTCAAAATCATCCACCGAGAACGCGATGTGCCGGATGCCGCCCACATGGGTCCCCGTTGCCTCTCCTGCCTCTTTCTGCGTGATGAGCTCCAGCATGGAGCCGTCCGCCGCGGCGAGGAAGTAGGTCCCTTTGCCGTTGTCATATACCACCCGGAAGCCAAATAGATCCATGTACCAATCCCGCAGCCGGGCGGTGTCGGGGGACAGCAGAGCGATGTGTTCAATGCCTGTAATCATGTTGTTTCCTCCTGTTTTTTGCATGTATTTACCGGAATAGGCTTCTGTCTGGTTTTGTTTAGCGCTGCGCTGCATCCGGCATGATGTGCGGTTGGATTAGATACCCAGCAATGCCTGCGCGTTGCTGCCAAAGATCGCATCCCGCAGTTCGGGTGAAATGGGAGTATCCTTTAGCAGCGCGACCCCTTCTGTTTGATCGCCCCAGGGAGAATCGGTCGCGAAAAGCAGCTTATCGGGCCGATGCCCCGTGAGCAGGGCGGCAAAGTCGGCTGGCGGCAAGAATTGCGCCGTAAAGGAGGTGTCCAGGTAAATGTCCTCCCCCAAGAGGCACTCGGTGACCTCCTCCCAACGCTGGAAACCGCCCGTATGTGCCAACACCACCTTTTCGCCCTGAAACATCCCCAAAACGTGCTTGATGCGCGCGGGCGAAGCATGCATCGGATCGGGCAGGCCAAGATCCAGCCCCGCATGAAACAGCAGAATGAAGCCTTTTTTCAAAATGGCTTCGTAGATGGGAGTCATGGCCGGGTCATCAATAAAAAATCCTTGGTAGTCGGGATGCAGCTTGATGCCCACGATACCGCCATCTGCCAGCCGATCCAGCTCATACTGCCAATCCGCTTCCGGATGCACGCTCCCGAAGGGAATGAGGCGGCTGTTTGACCGGAGGGACAGCGCAAAGTCGTTGACTTTTTTATTCTGGTGTGCATTGGTTGAGATGGACAACGCCACCGACTTGTCCACGCCGGCAGCATCCATGGATGCGATCAGCCCGGCGACTGTTCCGTCTGCGTATGGGGGAAGATGAGACCGTTCCGCCAGAAGGGGGATGCTCTTCTCTGCAAGAGCATCGGGGAAAACATGGGTATGAAAATCAATGATCATGGGTATCTCCTCTTTTGTATCCGGTAGCTGAAATGCAAAACAATAACTTGTATCATTATATTGCTCTTTGTTTATTATACGGCAACCATATGCAAAATGCAAGGGCATTGGTCAGAAAAAAAGACGGCATCTGCCGTCTTTTTCAGTCATTCCACTGTGATATAGTCCTTCATGGAAGCATATTTCTTTTCTCCGATGTTGTCAATCTGCATGATGTCTTCAATACGTTCAAAAGGCGTCGCCTCCCGGTATGCGATGATCTTTTTGGCAGTGGCTTCTCCAACACCGGGAATTTTCATGAGTTCCTCCGCACTTGCGATGTTGATGTTGATTTTTTCTCCGTCTGCAAGCTCGCCGCTGCTCCCGGACGTGTTCTCTCGTGCAGCGCCGCTGACCACAGGCTGCTGCTTGCGCACACCCTGCTCGGGAATGCATACGACGTCCCCATCCATCAGCTGCATGGCAAGGTTGACATCGGTGAAGTCTGCGTTTTCCGCCGCACCGCCTGCCGCCTCGATGGCATCGTTAACGCGCGCGCCCTTGGGCAGCTCATAGAGACTGCCGTTGTTGACCGCGCCCTTGACGTGCACCCAGATGGTTTGGGGATTTTCCTCTGCTTGTGCGCTGGCAGAGGGGGAGGCTTCCAGCAATTCCACATTGCCTTTGCGCAGGTTTAAAAGGGTCGCCCCCACAATGCTGACCACAACGACCAGTCCGCAAATGATGAAAATCTTTGCTTTTTTGGAATGGATTTCCATGATTGGCCCCCTATCCTGAAACCGTTTTCACGGCAGGCGCATCCTGCCCGCCGGTTTATGTGCGCCAAAGACGCCCAGGCAACGAAGTGGTTGTACGTATGTTCTGCTCGGTCATTGCCCAACAAGCTGGCCCTGCTTTTTCTTTGCGGCGCGCCCCGAGCCAATGGGGTTGCCCTGGCAAAGAGCGCTGTGTGGCGGGCCTTTGGTCCGCCATTGGCAGCCGCGACTTCGCACAAACCTGGCATGCCCCTGACAGCTGGCTGCAACCTCTGGCGCAAATCACCAGGCCGATATGTGGCGCACTTGTGACTTTGGACTCTATTATATCATATATTTGACAAAAATCTACTAAATTCACGCAATTTCCTCAAGAATATGTCAAAATTTGTTGAAATCAGGAAACTGGTTCTGCGACTTCCCCAGGGAGAAACACGAAAAATCTTTTGACTTTTTACGTGTTGCAGTGTATAATAGATGTGAAAATTGTGGTAAACTGCAAAGAGGTATCCAATATGAACAAGGAGGCGGAATTTAAAATGGCAAGTCAGAATGTGATTTACTTGGATAAAGCGAGTTTTGATACAGAGGTACGGGACGCGAAGGTCCCCGTTTTGGTGGATTTTTGGGCGGAATGGTGCGGCCCTTGTAAGATGATCTTGCCCATCATTGACCAGCTGGCGGACGAATATGCAGGCCGGGCCAAGGTGTGTAAGGTCAATGTGGACGAACAGGGAGAGCTGGCGGCATCCTTTGGCATTATGACCATCCCGACGGTGATGATTTTCAAAGACGGCAAAATCGTGGATCAGTCCATTGGTGCCAACAGCAAGGATCACTTTGCCGCCATGTTAGACCGGCAGCTATAAAGCAACCGAAGAAAGGACGGTACCGTGATTTCGTGCGGTACCGTGTTATTTGAAAGAATTGGGGTGGAGCGCGTTGGGAAAGGGCAAGATTTTTAAGACAGGATTGTTTGGGTTCCGAAAAAAGTCCGTGTTGGCATATGTGGATTCGTTGGCCAAGAACTATAGTGATGAGTTGGCGGCAAAAGAAGAGGAGCTCACCAGGCTTCGGGCGGAAAACAAGCAGCTTTCGGAGCAGAATGCCGAATACGCAAAGCAGGTCGGCAGCATGCAAAGCGAGCGGGAGTATATTGCAAACGCTATCATCCTGGCGGAACAGGAGGCGCAGCGTCTGTTGGAGGACGCGCGCAAGGATGTGGACGTTCGGCGTGCGGAGCTGGAGAAATCCCTGGAGGAGGACACGGCGCGTGCTAAGCAGGCCCGTGCGGAGCTCACGGCCATGCATGAGAAGGCGCGCAGTATCGTCAAAGAATATGAGGACAAGCTGGCAGAGCTGGCGGCGGAGTAGTTACATAAAACGAATGGGAGAGGCTGCATGATAACGAGTAAACAACGGGCATATCTGCGCAAGCTGGCAAATCCCATCCCAACCATCTTTCAGATTGGCAAGGGCGGGCTCAGTGATCAGCTCATTGGGCAGGTTCGGGATGCGCTGGAGGCGCGGGAACTCATTAAGGTGCACGTGCTGGAAAATGCGATGGTGGACGTCCGGGAGGTCTGCGGTGAGCTGGCCGAGGCCGTTCGCGCGGAGCCGGTGCAGGTGATTGGGTCGCGGTTTGTGCTGTATAAGGAATCGCGGGACAATCGGACCATTGAGCTCAATCGCATCCGGTAAGGGAAGACGATGAAGAGGATCGGGCTGCTCGGGGGGACGTTTGACCCCATTCACAACGGGCATATTCATATTGCGGAGGCGGCGGTGCGGCGTGCGGAGCTGGACCAGGTCATTTTTTTGCCCGCGGGCCAGCCGCCGCATAAGCGCGGGCGGGAAACGGCGCCCGCCGCGGCGCGCCTGGACATGGTGCGTCTTGCGATCGGAGGCCATCCGGCATTCACATTGTCTAACTATGAGATCGCAACGGGGCGGGTCAATTACACGGTGGATACCCTGCGGTATTTCCGGTCGCAATACGCTTCGGACAGGCTGTTTTTTATCATTGGGGCAGATTCGTTTCGTGACATGCCGCTGTGGAAAGACTATGCGGATATTCTGCGGCTAACGTCCCTGATCGTGGTGTCCCGGCCCGATGTCCCAAAGGAAACGCTCCTGTCCCGGTTTCGAGGGGAGGAGCCGCCGCCGCACATCCTGCTGTCTGAAGAAGGGCACTACGACATCTCGTCCACCGAGATTCGGGAGCGGGTGCGGCGCGGCCAGGATATTGGCGGCCTGGTTCCCGACCCTGTCGGGGCCTATATTCGAACGAACCATCTATACGAGGAGTAACCGATGGATATTTCACAGATGAAAGAAAAATTGCAGACCATGCTTAACCCCTGCCGATACACCCATTCCATTGGTGTGATGGAGACGGCAGTGCACTATGCGGAGCTGTTTGGGGCGGATGTGGAGCAGGCGCGTGTCGCGGGGCTGCTGCACGACTGCGCGAAGGATATCCCCTGGGATGAGATGCCCGGGATGTGTGACCGGCTGGGAGTCCCGCTGGATGCGGAGACGCGCGGCCAGCCTGCGCTGATCCATGCGGATCTGGGTGCCAAGCTGTGTGCGCTGGAATTTGGCGTCACAGACAGCGCGATTGCGGATGCCATCCGGTATCATACGCTGGGGCGAGCAGGTATGACGCTTTTGGAGAAGATCATTTACCTGGCGGACTGTACCGAACCCAACCGCAAAAGCCGTCCCGGCCTTGCAAAGCTGCGGGCGCTGTGCGAGGAGGACCTGGATGCCGCCATGCTGGAGGCCATCTTGGGAACCATCCGGCATGTGCAGGAGCGGGGAAAGCCGCTGCATTCGCAAACCGCGGAGGCGCTGCGGTATTTTGAATCATTGGCAGGGTCGCCTTGTCAGCAATAGCGGAGGAGGAGCCACATGGACGCAAGACAAAAGATGGAAACCATTGTAAAGGTTCTGGACAACAAAAAGGCGGTGGATATCCGGGTGCTGGACATCTCGGGTATCACCATCATCGCGGACTATTTTGTGCTGTGCAGCGGGCGCTCCACGACGCAGGTCAAGGCGCTGACCGATGAGGTGGAGTTTCAGCTGGATGAGGCGGGCGTTCCCTGCCAGAAGAAAGAAGGCAAACAGGGATATAACTGGATGCTCATGGATTACGGCGATGTCGTGGTACACATCTTCCATGAGGAAACCCGTGAGTTTTATGCGTTGGAAAAGCTGTGGGCGGATGCCGACGAGGTGGATGTTGCGCAGATTGTGGAAGAGGCATAGGATGGGTTTTCTGGATTGCGGATAAACCAAAAGCCGGGGCAGGGTGCCCCGGCTTTTTTATGTATGTTGCATGGCTACAACCGCCTTATGCCCGCCGGCGGAACAGGGAGCCCAGCCAGGTAAGATCCGCACGGGTGATACACCGCGTAAGCACCAGCAGTATCATATACGTGATGCACAGGATCCCCAAGCTCACAAAGAGTGATCCCACGATACCGCTGGCATATAGATAATGGGTGCCGAATCCACACAAGAGCGCTGCGAGGACAGGCTTGACCAGCCAATTGCGCACGTCAAATGTGAGGGTGGTCACATGGAGCAGCCGGCGCAGATGGAGCAGGGAGGTCAGCAGGTTGGATAGGATAATGACGATCAAAAACCCCGTGAGTCCCTTGACGGGAATGAGAAAATAGATGAGAGAAATCCGTACCACCGAATCCAGGATGCTGT
This sequence comes from uncultured Clostridia bacterium, assembly GCA_944393605.1. Lineage (GTDB taxonomy): Bacteria > Bacillota > Clostridia > UBA1381 > UBA9506 > CALYAO01. The sequence goes on from CALYAO010000095.1 coordinate 8,954, forward strand.
ACAGAAGGGACCGGTTTTGCTCCCCGATGCCGTTTAGGATGCTCACAACCACCATCTCGAGGTAGATAAAAGGGGAGACGAAGGAGAGCAGGCGCAGCATCTGGCCCACCTGGTCGCTCTGGTAGATGAGCAGGCCCAGTTCATAGGGGAAGGTCATAAAGACGCACACGATGAGGATGGACAGTACCATGGTAAAGTGCAGCACGCGGGAGATGGTGTGGTTGACGCGGCGGTGCTGTCCGGTGGCGTTGGCACCTGCGATTTCGGGCATGAGCACCGTGGTAAAGGATTGGATGATGGCGGTTGGAAACAGGAGCAGGGGCATGACCATGCCTTTCAAGATGCCATACACCCCCATGGAGTCGGAGGTGGATAGGCCGCTTTTGGCAAAGGCGGTTGGGATGAGAATGTTTTCCAGCATGTGGAAACCGGAGTTGACATAGCTTTTGAAGGCCACGGGAACCGAGACGGATAGGATGGGGCGGAGCATGCGGTCAGCCTTGCCGCGTGCCCGTTCCCGCTGGCCCAGGTAGTAGAGCAGGGCACAGTAGAGACAGGAGGTGAATTCCCCGATGGTGATGCCTAGGATTGCGGCGCCGCAGGCATATTCCACCCCGCGCGGCACCCAGATGCCGCAGATGAGGAAAATGACCGTCATGCGGGTGAGCTGTTCGAAGATCTGGGAGGTGGCGGGTTTTAAGACGTGTCGCTTGGCATAAAAATAGCCTTTGATACAGGTGGAAACCGAGATAAAGGGGAAGCTGGGAGCAAGGATTTTCACCGCCAACACGGTACGGGCATCCTTGAGAAAGGACGTACCAATCCAGGATGCATTGTGGTATAACACCGCTGTGACGGAACAGCCCAGCAGGCAGGTGAGCGCCAAGGATAGACGCAGCACCCGCACGGCGTTGGCGGGTTTGCCCTTGGCGAGCTCCTCCGCCACCAGGCGGGATACCGCCACGCCGATGCCCGAGGTGGCAAAGGTGGAGCAGAGGGTATATAGGGAAAATACCAGTTGGTACAGCCCCATGCCCTCCGCGCCAATCTGTCCCGATATGTATACCCGAAGCACCATCCCAAGCGTCCGGCTTAAAAAGCTGGCGGCCGTTAAAATCAGCCCGCTCACAATGAGATTCTGTTTGCGCATGTCACCACAGTCCTTCCCGCTGTATGCCCGCTTGGCGCGGGCGCTATGATCCTTTCTTTATACTATACGGGCAGGCGGGGCGACATATACATGCTGTTGTGCGGAAAAAAGTGAGGGAATCCTCCGAAAAAGGCGCAAAACAAATTCCGTTCCTTTTGGCATAATGCGAAACATGCTCCCATATACATGTACTAACGCAGACACAGATGTGTATCAAAAGGAGGAAACGGGTTTATGGACAGCTACAACATATATGGGGACATCGCAACGCGGACGGGCGGGGACATCTACGTTGGCGTAGTCGGCCCGGTCCGGACGGGAAAATCCACATTCATTAAAAAGTTTATGGATCTGTTGGTCATCCCCAATATTGAGAATACCTATTCGCAGGAACGTGCGAAGGATGAATTGCCCCAGAGCGCCGGGGGCCGGACCATCATGACAACCGAGCCAAAATTTATCCCCAATGAGGCGGTGGAAATCTCCTTGGGGGATAATGCGCGCATGAAGGTGCGGATGATCGACTGCGTGGGGTACATTGTGGACAGTGCGCTGGGCCACATTGAGGATGAGGCGCCCCGCATGGTGCATACGCCTTGGGCGGAGGAGGCCATCCCCTTTTCGGAGGCGGCAGAGATCGGCACCAAAAAGGTCATCAACGAACATTCCACCATTGGCCTGGTGATCACGACAGACGGGTCCATCACCGAAATCCCCCGGGAGGACTATGTGCCTGCGGAAGAACGTGTCGTAGCGGAACTGAAGGCCATCAACAAGCCCTTCGTTGTCCTGCTCAACAGCCAGCATCCCGGCAGTGAGGAGACGCAGGCGCTCCGGGAAGAGCTGGAAAACAAATATGGCGTGCCCGTGATGGCGGTCAACTGCGCAGAGCTGGGGGAACGGGACATCGGCGCCATTATGGAAAAGGTGCTCTTTGAATTCCCCGTGCGGGAGATCGGCATCAACATCCCCAAGTGGATTGATGCGCTGGATGCGGACCATTGGCTCAAGGCTGGTATGTACAGTTGTGTGTTGTCTTCTATTGATGACGTGTATAAGATCAGCGACATCCGGCGTATCGCAGATCAGGTGTCCGCCTATGAATATGTGGACGACGCGCGCGTCAGCGGGATTGATCTTGGCGTTGGAACGGCAACCATTGAGGTGCATACGCCCGAGAACCTGTTCTATCAGATTTTGGGCGAGACCTCCGGCTTTGAGATTGACGGGGAGGATAAGCTCATCACGCTGCTTTCGGAGCTGTCCGCCATGAAGAAGGAATATGACAAGGTTTCCTTCGCGCTGCATGAGGTCTCGCAGAAGGGGTATGGCATTGTGATGCCCACCATCGACGAGTTGCAGCTGGAGGAGCCTGAGATCGTGAAACAGGGCAGCCGGTTTGGGGTCAAGCTCAAGGCGAGTGCACCCAGCATCCACATGATCCGGGCGGATATCGAGACGGAGGTCTCTCCCATCGTGGGTTCGGAGCGGCAGTCGGAGGAGCTGGTCAATTATCTGCTGCAGGAGTTTGAGACCGACCCGCAGAAGATCTGGTCATCCAATATCTTTGGCAAGTCCCTGCATGAGCTGGTCAATGAGGGCCTGCACAACAAGCTGTACCACATGCCCGAAGAGGCGCAGTATAAGCTGCAGGAGACGCTCCAGAAGATCATCAACGAAGGCAGCGGCGGCCTCATCTGCATCATCCTATAACGGCAACAAAAAAGCCATCCAACTGGATGGCTTTTTTTACATGTGTTTTTCCCGCATATCCGCAAAAAAGCGGGATAGCAGCGCGGTGCAGGCCGCTTCCTGCATACCGCCGTACACTTCCACTGCATTTCCAAAAAACGATTTTCCAAAGAAGTCATACCGCGTCCCCGCAGCGCCATACCGCATGTCAAAGGCGCCAAAATAGAGGCGCCGGATGCGGGCATTTTGGATGGCGGCAGCACACATGGGGCAGGGCTCCAGCGTCACATAGAGATCACACCCGTCCAGCCGCCAGTCCCCCAAAAACGCGCCCGCCCGCCGGATGGCAAGCATCTCGGCGTGCGCCGTGGCATCGTTTGCCTGTCTGGTTTCATTGTGCGCGCGGGCGATGATGGCGCCGTCCTTTTGGATGACGCACCCAACGGGCACCTCGCCCGCGGCAAATGCAAGCTGGGCTTCCGCCAGCGCCGCCTCCATGCCGGTGTTGTTCATAGTGACCTCCCCTCCGCAGCCTGCCGACGCACCTCATACAAGAGGATGGATGCGGCGACAGCGGCATTGAAGGATTCCGCTCCGCCATACATGGGGATGCGCACAGCGGCATCCGAAAGCGCCAGCACGCTCTCTGAGACGCCGTTCGCCTCGTTGCCAATGACCAATACCAGTTTTTGGGAAAAACGGATATCGTAAAGGCTGTGGCATCCGTCAGAAAGCGCGGAAGCGTAGATGGTATACCCGTCCTCCTTTAGTTGGGTGAGCAAGGCGATGCCATCGGGCGGCAGCACCAGCTCAGGGCCGCAAAGGGACCCCATGGCGGACCGGACCACCTTGGGGCTGAACGGATCCGCGCAGCCGGGGGACAGGATGATCCCGCCAAAGCCGAATGCATCGGCGCTGCGGATGATGGTTCCCAGATTGCCGGGATCGGTGATGCGGTCACAGTATAAGTAGCGGTCCCGGCCCGTGCAGCCAGGAGATGCATGCTGCGCCACGACGGCGAGGACGCCCTGCGGGTGTTCGGTTTCACACAGCTTGGCAAACAGGGCATCGGGGAGGACAAACGCCTCCTCGCATGGAAAGGTACACCCGCCTGCCTGTAAGTAGGATGCGCTGTACGCCATGGCGCGCACGGTATGCCCGCTGTCCGTCACAGAGCGCACCAGCCTTTCGCCCTCTGCGATATACGCGCCATACTGCTGGCGATATTTTTTTTGCCCAAGCTGCCGAATATGTTTGACCCATGGGTTGGCGAGGCTTGTGATCTCCCGCATGCCGTCAGCTCCGCAGTCGTGTCAGGGAATCGTTTTTCCCCAATACAATCAGAACGTCATTTTGGGTCAATGTATAGTCCGCAGCCGGGGATACATTGATGTGTGCCCCGTCTTTGCAAGCGAGGATGGTAATGCCGAAATTGGCACGAACATCCAGCGCTTTCAGGGATTTTCCAATCCATTTCTGCGGGACCTTCAGCTCTGCGATGCTATATTCTTCGGACAGCTCAATATGGTCCAGGATATTTTCGGCAGACAAATTGTTGGCCACACGGACCCCCATGTCCCGTTCGGGAAAGACGACCTTGTCCGCACCAACGCGCTGCAGTACCTTTGCATGCAGTTCGCTCTGCGCCTTGGCAACGACGGTCTTGACGCCCATATCCTTTAGGATCACGGTTGCCAGGATGCCCGACTGCAGGTCGCCGCCCATGGCAACCACCACCACATCAAAGTTGCGGACGCCCAGCGACCGCAGAACATTCTCATCCACACAGTCACCAACAACCGCGTGGGTGACGTGGTCCGCAATTTCCTGCACAATTTCCTCATTCTCATCCACCACCAGGACCTCGTGGCCCAGGTTAAACAGTGTCCTTGCGAGACTGCCGCCAAACCGGCCGACTCCCAATACGACAAATGATTTCATGCGATTCTCGCTCTCCTTTTAAAGTAAGATCCTGTTTATTTGGTTTTGTTTTGTATGATAAGCATCTCCAACAATATGTTGTTGTCGATGGAATTGTTTTTGAGCGCCGCATCCGTTTTCGCACAGGCTGCAAGCATGCTTCTGAGCTGTGCGAGCGGATATGCATTCGCATTTTTGATATAGCGGTCCGCCAGAAAGGGCGGCAGTTTGAGCCTGGACAGGATTTCGCCCCGGCTCAGCCCATCCGCCAGCAGCAGCTTCACTGACAGCAGCCGGTCGAGCTGATAGTTGACCGCGCCCAAGATCTTGAGCGGGGGCTCACGGAGCGCATATAGGTCATTTAAAAGACCCAGTGCCTTGTCGGTATTTTGTGCGAGCCACGCGTCCACCATGGCGAATGCCTGGCTCTTCACGGTGGGCACCACGACGGCATCGATGTCCGCACGCGTCACGTCGGCGCGCCCTTGGGTATAGGCCGCGAGCTTTTCGGCTTCCCGCTTGACCGCCAGCATGCCATCGTCACACAGGCCGATGAGGTGCTGTGCGTCCATGGCGGACAGGCGTTTCCCCAAGGTCTGAAACAGCTTGACCGTCCAGCTGGTGAGCTCCGATAAAGACAGGTATGCGAATTCACATACCACGTGGTTCTTTAAAATGGTTTTATACAGCGCGCTGCGCTTGTCAATCGCCTGCTCCACAAACAAAATGTGACAGTAGGACGGAATGTCCTTGAGGCGCTGCTCCCAGTATGTCCGATGCGCCTGGTCTGCGCCCGTGCGCGGGTCGGGCTTAAACAGCCGGCTATCCGTAAACACCAGGAGCTTGCTGTCCGCCATCATGGGCAGAGCCTCGATTGCATTCTCCACAGCGGTGGTATCATAGCCGCGTCCGTCAAAGGCAAAGACGTTAAACTCGTCAAACGGGCCGCCTGAGAATGCCGCTTTGACTTGTTTGGCATAGTGTTCTTTTAAAAAGGCTTCTTCTCCGTAAAACAGGTATACATTTGCATACTGCCCGGCTTTGAGTGCTCCTCCCAGCTCTTTGACTGTCATCCGTCCATTTCCTCCCCCAAGGCTTTGAACGTATATCCCGACTCGCGCAGATAGGAGATGATGGCGGGGAGCGCCTCAGGCGTGGTGGTTTTGGCGGCCGCGTCATGCATCAGGATGACGACGTTTTGGGTCTTGCCGGTATCCCGCTTTACGTTGCTGATGAGCTTTTCCACCGAGACCAGCGGCGCTTCCGCATCGCCGTTTAAGGCATTCCAGTCGATATACTTGTACCCTTGGTCGCTCAGCCACTGTTTATAGGGGTCCTTGTAGGATTCAAAGGAGCCGCCCGGGAAGCGAAACAGCTTCACCACATTCTCAGAGCCGATAATCTGCCCGATGGCCTCCTCGCACTGCTGCACTTCCGACGCAAAGGCATCCACGGTCGTTTTGTACAGCTTTTTGTAGTCATGGCTGTAGCTGTGGTTGGCAACGGTATGCCCCTCTTCAAATTCCCGCTTGACCGTGTCGGGGTATTTGCTGATATTCTGCCCCAACAGGAAGAAGGTGGCCGGAACATGTTCCTCTTTTAAAATATCCAAAATTTTGGGCGTGAGCGGAGATGGGCCGTCGTCAAAGGTGAGATAGGCCGATTTTTCTTCTTTGGCGTTGAACACCTCCACAAATTCCCCCGGGAATTTGGCTTTGCGGTCATTGGGCCCAGGCGTTGGCGTTGGCGTCGGTTCGGGGGTTGGGACCACCATATCCGAACTGATATAGGCTGACCCCATGATCTCCTTGTCGTATTTGGGAAACAGCGTATCATAATTGGCGCCCACGATCACCCCAGCGCACAGCGTTGCGATGATGAGCAGCATCAAAAAAATCACAAATAAAAGGCGCCCGACATGGATATGCCGCCGTCTCCTTCTCCGCATGGGAAACACTCCTTGTTCCTGATTTCTTTTTCTATCAGACATTGTACCACAAACCCGGTTGGAATACTAGCCGGAAAAGCAGAAATTTCGAAGAAAATGTGATTTTTTGTGGTCTGTTTTGGCAGATTGGACAAATTGGAATGGATCGATGGTAGAAACATGCTGGATGGAGGCTTGTTTTGCCGTATAAACTGCTATGTGCCTCATACAATAGTAGGGAACAAAACCGCGCGGAAAGGGTGATTGACATGAAACGAACCACACAATGGGTTGCGGTGCTGTTGCTTGCAGTCGGCTGCTTGTCGGGGTGTGGCAACCAAGCGGGCACTGTCAGCGAAAAGCTGCATTTAGACGGGATGGAGAGCAAAAAAATGGTCATTCCCACCAGTGCACAAACAGGCAGCTACAGCGCCATGGACAACACGATGTTTGGATGGGGCTTTAAAAAGAACAAAAACGCGCCCCCCGAGCTGCCCGATAAAACAGTGGCACTGCTGGACAAATACGGTGCGATTTTTCGGGACCGCGTCACACCGCGGACATTGTACCTCACGTTCGACGAAGGGTATGAAAACGGATACACCGCCTCCATTTTAGATACCTTAAAAAAACAGGAGGTGCCTGCAGCGTTTTTTATCACGGGCCCCTATCTGGAGCAGCAGCAGGAGCTGGTGAAGCGCATGATCGACGAAGGGCATGTGGTGGGCAACCACACGGTGGGCCATCCGTCCATGCCGTCGGTCACAGATGACGATAAGCTTGCGGCGGAGATCACAGGGCTAAATGACCGGTACCGTGAACTGTTTGGGCAGGACATGACCTTCTTCCGCCCGCCGCGCGGGGAGTATTCGGAGCGGACGCTGGCGCTGACGCGGGATTTGGGCTATACCAGCGTGTTCTGGAGCTTTGCATACAAGGACTGGGACCCCAAAAAACAGCCCGGCACCGAGGTGGCATACCAGCAGATCATGGATGGTGTCCACGATGGCGCGGTGCTGCTGCTGCACGCGGTGTCCAAGGATAACGCAGAGGTGTTAGATCGTGTCATTGGGGATCTCAAACAACAAGGGTACAGTTTTCGATCTCTGGAAGATTTTACCAAACCGCAGCAGCCTGCGCAATAGGTTTTGTTAAGTATTGTCAAGCATAGTATGGCTCTTTGGGGAAAAGTTAAGAGTATGGTTTTGAAAGAAAAAAGACGGTTCTCGCTGGCTGGGCTGGCACACCGGCCTTTTTACCATCAATGAACCCAAGGAGTGAACCAGTGTGCAGCATATACAAAAGAAGCGGCTGTCCATCTTTGCCGGGCTTTTGGCCCTGTCGGTGGCAGGCGTGGTTCTATATATCTATCTCGTATTACCTGATAGCATTACCCTGTTAGAGGGCAGCCCATGTGAACTGCCCGATGAGTCCCCGCTCATTGTCAGTATGCAGGCGGGCAGAAGCGGCATGCTTGAGGAGGATGGCACGCTTGCCCAAGATACCCTATCTGGGTATAATATGGAGGTCAAGCTGTTTGGCATCATCCCCATGCGCAACATTGAAGTGAATGTCGCGCCCCAACGGGAGGTGGTGCCCTGCGGCAGCGCCATTGGCATCAAGATCATCACGGATGGCATGCTGGTGGTGGGCACGGCGGAGATTCGGTGTGCGGACGGGCGTATGGCGTTCCCGGCGAAGGATTATGACATCCGGGAAGGGGACATCATCACGAAGGTGAACGGCGTGACGCTGACCAGCACCGAACAGTTTACAGAACTGGTGCGCGGCGCGGGGGATGCGCCCATGTCGTTGGAGCTCAAACGCAATGAAAAGAGCTTGACCCGCGAGGTTCGGTCTGTACAGGCGGAGGACGGCACCCACAAATTGGGCGTTTGGGTGCGGGACAGCACGGCGGGCATCGGAACGCTCACCTTTGTGGATGAGGCGTCCAAGGAATATGGTGCGCTGGGCCATCCGGTGACGGATGGGGATACCGGCAGCATCCTGCAGGTGTCCCAAGGGGAGATCTTGGAAGCCTCCATCTTTGCGGTACAAAAAGGAGAAAAGGGAGCACCGGGAGAGCTCAAGGGCATCTTCCAGAGCATGGAGGACCGGCTGGGTACCATAACCAAAAATACCGAACAGGGCATCTATGGGACGGTGGAACAGCAGGCATACCCGGCGGAGGCTGACGCGGTGCCTGTCGCATCCCGGTCGGACATTCATGAAGGAAAGGCAACCATTTTATCCAACATCTCCAACGAAGAGGTTCGGTCCTACGAAATTGAGATCCAGAAAGTGATGCGGTATAATAACGACAACAACAAGGATATGGTGATCCGCGTGACCGATCCGGCGCTGCTGCAGCAGACGGGCGGGATTGTGCAGGGCATGAGTGGAAGCCCCATTCTGCAGGACGGCAAGCTCATTGGCGCGGTCACACACGTATTTGTGAATGATCCCACCCGTGGGTATGGGATTTTCATTGAAAACATGCTAAAAAATGTCGCATAGTGCTACCAAAGAATGTCCGCCTGGGGCGGCGGGCTTGAAGGAGGGAATGACATGTCCGAGAACAGGACAACTTGGAACAGCAATATTGGCTTTATCCTCGCTGCGGCCGGATCGGCCATTGGACTTGGAAACATCTGGAAATTTCCGTACATCGTGGGACAGCATGGCGGCGCCGCCTTTGTGATTTTGTATATTGTGATGGTCGTGGTCATGGGATTCCCGTTTTTGCTGGCGGAAACCGCGCTGGGGCGGCATGCGCGCACCAATATGGTGGATGCATACAAGGTGGTTAGCCCCAAGTGGGCGGGGATTGGGGTGATCAATTTTGCCGCATCCGTTTAG
>CALYAO010000096.1 GCA_944393605.1 uncultured Clostridia bacterium
GCCAGCCCCCGGCTCAAGATGAAAAAGTCCGCCGCAAACGCCTCCTTGTTCACCACCATATCGTCCGCCCCCGTCTCATATCGAACGGACATCAAGAGGTCCAGCGCCGACTGCACATCCGTGACAACCGGCGCCTCACTGTAGACCACCGCAACAGGCACCCCGCCCGCCTGCACCTTTTCTATCGTCATACGATCTTCCTTCTTTCGTTGTCAACTTTCCTAGAATTCCACCCCTCTGCGCGCCATCACGCCCTGCTGCATGGGATGTTTCACCATCCGCATCTCGGTGATATAGTCCGCCAGCGCACAGAGCGCAGGCTCAGGGTCCCGCCCGGTCAGGACAACCTCCATCTCCTGCGGCTTCTCCCGCAAAAACGCAAGCACCGGCTCTCTGTCCATGAGTCCCGTATTGAGCGCACTCACCATCTCATCCAACACCAGCAGACACTTGCCCTCGGGGCATGCCGCTACCGCACGCGCAAACAGCGCCGCATGCTCCGCGGTCCGCCGCGTTCTCTCTTCCTCCGTAAATTCCCACGAGAACCCCTTGATATCGCTGTCCAGCCGCAAGAGCGTGACGCCCGGCACACCATCTATGAGGCCGCACTCCCCCGACGGCACCGTCTTTTGAAACTGCGCCACCACGACGGGATACCCGCACCCTGCAAACCGTACTGCGAGACCCATTGCCGCTGTTGTCTTTCCCTTGCCGTCTCCACAGTACAGATGAATCATGCCCCGTTCCATCCCCAAACCGCCTTTCCATTATCAAACATTTCTTCCAAAAACAAACAACCAAAGTTCCCTGTTACAGGCAGCAATCACCACCGTTATTGTATCACATTCCACGCAAAAAAGCCATGCCGCATCTTACGATTTTTGCATGTTCTCGCATAAAAAGACTAGAAATCGAACGCAACTTTTGATATGCTATACATACAAACCCAATAGGAGGCATCGTATGACACATTCCCTACTATACATAGACGCATGCGTCCGTGCTGACGCATCCCGCACCAAATATTTGGCGGACCGCTTCGTTTCGGCTTACCAAGCCCAACACCCCAACACCGCCGTCACACACCTACCCTTACATGCTGCTGATCTGCACCCCTTGGATGCCGGCATGCTGGCACAGCGGGATGCCCTTCTGCAGTCGGGCAATACGAGCCACCCGCTGCTGGCCTACGCACGTCAGTTTTCCGACGCGGACTGCATTGTGCTGGCCGCGCCGTTTTGGGACCTCAGCTTCCCCAGCGTCGTGCGCGTCTATTTGGAACACATCTGCGCAAACCGCATCACCTTCCACTACAATGAGGAGGGCCAAACCGTGGGCGACTGCCGCGCCTCCCGCCTGGTATACCTCACCACCCGCGGCGGCATCTTCTCGGGCCCCATGGCCGAGTGGGAACAGGCCACGCCCTACCTGCACATGCTGTGCCGCATGCTCGGCATTCCGCACATGGACTGCATCGCAGCAGAAGGCCTGGATATCTGGGGCGCAGACGTAGACAAGATTCTGGCAGATGCCTGTACCCAGGCGGAACAATTGGCAGCCCAAATATAACCAGACAGAAAGGAGAATCCCCATGTGCCTGACACTGAGTCGCACCCACTTCTCCATTCGCGGCTCCCAGCTCGCCCTGATGCGGCAAAACGGCATGCTGCAATTGCGCAACATCCGTACCTGGCCCACCGAGAACATCCTGTTCGAGACGCCATGTCCCCCGGACACTGCCCTCACTCCCGGCATGCTCACTCTGCACACAGGCGATACGCAGCACGCCTTTGCCTTATTTGGCAGAGGCATGCTGCTCGCACAGGGCACCACGCCCCTCACCTTGACCTATCAAAAGCCCACGCAGAGCTATGACGCCTGCAATGCCGTACAAGAGAGGGACGGCCGCATCCGCCTGACGGACAACAAAACCGGAAGCACGGTTTGGCTCACCGCCGCCCGCGGACACCTGTCGCTGGAAGCGCCATGGAACGCCGGGGACGTCGCGGGCAGCCGAATTGCGGTACACATCCGGCCTGACGAGGGCGGAAGCTACCTTCTGTACATAGCGGTATCCCAGTCCCCCTCCCGGCCTGCCGCCACGCACCTGCCTGCGTTTGACAGATGCGTCCGGGCCGCAGAGACCTCCTTTTCTGCCTTCGCAAATGCGCTTGACGCACATACCCCCACCGAACGGGAGGCGGCCTATGTGCTTTGGAGCAACCTGGTCCCGCCCGAAGGCGCCTTCCCCGAGGAGGCCATGCTCATGTCCAAAAGCGGTATGTGCGCCGTCTGGTCCTGGGACAACTGCTTCAATGCCATGGTGCTGGCCGCGGCGCAGCCCGGCCTGGCCTTCTCGCAGTTCATGCTCCCCTATCGGCACATGGACGCATCGGGCTGTCTGCCCGACGACATCACGGCGCTCACCATCGGACGCGCCTTCACCAAGCCGCCCATTCAAGGATGGGCATACCGCAGGATGGCGGAGCAAAACCCGCTCTTTTGGGATGGTACCTATCTGGCACAGGCCTATCCTGCCATGGCCCGCAACATCAACTGGTGGCTGAATGCACGCGGCGAGGTCCCCTGCTACTGGCATGGCAACGACTCGGGCGCAGACAACGCCACCTGCCAGGACGCATGCACGCAGGTACAGACGGGGGAACTGCTTGCCCTGCTGTCGGTGCAAAGCGCCGTCCTATCCCAGATGGCAGAGCGGCTTGGGTACATCCACGACCAGACGCAATACAACCGCCTGGCCGACCGGCTGCGGGAGGGCTCCCTCACCCAATACTGGGATGGCAGCCGCTTTTTCGTCCGCCCTGCCCCCAGCTACCAGCCCTATCACTCAAACAGCCTGATGCCCTGGCGCGCCATCGTTTTGGGAGACCGTCTGCCTGGCCCCATCCTCACCCAAATAGCGCATACGTTAAAAACACAGTTTTTAGCGCCATTCGGGCTTGCTTCTGAGGCACTCACAAGTCCAAAATTTGAGGAAGACGGCTACTGGCGCGGCGCCACATGGGCACCCGACCAGGTCCTATTCGCACACAACCTCGCCCAGGCGGGTGCATCCGACCTGGCCGGCGAGATTGCGCGCGCCTTTCGGCGTGCCTGTGAACAAAGCGGCTTTTATGAGAATTTCAATCCCCTAACGGGTGCGGGACAACGCTGTCCGGCATACACCTGGTCCGCAGCCGCATATCTCATGTTGAGACCACTCGCAAAGAGGTAAGTACAAACAAATATCCCCTGCATATGCAGGGGATATTTGTTTACTTTTATAAAACCATACTGGGAATTTGCCTAAAATGCCCCTTGATACCGGCGGCTTTCGCTCCTATTGTTACCACGGCCACCATCTCCGCTTCTGCTTGGGAGGCTGCGTATGCCGCATATGCGACTTCCCTTTCTCATAGACGGTGGTGAGCCAGTTAAAAAAGTATTCACAGGCCTCCTCCTCGGTGTCAAACCGCTTGATGCAGTTACGAAAGCTTCGGTCACAGTACAGGGTGACCCACTTCCCGCTTGGGAATTCTTGTTTGATGACAAAGGTATCGTAATAATCCTGGTCATCGTCAAATTGATAATAAGATTCCGGGATCCCAGCTTCCTCCAGTTTTTGTTTGAGCTCTGCGACATTCATCGCAAATCCACCTCCCGTAATATTCCGCTGTCTAACAGCTCCTGGATGGATCCATCTTAATAGGGAATTTGCCTAATATGCCCCTTGATACCAGTGGCTTTCGCTCTCGTTTTTACCACGGCCACCATCTCCGCTTCTGCTTGGGAGGCTGCGTATGCCGCATATACGGCTTGTCTTTCTCATAGACGGCATAGACCCAGTTGAAGAAATATTCACAAGCCTCTTCCTCGGTGTCAAACCGCTTGATGTAGCCGCGCCAGCTTCGGTCACAGAACAATGTCACCCACTTCCCGCTTGGGAATTCTTGTTTGATGACAAAGGTACTGTAATAATCCTGGTCATCGTCAAATTGATAATAAAATTCGGGGACTCCTGCTTCTTCCAGTTTTTGTTTGAGCTCTGCGACATTCATCGCGAATCCACCTCCCGTAATATTCCGCCCTCTCACAGCTCCTGGATGGATCCATCTTAATAGGGGATTTGCCTAATATGCCCCTTGATATTGGCGACTTTCGTTCCTATTGTTACCACGGCCACCATCGCCGCTTCTGCTTGGGAGGCTGCGTATGCCGTCTATGTGACTTCCCTTCCTCATAGACGGTGGTGAGCCAGTTAAAAAAGTATTCACAGGCCTCCTCCTCCGTCTCAAACCGCTTGATGCAGTTACGAAAGCTTCGATCACAGAACAATGTCACCCACTTCCCGCTTGGGAATTCTTGTTTGATGACATAGGTATTGTAATAATCCTGGTCATCGTCAAATTGATAATAAAATTCCGGGATCCCCGCTTCCTCCAGTTTTTGTTTGAGCTCTGCGACATTCATCGCAAATCCACCTCCCGTAATATTCCGCTGTCTAACAGCTCCTGAATCGAGACATCGAACATATACTGTGTTCCCCCGCCCATCTGCCCAAACCAGCGGGCCGCCCTGCCGCTTTTAACAGAAACGGGCTGCAACACCTCATACACATAATAGCTTCCATTACGATAATCCTCTGGCAAAGCGCGCATGGCAAAAGGGGTGCCCTTTGGGCTGGCATATTTGCCGGTGGGTTCACCATATCGGTCAATGAGTTTGCCGGGTTTTAGAATAATCTCCTTGGGCGTTCCTGCAAATCCTTCGTTTTTTGGCCAGCCGGCAACACTCTTATCCCGGATTTCCTGCATAATGATGGTCCGGTCGCGCTTGATATCGTGCATACTTTGCTGCTGGATCCGAACAACCGTAGGCCGGGCGGCGAGACTGCCTATCTTCATGATGGGGACGGTCAGTAAGGCCACATGGAAGCTGTCCAGCCAATGCTGCCAGGAGAATGGCTCCTCAGGCATTACGGCCCGATGGACCGTTTCAACGGTACCCATGGTCAGCCAGTTGAAGAAATCATAGGGGGAATCCACGATCTTCTCCGCCCGCGCATCCTGTACCTGATATGCGTCCGGGATACCCATGAGCAGCCAGTTGAAGAAGTCATAGGGAGAGTCCATCCATTTTTGACCGCGTTCCCAGGAGCCCGGAAAGATGAAGTTAATGACGTCTTTGCCCCATTCCACCGCCATGGATGTGAAGCCCTGCCATGCCAGCTCGGGCGGTATCGTAATCGGCTGGGCCGGTAAAACGGGGACATAGGAGACCGTCTGTCGGCGCTGCGGCGGTTTTAGATAAGGCGGCATTGGCATACATCGACAGTTCGGATGCAGCGGCGGCGCATTGACGCCGATTTTGGCATCCGCCAAATCAAATCGCTTCCCGTTGAGCTGTTGGCAATCTTTGCAAGCGCCCACGGTAGACAGATACATATATTGAGTATATCCCTCATCCCGCAGTTTGTCAAGCAGGCCCAATGATGTTGCTTGGTACAGCCGATCCATTATCAGTGTGACATGGCGCATGAGGATGTCGTGGATTTTCTGGTCATCTGACTGCGCTGCCGCTTCAGACAATGCTCGGATGATATCATCTTTACTGCTCCATGTATCCTCTATGGCGGCAAGCAGTTCCTTGCTGGTTTGCATGGTGGTGCCGCGTGCGCTATTATAATTTTCCAGCATCTCTTGTGTAAAGGGACCGCGAATCCTTGCATAGAGATTGAGTATCGCTGCCCCCGCCGGTAACCCTGCCTGCACCTC
The DNA here is from genome assembly GCA_944393605.1 of uncultured Clostridia bacterium. GTDB lineage: Bacteria > Bacillota > Clostridia > UBA1381 > UBA9506 > CALYAO01. The sequence goes on from CALYAO010000096.1 coordinate 5,775, forward strand.
CTCAATACAGAGTGTTGTCCAAATGTTTAGCTGCTCGGATAGTTTGTTTTTCAAGCTACCACACCCCTTGCCGTTTCGTTGCTTTCATCATAACACAAGGCGGCATCGCATACCATCACAGGGTTCCCGCAGCATACAAAAAAACCGAGGCAAACGCCTCGGTTTTTATTCTTATTCTCAGACCAGCCCCAGCATCCCGCTGACGACATCGATCATCTCATCCTTCTCACAGGTCGTCCCAAACACGACCGGTTTGGATGCCAGCGAAGCAAGCGACTGCGGCATGTCCAGCCCCGTTGTCTCCGCCAGCGCATGCAGCATGGCAAACTCATCCAATGAGCTGTCAAATGCCTCTCCCTGGATGGCGCGCAGAACGCTGCCGTTGAACTTAAACGGACTCGCGGTGGACACAATGACCGTCTTGGTCTCATCCCCCGTCTCGGCCACATACTGGTCATACACATTCTTCGCCACAGCCGTATGGGGGTCTATCACATAACCATACTCCTCATACACAGAACGGATGGATTCTGCCGTCTGTGCATCATTGCAGCAACCACCCCAGAAGATCTCCTTGATCTTGCTCTTGGTGATGTCGGGCACCTCATAACGCCCCGTTTCTGCGAGCTGCTGCATCCAGTCGCGCACCCGCGCATGGTCGCCGCCTGTCACATCAAACAGAAACCGCTCCAGGTTGCTGGAGATGAGAATATCCATGGATGGGGAGGTCGTTGTGTGGAATTCTCGCTCCCGGTTATAGACGCCCGTGTTGATAAATTCCGTCAGCACATTGTTTTCGTTGGATGCACAGATGAGCTTCGCAATCGGAAGCCCCATCTCCTTGGCGTAATAGGCCGCCAAGATATTTCCAAAATTCCCCGTTGGCACCACAAAGTTGATGCGGTCACCCAGCTTGATCTGATCATTTTTGACCAGGTTGCAGTATGCGGAGAAATAATAGATGATCTGCGGCACCAGCCGGCCCCAGTTGATGGAGTTGGCGGACGACAGCAAAAAGTTGTTGTTGGCCAGAATCGCACGGTACCGCTCATCCGTAAAAATTCGCTTGACCCCTGTCTGCGCATCGTCAAAGTTGCCCACGACCGCAGCAACGTCCACATTGTTTCCCTCCTGGGTTACCATCTGCCGCCGCTGAATCTCCGAGACGCCGTGCTCAGGATAAAAGACGATGATGCGCGTCCCGCGGACGTCGCGGAAGCCTTCCAGCGCAGCCTTGCCCGTATCCCCTGAGGTTGCGACCAAAATGACCACTTCCCGCATCTCCCCCGTCTTGCGTACAGAGGTGGTGAGCAGGTGAGGCAGAATCTGGAGCGCCATATCCTTAAACGCACAGGTCGGGCCATGCCATAGCTCCAGAAAATAGGACGTTTTGTCCAACTGATACAGCGGCGCAATATCCACCGTTTCAAACTTTTCCTTGTTATAGGCTCGCTCCACGCAGGATGCGATCTCCTCCTCCGTGAAATCAGTCAGGTACAGCTTTAAGATCTGCACCGCACGCTCCTTATACGTCATGGTAGACAGCAGGCCGATCTCATCCAGCGAAACGGTCGGCTTACTGACGGGCACAAACAGGCCGCCATCCTCTGCAAGCCCTGTCTTAATCGCATAAGCAGATTCCACCAAAGTCTCTTTTCCCCGGGTACTCTGATACTGCATAGGTCTCCTCCATTTTATGGCGGCCGTTTACCTTCGCCGCCCTGTCATTTACGCACACAATACGATCTTTTGGATATTGTATCACATCTCCAGCCGTTTTTCAAGAGCGGCTTTTTCCCCTTCATAGCCAGGTTTGCCCAGCAGCGCAAACATGTTCTTTTTATAGGCCTCAACGCCGGGCTGGTCAAAGGGATTGACCCCCAAAAGATACCCGCTGATACCGCATGCCTTCTCAAAGAAGTAGATCAGCCAGCCGAGGTTGTATTCATCCAGCGCGGGCACATGCAGCACCAGATTGGGGACGCCGCCGTCGTTGTGCGCCAGCAGCGTACCCAAAAACGCCTTGTGGTTGATGAAATCCATGCTTCTGCCTGCCAGGAAATTGAGCCCGTCCACATTGTCGCTATCTTCTGCAATCACCACGTCTGCACGCGGCGTTTCGACGTCAATCACCGTTTCAAACAGGTTTCTGCGTCCTTCCTGTATGTACTGCCCCATGGAGTGCAGATCAGTAGAGAAATCCACCGACGCCGGGAAGATGCCCTTGTGGTCCTTACCCTCGCTCTCTCCGAACAGCTGCTTCCACCACTCCGCAAAATAGTGCAGCCGCGGCTCATAGTTCACCATGAGCTCAGTCGTATACCCCTTCGCATACAGGCAGTTACGAATCGCCGCATACCGATAACAGTCGTTCTTTGCCAGGTCAGGTTCCGCATAGGCCGCATGCGCGGCCTGCGCGCCCTCCATGATGCGGTCGATATCGATGCCGGCCGCCGCGATGGGCAACAGGCCGACCGCCGTCAAAACGGAATACCGGCCGCCCACGTCGTCCGGGATGACAAAGCTCTCATACCCTTCCGCATCCGCCAGGTTCTTGAGCGCCCCCCGCGCACGGTCGGTGGTGGCATAAATCCGGGATTTTGCCCCCTCCTTGCCATACTTTTTCTCCAGCAGATCCCGGAACACGCGGAACGCGATGGCAGGTTCCGTCGTGGTCCCCGACTTGGAGATGACATTCACCGAAATGTCCTTGTCCTTCACATATTCCACCAGTTCGCTCAGGTACGTCCCGCTGATGGAGTTGCCCGCAAAAAAGATCTGCGTGGCCTTCTCCTTCCGGTCGGGCATGTTGTAGAACGAATCGGTCAGCATCTCAATGGCCATCCGGGCACCCAGGTAAGAGCCCCCAATGCCAATGACAATGAGTGCATCCGAATTTTCGCGAATGCGCTCTGCCGCCTGTTTGATGCGCGCAAACTCCTCTTTGTCATACGCCACGGGCAGATCTACCCACCCGCGGAACGTCTCGCCCGCGCCGCCGCCATTGTGCAGCAGCCCATGTGCCTCTTTCACCTGTCCCGCAAGGTTTGCAGCCTCCTCCGCACGCATAAACGCCAACGTACGGCGGTCATCCAACCGAATGGTTTTGTCTATCTGTTTCATGCTACCTTTCCTCCCCTATTTTTTCAAACTTTTACACTATATTAGCCAAATCACGCAATGCGTTCGGGCTCTGACCGGAACACGAACTGCGTGATGAGGTTGTTGTCATACAATTGTGACGCAACGGTGCTGCTTCGGACCTCGTCCACCGCCCATGCCATATGCCCCGTGGTCGCCACAAAGGTCAAAAGCCCCAACAGCACATAGGTGATGAGCAACCCCGATGCAAGCCCAAAGACGCCCCCCGCCAGCCGGTTCACAAGCGACAGCACGGGCAGCTGAAACAGGCCGTCCAGCAGTGCCGTTACCACAGCCAACCCAACGCGGACGATCAAAAACACAACGAGGATGGCTAGCAGGTTGACCGCAAGCTCGGACACCGAAGCCGCAATCCCGTTCGTCACCGCATCCATCGCCGCATCTGCGCCTTTTGCGATGCTCTCGCCGATGTTGCTGGGAAGGCCCAAAACATCCTCAGGCGGCTCGGTGGCCTGCGCATCGTCCGCCTCAGCCGACGGGTCCGCCTGCTCCCCCATCATCTGCGCAACATAAGAGGACACATACCCGGGCAGGTTGCTGTCCTCCAGCCAGCCCGATACCACCGGGTAGAGCAAAAGCGCCAGCACCAGCGAAATCACAATGGAAAATGTTCCCACAAAGGCACGCACAAAGCCCCGCCGGAACCCAAACAGCGCCCCTCCCGCAAGGAGTATGAGCACAAGGATATCCGCAATCATAGTATCCTCCTATCCAATCTGGATGATATCCGCAGTGGCATTGGAAACCGCCACGCCATATTTGCCGCCCCGCATGAGCAGCAGATCATTGATGTCACTTAACACATCCACGTCAAACTGCCGGACGCACTTGCTGTTTAACACCGCAACCTGCTCTCCATCCTGCACGGCAATGCGCCCTCCCAGACAGTCCAAATATCCCGCTTCATTGCTCAGTTCGGTCTGCCCCACGCACTCTCCCCGCACATTGTATGCCTCCACGGTGGTGCCGCGCGAATTGATGCCGTTTTCGCTGGCAGAAAATGCCAAAACCGCCAAAGGTCCATCCAGCGCATAATCCATGAGCATACGGTCCGGGTAGGATACCGTTCCTGTCCGTTTGCCCGCGCCGCTATAGATCAGCAGCATGCCATCCGCAAACCCATACCAATTGCCGCCTGTATACTCCAAATTGGTGATGAGGCTGCTGCCCAGATCGTCACTCGCGGTAGGCGTGGATTTGCCTGTATTAAACAGATACACCGTTCCCTTGCCGCCCGCAACAGCAGCATCCAGCGTTGAGATGGCAATGTCATTGCCGTTTGACGCAATGTCACCAGCCAACACATAGAGACCGCCGGTGTTCCACTTGAACACCTCGTTTCCCTTTTTGTCCAAAACGCGCACTGCGCTTTTATGTAACCCGCCGCTCGTCACCACCAAAGCGTTGCCGCTTTCACTCACCTGCGCCAGCTGGATGGTCTCATCCACCGCAATGGTATAAGCTGTTTTGGTTCCATCGAGGAGCTGCAGGTTGGTTCCGCCGCGATCATAGGCCAGCGCATACGATCCCGCCGTATCCACAACTGGGCTGTTTAGCGCGACTTCCCCCGAGTAGACCTCCTCTCCCGTCTGGGAAAAGGCCTTGACCAGCTCCTGGGAGGCCGCCACAAACAACGAATCGGTTGCCCCATGTGCCACCTCGCCGCCTGAACCAAATTGCAGGCTGACCGTCGCAATGGACACCTCATCCCGCAGTGGCACTGCGCCGCTGTCTTCCTGTTGCTTTGCAAGCCAATACCCAAACGCGCTGACCGCCAAGATTGCCAGCACAAGCAGCACCGCAACCACTGTCCGTTTTTTCATGGGCCTCCTCCTCTCTGGCTCTTAATACTGCACATGGTAAAGGTACAACCCATGCGCCGGGGCCGTGATCCCTGCGCGTTTCCGGTCCCGTGAATCAATGATCGCAGGCAGGTCATCCGCACCAATGCGTCCATTGCCGATACACACCAACGTCCCCATCATGATGCGCACCATGTTGTACAAAAAACCATTGCCCGTCACGGACAAGGTGAGCAGCGTCCCCGTCTGTGTCAGCGAACAATCGTAAATTTCCCGCACCAGGCTTCCTTTGGTGTCACTTCCGCTGGACATAAACGCAGAAAAGTCATGGGGCCCCAAAAACGCCTGACATGCTGCCTGCATGCGCGGGATGTCCAGATCATACCGAAAGTGCCACGCACGGCCCTCTAAAAACACATTCCCATACGCCGAATTGTCCAGCAGATAGTGATACGTCTTGGCCTTTGCATCATACCGCGCATGAAAATCCGCCGGCACATACGTCATTTCCTTCACACGGATGCTGTCGGGCAAAATCGCATTGATCCCATACCGAAACTGGAAAAACGGCTTGTCGCATGCCGTCTGGAAGTTCGCGACGTACCCTACCGCATGCACCCCCGCATCCGTCCGGCTGACGCCAATGACGCTCACCGGCTCCCCGGTAATCACCGACAGCGCATGCTCCAGCTCCCCCTGCACCGTGCGGGCGTTGTTCTGCCGCTGCCAGCCGCCAAACCCGCTGCCGTCATACATGAGGTCCAGCCGGATATTTCGCATCCCGTCCATCTAAACCACCACCTTGCAGGTGATGAGGACACCCAGATACGCCACAAACACCAGACATGCATACAGATCCATAGCAGAAAACCGAATCTGCTTCATCCGGGTGCGCCCCGTCCCGCCCCGGTAACACCGCGCCTCCATGGCGACCGCAAGATCATCCGCCCGGCGGAATGCACTGATAAACAGCGGCACCAGCATGGGCACCAACGCCTTGGCGCGCCGCACCACATTGCCGTGGTCAAAGCATGCACCCCGCGCCTCCTGGGCCTTCACAATCTTTTCGGTCTCCTCAATCAGGGTCGGGATAAACCGGATGGCAATGCTCATCATCATGGCGAGTTCATGCGCGGGCAGGCCCATGCGCGCAAACGGGGAGAGCAGCTTTTCAATCCCGTCGGTCAGCGCAATGGGTGACGTGGTGTAGGTGAGCACCGAGCTGCCCAGAATGAGCAGGATCAGCCGAAGCGCCATCTTAATGGCCAGAAACAGCCCCTCCCACGTGATGCCGATGCCCCACAGAAAGGGCCGGCCGCCGATATATGTGCCCGAGGTCAAAAACAGGTTGATTGCCGCCGTAAACAATAGGATGAGCCACAGGGGCTTGAGCCCCCGAAAATACAGCTTGACCGGCACTTTCGACAGCGCAATCACGCCAAAGGTAAACGCCGCCAGCACCAGATAGGTATACACGTCGTTGGCCAAAAAAATGGATACAATATAACAAATCACGAGAATAATCTTGGTACGCGGGTCCAGCCGGTGCAGCAGAGACTCCACCGGGAAATACTGGCCGAGCGTAATGTCCTTTAACATCCCTGTCCTCCTTTGGTCACAAAAAGCCGCTGTCGCTGCGGCCCTATCAGGGCTATCCCAAACCCTGCACATGGACAGGCCTTGGGATAGCCTTGAAACGGTGCAGGCTTACTTGCCTGCACCCTCTTTGCCCTTCTGATTTTTAAGCAGCCCCAGCTGCATCAGGATCGCGGATTTCGCGCGCTCCACCGTATAAATCCCATCCCCAATGGGCATGCCCCGCTTTGCCATCTCCTCCGCAAGCCGCGTCACCTGCGGAACGTCCAGCCCCATTTGCCGGAGCTCCGCCGCCCGAGCGAACACCTCAGGCACCGTCCCATCCATCGCGACCCGCCCTTTGTGCATCACGATGACGCGGGTGGCGAGCTTTGCGATGTCCTCCATGGAGTGGGACACCAAAATGACGGTCATCTTATGCGCCAGATACAGCGCACGCACCTGCGTTAAGATCTCATCCCGCCCGGCAGGATCCAACCCCGCGGTCGGCTCATCCAAGATGAGCACCTTGGGCCGCATGGCAAGCACCCCCGCGATGGCGACCCGGCGTTTCTGCCCGCCTGAGAGCTCAAACGGCGATTTCTTGAGCAGCGCCTCATCCAGCCCCACATAGTGGATGGCCTCCAGCACCCGCTCATGTATCTCTTCCTCAGAAAGTCCAAGATTCTTGGGCCCAAATGCCACATCTCGTTCCACCGTCTCTTCAAACAACTGATGTTCGGGATACTGGAACACAAGACCTACCTGCCGCCGCAGTTCCTGCTTGTCCGTCTCCTTCTTATTGACGTCCAATCCCCCCACCAGGATTTCACCCGACGAAGGATGCAAAAGACCGTTAAAATGCTGAATCAACGTGGATTTTCCCGACCCGGTATGCCCAATGAGCCCGATAAACTCATTGTCTCGGATGGTAAGGTTGATGTCTGTAAGCGCCTGCTTTTCAAACGGGCTGCCCGGCATGTAGGTATAATGTAACGCTCTGGTTTCAATCGACAAACCCGTTTCCTCCTTTTTTCTTCATACGTGTCGCTCCGCCAGCACCGCCGCCAGTGCATCCGCACACTCCGACACCGTCAGCACATCGGGCCGGATGTCAACCCCCGCCTTGCGGAGCTCATATGCCAGTTCGGTCACCTGCGGAACATCCAGCCCCATCTTTTTTAGGAGCTTCACTTCGCTGAAGATCTCCCGCGGCGTCCCCGTAAGCAACACCTGGCCCTCATGCATGACAATCACGCGGTCGGCCAGCACTGCCTCGTCCATGTAGTGCGTGATATTCACCATGGTGATGCCGTGCCCCCGGTTCAGCCGCAACACGGTATCCATGACCTCCCGGCGGCCCGACGGATCCAGCATGGCCGTGGGTTCATCCAACACGATACACCGCGGCCGCATGGCAATCACCCCCGCGATGGCAACCCGCTGTTTTTGGCCGCCCGACAGCAGATGGGGCGCATGCCGCCGGTGCTCATACATCCCCACCGCGCGCAGCGCGTCATCCACCCGCTCCCGGATCTCCTCAGGCGGAACGCCGAGATTCTCGGGCGCAAACGCGACATCCTCCTCCACCACGGTAGCCACAATCTGGTTATCGGGGTTTTGGAAGACCATGCCGACATTTTGCCGCACATCCCAAAGCCGGGCGCTGTCGGTGGTATCCACACCGTCCACATACACCTTGCCGCCCAAGGGCAGCAGGAGCGCATTCATGTGCTTGGCAAGGGTGGATTTGCCCGACCCGTTGTGCCCCAGGACGGCCACAAACTCGCCGTCTGCAATCTTGATATTTACGTTATCCAGCACAAACTGGATGTCCTGCGTGTCCTCCGTCTGGTAGGCATACCGCAGGTTTCTGGTCTCGATCATGCCCCATTACTCCCGAATCTGGCCATCGCCGTAAATGATATACTTCGTCGTGGTGAGTTCGTTTAGCCCCATAGGCCCGCGCGCATGCAGCTTCTGCGTACTAATACCAATCTCCGCGCCGAACCCGAACTCAAACCCATCCGTAAACCGCGTGGAAGCATTGACATACACCGCCGCCGAATCCACCCGATCCAAAAACTGGTTTGCCTTCTGGTAAGCGTTGGTCACAATGGTCTCCGAATGGCCCGTACTATGGCAATTGATGTGAGAAATGGCTTCCTCAATCCCATCCACCACTTTCACGGCCAGGATATAGTCATTGTACTCGGTGTCCCAGTCCGCCTCCTCTGCCGCCTTGATACCGGGCAGAATCGCACATGTCCGCGGGCACCCGCGCAGTTCCACCTTCCACGGCGCGAGCGCCTCTGCCGCCATGGGCAGAAATGCCGCCGCGACCGCTTCATCCACCAACAGCGTCTCCGCCGCGTTACAAACCGACGGCCGGGACACCTTCGCGTTGCGCAGAATATCCACACCCATGGCAAGATCCGCACTCGCCTCCACATACACGTGGCAGTTGCCCGCCCCCGTCTCAATGACAGGGACCGACGCATTTTCCACCACCGAGCGAATCAGCCCCTTTCCGCCGCGCGGAATGAGCACATCGATATACCCATTGAGGCGCATCATGCGGCTGGCGGTCTCCCGGCTGGTGTCATCCACCAGCTGGACCGCATGGGCCGGAAAGCCCACGCTTGACAGCGCGTCCGCAATCACCGAAACGACCATGCGATTGGAGGAGATGGCCTCGCTGCCGCCCCGCAGGATACAGGCGTTGGCGGTTTTGAGGCACAGCGCCGCCGCATCCACCGTCACATTGGGGCGCGCCTCATAGATGATCCCAACGACCCCCAGCGGGACACGCTTCTTGCCAATGACCAACCCGTTGGGGCGCTTGGTCATACCCAGCACTTCCCCCACCGGATCGGGCAGATCCCGCACCTTGCGAACGCCGTCTGCCATGCCCGCGATGCGCTCCTTTGTCAGCGTCAGCCGGTCGGTCATAGCGGCCGAACCGCCTTTTGCAACAAAGCGCTCCACGTCCTCCCGGTTCGCAGCCAAAATCTCCTCCGAACGGGCCTCCAAAGCATCTGCCAACGCCGTCAGCGCCCATTCCTTTTCCAGCTGCGTGACCCCCATGAGTGCACGACTTGCGGCCTTTGCCTGTTTTCCCAGTGTCTCTAACATACGATCCACCTCCACCTGATTATTTGCGTTTTCCCGGTGCCCGGAACAAGGTGCCAACCTGTTCCCCCGCCAGGATTCGATAAAGCGAACGGGGCTCGATCCCGTTTGTGATGATCATATCCGTCCCGACCGCCATGGCATGCTTTGCGGCGGCGAGCTTGGTGATCATGCCGCCCGTGCCACGGTTGCTGCCCGCGCCGCCCGCCGTCCGCATGAGCTCCGCATCCACCTTTTCAATGACGGGCACAAGTTTCGCATTGGGGTTCTTGTGCGGGTCAGAATCATACAGCCCATCGATG
>CALYAO010000097.1 GCA_944393605.1 uncultured Clostridia bacterium
CACAAGATGGCACAGTGCGGCATAGGCGGCGTAGGCGGCAAACGGCGTATGGTCGCTGCGCAGCATGCCAAACTGGGTGCCGCTGCTGATGTACGGCCGGAGGATGAACAAAAAGCTCCGGTCCACCCCATAGCGCAGAGCCTGCACCGAGGACGTGACCGCACTGTATGCCGCAGCCCGGTTGGCGGCATCAAAGTCGGGCACCTGCCCGCCAGACGCAAACGCCCGCCCCGTTTCACTGAGCCACATGGGTTTGCCGGGCAGGTAGGTTTCTGCCATGGTCTGGTGGGCGGCCAACCGCTCGGTGAGCTGCTCCCCCTGCTCATAGGTATGGAAGCTGTAAGCATCCAGGTAGGGTGCGATGCCGTTTTGGAACAGGAGCTCGCCATACGCCAGAAAACCGGGGTCCCGCGCAAAGGGCCCCAGCAACCGAAGCGGCGCATCCGCTCCGCCGCCGGCGGCATACCCCAAAGACGCCGCCTTGATGATGGCCGCCACATGGTCAGGCGGACGGTCCCCAAAGGCGGTGATGTCGTGTTCATTCCAGATCTCAAACGCATCGATGTCCGTCAGCTGGGCACTGTATTTGGCAAAATCGTAGATGGCAAACAGGTCATCCGTCATTTTGCGCCCGTCTGGCAGATTGGCAAGGCTGTAAGGCGGGCTGCTCTGGAAGACGGACAAAACGCCAAGGCCCCGCTGCTGAAATGCCGCCGCGCGGCTCTGAAATTGGGAAAAATTGGGCGATCCTTGTGTGGGAAGCGCGGTATTGGGGCTGATGCGTTCCCGCACCCAACCCGCACCCGTTTTGTATGCCAACTCGGAAAGCGTTTGGACAGAAAGGCCCGGATATCCCGTTGATGCAACATCGACGCCAAACTGCGCATTGGGGGTGGTGACTGGTGGAACGATGGCAAAGGAGAGAAATTTGCCGCGGTCGAACCCGGCATTGGTGTTTGGAAATTGAGTGACAGCAGGTGTGTCCCCACTGGTAAAATGGAGTAGGAGTTTATACCAGCCTGTGTTGTCGATTGACACGTCAAGAAAGCAGCTTCCGTCGGCGGCGGGCGTGACCTCTCCGCTGTCCACCAACCGGTTCAGATGGTCCCGCACTTCATACCGCCCCGAAAGATACGCATCTCCATTATAAAGGGTTTCAACGTGAAATGCAAGCTGACAGGCTTCTCCTTGTGTAAAAATTTGATTTCCCAAGGGCGTCACCGCCACCATCTGCGGGTCCCGCACGGCGACGGTCTCCCGCAGCGCAAACATCTGCCTCCCCGTCTGGGGCTGGGTATACAGCCGCAGGTACAGATGGGCGCTCTGGTAGTCTGTAAACGGGAGGGAGAGCGTCTGCTCCATAGACGCGCAGCAATCCACGCCCACTATATCCACCCGAAGCGTCTGCGCAGCGGGATCCACCACCGCATCCACCCGGTATTCCTGTCCTTCCGTATAGTTGGTCACAGTTTGATACACGCCTGTGCCCGCATACATTTGAAACACGCCGCCCGAAAACCGCCACAGCACTGTCTGCACGCCATCTGCGCTGTCGCTGATGACCAGTTCGGACCGGCTGGGAGCGCCGGCGGGAACGACCGTTGCCGAAAGCAGAACCGGGTCATCTGACAGCACAAGGCCGTCTTTTTTGAGATAGTGTTGGTTCTCCTCCGTGTTTCGGTCGGTATCGATGGCGATTTCCAGCTGTTGTTTTCCCGATTCCTCCGTCACGGTTATGCTGCCGCCCGCCACATTGGGACGCACATACGACCACATGCCCCCCGCCTGGATGGCGAAGGGGCCGAGGGCATAGCCAGAAAAATCGTCATACAGCATGGTGTCCGCAGCAGAAACACTTCCACATACCGCAAAAAGCACCATACACACCATAGCAGGCAGCAGTTTTTTGATCATAGCCGGGTTCCTTTCCGTGACGAAACCATCCCAGGCGCCAGCGCACCCGGGATGGCCATTTTCATTGTGGTCGTTTATTCCGTGATATAATCGGTTGCGGCAATGGGCAGCATCCGCTCAAAGTCGGACCACACCATCAGCCGCGCAGTGTATTCGCCGCTGTCAAGTGCATCCACCGTGAGCGTTGCGGTATAGGTATCCCCATCCGGGCCAGTCCCCGTCGGGGTATCCGAAAGCGCAAGCTTTGCCAGCCGATTGCCGTCATAGAGCGCCAGGATGACAACCGCACCCTTGCTCTCAGGCGGATTGTTGTCGATCAGCACCACTTCCGCCGTGATGGCGCCCGCGGTGAGTTTTCCCTCTGTGATGTCGTTGTTTGCGGCATCCTTTACCCGGAGCGTCGTAACCGCAACCGCACTCTGGGTGGTGAATGTGATGCTCTGCGCATCCAGGGTCTGACCAAACACGTCTGTGACGCCCGCCAGCGCGAGCGTGTACTGCGTCTGGTAAGCCAGCGGCTGCGCCGGGGTGATGGTGACGGTGTTGCCCGATACCACAATCTCCTCCGCAGGTAATGCCACATCGTTGAGTGTCATGGCGGACGCATCCTGGATGTCGTTGCTAAACTGAAGCACGATGGGCGCATTCACCGCGACATCCATCGCATTGTTGGCCGGCTCGGAGCTCAGAAGTGCGAGCGCCGCCATGGGCTTGTAGATCTGAACGTCGTCTAAATCAAAGCTCTTGACGTCCTCCGAGCTGCTACAGTAGAGGTTAAACATGATGTTGTTGGCCGTATAGGCATCCACCGTGACCGGACGGCTGTCCGTCACCCATTTCTCCCCCGTCTCGGTATTTGTTACAACGGCGCTTACCGTGCTGCTCGTCGCATCCACCATGACCAGGACATCATACCATACTTCTGACTGGATGACATCCGTCAGCACCACCGTGCCATTTAGATAGAAATCCCCTTCCCGGAAACGGTACAGCGTGATGTCCGCCTGTCCCGCCACCGCATCCTGCTTTTTCACAGTGAAGTCCATGCGGCTGGAGTTGGTTTCCATGAAGTTTGCCCCAAACCGAATCTTGGAGCGGATATAGGTGGTATCCTCCGAGAAATCCACTTTGTTCAGCTGGAGGTAATGGTTGGTGTTGGTGGTCACCGAGAGGGTCCCATACCCATCGGACGAGACATTGGTGGTAAGGCCCGCCCCTGGGCGTTTATAGTTCCACTTGTCGTTCTCGCCGCCCGTCGGAATCTCCGCACCAGCCGGATAGCCCGAAAAATCGTCGTCAATGTAGAAGCGCTTGGCATCCGCATCCGTCCGGAAGGTGATGGGCTCGGCCACGCTCTGGCCGCTGATGTCCTTGATACCCGAAATGTCCAGCGTGTAGTCTGTTTCCCCCGCGAGGCCCGCATAGGACACCGTGACCGTCTTGCCATCCGCCCCCAGCGACACGTCCTCCACCGTACCGTCCGAAAGAGATACGGCATCGGTTGTCACCGACGCAGGATCCAGCTCGTTGTTGGCTGTGAGTGTGATCTCCCCTTGCAGCGGGACGCCGAATGCGCCGTCTGCCACGCTGCTGGCAAACGTCAGCTTATCAGGCGTGGAGAGGACAAGGTTATCGATGCCCAATGTCTGCAGCGTTGTATTGTTCTGGTTATACAAGAACGGCCGAATCGCCGCCCCAGTAAACACAGAGAAATCCAGCCAGTCGGTCGGAACCTCACGGGTATACGCAGGGAAGACCTTGCCTGTATCATCCGTAACAGTAATTGTGAATGCCTGCGCCGGACGAATCGTCAGTTCAACTTTTACATGATACCACGTTTCCGGTCTAAATTCCCCTTCATTAACTAAAACTCCATATGTTCCTTTCGTGTTGCTGGCCTTAATCGTACCCGCATCAAAACGAAAAACAGATAAAAACGTATTTTGTCCCGTCGATGTATGATCTAATAACAACCGGATATCAGACTGTCCCTGCGTTCCCTGTGCCGGGGCCAAAAAGTCCCCTTCAATGGTCAGCTTATCCGCAACCGTGATATCCAAATTATGCTTTTCAATAAAGTGCTGCGGCTCCGCACCAGCCGGCAAAGTGAGATACAGGTATTTGTCCCCCTCCCCTTTGTCCACCACCGCGGTGGTTCCCTTTGCCGTCGCATTGTTGCGGACATAATCCCACTTGGTGAGGCCCTGATTTACGTTGGTATATGCCTTGGCCTCATAGGCATCAAAATCATCGTCAAACAACGTCGCCGCGCTGACCGGCGTCACGGTCACCAGCAGCGTCGCAAGGATCGCCACAACCGTCAGGATCGAAAAATATTTCTTCACTGTAAGATCCTCCTTTTTTCCGCCGGAAGCTCATGCTCCGGCCATTTCCCCACAGGGCCCCGCGGCGCCGTCCGTATCTTTCCCATGGCGCCGCCTCCCTGTTTTTCGTTATTGCAGCATCTGGAACGCAACCGGGCTGACCGGCTTGCCCCCGAAGGTGCCCCGCACCATGATGGTGCCGTCCTGGGCGCTGTCCGATGCTGTGATCGCGATGTCAAACTCCGCATAGCTCATGGGCTCCACATGGACCTCCTGCGTCGCGGGCGTCACCGTAAAGCCCGCGGGCGGCTCGAAGGTCACCGTGCCGTCCTTGGCCGTCTCGTCAAAGTTGTATACCCGGAAGGTCGCATTCACCGTGCCGCCCGGGGTATAGAGATAGCCGCGGGGCGACCAGTTGGAAGCCAAACCGTCCCAGCTCTCCATGGGGATGGAGTTGGTCTTGGTGTTGACCGCATCCCGGGCGAAATTGGCAAACATGACCACCGTCAGATCGGTGTCCGCCGTGACGCCCATGTTCTGCTCCACGGTCGCCTGATCGGGAACGGGGTATTCCACCCGCTGAACCGCCTTGCTCTGATAGGACGTCCCAATCAAGTAGACGGGAGAACCATCCAGCGTAATGGTACCGTCGGTGGAAATGTCAATGGGCGTTCCGACCGCGTTGTATGCCCGGATGGCGGTGGTATATCCCTCGATCTTGTAGCTGTCCACATCGCCGGGCAGCAGCAGAACCGCCTCGGTCGTCCCGGTATCAAACACATAGGCCTCTCCCGACGCAGACTCCACAACGCCGAGGTAGTTGGCCTCCCCCAGCAGGTGCGTCATGGCCGCCAGGCCCTGATACACCGGGAAGGGCGTCATATCCTGGCGGAACAGGCCAAACTGCGTTGTCCCCGAGACATAGGGCCGGAGCAGGAAGGGGAACACGTGTGCATAGCCGCGTTCCATGAGTTTACAGAATGCCTCCGCCTGGTAGTCAATCTGCTCCAGCGTCCGCGTCTGGAAGTCGGGAACGCCGCTCCGCGTGAACGCCAGGCTGACCTCTGTGATCCACGAATCCTTGCCCGCAAAGCCATACTGGTCTTTGAGCTCCTCGTGGACATCGATGACGTTTTCAAAGGATCCCCCTTCAAACGGCGAGTAGGAGTGGACGCTAAAGCCATCCAGATAGGCTGCAATGCCGTTTTTATATGCCGTCTCCGCATAGTTTAAGACACGCGGATCCCGCGCCATGGGCCCATACAGCCGCTGCAGATCGGGATTGCCCTTCATGAAGCCCAGCGCATAGGCCTTGGTGAGCGCCGCAAGATGATCGGGCGGACGGTCTCCGAAATGTGCGATGTCATGCTCGTTCCAAATCTCGATGGCATGGATGTCGTCCTTGAGTTCGCGGGACATCTTTTCCGCAAACTGATAGATGCTCATGAGGTCAGAAGGCATTTTCGCGCCTGCTGCCTTCTCTTCTTCACTTAATGTGAAGGGCGGGCTGTCCTGAAATACTTGCAGAACATACATGCCGCGGGACGTCACTTCATTGGCGCATTCTTTCAAAAAGTCCAAATCAAAGGAATCCAGCGTCGTAAACATCTTAAACTTCTCACTGCCCGCCGTCGGCATGCGATCCCGCACCCACGAGACGCCCGCAAGGTCTGACAGCCGGCCCGACTGGGAAGGACTGAGGCTGGAAGAGGACACGATCGCCGCATCCACCCCAAACGGGCTGTCCATGCTCCGCACCACACCATCCTTGGGCACGATGCAATAGGACAGGAAGTTGCCCCGGTCGTAAGACGGGTCCAGCGTCGCGGTGAAGGTGCTTTCCGCAAGACTCGGGATGGAGATGCTGTACCAGCCCACCACGGGATCCGCGGGGGTATAGGATGCGGTGAGCGCCTTGCCCTCCGCCGTTACCGGAACGGTCACGGTCTCCACCGTCTTGCCGTTATAATCCTTGATCTCCAGCGGCAGCTCTTGAATGTCCGCCAGCTTGCTTGCCCCTTCCAGCCGGATTTTGACCGAAACGGGGTCCCCTTCCACAAAAACGTTGTTCTGGAATTCGGTATGCTCGGGCTGCTTCGCCGGCGACACAAACAGGGTGTCCTGCAGATTGACGGCATTGTAGATCTCCTGCGCCACGTCCGCACGGGTCGCATTGCCCGACGTAGCAGACAGCAGTGTCGTCAGGCCCCGCTCACTGGCCACCTTGTTATACCCCGTTGGGTATGCACCCAGATCCGAAGCGGAATTGCCGTAGCCCAACAGTTCCACCAGCACCTTGTTGGTCTGGCTGTACTGCACATTGTCATCCGGCCCGAACGTGCCATCCCCATAGCCGTTTACCAGCTGCTCCGCAACCGCGGCATCCACGCTCGCCTTCGCCCAGTGCCCGTCAGGCACGTCTGCAAAGTCGGATGCCGGCGCCTCCGACGCGATTTCAAACGCCTTGGTCACCATGGTCACAAATTCTGCACGGGTGACAGGGTTGTCAGGCTTAAAGGTCCCGTCGTTATAGCCCTCTATGACGCCTTTGCCCGTCAGATAGGTGATGGCCTCTTCATTCTTGTGGCCATCCACATCCGAAAAGCCCGATTTCTGCACAGGCGGGATGTCAGGCTCGCCCAGATAGATCTTTACATCATCCAGAATGAAGCTCATAACGCCTGTATCCTTATAGGTATACAGCGAATAGTTCACATGCATGCTCTCCTGGGTGGCAAGGTTGGTCGAAGCCGTAAAGGGCAGCTGTTTCGCGGTGGGTTTGCCCTTGGCATCCACAACCGTAAAGTCAAAGACCTTTTTCTCCACATCCACCGTTACCACCATGCGATACCAGGCGCCCGCCTCATACTTCATGAGGGTCGTGTAGTTGGAGCTGCCGTCCCCCAGGTAGATGTTGCCGGCACGGAAGCGCCATATGACAGCAAAAAAGCCGTCGTTGTTCTGGAAGATGAAGTCGTTGCGGTCATTCTCCGTCTCATTGGGCGCCTTGACCATACATTCAAAGGTCACGCGCCCCTGCTGCAGCGGGATGTTGTTGCGCTTAATGTAATGGTTGCCATTGTCCGGGTTACCCGTGGTGTCAATGGCAATTTCCGCCGCCTTACGGCCGTCTACCTCAATGATCTGTGCAGTACCTCCCATCACGCCCGCACGCACCTCAGACCAGTTGCCCGATGCGGACCCGATGATCTTGTCCCCGGCCTGCATATCCTCAAAATCGTCCTCAAACAGCATCTGGGTGATGCCGCCGCCGGTATCCGCGGGGGGCTCCAGCGAAAGCTCCCGGGGCGCTCCGTCATACACCACAACATCGTCGACATACAGATGCTTTTCGCCGCTCGTTGGCTGCGCAATCAGCGCAAAGGACAGGGCGCCCGCCGAGAGGTCCGCTGCGTCCAGTTCAGCCGTCACCCGGCTGCCCGCTTCGTCCACGGCCGCCAGCTGCAGCTTGCCTTCAGATACGGCCACCTGCAGCCGGAACCATTTGTCCGCCAGGCTCCGTTCAAAGACCGGCTGTCCCAGATAGGAAAGAATGCCACTTTTCCCACTTAATACCAGGTCGCCGATTTGAATCTCAAAGACCTCGAACGCTCCCAGGCCCTCCGCCTTTGCAGTCAGCTCGGTGACGGTCCCTTCCGCAAGTCCGGTCAGCCCCAGCCCGGTCTCCACTGTGCTGATCTGCGGATTGTTGGTGGCATCCACATACAGGTCCAAAAATTTGCTCTGCCCGATGGCGGTCACACGTGCGCCGCCGCCTTCCACCTCAGTGGTGACATAGCCGATCTCGGGTGCACATCCGCTACTCAGCCTTTCGTTGTTGCGGAAATTTTCAAAGTCGATTCTTTGCTCCTCTGCAAAGGTCAGGAGGCCGCTGGAAGCAAGGAGCACAAACCCCATGGCCAGCGCAAGCAACTTCTTTTTCACAGGCGTTACCCCCCTTTTATTTCTTCAGCGTGATGGATTTTTGCAACTGTTCATCCATGTCCTTGCCGGTGTCCTCCACCGTCCCCTGCCCCATCAAGATCATTTGCATCCCCTTATAGGCGGGCTGATTGAGGTTGTCCGCAAATTCCAAGCCACGCGGGAAGGTGCAGACCCGGCCCTCTTTGAAGGCATCTGCGAAGATCTTTAAATTCTCATGTTCATAGCTCTCGCCGCCCACCATGGAGGTAAATGCACTCTGGCTCTTGGTGTATGCATTCAGATATTCGGGCTGTGCCCAGAAGTTTAGGAACTCCTTGGCGAGATCCTTATATTTGGAATCCTTGTTGACAAACAGCGATGTGCCCGTCATCAAATACGCATAGGGCTTGCCTTCCTCGTTGACAGGCAGCGGGGACAGCTGATACTGGAAGTTCGGGTTGACCTCCTGCATCTGGTTCACCAGCCAGGTGCCACCGAAGAAGAAACCATAGTTGCCGCCCACAAACTCGGTGAGCGCCTGGTCGTTCCACTGCATACCCAATGCTGCTTCCCCATTGGTATATCCCTTCTCCACCAAGGTCGCATACTTTTCAATGGGGCTGATGAGCGCCTCAGAGGGCTTCTTCTTCCCCTCTGCAACGTCATACCCCAGGTTGGGGTCTTCCACCGCCATGTTCCCAATGTCCTGGAAATAGATACGCAGCGCGCTCCATCCCGATTTGTCCCCCATGACGATGGGGGTCTTGCCCGCCTGTTTGATGGTCTCACAGGCATCTAAAAACTCACCCCAGGTTTCGGGAATGGCAATGTTCAATTCCTGCAGCATGTTGGTGTTGGAAAACAGACCAATTCCAGAATTTTCTAGCGGCATGGAATACATCTTTCCGTCTTGGTTTAAGTTCTCTATCAAAGTGTCGTTCACACGCTCCACCCACGGCTGATCGGACAGGTCTTCAATATAGCCCGCCTCTAGGTACAGCTCGGTCTGGGTCGCATTCCCCATGAAGACATCTGCGGTGTCCTTGGCCGCCAGGCGGGACGTGATAACGTCGTCATAGCCATTGGAGGTCGGAATGGCCTCATATTCAACGGTAACTCCCTCATGCGCGGCCTCAAAATCCGCGATGATATCCATGATATTGCCTTCCTCCGCGCCCATCTTCCAGCCGAAGAACTTGAGCGTGATTTCCTCGGTGCCGCTGTCCGTTTCATTCGCCGGCGCACCGCAGCCGCCCAGGCACAGCACCGCCGCAAGCAGCAATGCACCCAGTTTCCATCCCATTTTTCCAACTTTTTTCATGTTCGCTCCTCCTATCGATAAATGATGACGTCCCGGGTATTGGTATAGTTGATCCGTACAAAGACGGTGTCGTCCTTTTCAATATCGTCCGCTGTCACTTTTTTGACGCTCTGCGTCTTGCTGTCAACCAGATACACATTGGCGGCGGAGATGGGCACATTTCGCTTGCCCTTGATGTCCTGGATGTTCTCGCTGCAGCTAATGATCATGTTGCTTTTAAACTTATTGGTCACCGTTCCAAAGCCAGCATAGAACTCCGCGTAGACGTTGTTTTCGGTGACGGTGCCCGTCGGGAGCATCTTCTCGTACCGCGGTGCATCCTTGACATTTTGGTGAATCACGCGCAGATACCGCATTTCCCCTTTTGCATTCAGCGCATATTGGATGATATCCCCTTGCTTGAGATCCCCAACCCGGATGACTTTTCCGCTGTCATCGGTATAGGACAGATCGTCCGAATAGGCCAGCACCTCCGTCGCCGCACCGTTATACTGCCCATACACCTTATAGCTCTCTGTATCTTGGGACACAGCCCGGGTAATGCGGTCTACCACCATGATGGAAGAGGAGTAAGAGATATTTGCCGCGTCGCCGCCGCCCGCCTCCGCGCTCAGCAGGACCACCTTGATTTTAAACTCCTCCGAGATATCATATAACTCCACGTTGTACTCCTGATCCTGTACAAAGAAGGAGCTTCCGTTGTAAACGTTGTAATCGTCCTCCGTTGCCGCAGGGTCGTTGGGCACGTAGAACACCATGGTGTTATTGTCCACCATATACCGGCTGGCAAACATCTTGAGGTTGCCGCCCCGGTATTTAATGGGAACACCGCCTGAGGAATAGTCCAGCGAAAAATGGAGGTTGTCATATCCCTCATAGTTGGTCACCGCACTGTAGTCCACATAGGTCTCCAGCTTCTTGAGCTCGCCTTCCCCATTGAGGGAAAACCGGTACAGCTCGTTTTTGATCAGGGCATTTTCCACATCTTCCCGTTCCGCCGCTTTGGACATGGTCTTGGACGCCCCGTTTAAGGTGACACGGTCGGCCAGATTATAGACCTGGATCCCATCTTTGGTAAAGAATTTGACCATCAAAACGGGATCAATGCTGCTGCCCGACTCCCCAACGTCGCACAGCACCGCATACTCCATGCCGTCGCTTGCACCCACCTCACAGTCCGCAATCCTGCCCGCAGCGTCCAGCGACGCCGTGATGGTCTCACCCACGCTGGGCAAGTATGCATCGGGCAGCGCCGTATAGCTGCTGGCAAAGGTGTATTCCACGCCGTCCACCGTGATGCTTTCATAGCCGCCGTATGTGCCGCGTTCTTCCACAAACCCGCTGATCTTCCGGGTGGAGACCACAATGCTCACATAGGAGCCGTCCTTGCTCTCCTGCGCAGTCAAAATGCTGCCCTGGCTTATGTCGGCCAGCGCGACGGCATTTGCGTTTTCATCCCGAATCAGGATATCCCGCTTCCCGTTCTGGTCATCCAGCTCCAGCCGTCTGCCGTATTTGTCCTGCACCACGCCCGAATAGGCGCTGACGCTCTCCACAACATAATTCACCGTCTCATTGACGTATACCACGTCAAACTGGCTGTCTCCCGTCGTATCCACCAGCTTGAGGTACCCTTCCTCAATGCGGAAGGTATCCGCCGTGAAGCCGGGGTCATATTTCCCGTTGTAGATCACCGCCGCTTCCTCGTCGATATCAAAGCGTTCGCTGGTCTGCCGTTCCCCCGTGATGGCATAGATGGTAAGCATGCCAAACTGCGGATTATCGCCGTCAATGTCGGGCGCCTCAATGATGCGGACATGGTTCTTGCTTTCGGGCGCCTCAATATACACCAGCGTATCGGTATCCGCTTTGTCATCCCGCCGCACATAAGCACGTACGGAGTATCCCAAGTACACGTCGGCATTTTTGCCCTGTGCCTCAATGATCTGTCCGTCGATTTCAATCTGTTCCGTCTTCAGGCCCGCCGCCCCCGAAAGAGAGGTATACCGGTTGGCCGTCACAACACCTTCATAGGTGTAGATCTTCAAATACTCGGTGAGCGGCGTCCTGTCTTGGTAGCTCACATACTCCGCCTGCTCCCCATAGGACACCTGGATGAGCAGCGGGGTGTCCGCCGCATTGCGCAGCATCTGATATACGCCGCCCGCCGTGAGCGCAGATGACGTATCCACCTTGTCTAAAATGCCCGCACGCATCGCCGTGGTGAGGTAATCACTGTCCGTTCCGCCCATGCTGTTTGCCCGCACCTGGTACCCCAGCAGATTCACCAGCGCGCGGACCGCTTCGTTTAGTGTCACGGCGTCGTCGGGCAGGAATTTATCCGCGGTATACCCCGCCATCAGGCCAAAGGCCACCGCATTGCCAATCCCTTTCGCATGCGGATGGTCTGCGGGCACGTCTGAAAACTGCCCTGCGCCAACATCCATGGATGCACCGCGCAGCGCCGCCACCATGGAGGCAAATTCTCCGCGCGTGACCGTTGCATCCTCGGGCTTTGCCTCGGATAGTATTCCAATTTCTGCCAAAAATCGCGCCGCTTCTAGCGCACTGTCCGCCGCATGGGCTGTCACCGTCACAAGCGCCGTAACACCAAGCAACAGCACCGTTAGCAAGGCCGCCATTGTTTTCTTTATCACTGTTTCACCCCTCCCTTATCGTAAGACCGCTATTGCGCGCTGTTGCCTGTCCCGCTTTCCATAAACGCGCGATAGATCATGACCGCGGTTTCCGCGCGGGTTGCATGGGCCTGCGGTGCAAAGGTGCCGTCCCCCATGCCGCTCAGGATGCCAGCGGCCTGCATCGCCTGCACGCCGGGCAGCGCATAGGATGCAATCTGGTCGGCATCCGTAAATGACGCAGGCGCCGCGCTGGTATCCCATGTTACGCCGGCTGCCTGTGCGGCGCGGTAGAGGAAGGTGGCGGCGTCCTGCCGCGTCACCTGTTCCCCAATGCCAAACAGAGACTCTGTGACGCCCGTTGTGATGCCATGTTGATAGGCCGTCGCCACCGGGCCATAGTACCAAGCGTCCGCCGCGACATCTGCAAACGGAACCTCCGCTTCCCCCGTGAGGCCCGCTGCCAAAACAAGCATCTTTAAGAATTCCTCCCGCGTTACCAGGTCATTGGGCCGGAAGTTGCCCGAACCATCCCCCTGCAAAATTCCTTTTTTTGCCAGAATGGTCACGGCCTCCTCCGCCCATGCCACACCGAAAATAAAAGAAAAAACGGGTGCGTCGGGCTGGCTCGTGGGCTCTTCACCCGTAATGGTCATGCCGCCTGTGATGCTGCCACCGCCCCCGGTTGGCCGGCTGCCGCCCGAGGAGGAACCGCCCGATGGAGATCCACCGCCACCGCCTGGTCCGTCATCCGGCTCGTTTAATGCGGCAATGCGCGCATCAAACGCGTCCTTGACTGCCGCCAAATTGGCAAAATCCTTGCCCGTCAGTCCCATCGCGACCTCATATGGGGTAAACCCATCGTAGTCCGCAGGCAGGGTGAGCCCAATTGCCGCCTGATACTTGGTCAGAATCTCATCCATTTGCTCCCGGCTGGCCTGGTTGATCAGCGCCGTCACGCCCGCATCTGTCAGCATTTCCGTAAGTGCCGCAACGCCCGCGGGCTCCGCCTCTTTTTTCTGCGCAAGGAACACGGGATACATTGCCTCGCCAAGCAGCGCCTCATCCAGTTCAATGCCCAGCACGGTCAGATGGGTGGCAAGTTCTGCTCCCAGCTCCTCCGCCGTCTGAATGGCGTTGAGCCGCCCCAGGGCTGTCGCTTTTTCCTCTGTGGCCAAAATGCTGTCTAGGTCTGCAAACTTCCCGTCGGGCATCTCATCCCGCAGATACACAAACGCCCGGTCGATGGCCTCCCGGTTGGCCTCATACAGGTCGGAGAACGCGAGGCCCAGCACGTTGTTTTTGGCTTTGTAGTCCGCCATAATTGCCGAGATGGTATCCGCCGTCGCTTCATTCATCTTGGTGAGCGCCGCTCCTGTCCGCACCTCATCCGAATAATACGCTGTCACCGACTGGGTATCTGCCAGGCTCGCCGCTCCGCTTCTGCTCACCTTGATGGTATAGGTCCCAGAAGGCGCGTCTAGCGGCAGCTCCACCACCTGGGTGAATGCCCCCGTGGCATCCGTCCGCACCATGCCCAGATAACTCACGGCATCCGCCGTTTCAGGAGAAATATCCTCCCAGGTCCTGCCTTCGGGGAGCACCAAGATCGTGACCTCCGCCTCCACCGGCATGCCCAGGTTCCCCGATACCGTAATAGTGCCGTCCCGGTGACGAACTGCCGTCTCTACAGAAAGCCCCTCCGCTGCGACACACAGCTGGCTCAGCAGCAGGCAGCATGCCACCAGCAAACCAATCCCCTTTTTCATCCTCTCACCTCTCCCTATGATTTTACCGCGCCGCTCATCAGTCCGCCCATGATGTGGCGCTGCAGGATAAAATATACGACAAGCAGCGGGATGATGGACAGCGTCAGTCCGGCAAATAGTACATTCCACTGCGTTGTGAACTCACCCTTAAAGAAATATACGGCGAGCGGCACCGTCCGTGCCGCGGCACCCTGCAACAACAGCAGAGGATGCATAAAGTCGTTCCAGACATTGATGGAGTTCATGATCACCAACGTCACCACAATGGGCTTTAGCAGCGGGAAGATGATACGGAAAAACACTCCGATGGGGGAGCATCCGTCTATGACCGCCGCCTCCTCCAGCGCCTGCGGGATGGTACTGATAAAATTGCGGATGAGGAACACGCCCGTCGCAGTTCCGCCCGCAATCATAACCCCGATGAGCCCTTGAAAGGTGTTGCTAAGGTGCAGCGCCTTGAGCCATACCACCAGGGGAACCAGCGTGACCTGCGGCGGGATGACCAGGCCGGCCAGAAACATGTAGAAAACACAGCTAAAGAAGATCTTTCCCCGCTTGGCCCGCACCACCGCATAGCCTGCCATGCTGTATATCATGGTGCCGATGGCCACTGTGCAGACTGTCAGGAAGGTGGAATTGCCCAACACCCGCAGGTAGTTCATGCTGTCCCAAGCCTCGGCATAGTTGGCAAACACAAATTCGGAGGGGATGGTGAGCGGTGATGTCACGATCTCTGCATCCGATTTGAAGGACATCAGCAGAATCATAATCATGGGGTAAATGATAATGACGGCAAAGAGCGTCATGATGATCTGAATCACAATTTGGGTTTTTTCACGTTTTAAGGTCATTGTTTCATCCATTCCTTTCGCTTGATGGTTGCGGCGTCAAACCTGCGTTTCCCGCTTTTTCAGGAAGCCATACACAAACACGTTGATCACCAGAATGATGAAGAACAACGCGATGGAGATGGCAGCGGCATAGCCATACAGATTTTCATTCATGTTGCGGACAATATAGGTCGCAATGGTTTCAGTCGCATTGCCCGGTCCGCCTTCTGTCATAGCGAAGATGATGTCAAAGACCTTAAACGTGCCGGCGATGGAGGTGATGATATTGATGGTGGTTGCCGGCGCCAGCAGCGGAAACACCACATATCGAAACCGCTTCCAGCCCACCGCTCCGTCGATCTCGGCAGCCTCTAGCACATCACTCGAGATGCTCTGAAGGTTGGCCAGATAAATGAGCGCGGAATATCCGATAAACCGCCATACATGCGCCACAATTACGCACCCAAGCGCATAGTCGGGATTGCCCAGCCAGGTCTGCGCGAGCCCGCCCAAACCAACTGCACGAAGCAAGGTGTTAATCAGACCGTTGGTATCAAAGATATATGTCCATATATATGCTGTGACAACCGCGTTGATGAGTACCGGCGCAAATATCATGGTACGGATTGCCCCCCGCATCCGGATGCGGGCGTTGAGCCCAAGCGCCGTAAGGAGGCTCAGCAGATTTTGCAGCAGGGAAACCACAATGGTGAACACAAATGTATTGGTAAAGCTTGCCCGGAATACCTGGTCCTGCAGCATGGTCTGGTAGTTTTTCAGGCCCACCATGTCAAAGTCCAGACTAATGCCGTTGTAATTTGTGAAGCTAATGAAAAAACTGCTGATGCTGGGAATAAAAAAGAAGATGAGATAGACGATCAATAGCGGCAAAGCCATGATCAGGTATGCATAAAAATTCTCAAAATTGAGCCGTCTCTTCCGTAAATCACGTTTTGGATTCATACTGATTTGTCGTTCCATGCCACACTCCTGTTCCGCCGCCTCCTGCGGCTATCCTTTCACCTTTTTGACAGCTTCGATTATACCATTTCCACCCTTTCGCAAGAAGGGAGCCATGTTGCACGGTATGTGTACTATTGTTGCGCAAACGGAGAACCCGCCATAGCAAAAAAGCACCGGGCAGTAGCCGCCCAATGCTTTTTGACTCGCATACCAATGTCCTTTTCTATAGATAGGTCTCCGCCAGCGCATCCAGCGTCCGCATGTCCCTTTCAGACAGCGCATGGAAGGGCCTGCGGCAGGTGCCACAGTCAATGCCTTGCCGCGCGAGCAGATACTTGGTACCTTGAAACACACCCATCTGCACCAGCGCACCAATGATCTCATTGGCTTCCCGCTGAAGCCGCTGTGCTTCGGTGAGCCGCCCCGCCAGGAAGCACTCCCGGATGCGCACAAACCGGCCTCCCATGAAGTTGTAGGTCGTGCCCACGGCACCATCCGCGCCCATGGTCAATCCCGCCAGAAACACCTCGTCATGCCCGTTGTATACCAAAAGAGCGGGGTCAGCCGCCTTCATGCGCTCCAGCCCAAACAGGTCCATGGACGTGTGCTTGACCCCCACAACGTGTGGATTTTCCCGCAGGGATGCGATGTTTTCGGGCGTCAGCGTGATGCCCGACAGCGCCGGGAAATTGTACACAATCATGGGCAGCCCACACGCATCGCAGATGGCGTTGTAGTGCGCCTGAATCTCAGGGAAGGAAAACTGATAGTAAAACGGGGAGATGGCAGACACCGCATCGACTCCCAGGCCGGCCGCATGCACCGCCAGGCGGCATGCCTCGTCGGTTGCAATCGCACCCACATGGGAAATCACGGTACACCGCCCGCGGACGGTCTTTGCCACCGTCTCCAAAATAGCGCGCCGCTCCTCCTCGGTGAGCAAAAACGCCTCCCCCGTGCTCCCGCCCACATAGAAGCCCGTGACGCCGTCTTCCATGTTTTTTTCCACCAGCGCGGCGAGCACGTCATGGTTCACGCGGCCCTCCCCGTCAAAGGGGGTCACCAGCGCCGTAAAAATACCTGTCAGGTCGTGCATATCATCCCTCTTTTCTCTGATTTACGAAACCACATTGACGGGTTTCCCCGCCAAAAATGCGGATAGATTGTCCACCGCGATGTCCATGAGCCGTGCACGCGCCTCCCGGGGCGCCCATGCGATATGGGGCGTCACAAAACAGTTCTTCGCCCCGATGAGGGGGCTGCCTGCCCGCGGCGGCTCCGTCTCCAGGACGTCCACGCCGGCGGCATATACCTTGCCGCTATGGAGCGCCGCCGCCAGGTCCGCTTCCCGCACCAGCGGGCCGCGGGAGGTATTGAGAAGAATGACGCCATCTTTCATGGCGGCGATGGTCTCCCGATTGATGAGCCCCGTGTTCTCGGGCGTCAAGGGGCAGTGCAGGCTGATGACGTCCGACTGTGCCAACAGCACGTCCAGCGGGACGCATTCGGGCCCCTCGGCATAGGGGTCGTATGCCAGCACCCGCATGCCAAATCCCCGTGCGGCCTTTGCCACTGCCTGGCCAATCCGGCCGTAGCCGATGATGCCCATGGTCTTGTCCGCCAGCTCCATTAAGGGGCGCTTCCAGTAGCAGAAGTCGGGACTCCTACCCCACTCCCCTGCCGCCACGCTTGCGGCATGTTCGCCCACGCCCGTGCAGATCTCCAAGAGCAGCGCAAACACATGCTGCGCGACGGATGCGGTGCCGTAGGTGGGGATGTTGGTCACGGGGATGCCCCGTGCGCGGGCCGCCGCAACATCCACCACGTTGTACCCCGTCGCCAGCACGCCCACATACCGGATGGATGGGCATGCGGCAAAGACATCCGCCGGCAGGGGCGTCTTATTGGTGATGACCACCTCCGCATCCCCGATGCGGGCGATAACGTCGGGCGGGGACGTGCGGTCATGCACCGTGAGGTCTCCCAGGGCCGCAAACCCGTCCCAACTGAGGTCGCCGGGATTGAGCGTATAGCCGTCTAGCACCACGATCTTCATGCGTCCATCACCCACCCCAGCGAAAACCGGGCCAGCATGAGGCCCTCGTTGTCATATTGATCCCCGTCAATGCCGCCCTGCTCATACAGGCACAGGATATCCCCGTTGTCCGCCACCGCAAGGTCGGAATACCCCGAGATGCCCGGGTCGATGACCCGCCCGGCATTCCAGGTCTTGCAGTCGTCCGTGCTGGCCTTGATGCTGAGGTTTTTGCGGTCCTTGTGCACCTTCTGCCCGAAGTGTTCCCCGTCCAGCGTATGGGGGTTGGCGAACAAGATGACGTCTTTGCCCGGCACCCGCAGAATACTCCCCAGACATACGGGCTCCAGCAGGTCCTCATCAAAGACGGGCTCACTCCAGCCCGTCGCGCCGTCGGGGCTGACGGCAACCAGCCGCCGCCCGTTCTCCTCCCGGTGCTCGTTGCGGATGTTAAAGAGCACCCGCCCGTCCGACAGCTCCACCGCTCCCGTCTCACTGGGGTTGGTAAACCGCTCCGCGAGGATGTCCCCGCCCTGCCATGTCGCGCCGTTATCGTCCGAATAGATGGAGGACACGACAGAGGGACGATGCCCCGAGAAGCCCGTCCCCGTGGACATCCAGACGGGCACCACCAGCCGCCCGCCTGAGAGCTGGATGGCGTGCCCCGGGCCCGTCGCGATGACCTTGTGCGCATACCGGTCCGAAAACCCGTCAAACACATAGGTGATGTCAGTGGGCGCCGAGAAGGTCTCACAGTCGTCATCCGAATACATGTAGTAGCAAGTGTCATAATTGCGGCAGTACAGGATGTGCACCCGGCCGTCCGCACCCGCGATGGCCACGAAGTTGTGGGCAGGGTGCCCGTTTTCGCTCTCGATGAGAATGCGCAGGTCCTCAAACGTCCTGCCGTCATCCAGGCTCCGCCGCATGACGATGCAGCTGGGGTCCCAGTCGCCCCCCGTGCCCAGCCGGCCCTCCCCAAAGGCGAGCACCGCGCGTTTTGTCTTGAGCAAAATGGGGATGCGGAAATGGTAAAACCCATTGGTCCGCGCCTTGAACAGATATTGTTTTTCCATATCTTCCCTCCTATTTTCGCGCGCCGCCCTGCTCGGACAGCTGCATTTCGTCATACACACATCCAGCCGCCGCCAGCGCCGCATGCAATGCCTGAATGGACACATCCGCAAACCCGCCGTCCTGCGCCAATGCAAGGGAAGCCGCGAGCCCTGCCGCGCTCCCCATGCCCATACAGGGCCCCATGACACGCACGGGCCCCAGCACGTCCCGCTCCACGCTGATGCACCGCCCCGCCACGATGAGGTTTGTGACCTCCCGGGGCAGCAAGCACCGGTAAGGAATGTGGGTATAGGTCGGTTTTGCCGCATGCTCCAGCGGCTGGTGGCTGGGGCGCTTGGGGTCGGGCAGGTCCCAGCCATAGGAGGAGCATGCGATGCTGTCGGGGAACCGCGTCCCCGCCACCAGCTCGGCCGCCGTCAGCGTGTGCATCCCCACCAGCCGCCGCGTCTCCCGGATGCCGATGCGTTCCGCGATGCGGCGGATACGGGAATTTCCAAAACCTGGAAAGTATTCTTTGAGGATGTCAAACAGCTGCAGACACTCCTTTCGCCCGTCCACCATGCCCCGCGTCATGGAATCACCGTCCACACCATTTACCCCCACCTGCCGGATGGTGTTGATCATAAACACGTCGGGTTGGGTCAGCAGAACGCTGATGAAGATGTCATAGGGAAACGTCCAGATGCCCTCCTCCCGCAGGGACGCGATGAGCCGGCGAAACCGCCGCTCGTCCTGCCCCCAGATATAGTCCGCCAGCGCCGCACCGTCCACGTGCTCCACCTGCATCTCAAGGGACGCCGCCGCCATGAGGCCATCTTCCTCCCGGCCCACCGACATGGCGCATCCTGCCAGCGCCGCAACGTCGCCGTCCCCCGTGCAGTCTGCAAAAAGGGGCGCGGATAGGGCAAACAGGCCGCTTTTGTTGTGCAGGATGAGGTGGGTGATGCGCTCCGCTTCCCGTGCCACATCCACCACGCTGGTAAAGTAGCAAAGTGTCACGCCCGCCTCCATGCAAAGCGCTTCGAGCGTCACCTTCATGTGTTCCAGGTCAAAGGGCACCCCTTCCGCCAGGTTGGGGTACCACCCATGGGGATTCCTGTCCCGGTCGATGGCCGTGGGTTCAATGGCCCATCCGT
Organism: uncultured Clostridia bacterium; assembly: GCA_944393605.1. Lineage (GTDB taxonomy): Bacteria > Bacillota > Clostridia > UBA1381 > UBA9506 > CALYAO01. The sequence goes on from CALYAO010000097.1 coordinate 19,930, forward strand.
TTGCCGCCATGCGCTTTGTGAGCTCCTCAAACAGGCCGCCCACGTTCTTCGCCTGCCCCACAGGCAGGTTCTTCCGCCCACCCAAAAGGTGCGTCACACCGCATGCCGTCGCGGTTCCGCCCAGGCATCCGCCCTGCTCGATGAGCGCCGTCCGAAGCCCCGCCCGGGCCGCCGACACCGCCGCCGCAACCCCCGTCATGCCGCCGCCGCATACGATAAAGTCATACTGTCCTGTGATCGGTACCGTTCGTTGAAAGGTCAGCGTATCCATCCTCTCCTCCTGTCAGCCATACTGCCGTGCTTTTTCCAAAAAATAGAGATAGTCCGAAAGCGAGATGTCGGGCGGCGCCTGGTGATCCAATGCGATGATATATCCACCGGATTTGGCAAAAGTGGGAAGCACGCGTTCCAGCTCCCGGTCTATGGCATCCCGGCCTTTTGCGAGCTCCCGCTTGTCAATCCCGCCGCGCAGCACCAGCCGGCTGCCATACTGTTCCCGAAGCGCCGTCACGTCCATCCCCGCCTGTACCTCAAACGGGAACATGCCGTCAATGCCGCATTCCAGCAGCAGGGGAATGAGCTCCCGCACATCCCCGTCTGAGTCCACACAGATGCCAAACAGAGAAGGATATGTGCGGACATGCTGCACCAACCGCTTATAGTATGGCATCAGAAATTCCCGAAACAGCGCGGGAGAGATCATCATCCCCGTGTTGCAGGACATGTCTTCCAAAATATAGAGCAGGTTGATATCCACCCGTTGCACAATCCGGTCCAACGCGGTCGTATTGAGCCTGAGCCAGTGCTCCATCATATCGTGCACCATGTCGGGATGGTCATAAAAGGCATAGTACATGTTGACATCCCCCATGAGGTGCCACAAAACCCGGAACGGGCCCGCGATGATCTGCCCGACCGGATAGTCGTGGCCTCCGATGCCGCCCAGCTGCTGTGCCGTCTCTTCCAGCGCGGCATACCGCGATTCCTCCGCCGGATCCAGATATCTCCGAAAAGCCTCCCAGCTCTTCTCATCCGTCACGGGGAACGCCAGATACTCCGCGATGCTTTCGTTGATCTCATCCCTGCGTTTTTTCAGCGTTCTCCCATGGGCATCCCGCAGGATTTGATAGGTCGCATCCTCCTCCAAAACCTGTTCCTCCATGCGCGGAAAAAAGGGGCTGTAGCCGCAGGTGCCAAGATGCACGCCTGTGAATGCCACCCGGTCTTCCCCAAAAAAGTTGGTTTCCTGCCAATCCGCAGGCAGGCCCTCCGCGCGCCACCGCACAATGGTCTCGTCCCATGCGCCGAACGTGTGGATGGGCAGGCGGTCGGTTGGGGCAAATGCAAATGTGCGTCGAAAGCGTTCCAGCGTATTCATCCGGACTCTCCTCCCGTTCCTTTACCATTCGCCTTCCTTGCTGAATTTTGCGCGGGTGTTCTCATTAAACCGCGCACCCGCCTCGTTTAAGGCATCCAAAATCTCCTGCTTGGACCTTCCGCTCGCGCTGCGTGCCGCGTCGATCACCGTCCTGCACTCGTTCTGGTCCATGAACACCGACGCCTCCAGCAGCCGGTCCTCGTCCTCGGGCGGGATGGCCAAAAAGCCATGTTTGTCCGCATGGATGAGCTGTCCGGGCTGGATCTTGCAGCCAAATACCTCCACCTCACAGCCCCACCGGACGGGCGTGCTGTGCGCATGCCCCACGCAGAAGCGGCGCGCGAGCGCATGGAAGCCGGCGTTGTTCATCTCGTCCACATCCCGGATGGCGCCGTCGCAGATGGTGCCCACGCACCCCAGTGCGCGGTGGGCATTGCTGTTGACCTCCCCCCAGAACGCACCAATCACATTGGGCTTGTCAAGGTCCTGCACCACCACAATCTTGGGCCCTTCCACGCTTGCAACATAGGCGCGGTATTCCGCCCAGGCGTTGGGGTTGCGCTTGGGGTGGTCGGGGTTGGAGGGTTCAAACACCACCGTCACCGCGCGGCCCACCATGCTGCCCATTTGGGGCATAAAATCCGTCACCGCTTCGGTGTTAAAATAGTCCTTGGTGATATCGTGCTTGGTGATGGCCTCCCACCCGTTGTAGATGGTGGGCGTGTTCCACCGTTTGAGCTGTAAGATTTCACTGTGATTCATCATGCTTTTCTACCTCCTGCCATTGTCATAGATTTTCCGCAAAATATCTGAGAGATACGCCGCGATGCGCCGGGCGCCCAGATCATTGGGGTGAACGCGGTCCAACGTGCAGTCGTCTCTGCCCGCCGTGCCAAACAGCTGCTCCCCGTCCACAAAATAGACGTTTTTGTCTCCGCGGGCCACCGCATCCGCATAGGTCTGTCGGATGACGGCGCGCCGCGCAACGCTGTATGGAACATCCTCATCAAAGTCGGGCCGGGACAGCATCACCACCGGGGTGTCGGGCTGCTGCGCCCGGAAGGCTTCGAAAAACGGCGCATGCGTCTCGGCCAGATGGGACAGGCTCTCGGCGTTGTGGTCATAGTCATACACAAACGCCCCCGCCGAAATGCCGCCAAAGATATGGCCCAGCTCGGCACCCCCCTTGGCGCCCCCCGCAAACCCAAAGTTGTACACGGGGCAGTCCAACAGCCGCCCCAGCACCGCCGCATACCCCATGCCGGGCCGGGATACGCCGTACCCCTGCGTGATGGAGGAACCATACAGCATGAGCCGCGGCCGCAAAAAGGCCGGCGCAGGCGTGACCGCCCCATCCAGCTCCAGTGCAAGCTCCCGCACCTCGCCATACACCGGCAGGTTGATGGTCACTTCCTTGGTGCCGGGCGGCAGGGCGACGCAGGTGTCCATCTCGTGCCCCACGATATCCTCCGCGAGCAGGATCGCATGAAACCGCTTGGCCGCCCCGCTCCCTACGTACAGGTCAAAGCCCGCCGCCGTCGCGGGCGGCATGCGGAAAATGGGGTCCACCGCCTCGGTCCGCGCCCGAAAGCGCAGCGCTTTGCTGTCTGTCACAAACCGAATCTGCCCGCCTACGGGGTGCCGCAAAAGCGTTTGCAGCTTTGGGGGAAACTGCGCGATCTCGTCCTCCCGCCACCGCAGGAATTTGCGTTCTTCCGCGAAAAATGCGAGCCCTTCCACATATTCCGGATGCTCCCGAACGTCCAGCCACATAGGCTTCCCTCCCTTTTTTCTAGTGCTCCATGGTACAGTGTAGCACCATTTTTCCCGGCTGGGAATGGGCCTTCGTTGCGTCTCATGGTTGCTATTGTTGCGTCTGGCACCCAACGCATAACAGCATGCCCCAGCTCATATATTGAAAGCAGAAATGGAGGGGGCAGCATGGGCAGAAAGCGGCAAAGGCCGGTGGTGGTACATCGGGACAGAGACGGCACATCCCTCAACTGGGATCGCAAGACCGTGTGGGAGCAGTTTGAAAAGGCCATTCAGGCAGCGGTGTCCCACGGGCAGGTGCCGCCTGTGCCGCCCCGCAAGCAGGATGGGTAAAGGGGGAAGGGCATTGACAGAGCATCATGTCGCCGCGCTGTACTGCCGGCTGTCCAAAGAGGACCAGGACCTGAGGCAGCAGGAGGAGAGCGAAAGCATCCAGAACCAAAAAAATATGCTGACGGCCTATGCGAAGGCACATGGCTGGGAGATCTACCAAATCTATGCAGATGAGGACTACTCGGGCGCGGACGCCAGCCGCCCCGCCTTTACGCGCATGCTCTCCGACGCCGCAGCGGGCCGGTTTGACATCGTTCTGTGTAAGACACAGTCCCGTTTCAGCCGGGATATGGCGGTCATTGAGGAATACCTCCATGACCGCTTTTTGGAGTGGGGCATTCGCTTTGTGAGCGTGGTGGACAACGCGGACACCGCGGTCCGGGGCAACAAAAAAGCCCGTCAGATCAACGGGCTCATCAACGAATGGTTCCTAGAGGACACCTCCGACAACATCCGGTCGGTGTTTTATAACAAGATGCAGCAGGGGGAATACCTTGCCGCGTTCCCACCTTATGGATACCAAAAGGATCCCACACAAAAAAATCACCTCATCGTCGACCCCGGCCCCGCCGCCGTCGTCCGGCAGATATTTGCTTGGCACGCCGCAGGGTATGGCGCAGCGCGCATCTGCCAGATGCTAAATGAGGCCGGCGTCCCGACGCCCCGCAAGCGGCAGGAACAAGCCGGCCTGCGCAAGACCGTGCGCTACCGGGAGGGCGACCCGGGCCGGTGGATTCCCACCACCGTCGGGGATATTCTGCACAACCGGGTGTATTGCGGCGACGTCGTGCAGCACCGCACCGAGAAGGTGAGCTATAAGAACAAGCACGTCCGCCGCGTGGCAGAAGACGAGTGGATCGCCGTCCCCGGCATGCATGAGGCCATCATCCCGCGCGCACAGTTTGAGGCAACGCAGGCGGCCATGGCAGGGCGGCGGCATGCCACCCAAACGGGGCAGGTCAGCCCGCTGGCAGGCAAGGTCTTCTGCCACTTCTGCGGGCGGCCCATGAGCCGCACCTCCTCCCGCTCCGCGGGCGGCGCCATCCACTACTTCCGCTGCCGGGATAAATATGCCTATGCGAAAGGCAAACAGTGCCCGGTGGGCTTTGTGCGGGAGGAGGACATCATCGCCGCGGTCATGGAGCCGCTGCTGGATGTGTTGGGCGGCCGATGCGCCGTATCGAAACACATCGCATCCCTCCTCCAAAGCCACCTGCCCCCACCTGAGACCCGTTGGCGCCAAGCACAAGCGGCGGCGCTTACAGCCCAAATCGAGCGGCTCCAAAAGGCGATTCGGGACAGCTATGTGGATAAGGCATCGGGCCTCATCACCCCCGCACAGTTTGCGGCCTTTGGAGCCGATTTCGAGCAGCAGATCGCGGCATGCCAGCGGCAGCTTGCGGCCTGTGAGGCCGCATCGCCGGAACCGGCAGACGCACCGGACACGCTGGAGGCCGCGTGTCAGTTTTTGGAGGGGGATGCCTGCCTGCGCGCCGTACTGGGCGGCATGGTGGACAGAATCGTCTATGGCAGACCCGACGGCGTCACGGGGCGCCCCATGCTGGAAATCATCTGGGGATGGGAAAATCCGATTGTGGGTTTTAGAGCAAACCACAGATGTGGAACCGGTTCCGTTTAACAAAGGATATTTTACGGTTGACCTCAAGTTCTTCTTCAAGATCACGCTGGACGTGTTCCTCGGCGTCGGGCGTCCCTGCCAGGTGGAAGGTCTCGCCACGTTCGACAAGAAGGTCATCCTCTTTGGCTCCGAAGGCAATGCCAAGGTATTCGAGTCCAAATATACATATGACAGCTTTGACCAGCAGCTCTGGCGCAAGACCAACATGCCGAAAGCCGTCGTGGAGGTTGTCGACCCGATCTGCCTGTCCGCGAAGCTCGTGGACATCAAAGACAAATGCTGCAGCTGCGACGACGAGGTGGATTTCTCCTCGGTGCCCGAGTGCGTATGCCGCGTCTTTGACGACGCGCTGGTCATGGGCGGCGAGCGCAAGCGCGTGTTTGTCTCCATCGGCTTGTTCTCCATCGTCAAGATCGAGCGCAACGTACAGCTGCTCATCCCGTCCTACGACTTCTGCGTGCCGCAGAAGGAGTGCATCGCGAGCACGGACGACAATCCCTGCGAACTGTTCGAGAAGATCAAGTTCCCGCTGGATGAGTTTTTCCCGCCCGCAAAAGAGGACTGCACATTTGACACCCTCTCCGACCTGCGGAAGAGCTGCTGCGATTAAGTGCACATGACTACCCAAGACAAACTGCATGATACGGCAAAGCAAGCAGAACAGAACGCAACCAAAGCGCCGTCCGTCCTTTTGGCGGACGGCTTTCTTTTTTCCCTGTTTGCGGATAGGAAAAAGCCGCATGCTGGGCGCATGCGGCTTTTATTCATCTGTCTTATCTTCCTGCTCCGCCAGCTGCCTGGCACGCTCGTGGTATTCACTAGGGGACATCCCCTGGCTGCTGCGAAACACCCGTTCAAAGTGTGTCAGGCTCTCAAACCCCGTGCTGTACGCGACCGACGTGATGTCCCCGCTGGTTTCCAGCAGGTACTGCGCCTTGGTGATGCGGATCTGGTTGACATACCGCACCAGGCTGACACCCATACTCTTATTAAACATACGGGAGATGTAGCAAGGGCTCAAATAAAACTGTTTGGAAAGCAGGTCCAGCGTAATCTTTTTTTCGTAGTTCTGCTCGATAAACCGCGCGACCTGACGCATCTTTTTTGCAACCGTCTCGGACTCCGCGTTCTGCCCCATCCCGCCCAGCTGCTCCCGGGACAACCGGGAAGCATACGTCAAAAGCGACAAAAGCGCGGAAGAAGCCCGCGCCTCCCACAGGGGCATCCCGTTCTGATACTCCGCCAGCATATCCAAAAACAGCCGGCTTACGGTCTCCCGCTGCTCCTCGGACAGCGCCAAGACAGGATGATGGATATTGTAACAGGCGAGAATGCCGGGGCCAAACAGATCCACAAGGGGCTGGATATAGGCATCCGTAAAATTCACCAGCACACGGCTCTGGGGGGATGTGCCCCGGCTGTCCGTCCGATGGATGCTGTAAGGCGGGATAAAGGCAATATAGCCCTTGTTAAGCGGAAAGCAGTTGTCCATGATAAACAGCGCCCGCTCCCCCCGTTCCACGTAGAGGATCTCATAGTGCTCATGGAAATGGCTGGCCGGCATCTTGACGGCTCCTTGATAGGTCAGCCGTTCAATGGAAAATGCGGTCTGCTCGTTTAGCAGGTCGTTGCTTTTCCACATGTTCCCACCTCCTCTCAATCCATCGTCATCTCGCTGCGGTCGCACCCCCGTATGCGAACATATCATCCAATTTAGCATCGTCCCAACTCAGTATGCGGACATGGTAAAATTGACAAAATGGCCCCCTTGTGCATCATCCAACAGGATGGGCTCCACCAAATCTTGTGCCGTGTCATATCGAAATACGCCGCTTGTCCCATCCGTTGACACGCCTGCAACATAAAAGGTTTTCCCGTTATCAATGGTGATACAATCCATCACACTGGCCATTTTCGGCATGGGCATGGCATCCAGCTGGGTTAATTGCTGGGTGCTCATATCCAAAAGATATGCCTTTCGGTTGCCTGTGCCATGCGGGCCATCCGTTGTTTGACAAAGGATTTGATTTTCCGAAATCTGTGTCGCATACTGTACTTCTTCCTCATAAAAAGTATAGGTCTGTTGATGTTCCAAATTGATATCCATCAAAGCAATATGATAGGGAATGGTTGATTGATTTTCGCCCGATCGATATTGCTTATCATACAGCCTTTCCTGCTCTACATACACATAAAGAAATTTTTGGGTGTTTAAATTATAACCAAGCGGTATGGGCGGCGAGCAAGCATATCGGCTTTCCTCATATCCTTTTTTTTCATGCAAATACGTAAACTGACGGGTGTTTAGGTCAAACACGGCCGGATTGTTCCCAGCACGAATGGCGGAAACCAGCAATTTGTCTCCAACCACCGCGATATCATTATATGCTCTGTTTTCGGACTCCAAACAAACCGATTGCTTGGAAGCAATATCATATTCGTATATGTGATCCGCATTGCCAATCTCGTTGATTTCTCTGTTGGTATAATATACCTTATTCCTTTTTAAATCCACCGCGCCCAGCGCATATTGGGAGTGATAGGGGATGGCGGCCTGCTTTTTCAATGTGTTGGAGCCCACATCATACGTATAAAAGTTCATCATCTTGCCCGTTTCGGGCACTTCCGGATCATTCGTCACATAGGTGATGGACAAATAGGGATGCTGCGGGGCATGCGGGATGACCTGTATGCCGGAAACGGGACACAAGAGCCACAACGCCAACATCAATGCTTGAAATTTCATAGGAAAAAGCCCCCTTCCACCACATTGCACCCATTCCTCTCACACTGCTATCATGCCACATCCCGCTCCAATTGTCAAGAGCATCCCCATCTTTTTCCAATGTGCCCAAGAGCGAACAGAAAAACTTCCCGTGTTAACCAAATTTCCCTTGACAGCATATAGGAATGGGTGTACAATGAAGCTGCCATTTCGATGGTGAAAATACGCAATCAGAAAAATCAGGCAGAATACCAAACAAGGAGGATTGCATTTTATGATAAAACGAACAAAATTCATTGCTGCTTTTTTGTGCTTGACGCTGGCCATGTGTGCCATGCTGGTCCCGGTGTCCGCGGAGGACAACATCACTGTGACCGTCAACGGGAAGGCTGTTACATTTGACGCCAAGCCCGAGCTGACAAACGGCCGGACGATGGTTCCCATGCACGCCATCTTCGAGGCTTTGGGCAGCACCGTGACCTTCGATTCGGGCGTCGTCACCGGTACCCGCGGGGATACCGTCATCACGCTGACGGAGGGGCAGACGGACGCAACCGTCCAGACCGCCGACGGCGAAGAAACCATCACGCTGGACGCAGCGCCATACATCAAGGAGGAACGTATCTACGTGCCTGCCCGCTTCATCGCGGAGAGCCTGGATGCGCAGGTGTCTTGGGATCCGTCGGTGCAGCAGGTGATCGTCCTGGATCTCGCAAAGCTCAAAGCGGATATGACGGCCAACTCGGACTTTCTGGCCGCCTTCCTTGACATGCCGCTGACCAATGAGACCGCGCTCTCGGGCGACACCACCATGGCGTTTTCGCTGGTGTTCTCGGATGTCCCCGAGGTGGGGGATGTCACCCTCTCCCTTGATCTCACCGTGACGGAGCAGACCCAGGGGGTCACCAGCAATTCTGGCCTTGCTGCTTCGCTGGATCTGACCCAGCTGCCCGCTTTCATGGAACAGCTTGAGCAGGCGATCCCTGAAGAGAATGCCGCCCTTTTTGCAGAGCCCATCACCGTGGATGCCACCATGCTGGTGGACGCGTCGCTCAATCTCTATGTAAAGGTTAACAACATGCAGGAGTTGCTGGACCTGTTTGGGGAAAACGAAGTGACAAACGCAATCGATCCCGATGCCTGGTATAAACTGGGAACACAGGATCTGATGGACCTGCTGAGCCAGACCAGCGGCGTCACCATGCCCGACATGTCCACCCTTCTTACGTCGGGTACCATGTGGGAATATCTGGTTTCTAACTTCACGGGGCGGGAACTGACGGCGACGGATTCCTATCTGATCAACAACCTGTACACGACATATACCACGCTCTTTGGCAACGATGTGATGCAGGCCACCACATTGGAGGATGGCACGACGCGGTATACCCTGTCCATCGACAAGGATACATTGTTTGCCATCTCCCTGCAGAGTGCGGCGGAAACGATGGATGTTTCGGTCGAGGAGTTGCTTGCAGCATTGGAAGAAGATCCTTCCTATGCGGGGATGGTCTTTGATATCGACATGACCATGGACGTCAATGAAGACACGCAAAAGGCCGACATGACCATGGAAATCAGCGTTCCGATGACCGAAACGGACCAGGCGCCCTTCTCGGCGTTCGGCATGAAATTCACCATGACTTCCCAAGCGGCACCCATGGAGGAAGGGGAAGTGACGGTTGAGGTGCCCGAAGAGTCGGTGGACCTCGTGGCGCTGCTGAAAGAGATGGGCTTTGCGTCCTCAACTGCCATTATCGGCGGCGCGGACGGCCCGACCGCCATCATCACCGGGGAAGACGATGCCACGGCACAGCATTTGACCATTTTTGTGCCCGCTGGCCACGAAACGGACATGTCACTGCTGGAACAAGCCGTGGCGCAGGTAAATACCACGGACATCGAAATCATCCAAGCATCCGATGACTATACCGATCAATCCTACCTTATGGTGGCTGCCGGCGAACCTGCCGCATTTTTGCCCTTTGGTGCATGGGATGCAGACACCGTGACCAATGTGGTTGGCCAAGGTGCGCTGCTGCCGCTGGATGCGTATCTGGATTTGGCGCCCACCGCCAAGGCATATGTGGACGCGCATCCCGAGCTCAAAGCGGAAGACGGCAAGCTGTATGCACTGCCCGTTGTGGTAGACGGAGAGGCGCAGGAAAACGCGTTTTTCTATGTATCCGGGACAGTCAATGACGCAACTGTAGCGCAGGCCATGCAGGTGTTTGAAGCATATCTTGCGCTGCTTGGCGAATAAGCAGAATTTGAAAAAAACCGGGCCCAAAGGCCCGGTTTTTTTGTGATATACATGAGAAAAGTGCCTATCTTCCCAGAACAGCCTGCAAAAACATAGCTGAGGTCAGATATACAGCACCCATGCAGCATTCAAAGATAAAAATACAAACCATGCCGGGATAATCCCGGCATGGTTTTGGTATCTGATGCGTTTATACACCCGAATATGCGGAGAATCCGCCGTCCACCGGGACGACAACCCCCGTCACAAAGCCCGCACCCTCATTGGAGAGCAGCCACAGCACCGTTCCAACCAGCTCTTCCGCCTCGCCAAACCGGCCCATCGGGGTTGCGGCAAGGATCTTCTCTGACCGCGGCGTAAAGCTGCCATCGGGGTTTTTGAGCAGCGTTCGATTTTGCTCCGTCACAAAGAAGCCCGGCGCGATGGCATTCACCCGGATGCCCGCCTTGGCAAAGTGCACCGCGAGCCACTGGGTAAAATTGGAAACTGACGCCTTGGCCCCGCTGTATGCCGGAATCTTAGTAAGAGGCCGGAAGGCATTCATGGAGGACACATTTAAGATGGTGCAGCCCGGCCGCTCCACCATGTCCTTGGCAAACACCTGCGTGGGAAGCAATGTCCCCAAAAAGTTCAGGTTAAACACAAACTCAACGCCCTTGGGGTCCAGGTCAAAGAAGGAGATGAGCTCGCTGTTTTGCATGTCCTCCGCCTTAAAATACTCGTTGGACGTGGTCCCCTTGGGATGGTTGCCGCCCGCACCGTTCACCAGAATGTCACACGGCCCATACGCCTCTGTCACCGTCTTGTGTGCAGCCTTCAGACTGTCGAGCTCCAGCACGTTGGCCGCAACGCCCATGGCGGTTCCGCCTTCTGCCGCAATCTGCGAAGCGACCTTGTCGGCGGCCTCCTTTTTGAGGTCCAAGATGGCGACCTTCGCGCCGCATGCCGCAATGGCACGGGCAAACATCCCGCACAGGACGCCGCCGCCCCCCGTGACCACCGCCACCTTGCCGTTTAAATCGATCTGAAATGGCAATTGCATGTTCATCCGCTTCCTTTCTGTCTTATTTATCCAGTTTTTCTAGTGTCTCCCAGATGCCGTTGATGTAGGTCGCGCCCAGCGCACGGTCATACAGGCCATACCCTGGCCGCCCAGTCTCTCCCCAGATCATGCGCCCATGGTCGGGGCGGATATACCCATCAAAACCCGTATCATGATATGCTTTTAGGATCTCCACGATGTCCAGCGAGCCGCAGGAAGACAGGTGCGCCGCCTCCTCAAAGGAGTGCGGGCCCGTGATTTTGACGTTGCGGATATGCGCAAAGTGGATACGGCCCGCAAAGGCACGCACCATGTCCGCGATGTCGTTGGTGCGCGTCACGCCCAGCGACCCCGAGCACAGGGTGAGGCCGTTATAGGGGCTGTCATACAGCGCAAGAAACCGCTCGATGTTCTCCTTGCTCGTGATGATGCGGGGCAGGCCGAAGATGCCCCAAGGCGGATCATCCGGGTGGATGGCCATTTTGATTTTGACCTCCTCCGCCACGCGGATGACGCGGTCCAGGAAATATTTGAGGTTGTTCCACAGGTCCTCTTCCGTGATGGTGCGGTACTTGTCCAGGAGCGCACGCAGACCGTCCTTGGTGTAGCTGCTGTCCCACCCGGGCAGGGACAGGTCCCCCGCGGCGGGATCCATCCGCGCCACCTGCGCCTCGTCGTAGATGAGGGCGTTGGAACCGTCGGGCAGTTCATGTGCGAGGTCAGCGCGCGTCCCGTCAAACACGGGCATGAAGTTGTAGCACACCGTGTCTACCCCCGCCTGCGCGAGGTTGCGCAGGGTGGTACAGTAATTTTCGATGTACCGGTCCCGGTCGCCATCTCCCGTCTTGATGTCCTCATGCACGGGCACGCTTTCAATCACGGACAGCTTGAGCCCCGCATCCTCCACCGTCTTTTTGAGGGCCAAAATCCGGTCCAGCGGCCACGCCTCCCCCACCGGGATGTCGTAGATAGCGGTCACGATGCCCGTCATGCCGGGGATCTGGCGGATCTTGTCCAGCGTTACGGGGTCATCCGCGCCATACCAGCGAAATGTCATTTCCATGGTCAGGACCTCCTTTGTTCTGATATATTTATGTTATTGTTCATTATATCGCAGCGAAACACCCAAAACAAGGTCAATATTGCGGGAAATGTTGCAAATATTGCGGACTATGCTGGTACCCGTATCAGTTTGCCAAACTGGGCCAGCTTTTATACAATAAAGGGTTATACAACTTTTTTACCGCTACTTGCCTTTTGGATAGAAACAGGGTATAATAAAAAAAGCGACAATCGTATCACCAAGAAGGGATGATTGCCATGTTATCCTATATTCCAAATTCCATTTTGCTGTTTCTCTTCATTGCAGCACCAGTTGTTACGGTAGGCGGAATGATAGGCGGTACAGTCTGGGGTATTCGAAAAGCCCAAAAAAACGGTCTGCCAGCCGCATTATTTCGCTGCTGGTAAGCTGGGGGCTGATCTTGATCGCTGCGGCATCTTGGTTCGTAAACATGGGATGGATCCGATTTGCCCTGACATTTTTGCTGGTACCATTTCTCCATGTGATCATATTTTTTGTGACCAATCTGTTTGCAGCATCCTATCTGGAGCGCTCTAAAACCATGAAATGGCTACAAATCGGATTTTGCCTGACCTACCTTGCGATCCATCTGCTCCTCCCCGATGCAGGTGACATTGGCAGCATGTATTTCTTTTTCGGCCTGATACGGAACGATGTGCTTTCGGATATTGCATTCTACCTGGCGGAATTTGCATTTTGGATACATGCCGCCTTGTTCATCTGGCAGATCATACTGATGATCAAGCTCAAGCGGGCTGATCGATATGCAGCAACACAGTAAAACCCATCCCTACCTATTGAATGGAGTGTGAAATCATCATGCATACCATCAACAAAAACCGGGAATTTGATCTCATTGGATTTGGGGAAGTCATGCTCCGTCTCTCCCCCGACGGAAAGGAAAAAATTTCCACAAGCGAGACCTTTGACAAAAACGTGGGCGGCTCGGAGCTCAACGTCATGTCGGGCGCGGCGCGGCTGGGTGCGCGTTCGGCCATCCTCACCAAGCTGCCCGAAAACAAGATCGGCCACTTTGTGCGCAATAAGATCCGGTTCGGCAACGTGAGTGACGACTACATCGTGTACGATACCTCCCCCACCCGGCGGCTGGGTATCTACTACTATGAGAGCGGCGCATATCCCCGGAAATCCTCCGTGATCTACGACCGGGCCGCCTCCTCCATGACTTCGCTCACCATGGACGAGATTGACCCCACCGTGTTCGGAAAAACCAGCATCTTTCACATCAGCAGCATCTCGCTGGCCCTGGGAGAGAGCCTCAAACAGACCGCGCTTTCGCTCATCCGGCAGTTCAAAGAAAGCGGCGCCGCCATCTCCTTTGACGTCAACTACCGGGCTACCCTATGGGACGAGGACACCGCACGGGCCACCATCACCGCGATTCTGCCCTATGTGGACATCCTGTTTGTGTCGGAGGAGACCTCCCGCCGGATGTTCCGAAAGACAGGCACCCTGGAGGAAATCATGAAAAGCTACGCGGATGAATACGGCTGTAAGATTGTCGCGACCACCATGCGGGAAGTGGTCAGCCCGACGCGGCACAACTTCACCTCCAAGATCTACTATGACGGCGCCTTCTATGAGGAGGCTCCTTATCAAAACATCGAGGTGGTAGACCGCATCGGCAGCGGGGATGCCTATGTCGCAGGCGTCCTGTATGGTGTCGTAAAGGAACCCGACATCCGCCGGGCACTCCAGATCGGCAATGCCATGGCGGCGGTCAAAAACACCATCGGCGGAGACATGCCTGCTTCGGACATCACCGAGATCACAGGCGTCATCGCCGCCCATCAGCCCGGCAGCGACCAGAGCGAAATGAACCGATAACGGTCAGCATGCAAAAAAGCGCACAGAATACTCTGTGCGCTTTTTTTTATGAATCCACAACAGCCCCATCACAGCACCATGCCGCTTGCCGAGCCTTCTTATGCCTCCGCATCCGCTTTCTTCGCCGCGGCACGGGGCTTTTTCTTGGGCTCGATCACAATGGCATCGTCTTTCGCCTTGACGACAACCGAATCCCCTGCCTTGATCTTGCCCTCCAGCATCTGTTCGGCAAAGAGATCCTCAATCTTGGACTGAATCACCCGGCGGAGAGGCCGCGCGCCATACACCGGGTCAAATCCCGCTTTGGCAACATAGTCCGCCGCGCTCTCATCCAGCTCGGCCGTAATGCCGTTGTCCGCCAGCCGGGAGAAGAGGTTGCGTACCATGATATGCGCGATCTTTTTGATATCCTCTTCAGACAGCTGATGGAACACGATGATCTCATCCACACGGTTTAAAAACTCGGGACGGAATACCCGCTTGAGCTCTCCCATGACGTTTTCCTTGATCTTCTCATAGTCCTTATCCGCATCATCGGACGCCGCACCAAAGCCCAGCCGCTTCTGCTGGGTGATGTCCCGCGCACCCACGTTGGAAGTCATGATGATGACGGTGTTTTTAAAGTCCACCTTGCGCCCCTGGGAGTCGGTGAGCTGCCCATCCTCCAGAATCTGGAGCAGCATGTTAAACACGTCGGGATGTGCCTTTTCGATCTCATCAAACAGCACGACCGAATAGGGCTTCCGGCGGATCTTCTCGGTGAGCTGTCCCCCTTCTTCATACCCGACATACCCGGGAGGCGACCCCACCATACGGGATACCGAGTGCTTCTCCATATATTCGGACATGTCCAGCCGGACATAGGCGTTTTCATCCCCAAACAGCGCCTCGGCAAGTGCCTTGGTGAGCTCCGTCTTGCCGACGCCGGTGGGGCCCAGGAAGATAAAGGAGCCAATGGGCCGCTTGGGATCTTTCAGCCCAACGCGCCCGCGCCGCACCGCCTTGGCGACGGCCTTCACAGCCTCCTCCTGCCCGACGACACGCTGGTGCAGCACATCCTCCAGCTTTAAGAGCCGTTCGGTCTCCTCCTCGGCCAGCCGCTTGACGGGGATGCCCGTCCAGCCCGAGACCACCTCTGCAATCTCCTCTTCTCCAACGACCATCTTCGCAGAAGAATTGTTCTTCTGCCATGCCTCCTTCTGGCTGGCAATCTCGCTCGACAGCTTCTGCTCCTCATCCCGCAGGGTGGCTGCCTTTTCAAAGTCCTGCGCGTTGATGGCCTCCGCCTTCTCCTGCTTGAGCTTTGCCTGACGGCTCTCCAGCTCCTTTAAGTCGGGCGGCGCCGTAAAGGTCTTCAGCCGCACACGGGAGGCGGCCTCATCCATGAGGTCGATGGCCTTGTCGGGCAGATACCGGTCGGTCACATACCGAACCGACAGCTTGACGGCAGCAGCCAGCGCTTCATCTGTGATCTTGACGCCATGGTGCGCCTCATATTTATCCCGGAGCCCATGCAGAATTGCCAGCGCCTCCTCCTCGGACGGCTCGCCCACCGTCACGGGCTGGAACCGGCGCTCCAGCGCCGCATCCTTTTCGATATACTTGCGGTATTCATCCAGTGTAGTTGCGCCAATGACCTGCATCTCGCCCCGTGCCAGCCTGGGTTTTAGGATGTTGGAGGCATCCATCGCACCCTCCGCCGCGCCCGCGCCGATGATGGTGTGCAGCTCGTCGATGAACAGGATGATTTTCCCATCTGAAACAATCTCTTCCATCGCCTTTTTAAGGCGTTCTTCAAACTCGCCGCGGTATTTAGCGCCCGCGATCATGGAGGACAGATCCAGGCACACCACCCGCTTGTCCTTCAGCATCTCCGGGACATCCCCCGCGACGATGCGCTGGGCCAGGCCCTCTGCAATTGCCGTTTTGCCGACGCCCGGTTCCCCAATGAGGCAGGGGTTGTTCTTGGTGCGGCGGGAGAGGATCTGGATGACCCGCTCAATCTCGCCGTCCCGGCCCACCACGGGGTCGAACTTGCCTTCCGCGGCCATCTGGGTGAAATCGCGGCCAAACTCGTCCAGCGTCTTGGTGTCCCCCTTCTGTTTCATGCCGGGACCCTTCTGGCCCGCCGCTGTCAGGCTTTCTCCCGAAATGGCGGCCAGGATGTCGTTATAGAAATTGTGGGGCGGGATGCCCAGCTCGATCAAGATACGAACCGCAACACTCTCCCCTTCGCCAATCAGCCCCAAGAGCAGATGCTCGGTTCCCACATAGTTTTGGCCCAGCCGTGCGGCCTCCTGCATCGCAAGCTCCAGCACCCGCTTGCTGCGCGGCGTCAGCGAGATCTGCTCCGCCGAAAGCGGGCTGTTGACGCCGATGAGCTGGCCGATTTTATCCACGACCTTCTCCTCCGTCACGCCCGCATTGGCAAGGATCTTTGCCGCGACGCCGCTGTCCTCTTCGATCAGCCCCAACAGCAGGTGCTCCGTCCCCACATAGCCATGCCCCAGGCGCAGCGCCGCTTGGGACGCGAGCTGAATCACATGTTTTGCTTTATCCGTAAACCGACTGAAAAAATCCATCATATCCATTCCTCCTTCTCACAATTGCTATGAATCGCAACTTATTGCGCGCCCAATACCGCTGCGGCCAAAGAAGCGCGCTTTTCATCCCGCTGCGCGGGGGTCAAATCTTTTCCATATGTTTCCATCAAATTGGCGGGTTCGGATTGGATCATGAGCTTGGTAAGGCTGCCAATGGACAGCCCCGGCAGAATGCCCAGGCTGACGCCCAGCCGCACATCCGAAAGCAGATTCATGCACTCCCCGGATGTCAAGAGCTTTGCATACCGCAATGTGCCGTATGCGCGCCAGACGCGGTCTTCCAATTGCAGCTTATTGGCCCCATAGAGCTGCGTCCGCTCCGAACGCTCCAGCTCGGTAACCTGCCCAACGACCTCCTTGAGCCGGCCAATGATCTCCCGTTCGGACAGGCCCAGCGTGACCTGGTTGGAAAACTGGTACAGGCACCCCGATGCTTCCGTGCCTTCCCCATAAAAGCCCCGCACCGTGATCCCCAGCTTGGGGACTGCCGCCATGATATTGCGCAGCTTGCCGCTCATGGACAGGGCGGGCAGATGCAGCATGACGGATGCGCGCAGGCCGGTGCCCACATTGGTGGGGCAATGGGTCAGATACCCAAACTCGCCCGAAAACGCATAGTCCACCTGCTCTCCGATGAGGTCATCCACCCGGTCTGCCGTCTGATACGCTTCGTCCAGCGCCAACCCCGGCAGGATACATTGGATGCGGATGTGGTCCTCCTCCCCTAGCATGATGGCGGTGGTCTTGTCCTCCCCCAGCAGCAGCGTCCCGCCATACTGGGCCAGCTGCTGGCTGATGAGATGCTGCTCTAGGAGCGCCTGTCTGTCTGTCCCGTCCAGCGCATCCACCGCGATGGTTTCGTAGGGGAAGCTGCCCCGGTCCAGCGCCGCCTTCACCTGTTCGGTAATCTGCCCAACCTGTTCCGCAGACGGGCGAAAGGGGAAATCTTTGCAGTTTCGTGCCAACCGCACACGCGTGGAGACGACCACGTCGTCCCCCGCCGTTTCATACCAAACACTCATTTTGTGTCCCCTCCGTCCTGTTCCAGTTTTTTGATCTCATCCCGCAGGATGGCCGCCCGCTCATACTCCTCATTGGCAATGGCACGGCTCAGCTCCATCTTTTTCTCCTCTAAAACGCTCTTGACGTGCACCTTGCCCGCCAGCCGCGCAGGCACCTTGCCCGTGTGGGCCGCCCGGCCATGCAGTTTTTTGAGCGTCTCGGGCAGGTAGGGCGCAAACACGTCATAACAGTGCGCGCACCCAAACCGGCCGCCGCTTGCAAACTGCTCCATGGTCATGCCGCATTCATCGCATGCCGCACGGCTGGGCGCCGCGGTCTGCATCAGGCCCGCAG
This sequence comes from uncultured Clostridia bacterium, assembly GCA_944393605.1. Classification (GTDB taxonomy): domain Bacteria; phylum Bacillota; class Clostridia; order UBA1381; family UBA9506; genus CALYAO01. The sequence goes on from CALYAO010000097.1 coordinate 37,974, forward strand.
TCCCCAAAAAGCCCTGGCCCATGAAGTGATTGATGAAGCTCTCGGGGGAAAACGCATGCAGCGAGAGGTTCATCTCCTTTGCGCAATCGCTGCACACATGCAGTTCCTTTTTCTCTCCGTTGATCTCCTGCGAATAATATACGTTTGCCGGATTTTTATGACACCGTTCACACAACATAATGAAAACCTCCTTATCTGCTCTTTGCTTCCAACAGCGCCAGTAACATATTTTTGAGCACCGCCGCCCGGACGCCGTCCCGGTTCCCTGTGCCCAAGCTGCGATCGCTCACAGCAGCCAGCATAATACATGCCTCGCTATGACTGATAATCCCTGCCTCAAACAGGTTGGTGATAAACACCTGCGCCGTCTTCCCATCCAGCGTTTCCCCAATGCTGTTTACCACATGCATCAGGTATTCGCTCTTTGTGACAGTGACGCGGCGAATCTTGATGTATCCGCCGCCGCCCCGCTTGGACTCCACAATGTATCCCCGCTCGGGTGTGAACCGGGTGGCAATCACATAGTTAATCTGGGACGGCACACAGCCAAAGCTGTTCGCCAGGTCGTTCCGCTGCAGCTCCGCCGCGCCGCCGCCTGTCCGAAGTGCGTCGTAAATAAACTCCGCAATCATGTCCGAGATCCCCATGTCATCACCCCTTTTCTCCATTTTTATCTTTTTGACTTTGACTTACTTTGACCTTTTTCAAACACCTCTTTTTTGTTACAACTATATTATACACCCTTTTTATCAAAAGTCAAGAAAGGTCAAACAGTGTTTACAGATTGTTCAAATTTTCCTGCCATTTCGGACACCATCTGCCAAATTGGGATCAAATGAGACTTGCACCCCCAATCAATGGGGTATATAATAGAAGTGATGCACAGAGGAAGGCCACTGCATACGCGCCCCTCTGAAACGTACGTATGAAGAAAGGAACCATCAAAATGACCCCAAACAACCTGCCTTCCCTGGCACCCATTGTCCCGCCCCTGCTCGACTGGTATGCCGCAAGCGCCCGCGTCCTGCCCTGGCGCTCCGATCCGACACCTTACCGGGTCTGGGTCTCGGAGATCATGCTCCAGCAGACGCGGGTGGAGGCGGTCAAGCCATACTTTGAGCGGTTCATGGCGGCCCTCCCCGACATCCCCGCGCTTGCGGCCGTGGAGGAAGACACGCTCCTCAAGCTGTGGGAAGGGCTGGGGTATTACAGCCGGGCGCGCAATCTCAAAAAGGCGGCACAGCTCCTATGCGAGCGGCACGGAGGCCAGCTGCCCGCTTCGGTGGAGGCGCTCTGTGCCCTGCCCGGCATCGGTCCCTATACGGCGGGCGCCATCGCCTCCATCGCATTTGGCATCCCCGCGCCCGCGGTGGACGGCAATGTGCTGCGCGTGGTATCGCGCATCCTGGCATACGAGGCGGACATCGCCACCCCCGCCGCAAAGACCGCTATCACACAGGCGGTTGCGGCCGTCATCCCCGAAGGGCACGCCGGTGCATTCACACAGGCGCTCATGGAGCTGGGGGCGATGGTGTGCCTGCCCGTCGGTGCGGCACACTGTGCGGACTGCCCCGTGCGTATGCACTGCGAGGGCCACCGGCGGGATATGGTGGACCGGCTGCCCGTGAAAGCGCCCAAAAAGCCCCGCCGGGTGGAGCACAAGACGGTGTTCGTGCTCTACGACGGTCCCCGCACCGCCCTGCGCAAACGCAAGGCAGGCGGGCTCTTGGGCGGCATGTGGGAGCTGCCCAATGCGGACGGCGAACTCACCCCCGACCAAGCCGAAGAGGTGCTGGCGCAGTGGGGCATTAGAGGCGCGCTCACCTCGCTGCCCGCCGCCAAACACATCTTCACCCACGTGGAATGGCACATGGTGGGGTATCGCGTACAGGTAACCCAAATTTTGGAAAACCCGCACCTGGTCTGGGTGGAAAAACAAGCCCTATCCGAACAGTATGCCCTTCCGACGGCCTTCCGGGCCTACATGCCCTTTGCAAATAGATAAAAGAAGGTGTGCGTGCCAACGCACACCTTCTTTTATCCCAGCTGACTGTTTGTAAATTTTTTGCGCGTCTGGTTGATCTGGTTTTGGTCCGCCTGTTTGACCTGATACCACCCCCGCTCCTGCATCTGCGCAAACAACTCCGCATGGATCTCATGCTCGTCTTTTAACAGGTTCAAAAACGTGGAGCGCAGCTGGCTGCTGGTTGCCTCGTTGGCACAGTTGTTGTAATTTGCGTCCATGAGCTTCTGGCTGGCAATGGCATCATCCATCATCTCCTGGTCGGTCATCATCTGCCTGCTTGGCCCGTCATTCATCTTCGTCCCCCTCCTCTACTGCAGGTACCCCATCAGCGTGTTAAAATGCTGCTGGTGTTTGTCCGCAATCTGGTTACACTTGATCTTGAGCTGTGCGTCGGTGCACTGGCTGGCAAAAGCGCGGTACTTCTTGGTGAGCACCTGTTCATAGCCCAGCTGGTCCTCCAGCAGGGACAGTTCCTTGGTGGTGAGATTCATACCATGGGTCTCCTTTCATGTGATCGCTTATCGATCACAGTATTTCCCTTTTGCGCCTCCATTATACAAGTAGCTGTTTTTTGACTTTGTGCGGCGCAGAGGCACACGTTTTCTGCTTTTACAGTATCAAACGAGTGACAAAAGCAAATTTTTTTGATATAATAAAGAAAAAACAGGCCCGCCACATGCGGGACATTTTTGGGAGGTGCATGCCATGGGGATGACCATGACGCAACAGATTTTGGCAAAAAAGGCGGGGCTGCCCCAAGTTGCGGCGGGACAGCTGATTCTTGCGGAAGCGGACATGGTGCTGGGCAACGATATCACCGCGCCCGTCGCCATTGAGGCGTTTTACGAAATGGGCGCAGACCGCGTGTTTGACAAGGAAAAAATCGCGCTGGTACCCGACCACTTCTGCCCCAACAAGGACATCAAGTCCGCGCAGCAGGCCAAGCGCATGCGGGAATTTGCGCATGCGCAGGGCATCGTCCACTACTTTGAGGTGGGCGAGATGGGGATTGAACATGCACTTCTGCCCGAAAAGGGCCTGGTGACCGCGGGGGATCTCGTCGTCGGCGCGGATTCGCACACCTGCACCTACGGGGCGCTGGGCGCGTTTTCCACCGGCGTGGGCAGCACCGACATGGCGGGCGCCATGGCGATGGGCAAGGTGTGGCTCAAAGTCCCTTCTGCCATCCAAGTCCGCCTCACCGGGAAGCTCAATCCCTGGGTGAGCGGCAAGGACGTCATCTTGCACCTGATCGGCATACTGGGTGTGGACGGCGCGCTGTACCAGTCGCTGGAGTTTACAGGGGACGGCGTTTCATCCCTCAGCATGGACGACCGGCTGAGCATGGCCAACATGGCCATCGAAGCGGGGGCGAAAAACGGCATCTTCCCGGTGGACGACAGAACGCTTGCCTACCTTTCGGAACATCATGCCAAGCCGCCCATCTCCTATGCACCTGATCCCGACGCGGACTATACGCGGACCATCCACCTTGACCTCTCTGCCATCCGGCCCACGGTGGCCTTCCCCCACCTGCCCGAAAATACCCGCACGGTGGACGAAGCGGGAGAGGTTCCCATCGACCAAGTGGTCATCGGGTCCTGCACCAACGGGCGCATCTCCGACCTGCGCGTGGCTGCGGCCGTGCTGGCGGGGCGGCATGTCGCGGTCCGCACCATCATCCTGCCCGCCACACAGGCCATTTACTTGCAGGCCATGGAGGAAGGGCTGCTGCGGCAGTTCATTGAGGCGGGCGCCGTGGTGTCCACCCCGACCTGCGGGCCCTGCCTGGGCGGGTACATGGGCATCTTGGCCGACGGGGAACGGTGCGTGGCGACCACCAACCGGAACTTCGTGGGACGCATGGGGCACCCCGGCAGCGAGGTGTATCTCGCCAGCCCGGCGGTGGCGGCGGCATCGGCGGTAGCGGGCAGGATCGCAAGCCCCGAGGCGCTTTGACAAAGGGAGGAGAAGGAAAATGAACGCAAAAGGCACCGTTTTGAGATATGGGGACAACGTGGATACCGACGTCATCATCCCCGCACGTTACCTCAACACCAGTGACCGAGCAGAACTCGCCAAGCACTGCATGGAGGACATTGATCCCACCTTTGTGACCCGGGTGAAGCCGGGAGACATCCTGGTGGGCGGGCGCAACTTCGGGTGCGGCTCCTCCCGGGAGCACGCCCCCATCGCCATCGCCGCCAGCGGGATCGCATGCGTCGTGGCCGAGTCCTTCGCGCGGATTTTTTACCGCAACGCCATCAACATCGGCCTGCCCATTTTGGAATGTGCGGATATCGGGAAAGCGGAAACGGGGGATACGCTCGCCATCGACTTTGACACCGGAAAAATCCAAAACCTCACCCGGGGCGAGACCTATGCCGCCGCCCCCTTCCCGCCCTTTATGAAGGAACTCATGGCACAGGGGGGACTGACGGGCTATGTCCGGTCCATGCTGCAAAAGGGGGGCGAAAGGGCATGACCTACCACATTGCGGTCATCCGCGGGGACGGCATCGGCCCCGAGATCATCGACGCGGCGCTGTGTGTCCTAAACCGTGTGGGTACGCGGTTTGGGCACGCCTTTCATTACCAATTTGTGGAAGCCGGCGGCTGTGCCATCGACCGCTATGGCGTACCGCTGCCCGATGAGAGCCTGGCGGCCTGCAAGGCGAGCGACGCGGTGTTGCTGGGTGCGGTCGGCGGACCCAAGTGGGATACGCTGCCTGATGACATGCGGCCCGAAAAGGCATTGCTGGGCCTTCGCAAGGAGCTGGGGCTGTTCGCCAATCTCCGCCCTGCCACCCTGCTGCCCGAGCTGGCAGACGCCTCCCCCCTGAAAGACCGCGTGATCGGGGACGGCCTGGATCTTCTGGTGGTACGGGAGCTCACAGGCGGCATCTACTTTGGGGACCACGGGACAGGGGAGGACTATGCCTTTGACACCGAAACCTATCACACCTACGAGGTGGAACGCATTGCGCGGTGCGCCTTCTCCCTTGCCAGGGAGCGGCGGGGGCATCTCACCTCGGTGGACAAGGCCAACGTCCTGACCAGCTCCAAGCTGTGGCGCAGGGTGGTCACGGAGGTGGCCGCAGACTTTCCCGACGTGCGACTGGACCACCTATATGTGGACAACGCCGCCATGCAGCTTGCGACCCATCCACGGCAGTTTGACGTCATCCTGACCAGCAACCTGTTCGGGGACATCCTGTCCGACCTCGCCGCGACCATCACAGGGTCCATCGGCATGCTGCCCTCCGCCAGCCTGGGGGAAGGCACCTGCGGCATGTATGAGCCCATCCACGGCTCCGCGCCCGACATTGCGGGGCAAAACAGGGCCAACCCCTTGGCCACCATCCTGTCCGCCGCCATGCTGCTGCGCAGCTCGCTGGGACTGAGCGAGGAGGCCGGCGCGGTAGAACGTGCCGTTCAGGCCGTGCTGCAGAAAGGGTACCGCACCGCCGACCTGGCGGCGGCCGGCGACGCCGTGCTGGGGACCCGGGAGATGGGGGAACAAGTGGCAGCGCTGCTATAGACAAAACGCAAAAAGAGGGTCACCGCCCTCTTTTTTTGTGCCCATTGATGCTGCAATACGCGATATGTGGCACCCAACAATTGGAAATTTTTTCTGATTCCTATTGACAAGCCCTCCCGCGTTCGGATACAATATACATGATTTGGTACAATGGGAGCGGAGGGGATCATGTGGCGAACCGCGCAGAAACCGTAGCGTTTACAGGCAAACGACCGCAGAATCTGCCATGGGGCTTTGACGAGCGGGATGGCAGATGTGTATGTCTCAAGCAGCGGCTGGATGCCGCCATTGCGGATGCCATCGGCGCGGGCTACACCCATTTTATCACTGGCATGGCGCTTGGCGTGGACATCTGGGCGGCGGAGGCGGTGCTCGCCCGGCGCAAATCCAATCGAGCGCTGACGCTGGAAGCGGCCCTTCCCTGCCCCACCCAGGCACAGCGGTGGAACGCCGCCGACCAGCGCCGGTACGAAGCCATCCTGCGGCAATGCGACACCGTGACGTGCATCAGCCCCCGCTATGTGCCGGGCTGCATGCAGGCGCGCAACCGATACATGGTGGACCACTGTCAGCGCCTCATCGCCATTGCGGACGGCAGGTCAGGCGGAACCGGACAGACGCTTTTCTACGCCGCCCACAAGGCCGTGGAAACCGTGATCATCGAGGTGGCGGACATTCTGCCCACCGTGCCGTACACTTCCATGTAAACAAAAGCGCAGCCAGGATCGTGCGTCCGATGCCTTCCACAGGACCCATTTGGAAGAAAATGTGACATTTTTGCGCGTAAACACAAACAAAAAAATGAATACTTTATGAAGTCCATTGCAATTATACTGCAATTGTGATACAATGGCACAAATGCAATCAGGAGGACAAACATGGATACTTTTTTAGAATATCTGGTTCAAAAAAAACCGACAGGCTTGGATGTGCTGAAAAAAATTGGCTTCATCCTGCTTGCAACCCTCGTCAGTTTGATCGTTATTGTCATCTTTAATTTTACACAGCTCAGTCAATTCATCGGTTCCTTCTCCCTGCTGCTGGTTGTGGGTGCCTTTTATGGCGCATACATCCTCATCCGCAACAGCAATTTGGAATTTGAATACATCTTCACCAACGGGGATCTGGACATCGACAAGATTAAGGGCCGCCAGACGCGCAAACGGCTGACCAGCCTGTCCTGCAAAAACATCGAATGCATGGCAAAGCTCGACGATCCCATGTATGCGGCCGAATTCAAAAACCAGAGCATCGAGACCAAGTTTGATGCCGTCTATGACCCCGCCGCAGGCAATGTTTACGCCGTGCTTTATCGTGCGAAGGAAAAACAATGCCTGCTCACATTCCAGCCCCCCGAAAAGCTGGTGGAGGCCATGAAGAAATTCAACCCCCGCAACGTGCATGACGGCAATGCAAACCATTAAGGGGCGGTTATGGAAAATATTTCAAAAAATACCCGGCGAATGATGGCAGAGCGCAATCTCCGTTTTAATAAGGCGCTGGGTCAGAACTTTTTGACCGACACATCGGTCCTGTCCCGCATCGTCGCAGGCGCTGCGTTGGATGCAAATACCTTTGTGCTGGAGATCGGGCCGGGCATCGGCGTCCTTACACAGGAGCTGGCCGCCCGTGCCGGACGGGTTGTCGCGGTGGAGCTGGATGGGGGGCTCATCCCCGTGCTCTCCGAAAACCTGCGGGATTGGGACAATGTCACCATCCTAAATGCCGATATCCTGAAGGTGGACCTGGCCGCTCTGTTCCAAGAATACGCGGCGGGGCGCACCATCAAAGTGGTCGCCAATCTACCTTATTATATCACCACCCCCATCTTAATGCGGCTTTTGGAAGAGAAGCACCCTATCTCAGACATTGTCGTGATGGTGCAGCGGGAGGTGGCAGACCGGCTGTGCGCCAAGGCCGGGACCAAGGCCTACGGTGCCATATCCGTCGCCGTGCAGTATTACTGCCAAGCCGATGTCATCTGCGCAGTGCCGCCCCACGCTTTTGTGCCGCCGCCTAAAGTCTGGTCTTCGGTGGTGCGGCTGCATCGATATGCGGTGCCGCCTGTCACACTGTCCAACGAGTCACATTTTTTCAAACTCGTCAAGGCAGCATTTGGGCAAAGACGAAAAACATTGGTCAACGCAGTTGCAAATTTTGACGGACTTTGTACTTGTAAAGAAGATATTAAAAAAGTGTTAAATAAGATGGACATTCCCGAAAATGTGCGAGGAGAAAGGCTGGATTTGATACAATTTGCACAAATTTCAAATGAATTATATTGCCAAATTTATGCAAATTGACATCCATTTTTTCCTTCAAAACCCTTCATTTTTAAAGGGAGTTGCGCTATAATAGGTTACGATGTTTAAGACCATAGCAGGAAAAAATGTATTTTTAAGTATGAATACATGCAACCTGTCATACAATGTTAGTGTAAGTTTGTACCATTTGGTTTTATCCATCCAAAATCTCCAAATGGGGCCTTACAACTGAAAGGAGAATACGGTTTTCATGACGAACAATCAAGCAGTTCTTTCCTGGCTGGAAGAGATGAAAAAGCTGTGCAACCCTGATAACGTGGTTTGGATAGATGGCAGTGAAGAACAGAAAAAGCAGTTGGAAGATGAGAGCGTTGCAGAAGGCGAGCTGATTCGGCTGAACCAGGAGAAGCTCCCGGGCTGCTTCCTGCATCGGACGGCGGAGAACGACGTTGCCCGGGTGGAGAATCGGACCTTTATCTGTACCTCAAAAAAGGAGGACGCCGGTCCTACCAATAACTGGGAAGATCCCAAGGTGATGTATGCAAAGCTCAACGCGCTGTATAAAGATTCCATGGTCGGCCGCACCATGTATGTCATTCCGTACATGATGGGCCCGTATGGTTCGCCGTTTTCCAAGATCGGTATTGAGCTGACCGATTCCAGATATGTTGTGCTCAACATGATGATCATGACCCGCGTGGGCAAGAAGGTCATGGAGGAGCTGGGTGACAGCCCCGATTTTGTGCACTGCCTGCATGCGAAAAAAGACATTGACGAAGAAAACAGATATATCGTGCAGTTCCCCGAAGACAACACCATTATGAGTGTCAATTCGGGGTACGGCGGAAACGTGTTGCTGGGCAAGAAGTGCTTCGCGCTTCGGATCGCCAGCTACATGGGCTGGAAGGAAGGCTGGATGGCGGAGCATATGCTCATCCTGGGCCTGGAGAATCCGCAGGGCGAAGTGAAATACATCGCCGCGGCGTTCCCGAGTGCCTGCGGAAAGACCAACCTGGCCATGTTGATTCCGCCCGAATCCCTCAAAGGATATAAGGTTTGGACAGTGGGTGACGACATCGCCTGGCTGCGCATCGGGCCGGACGGCAGACTGTGGGCCATCAACCCCGAGGCGGGCTTCTTCGGCGTCGCGCCGGGTACCTCGTCCAAGACCAACCCCAACGCGCTCAAGACGACGCTCAAAAACACCATCTTCACCAATGTCGCGTTGGATACTTCGGACAACACCGTGTGGTGGGAAGGGCTGGATAAGCCGACTCCTGCGCATGCGATTGATTGGAAGGGCAATGAGTGGACGCCCGACATGGGCACCAAGGCGGCGCATCCCAACAGCCGTTTCACCGCGCCGGCAAGCCAGTGCCCCTGCATTTCCAGCGAATTTGAAGCCGCTGGCGGTGTGCCTATTTCGGCAATTGTATTCGGCGGTCGCCGTGCAAAAACTGCGCCGCTGGTATACGAATCCTTCGATTGGCAGCATGGTGTGTTCGTAGGTGCAACCATGGCATCCGAAACCACTGCGGCTGCTGCGGGTGCGGTTGGCGTTGTCCGCCGTGATCCCATGGCGATGATCCCGTTCTGTGGATACAACATGGCAAACTATTTTGCACATTGGCTGGAAATGGGCAAAAAGATTCCCAATCCGCCCAAAATTTTCCATGTCAACTGGTTCCGTCTGGATGACGAGGGGCATTTCATGTGGCCCGGCTTTGGCGACAACCTGCGGGTGCTTAACTGGATCATTGACCGCTGCGAGGGCAAGGCGGATGCGAAGAAGACCGCCATTGGTTATTTGCCCAATGCAAGCGATATCAATGTGGATGGCCTTGACATTGACAAGGCAACGCTAGAGGACCTGCTCAGTGTCGACAAGGCGGTTTGGAAAGAGGATGTTGCGAACCAGAAGGAGTTCTTCAGCCAGTTCGGAGACGACTTGCCGGATGGCATCAAAGAAGAGCTTGCTGCGCTGGAGGCGCGTCTCTCTGAATAATTTGTGTTAATATGGGGCACCATTGTCCCATAGAATAAAAAAAGATGTTTTGAGGAGGAATTTTCACATGAAGGCAAAGATCTTACTGGGCGTTTGCGCGCTGATGGTTGTAGCTGGCTCTCTGGTAGCTTGCTCTGGTGGCGACACCGCTTCTTCCGCTTCTCCGAGCGCTTCTACGAGACCGAGCGCGTCCACTAGTGCTTCTGCTAGACCGAGTGCTAGTGCTTCCGCCAGCACCGCTGCTAGCGCTTCTGCCTCCGCTGCTTCTTCTGCGAGCGCGAGTGCAAGTGCTTCTCCGGCTGCGTAAGCTTTTACACAGGCAAAAAAAGAACGGCCTTGTGCCGTTCTTTTTTTGTTGCGATTTTTCACACAGGCACTCAATTTGAACCTCTGTCGACCGTCCAATGTGCACTCAAATCCCTTTTGATACAAAAAAAGAGGAGATCCGAAAATCTCCTCTCTGATACTTACGTAGCCCCACCGTGCCGTGTAATTGGTTTTGTTTTAACCTGCCCAAGCAGGTGGGTATCCCCTTATGGGGTTAGTATTTCCCCTAGCCGCCCAAAAGCGGGGGGCCTATACACCGCCCATAAAGACAGGATTCCCGTAAAGAAAGTGTTGGTTAAATAAATACCGTTTATCACGCACACCGCAGGGTTCTTTTGTATGTTCTTATTGTACCACAGCACAAGCGTTTTAGCAATACTTTTTTGTTGTAATATTTTACAAACTGCGCTGCCGCTCAATGTGCCGTTTCAGGTACTGGCCAGTATACGAATTGCTGCATGCCATGACCTGCTCAGGCGTTCCCGCGCAAACCAACTTCCCGCCGCGGTCGCCGCCCTCAGGGCCTAGATCGATGAGATAGTCCGCGGTTTTGATGACATCCAGATTGTGTTCAATCACCAGCACGGTGTTGCCCGCATCCACCAGTCGTTCCAGCACCTCCAGCAGCTTATGCACGTCCGCCGTGTGCAGGCCGGTGGTAGGCTCATCCAGGATGTAGATGGTCTTGCCTGTGCTGCGCTTGGACAGCTCGGTTGCGAGCTTCACGCGCTGCGCCTCTCCGCCCGACAACTGGGTGGATGGCTGCCCGATCTTGACATATCCCAGCCCGACATCGCACAGGGTCTCCAGCTTGCGCTGGATTTTTGGGATGGCAGAAAAGAACTCCACGCCCTCCTCCACTGTCATATCCAGCACCTCATAGATGTTCTTCCCTTTGTACCGCACCTCCAGCGTCTCCCGGTTGTACCGCTTGCCTTTACACACCTCACAGGGCACGTACACATCGGGCAGAAAGTGCATCTCGATCTTGATGATGCCGTCCCCCGTACACGCCTCGCACCGGCCGCCCTTGACGTTAAAGCTGAACCGGCCCGATTTATATCCCCGGATCTTTGCTTCGTTGGTGGCGGCAAATACCTCCCGGATATCTGTAAATACTCCCGTATAGGTTGCGGGGTTGGACCGGGGCGTCCGCCCAATGGGGGATTGGTCGATGTCAATCACCTTATCCAGGTGCTCCACTCCGCGGATCTCCTTCACCTTGCCGCCGCGCAGATGCGCCCGATTTAGGGTATGCGCCAGGTGCTTGTGGATGATCTCGTTGACGAGGGAGGACTTGCCCGAGCCCGAAACGCCCGTCACCACCGTAAACGTGCCCAGCGGAATCTTGACATTGATGTCCTTTAAGTTGTTTTCCGCAGCGCCGACGATCTCCAGCCATGCGCCGTTTCCTGGGCGCCGGGTCTCGGGCACGGGGATCACCCGCCGCCCGCTCAAATACTGCCCCGTCGCGGACAGTTCCGACTGTTTGATGTCCTCCACCGTGCCCTGTGCGACCAGCTCGCCGCCATGAACGCCCGCACCCGGGCCGATATCAATGATATGATCTGCCGCATACATGGTGTCCTCATCATGCTCCACCACGATGAGCGTATTGCCCAGGTCGCGCAACCGCTTTAGGGTGGCCAGCAGCCGGTCGTTATCCCGCTGATGCAGGCCGATGCTGGGCTCGTCCAGGATATACAAAACACCCATCAGGCTGGAACCAATCTGGGTGGCCAGCCGAATGCGCTGTGCCTCCCCGCCCGACAGCGTCCCCGCACTGCGGGCCAGCGTGAGATATTCCAGCCCCACATCAGACAGGAAGCCCAGGCGCTCTTTGATCTCCTTTAAAATCTGCTTGGCGATGGCCGCCTCCTTCTCAGTGAGGGTGAGTCCCTCCACAAACGCCAGCGCCTTGGTGATGGACAGCTGGGTGAGCTCATGGATGTTGAGGCCGCCCACCGTCACCGCCAGCACCTCTTTTTTGAGGCGCTTGCCGCCGCATGCCGCACAGGGCTTCACCGTCATCAGCGACTCAATCTCCTGCTTCATCCACTCCGAGCTGGTGTCCCGATACCGGCGCTCCAAGTTGTTGATGATGCCCTCAAACGCCGCCCGGTAATTTGCCGTGCCATACGAGCGGTCATAAGACAGCTGGATCTTCTCCCCCTTGGTGCCATATAGGATGAGGTCGATGACCTCTTTGGGCTGGTCTTTTAGGGGCGTGTCCAAATCAAAGCCATAGTGGTTGGCAAGACCCGTAAAGTACATATAGCTCATGCTCTCGGTGTTGTCCATGTTGCCCCAGCCGCTGGCCTTAACGCCCCCCTCATTGATGGACTTGTCCATGTCCAAAATGAGATCAGGGTCGATCTTCATGTTAAAACCCAGCCCCGCACAGTCGGGGCATGCGCCAAACGGGCTGTTAAAAGAGAACATGCGGGGCGCGAGCTCCTCCATGCTGATGCCGCAGTCGTCACACGCATAGTTCTGGCTGAACAGCATCTCCTCCCCGTCAATCACATCCACCAGCACCAGCCCATTTGCGAGCCCCAGCGCATTCTCCAGCGAATCCGCGAGCCGCTGGCGGATGTCCTCCTTGATGACCAAACGGTCCACCATGATTTCAATGTTGTGTTTCTTGTTTTTCTCGGGCTTGATGGTCTCGGACAGGTCATACACAATCCCATCCACCCGGACACGCACATAGCCGTTCTTTTTGGCATCCTCAAACAGCTTGAGGTTTTCCCCCTTTTTCCCGCGGATCACGGGCGCCAGCAGCTGCACCCGCGTCCCCTCGGGCAGCGCCATGACCCGGTCCACAATCTGGTCAATGGACTGCCGTTTGATCTCCTTGCCGCACTTGGGGCAATGGGGGATGCCAATCCGCGCATACAACAGGCGCAGGTAGTCATAGATCTCCGTCACCGTCCCCACCGTGGACCGCGGATTGCGGCTGGTGGTCTTCTGATCAATGCTGATGGCCGGGGAGAGACCGTCAATATAGTCCACATCGGGCTTCTCCATCTGCCCCAGGAACTGGCGCGCATAGGAAGACAGCGACTCCACATACCGCCGCTGCCCCTCCGCATAGATGGTATCAAACGCCAGCGAGGACTTCCCCGACCCCGACAGCCCCGTCAGCACCACCAGCTTGTCCCGCGGGATGGTGACATCAATATTTTTGAGATTGTGCTCCCGTGCACCTTTGATATAGATTGATTCTTTCGACATCCTGGTATCTCCTATCCTATGATGCGCTGCGCGCACCGTTTGCAAACATATGTACTATTATAAGCGTTTCGCCCAAAAAAGTCAATGGCTTTTGCCGGTCTGCACCCCAAAAAAGCCCTTTTGACGACAGTCCTATCGGGAATACCCCCACCAGTGCGGCAGCAGCTGTGCGAGTGTCACGGTTTGTATCGGATCCAATCCCGTCAGAATCTCCATGGCCGGATGCTCTGGATCCAGCTGCATCAGGGCCTCCCGGCACGCACCGCAAGGATACCCAACGCTGCCATCTTTGCGCACACAGACCAGCTTGTGCACCGTATGCTCCCCGCACGTGATCATATTCGCGATGGCATTGCGCTCCGCGCACATGCCCAGCGAACAGGCCGTGTCGATACAAACGCCGGTATACAGATTGCCCTTGTCCGTCAAAAGCGCCGCCGCGACCCCGCCCGCCTCGATAAAAGACGATATCTGCCGGGGATTGATTCTTTCCATTGCCGCACGATACAGCATACGCCAAATCTCTTCCATCTATTGCCACTCCCATCCCTGATGCTGCTGGACAACCGCCCATTTTTCTTATTGTACCATGGGATGCCCCCAAATGCAAGCGGCCCGAACGCAACAAAAGGATACAAAAAAACAGCCGCCGTCTTTGCCTCTGCCAACAACAGCCGCTGTTTTTTTCATCAATCCGCCGCCTCGATGACCTGTACCGGGCAGCTTTCGACCGCCTCCCGGACCAGATCCGCCACCGCGTCGGACGGATTCGCATAGACCTCCGCCCGGCCATCTTCCGCCATCCGGAATACCTCGGGACAAATGGAAGGGCACAAGCCACAGCTGATACACCCCTCCCGATCAATGGATGCCTGCATTGGGTTACACCTCCTCTGAAAACAGCACGATCTGCAGCATGGCTGAACACAAACACCACATGCGGCTTGTGCCCCCAAATGGGAAATGGCGCCCAACAACGCTCCTCTACTATCCATACAGCGCAATGACCAAGACATCCTCTTGGGATGCATGCAAGCCCATTTTTCCTAGGAAAAGACGAAAAGCATGGATGCCTTTCCTATGGACCTTGCACCCATTGCCCATCTGCTCGGACAGATATGCCGCCTCCCTGGCCAGAGACACCGCTCCCGCACGTGTTTGATGGCGTTCTCCATGATGCTTTCCTTGGATGCGGGCATTTGCCTGCAGGCATTAGCATAGCCGCATGCACCACAAAATATACGGCTTTTGCGGGATCGAATGCGGCGTCTTTTATGCGGCTTTTGTCCCATATGTGTCTGTCCGCGCCCGGATGCGATCTCCCCATTGCGTCTGGGCGCCGAACGGCTCTAACCACGATAACGGCATAATTTCGCGTTCGGAAGGAAAGGGCCGCAAAAATAGTGACAAGTGGGCTTATTTTAAAAAGGGAGGGTCACAGTGCACAAATGCTTCCCCATATAACCTGGATGTTGGCACAACAAATCAAATACCCTCATTTCCACACTTATGCTTGGATTTGATTTTTCCAGTTTCAACCATGCCCCATAGAAATTCTAATTTTTCCCAGCTTGCACTGGCAAAATGGGTGGAAAAGATTGCGACAAACCAGCAAAGTGTCCAAAAAGGTAACACTTCGCTGGTTTTGTCCATTTCCTTCGGGCGGGCAATCCGCTATCCTAATACTATATGAATGTTTCTGTATATACAGATTTGCAGGAAAGGTGTTGCATCCAATGAAGAAAGATATGAAACGTGTTTTGGTGGAAGCCACTGTTCGCCGTACGTTAAAAAATATCCAAGAATCGCCGCACCGGGCAACCCGCAATTTGGTTGACCTGGGATTGCAGTTTTCCAGCGGCCGATTCCAGACCCGGTTTTTGACGCAGGCACAGAAACTGCTGCAAAACCCCAAGAGCGCTTATTATGACCTTGTGAAAAATATCGTCACCACGGTGGATCACGACATCATCACCACCTTTGGTGTCAATCTCGGCTATAACAGCTGCACAAAAGGTGCACAACGCATCCGAGAAATCGAAGCGGAAAAAGGCTTCAACATTCCCTGGGCGCTGAACTTGCTCATCAATGAAGAAAAGCTGGAGGCAGAGCCAGAATTTTATCCATCTGTCCTGCGGCAAGGCACGGAATTGGGCATTTTTACCTATCTGCTCTTTGTGACCCGAAGTCCAGACAAGGTGCTCCCTATGATCCAAAAAGAACCAGACTGCGCATTTATCCTCTTTCTGCATGGACATCAAGTCAGCGACGTCTTTATGCAACAGGTGAAAGCAGCAAAAAACGTGTTGATTGCGGTTTATACAGACGAGGATATGGCCGATGCCTGTCAAAAACTGCGGGAAGCAAGGCTGCTCTTTGCGGTTTATCAGCGGTATACGGAACAGGATAAGAAGGCCATTTTGAGCGGTGAATGGCTGCAATCTGTCCTTCCGGTTCATCCGCCGTTTGCCTTTTTGCAGGCAGATTTTTCCTGCACGCCCCAGACGCAGGACGCAATCTATCGGTATATTACGAACGTGCGGGACGGGCAGCAGGTCCCTCTTATTTTCATGGATATCAAACAGGACACACTGATGATCGATCAGGTCATTTCAGAAGGGGAATGTCTGGCCGGATTTGATGCGGACGGGAGCCTGCGTACGCACGAAGGCTTTCAGCGGGCAGAACAATATAACATTTTTCTCCATCCGCTGGAGGAGATTTTGCAAGGTACTTCGAAAAAATAAGGAAAAATTCAGACAAGGCTTAACTTGAAATTTATGAAGCAATTGTAAACAATCTCAAAAAAAAGAGCGTTTCACTTGACTGTTCGAACTATTTGAGTAAAATAGTTATTGGAAAAACTGTTATGAAAAGAAACCGTATTGATTTAAACTATTGAAAGAAGGGCTCCGATATGCACCCGACAAATACACTGTTATCCAACATCCGGCGAATCGTCCGACTATATGACAATATGCTCAAACCGGTCTGCGACCGATATGACCTGGCCCCCATCGAAGCCACCATCATCAGCTTCCTTTTTAACAATCCGGGCCGGGATACCGCCGCAGATATTGTGGAGCTGCGGATGCTCTCAAAAAGCAACGTCTCCCAGGCCGTGGAAAGCCTGATCCAGAAATCGCTGCTGCAGCGCCGGCAGGACACGAAAGACCGCAGGCGGATCCACCTGTCCCTGACGCCGAAAGCAGTGCCCATTACGCACGATATTGAAGCCGTGCGGGAAGGGTTTCGAAAACAGATATTCCGGGGCTTTACCGAAGAAGAACAAAAACAATTTGCTTTGTTTAACGAACGAATCGCAGAAAATACCAAGATAAACGCAGAAGGAGAAGACGTGGCATGAAAGAAGAAAAAGATTTTCTGGGAAAAGAACCGGTTGGGAAGCTCCTTTTAAAGCTGGCGCTTCCCACCGTTACAGCACAGATCATCAATATGCTGTACAATATCGTGGACCGGATTTATATCGGTCATATCCCCGAAATCGGGGAAGCAGCTCTGACCGGCGTGGGGGTATGCATGCCGCTGATTATGATTGTGACTGCCTTTGCCGCCTTCGCCGCCTATGGCGGGGCCCCGCGTGCCTCTATTTATATGGGACAGGGCGACCACGAATCGGCCGAAAAAACGCTGGGAAACTGCTTTGTCATTCAATTTATCATCTCTGTGCTTCTGACAGCGGCCCTGCTGATCTGGAACCAGGATTTCCTGATGGCCTTTGGCGCCAGTGAAAACACCATTACATACGGCGTTGCGTATATGAACATCTATGCCATTGGTACGCTCTTTGTCCAGATGACCTTGGGCATGAACGCCTTCATCACAGCGCAAGGGTTTGCCAAAACGGGCATGTTGTCAGTGCTCATCGGCGCAGTAGCCAACATTATCCTCGACCCCATCTTTATCTTTGGCTTTGATATGGGGGTTGCGGGCGCCGCCTGGGCCACCATTCTTTCGCAGGCCCTGTCCTGCGCCTGGGTGCTGCTTTTCCTATTTGGAAAAAAGACGCACCTCAAACTCCGGGTAAAAAACATGAGACTGAAGGCAAAAATCGTGTTCCCCAGTCTGGCATTGGGACTGTCCACCTTTATCATGCAGGCCAGCGAAAGCGTCATCTCCATCTGCTTCAATTCTTCTTTGCAGAGCTATGGCGGCGACATCGCCGTGGGCGCCATGACCATCCTGACCAGTGTCATGCAATTCGCCATGCTGCCGCTGCAGGGGCTCGGGCAGGGAGCACAGCCCATTATCAGCTATAACTATGGCGCACGGAACCCCGACCGGGTGAAAGCAGCCTTCAAGCTGCTGCTCAAAGCCAGCATGGTTTACTCCACGCTGCTGTGGGTCTGCGTGATGCTGTTTCCCCAGGCCTTTGCCGCTATGTTCACCAATTCGCAGGATCTCATCGGGTTCACCAAAACCGCCCTGCGGATTTACATGGCCTGCCTGCTGCTGTTTGGCATCCAGGTCGCCTGCCAGATGACCTTCACCTCCCTGGGCAAGGCCAAGGCGTCTATTTTGGTGGCAGTCATGCGGAAATTTATCCTGCTGATCCCGCTGATCTATATCATGCCCTTGATTTTCTCATCGGACAAAACAACGGCTGTTTATCTGGCAGAACCGGTGGCGGACTTTATCGCGGTTTCCTTTACAGCGATCTTCTTCGCCTTCCAGTTTCAAAAAGCGCTCAAACAGATCTCCGGTAAAGACGAAACACCGGAGCTCAATACTCAATAAAAGGAGTGAATGAATGATGCACGAGGTTGTCAACAACAAGCGCGGTCCTTCCAAAAAACCCTTTGTCTTTTATGCGATTATTGCCATGCTTGTCATCATGCTGCTCAACGCGCTGGTATTTCCTTCCATGTTG
Organism: uncultured Clostridia bacterium; assembly: GCA_944393605.1. Taxonomy (GTDB): domain Bacteria; phylum Bacillota; class Clostridia; order UBA1381; family UBA9506; genus CALYAO01. The sequence continues at coordinate 56,264 of CALYAO010000097.1, forward strand.
AAACGTTCAGTCATTGAAGTGGGATACGACCAGTTCCTGGAAATGATTGACAACGACCAGGTCAAGCAAGTATCCTACGATTCGTATTCGGGGCAATTTGTTTTCATCGCCGGAGACGAAAATAGCGAGATGATCTACAAGACGGGTATTTGGCCAGAAGACGGTCAGCGGCTATTGCAGCAGCTGATGGAGCATGAGGACATCCAGTTCTCCGCTACCATTCCAACCCAAACCAGTCCGCTGCTTTCGTTTATCCTGACCTGGATTCTGCCCATCCTGTTCTTCTTCCTCATCGGCGAAATAGGCTACCGCTGGATGCGCAAACGGATGAATGATCAGCTCCCCGGCGGCATGAGCAATGCCATGTCCTTTGGCAAGTCGGGCGCGAAAATCTATGTGGCGGATGCCAAAACCGGCGTCACATTTGACAACGTCGCAGGACAGGACGAGGCAAAGGAGTCCCTGGTGGAGGTTGTGGACTATCTGCACGACCCGAAAAAATATGCCGCCATCGGCGCAAAGCTGCCCAAGGGCGTGCTGCTGGTGGGCCCGCCCGGTACCGGCAAAACCCTGCTGGCAAAAGCGGTGGCCGGCGAAGCAGACGTCCCATTTTTCTCCATATCGGGCAGCGAATTTGTGGAGATGTTTGTTGGGATGGGCGCCGCCAAGGTCCGTGACCTGTTCAAGCAGGCGAACGAGAAAGCGCCCTGCATTGTGTTTATTGATGAAATTGATGCCATCGGCCAAAAGAGAAACACCGGCGGCATCGGCGGCAACGATGAGCGCGAGCAGACGCTCAACCAGCTGCTGGCGGAAATGGACGGCTTTGACGGGCAAAAAGGCGTGGTGCTGCTGGCGGCCACCAACCGGCCCGAGAGCCTGGATCCCGCCCTGCTGCGTCCCGGCCGGTTTGACCGCCGGGTGCCTGTGGAACTGCCCGACCTGCAGGGGCGCAAAGCCATCCTGACCGTCCACGCCAAGGACATCAAGGTGGCGCCGGACATCAACTGGGATGTGATTGCCCGTGCGACGGCCGGTGCTTCGGGGGCAGAGCTGGCGAACATCATCAATGAGGCTGCCCTGCGTGCCGTCCGGGAAGGCCGGAAAGCCGTTGTTCAGGCGGACCTGGAAGAAAGCGTGGAAACGGTGATCGCGGGTGCTCAGCGGAAAAACGCCGTGATCTCCGATCAGGAGAAGAAAATCGTGGCATACCACGAGATCGGCCATGCCCTGGTGGCGGCGAAACAGTCCCATTCTGCTCCGGTCACCAAGATCACCATCGTCCCCCGCACCTCGGGTGCACTGGGCTACACCATGCAGGTGGACGAAGGGGAGCACATGCTGATGAGCCGGACGGAACTTCTGAACAAGATCGCCACCTTAACCGGCGGACGCAGCGCGGAAGAGCTGATCTTCGGCGAGGACAACATGACCACCGGCGCCTCCAACGACATCGAACAGGCCACCAAGCTGGCCCGTGCGATGATCACCCGTTACGGGATGACCAAGGAGTTCGATATGGTCGCGCTGGAAACGGTACAGAACCAGTATTTGGGCGGAGATGCCTCCCTTGCCTGTGCGGCGGACACCGCCTCTAAAATCGACGAGCGTGTGGTGGCGATTGTCAAGGCCGCCCATGAAAAGGCTCGGAAGATCCTCCAGGAGAACGAGTCCCAGCTGCATAAGCTGGCAACCCATTTGCTGGAACAGGAAACCATCACGGGCGAAGAATTTATGGCGCTGCTCCATGAATAGATCCAAATGCCCGGGGGAAGGGCCGCATCCCTTCCCTCTGGTGCTGTACCCCAGGATGAAAACCGCCGGTTACAGAAGGCATCACCAGGCGGAAGTGACTGAAATGCGAGAAAGGAGCTATCCCACTGACAGCTCCTTTCTTATGACTCCCATGTATTTACTTTTCTCCCGATTCCAGGGACAATTTCTGAAGGATCACATCCGTCTGCAGCAGGCAACTTTTTAGCAGTTGGACAAACTGTTCCGCCGGCATGCAGTCCTTGTCGAACATCCAACGTTTGATGGCGCAGAGAAACGCATCGGTATAAAACGCTACGTAAAATGCGAGCGCATCATCCTGACTGAAAATCTCCGCCATATCCGAGGAGAGAATGGTTTCAATCATGTCCCGGAAATACTCGGAGAATGAATTCTGGCCTTCCACCGTCAGGGTTTTACGGTAGAAGCTGCGGTTATCGTAAAAGTAAGCACACAGGTTTTCCAAAAATTCCCATCCAGCGTGATATCCCTTATCCCGCAACGCAGCCACACATTCTGTATAATAAATCCAATTGACCAGGTCATATTTATCTTTGAAATGATAATAAAAGCTCTTGCGGTTCATGTCGCAGGCTTCGCAGATGTCACTGACGCTAATCTTGGAGAAGGGCTTCGTTTCCATCAGTTCCTTCAGCGAGGAAGCCAGCGCCCGCTTGGTGATGTTAGAATCGGGCAAAAGCCCACCCCCTTCCAATCCTTATTGGTTAGTATATCATAAAAATCAGAGTGAATCAACAAAAAATCCCTCTGTTTTGCCTGTCTGCTTTTGGGACACATGTGCCCCAGTGTCCAAAAAGGTAACATTTTTGAATAAGCGGGTAAAATTGTAACATCTTGCTTTTTTGTCCAATGAAAGAGAGAGAAAGCTATGCTACAATCTTCTCATACCCCATTTGATTCTATTTGAAAATAGGAGGAATTGTCGTTGTCATCACACAGTCAACCGAAGGAAACACTATTGAAAAGCCTTTCCACCTCGGTGGAAAACGGACTGTCGTCTGAGCAAGCGGCAGCGCTGCGAAACAAGTATGGCCCCAACAAACTGGACGAAAAGAAAAAAAAGACCAACCTCCAGCGGTTCTTGGAGCAGTTTAAGGATGTCATGATCATCATCCTGCTCATCGCCGCCGTCATCTCCTTTGTAATTGCCTGCGTCGAAGGCAATCCCATGGAATTCTTCGAGCCGGTGCTGATCCTGCTCATCGTGGTGATCAATGCCGTCATGGGCATGGTGCAGGAAAGCAAGGCGGAAAAGGCGCTGGATGCGCTAAAGAACATGTCCGCGCCCCACGCCAGGGTCCTGCGAGATGGCGCGGAAACGGTCATTGACGCCTCTGAGCTGGTGCCGGGCGATATCATCCGTCTGGAGGCCGGCGACTTTATCCCGGCGGATGCACGGCTTTTAAAAAGCGCCAGCCTAAAAAGCGAAGAATCAGCCCTGACCGGCGAATCCGTACCATCTGAAAAGGATGCGGATGCAGTGGTGGATGAAAAGGCCCCGCTCGGCGACCGGAGCAATATGGTGTTCTCCGGATGCAGCGTTACCTACGGCACCGCGACCGCCGTTGTTACCAGCACGGGCATGCAAACCGAAATGGGCAAGATTGCAGGGCTTTTGGAAGGCGAAAGCGAGACGCAGACGCCTTTGCAGAAAAAGCTGGCCCAGCTGGGCAAATACCTGGGCATCCTGGCCTTGGTTGCCTGTGCCATCATCTTTTTGGTGGGCCTGGCAAACGGCATCGACGTGCTGGAGATCTTCATGACCGCCGTCTCATTGGCCGTTTCTGCCATCCCCGAAGGCTTGCCCGCCATCGTTACCATTGTCCTTGCCATCGGCGTTCAGCGGATGGTCAAGAAAAATGCCTTGATTCGCCGTCTGCCTGCGGTGGAAACCCTGGGCAGTGCATCGGTGATCTGTTCGGATAAGACCGGCACGTTGACGCAGAATCGGATGACCCTCACAAAGGTGTGGGTTGACGGTGCAGACCAGCCCGAGGCGGTCAGCAGTCAGAATTCGGAGGCCGCTCGGCAGCTGCTTCGGTACGGCACCCTGTGCTGTGACGGCTCGGTGGTATTCGGGACGGATGGGAGCGAACAGCATCTCGGGGACCCGACCGAAACCTCCATCATCGTGGCCGCCCATAAAAATGGGATGGCACAGGAGCAGCTGCAGAAAGACCATCCCCGTCTGGCAGAGATTCCCTTCGACTCGGACCGCAAGCTCATGACCTCTGTCAACAAAATGGACGGCAAAAATATGGTCATTGTCAAGGGCGCGTTTGATGTGATGGCTTCTCGCTGTGTCAAAGGGGATATCGAAGCTGCAAAGCAAATGAATGAACAGATGAGCAAAGACGCGCTGCGGGTGCTTGCGGTGGGATATAAAGAGATTGATGCGGTGCCGAAAAAACCCACATCCGAAGAGCTGGAAACTGGACTGACGCTAATGGGCTTGGTCGGCATGATCGATCCGCCCCGCCCCGAAGCGAAGGCGGCTGTCGCCACCTGCCGCAAGGCGGGCATCCGGCCTGTGATGATCACCGGCGACCACGTGGTGACCGCTTCGGCGATTGCCAAAGAGCTGGGCATCATGCAGCAGGGAGACCGCGCCATTACCGGGGCGGAACTGGACGCCATGACCGACGAGCAGCTGGACAGAGAGGTCGAAACCATTTCGGTTTACGCCCGCGTATCGCCCGAGAACAAAATTCGCATTGTCAAGGCCTGGCAGCGCAAAGGGCAGGTGGTTTCCATGACGGGGGACGGCGTCAATGACGCCCCGGCCTTAAAAGCTGCTGATATCGGCTGTGCGATGGGCATCACCGGCACCGATGTGGCAAAAGGCGCAGCGGATATGACCCTGACGGACGACAATTTTGCCACCATTGTGGATGCTGTCCGGGAGGGCCGAGGCATCTATGCCAACATCCGCAAGGTGGTAGGCTTCCTATTGGGCACCAACATCGGCGAGGTCCTCACGGTATTCGCCGCCATGCTGCTGTGGCACAAGACGCCGCTGCTCTCCATGCAGCTGCTGTGGATCAACCTGGTGACCGACTCCCTGCCCGCAATTGCGCTGGGGATGGAAGCCGTGGAAACCGACGTGATGGACCGCAAACCCAAACCCAAGGACGAGGGGATCTTTGCCCATGGTCTGGGGATACGGGTCGTCCTGCAAGGAATGATGTTTGCCATCCTGACCCTGATTGGGTTTGTCGTTGGGGAAAACGTCACCGGCACACTGGCCGGCGGCCAGACCATGGCATTTATGGTGCTTTCCCTGTCCCAGATTGTCCAGGCATTTAACATGCGCTCAGAGCGTTCGCTGTTTCGTATCGGGCTTTTTAGCAACCATAAACTCAACTGGGCGGCACTAACTTCCCTTGTGTTGGTGTGTCTGGTGCTCTTTACACCGGTAGGTATCGCTTTCGGCCTTGTCATGCTGCCTTGGGAGCTGTATTTGCTGGGGCTGGGCCTCATCCTGGTTCCTATGCTTGTGATGGAGCTTTCGAAGGTTTTCGGTTTGATCAAGCATAAACATTAGACTTTCTTTTATCCTCATGAAAATTGGAAGAAAAAGGAATCCATTTGTTTGCACGATATGTGTGACGTTGGATACGGTTTTACAAAGAAAAATAGCAAAACAGCAGCCTGTTCGTTCAGGCTGCTGTTGTTTTATATCCCATTTTCGCATCCTTGCTTGTCCACCGTTCAATGTTTGCGGGGACCTCCCAAGGTAAGACCGAATGCCCCTGTTTGCAAGATCGCTTATGCATCCCCCGTCGATTTGTCAGTTGAGGGAAGGGTAACCCATGTATTTGGGACGAGATTTGATCCATTGATACGGTTTTGACAAATAAAAAAACAGGGCAAGCGATATCAAGCTTGACTTGCCCAAAAACGCAGTAGCGACAGGGGATTTTAGTAGCGACGAAGGCGCAATATCGCGAAAAGTTGTTAGCGACAGTGAGCTGCCCCAGAGCGCACTTGCAAGGACATAGCCGAAGCAAACGGACCTTTTTGCGAAAGAGGAGGAGCAAGGAAGCGGGCGGATGATGGTTTTGGGGCCCCCACAAAAGCAAAGCTTTTGTGGGAAGTGGAGCGGCAGCCGATCAAGTGAAGCCGCGTTTTTTGCAAAAAAACACGGCGAACCAAAAGGCTCGCCGCGACGTGGTGCGAGTGTTGTTGCAGGACTTGCATGCAGCAGTGAATCCAAGGGGGTTTAAGTGCACGAAGCGCACAATATCGCAGAAAAGAGGTAGCGACAGCTTGCCGTTGTGAGCGCGCTTGCAAGCAAACAGGCGAGCTGAGCGGACTTTTCTGCGAACAAGGAGCCGCAGCGTTTAAAGCGAACGGTGACTTTTGTAAAAAAGTCGCCGCAAGCAAAATAATGCTTGCGGCGACAATGGTGCGGATAAGAGGACTTGAACCTCCATGAGATTGCTCTCACATGGACCTGAACCATGCGCGTCTGCCAATTCCGCCATATCCGCATATGGGCGGCACTTTGCCGCAATTTTGGCTTACCTAGCTATTATACCACAGAAGTCAGATTTGTCAAGCGTTTTTTTTAAAAAAATCATCAAATTACAAATCCGCCGTTGGGACTGATGACCTGCCCGGTCAAAAAGGCAGCGGCATCGGACGCTAAAAAACAGACCGTGCCCGCGATGTCGTCAGGCGACCCCAGTACTCCCAGCGGCGTCTCCTCCGCGAGCGCCGATAGCGTTTCGGGAGCCAATTCCCCCAGCATGTCCGTTTGGATGACGCCAGGCGCCACACAGTTGACGCGGATGCCCGATGGCCCAACCTCCTTGGCAAGCGCCTTGGTGAGGCCGATGACCGCCGCTTTGGATGCGGAATATGCCACCTCGCAGGAGGCACCTACCATGCCCCAGATGGAGGACACATTCACGATACACCCTCGTTTTTGATGGATCATATGCGCAAGCGCACGCTGGCAGCAATGGAACATGCCCGTGATGTTCACGCCAAAGAGCGCGTCCCATTCGGCCGGCGTCACATCGGTGAAGAGCTTTTGCTGTGCGACCCCCGCATTGTTGACCAAAACATCCACGCCGCCGAAAATGCGCTCTGCCTCGTCAAACATCGCGTCCACCTGCGCGCGGTCGGCCACGTCCGCACAGACGGCCAGGGCCTGTGCGCCGCCTGCGGTCAGGGATGCAACCAGCGATTCTGCCGCCTTCCGGGATGTATGATAATTGATCACGACGCGGTCTCCCGCTTCTGCAAATCTGCGCGCACATGCCGCCCCGATCCCGCGGGAAGCGCCCGTGATGAGCACTGTTTTTTCCATGGTTTCCACCTCTTTGTCCCTAGTATACCAGATTTGCCCCGCCTTGTAAACAGCGAGCTAGCGAAAGGCACTGGGCGGCAGGCCGTGGTATCGCTTGAACAGCTTGGAAAATTGGAAAACGTCATCGTATCCCACGTTGCGCGCCACCTCCGCCACCGTAAGGCCGCCGCCCGCCAGCAGCTCTTTGGCACGGCCCATGCGCAGCTCGGTGAGATACTGTTTGGGGGACTTGCCCAAATACCGCTTACAGACCTCGCTGAGGTACCGCCGGTCGATCCCCAGCAGCTGCGCAATCCCCCCCACCGTGATGGGGTGGATGTAGTGGGACTGGATGTAGTTCTGCGCCCGCTGGGCATACGCCGCCGGAGCGGGCAGCGACGCAGCCTTGCCCAGGCGCGCCAGCAGCTCAAAGATCTTGCCGCACAAAAAGTAGCCCTGTGCGTAGAGGTCGGCCTGGGGGAGCAGCATCTCCCGGAACAGGTATTCCAGCTGGGGCTGATAGCTGACATCCGCAATATCGGCGAGCATGGAATCTGACAAAATGCCATCCAACCCCACCCAGATATAGGTCCACGGATCCGCCTTGTCCGCGCGGTATGTGGTAATTTCGCCCGGGCGGATGAGAAAGAGATGCCCCGCGGAGAGCGGGTAGGTCTGACCGTGAGACGTGAAGGTCCCCCTGCCCGACAGGATGTAATGGATCAAGTAATGATCCCGGATGGCGGGGCCAAAAAAGTGCCCCCGCTCACACGCCTCCCGGCCGCACTGCCGCGGCACAATGTCATGCAGCGTACCCTCCTCCACCACAAACAGCACATCCTCCATCATATGCCGCACCTCCTTTCCTGACATTATAACAAATCTTGCTTACATTATGCAATAGCTTTGTCCGCCCCCATGCGCTATAATGAAAAAAAGTTTGGAAAAAGCGCCCGGCATGAGGCGCAGTACAACCAAAGGAGGGGTTTTTATGATTAAGATTACCTTTATGGGGGCGGGCAGCACCATCTTTGCCAAAAACGTCCTGGGGGACTGCATGTGCAGCGAAGCGGTGCGCCGCTGTGAGATCGCGCTGTATGACATTGACAAGACGCGGCTGGAGGAGTCCAAGCTCATGCTGGACGCCATCAACAACAACATCAACGAAAACCGTGCGGTCATCAAGACCTATCTGGGAGTGGAAAACCGCAAGGAGGCGCTCCGCGGCGCGGACTTTGTGGTGGATGCCATCCAGGTGGGCGGCTATGAGCCCTGCACCGTGATTGATTTTGAAATCCCCAAAAAATATGGCCTGCGCCAGACCATTGCAGATACGCTGGGCATCGGCGGCATCATGCGTGCCCTGCGCACCATCCCCGTGCTGGCTGACTTTGCGCACGACATGGAGGAGGTCTGCCCCAACGCCTGGTTTTTAAATTACACCAATCCCATGGCCATCCTGTCGGGGTATATGCAGCGGTATACGGGCGTCAAAACCGTCGGCCTGTGCCACAGCGTTCAGGTGTGCTCCAAGTATCTGCTGACTGCACTGGGCATGGAGGACAAAGTAGAAGGGTGCCGGGATCTCATCGCAGGCATCAACCACATGGGCTGGCTTTTGGAAATCTATGACAAAGATGGAAACGATTTGTATCCTGAGATCCGCCGCCGTGCTGCGGAAAAGAACGCCTCTGAAAAGCACGGTGACATGGTCCGGTATGAGTATATCCGTCGTCTGGGCTATTACTGCACCGAGTCCAGCGAACACAACGCGGAGTATAATCCCTTCTTCATCAAATCAAAGTATCCGGAGCTGATCGAGGCATACCAGATCCCGCTGGACGAGTATCCGCGCCGGTGCATCAAACAGATTGAGGATTGGAAGAAGCAAAAGGAGGAGCTGGTGAACAATCCGACGCTCACCCATGAGCGCAGCCATGAGTATGGCTCCTATATCATCGAAGCCATGGTGGAGAACAAGCCCTTTAAGCTGGGCGGCAACGTCTTAAACACGGGCAACCTCATTGAAAACCTGCCGGCGGATGCCTGTGTGGAGGTGCCGTGTATGGTAGATGGCGTGGGCATTCATCCCACCCGGGTGGGGCGCCTGCCTGTGCAGTGTGCGGCCATGAACATGACAAATATCAATGCACAGCTTATGACCATTGAAGCCGCCGTGACGCGCAAGCGGGAGCATGTGTACCAGGCCGCCATGCTGGATCCGCATACCGCCGCTGAGCTGTCCATTGACGACATTGTGAAGATGGTGGATGAGCTCATTGAGGCGCATGGAGACTGGCTGCCCAAGTTCCACTAAAAAAGACAAATCCCCGCTTCGCGGCTGCCGCGGAGCGGGGATTTTTTTTATGCTTGTTGCATGGAACACCTACCCTCTGGTTTCCTGTTCTTGGTTCAACTTCTCCTCCTGTGCAGCGGCCTCTGCCGCACGCGTCTCATCCAGCCGGTATGCACGGGCCAGTCGAATGGCGACCCAAAGCAGAAACAATGGCTGCGCCAAGGACAGCGGCGTCAGGACGGGAAAGATGGCGACGAGCACCTGTATGCCGATGATGCCAATGACAAAGTACTTCGCATGAGGAAAGGTCTGTGCGGCCAGGGAATGGATTGCCATAAACTGCACGATGAAACTGATTAGCAATGCGATGCCTGCCACCAGCAGTAGGATGTTCGCCAACAAGGACCCACTCGCCAACATCGCCAGTATCAGGCAACCCATGCAGCACAAGAAGGAAACGAGATAGGTTTTCGCGAGCCCCTCCCGCTCGGCTGCGTCCGCTAGCCGGCAAAGCTGATACCAGTTGGCAATGGGCACCCACGCCATCCAGCGGCGTTCGGGATAGGGTGTGAGCCGGGTGAGCAGCAAGACGGTTGCGGCAGTCAAACCATATGAAAGAACCGCGAGCAGCACTTGTAGCCAAATATCGGGCATACACAATCCCTCCTTGTTTGGATGTCATCAGTATATCATAGGGCAAACTACAACCGCAAGGCAAATGAGGGAAAAACAGTATATTTTTGGGGTTGGACGGAAAAGGCTAACGATGCGGGGATTTTTTCAGGAAAAAACGAAATACCCCTTGAAAAAGCCTGGCCACTTTGGTAAAATTATACTCGGAGTACTTTGGATTTGTTAAAACTTTATCAAAGCATCCCAAATTGGTACTAAAATAACTGACTGCCGTTTGGTATATCATCGTTATCCAGTTTTTTACAGGCAATCAGACTGTGGCGTACAATAGAGGAGGTAGAAGAATGAGCACAGGAAGCAAGCTGGAGGATTTGCAGGCGCGCCGTGCTGTCATTGAGCAGGGCGGCGGCGCTGAAAAAATCAAAAAGCAGAATGAATCGGGCAAGCTGACGGCGCGCAAGCGCTTGGAGCTCTTGTTCGATGCCGGCAGCTTTGTGGAAATTGGCGCATTTGTGGAGCATCGCTGCTCCAATTTTGACATGCCCAATACCAAGGCGCCGGGCGAGGGGGTCGTGACCGGGTATGGTACCGTGGACGGCCGGTTGGTGTATGCATACTCCCAGGATTTCACCGTGATTGGCGGATCGCTGGGCGAGATGCATGCCAAAAAAATCACAAACGTCATGGACATGGCCATGAAGATGGGTGCGCCCATCATTGGCATGAATGATTCGGGCGGCGCGCGCATCCAGGAGGGGCTGGACGCGCTGGCGGGTTTTGGTGAAATCTTTATCCGCAACACCCGCGCATCGGGTGTGGTCCCGCAGGTTTCGGTCATCATGGGGCCCTGTGCGGGCGGCGCGGTGTATTCTCCCGCCATCACCGATTTTGTATTTATGGTAGAAAATACCAGCCAGATGTTTATCACGGGTCCCTCGGTCATCAAAGCCGTGACGGGGGAGGACGTGACGTCCAATGAACTGGGCGGCGCGGGCGTGCACAGCTCCAAGAGCGGCGTGGCGCATTTTGCATGCGCAAACGATGAGGAATGTATCGCAAAGGTACGTAAGCTCCTGTCCTATCTGCCCGCCAACAACCTGGCAGACGCACCTGTGGAAGAAAGCGGCGACGATCTCAACCGTCTGTCCGCGAAACTGACGGATATCATCCCCGACAACCCCAACAAGGCGTATGACATGAAGGAAGTCATCGCCGAGCTGGTGGATACGGGGTCCTTCTTTGAGGTACATCCCGATTTTGCGAAGAACATCATCGTGGGCTTTGGCCGCATGAACGGCAAAACGGTGGGCATTGTTGCCAACCAGCCCAAGGTGAGCGCGGGATCTTTGGATGTGGACAGTTCGGACAAGGCCGCGCGGTTTGTGCGGTTCTGCGACAGCTTCAACATCCCGCTGGTGACCCTGACGGATGTGCCGGGGTACCTGCCCGGCGTGGAGCAGGAGCTGGGCGGCATCATCCGGCACGGTGCAAAGCTCCTGTTCGCATACTCGGAGGCGACGGTGCCGAAGGTGAACGTCATCCTGCGCAAGGCATACGGCGGCGCATACATCGCGATGAGCAGCAAGCACTTGGGGGCAGATGCGGTGTTCGCATGGCCGACGGCGGAGATTGCGGTCATGGGCCCCGAAGGGGCGGCCAACATCATCTTCCGCAAGGACATTGCGGCGGCGGCCGACCCGGTGGCGGAGCGTGCGGCCAAGATCGAGGAATACCGGCAGCAGTTTGCCAACCCCTATGAGGCGGCAAAACGCGGATATATTGATGATGTCATTGAACCCGATTCCACCCGTCCGCGCATCATCGCGGCGCTGGAGATGTTGGCGGGCAAGCGGGAATCCCTGCCTGCGAAGAAGCACGGGAACATCCCCCTATAAGCCAAGGGATATGCGCGTGAAAGAGGTGAATACAGAAAATGGCTGAACTGTTATTTAATGGTTTGATTGTGTGCGTGATCGGCCTGGGTACGGTCTTTGTCGTGCTGGGCCTTCTGTGGGGCATTTTGGAGATTTCCAAGCGCATCTTCGCCTCATCCACCAAGGAGGTGGCTGCGCCTCAGCCGGCGGCGCCAAAAGCCGTGCCTCAGCCGGCTGCTCCCGCTCCCAAGGCTGCCCCTGTGGCAGACGGGATGGATGAGGACGAACTGGTTGCGGTGCTTACGGCTGCGGTCGCAGCATCCCTGGGACATACGTCAACCTACCATCTGAATATCAAGTCCTACCGGCAGGTGGCCGGAAACACGCCTGTGTGGAACCGGGCGGCGCGGACCGAGAATGTACGGTAATTTACGACCACAAAGAAAGAATGGAGGAAGGTATCATGAGAAAGTTCAATATAAGCGTAAATGGCAAGACCTATGAGGTGGATGTAGAGGAAATCCGCGACGGCGCGCCTGTGCCGACGCCCGTTGTCAGTGCGCCCGCAGCATCTGCTCCGGCTCCCGCACCTGCACCCGCTCCGGCTCCTGCTCCGGCAGCGCCCAAGGCTGCTCCGGCGCCGGCGGGCACACAAGGCGCCAATAAGGTCGAAGCTCCCATGCCTGGAACGGTTTTAAAGCTCCTGGTCAACGTCGGCGATACGGTATCGGAGGGCCAGACGGTTCTGATGCTGGAAGCCATGAAGATGGAAAACGAGATTGCGGCAACGGCCAGCGGAACGGTCGCTTCCATCAATGTCTCCTCAGGCCAGAGTGTCAACACCGGTGACGTTCTCATCACCATTTCGTAAACCAACCAGAGTTTAAAGGAAGTGAGATCTTTGGAGCTATTTATAAACGGTATCACGGGTTTTTTACAGAGCACGGGTATTTACAGGATTGCATCGGCAATCGGTGAATACGTCGGTTGGGGCAGCATTGTGATGATGGGTGTTGCGTGTGTTCTGATGTATCTTGCCATCGGGCGGAAATTTGAGCCGCTCCTGTTGCTCCCCATCGCATTTGGTATGCTGCTGGCCAATTTCCCCGGCGCAAATGTGATGCACAATGAGCTGTTCGTGGGAACGGGCAATGACCCCAATTTTCAGATTGACTATCTCAAGGTGCTGCAGGAAGGCGGCCTGCTGGATATCCTATACTTGGGCGTCAAGCTGGGTGTCTATCCGCCCATCATCTTCATTGGCATCGGTGCGATGACGGACTTTTCGCCCCTCATCGCAAACCCCAAAAGCATTCTGTTGGGCGCCGCCGCGCAACTCGGCGTGTTTATTGCGTTTTTCGGCGCGCTGCTGCTGGGCTTTAACATTCTGCAGGCGATGTCCATCGGTATCATCGGCGGTGCGGACGGCCCGACGGCCATCCTGGTCACCAAGACGCTGGCGCCCTCCCTGCTGCCGGCGATCGCCATCGCAGCATATTCCTACATGGCGCTGGTGCCCATCATTCAGCCGCCCATCATGAAGCTGTTGACCACCAAAAAGGAGCGTTCCATCGTCATGGGCCAGCTCCGTCCGGTCAAGAAGATCGAGCGGCTGGTATTCCCCATCGTGGTTACCATCGTTGTGGCGCTCATCGTGCCCGATGCGGTGCCGCTGGTTGGGTCTTTGATGCTGGGCAATCTTTTGAAAGAAAGCGGCGTCACCGAGCGGCTTTCCAAGACCGTGCAAAACGGCCTCATCAACACCATTACAGTCTTCCTGGGCGTTACGGTAGGTGCGACCGCAAGTGCGGAGCAGTTCCTGCAGCCGCAGACGCTGTTTATCATCTTCCTGGGCCTGATTGCGTTCTCGTTTAGTACCGCGGGCGGTGTGCTGTTTGGGAAGCTGATGTGTGTCGTCACCCGTGGTAAGGTCAATCCGCTCATCGGTTCGGCGGGCGTGTCCGCAGTGCCCATGGCGGCGCGGGTGTCGCAGGTTGTTGGCCAGAAGGAAAACCCCAATAACTACCTGCTCATGCATGCGATGGGCCCCAATGTTGCGGGTGTCATCGGCTCTGCAGTTGCGGCGGGTGTGTTCCTGGCCATGGCAAAGTTCTTCTAATAGAAAGGCCTTTTCAGGGCATCGGCTGCCGGTATGGCATGCGCTGGCCTGTCCAACCGTCTCGTGTATGACCGTGGTGTCGCGCCAAAAAACGAGCCGGTTTGCATGCGGCAGCCAAAAATAAGCTGCTTTGGGGTGCCAAAGGCGCATGCGGCGCCTGGCACGAGGATGGCGATCTGGTTTTCGCCCCATGCCCGAAGCAATTCATTGTGGGAACAGCAAAACCACCTATCATATCAAGTAAATGGAACGGACAGACATTATCCAAAGCCGGGTGCAGCGGTGCGCCCGAATCAAACCCAAAAGGAGGTTGGAAATTTATGGCACATAAAGTTGAAATTACAGAAACCGTGCTGCGGGACGCGCCCCAATCCCTCATCGCGACCCGCATGACGACGGAAGAGATGCTTCCGATTATAGAAAAGCTGGACCAGGTCGGATACCATTCTCTGGAAGCCTGGGGCGGCGCGACGTTTGACGCGTGCCTCCGTTTCTTAAACGAAGACCCGTGGGAGCGGCTGCGCAAGATCCGTGCGAAAGCCAAAAACACCAAACTGCAGATGTTGTTCCGGGGCCAGAACATCCTGGGTTACAAGCATTACGCGGATGATGTGGTTGCCTATTTTGTGCAGAAATCCATCGCGAACGGCATTGATATCATTCGAATCTTCGACGCACTCAATGACACACGGAATCTCAAAGCCGCCATTGACGCCTGTAAAAAAGAAAAGGGGCATTGCCAGGCGGCGCTGTCTTATACCATCAGCCCTGTGCATGACCACAACTATTTTGTCAAGCTGGCCAAGGAGCTGGAGGGCATGGGAGCGGATTCCATCTGCATCAAGGATATGGCGGGGCTTCTGCTGCCATACAGTGCATATGAGTTGGTGAAGGCGCTCAAAGAGACCGTGAAGATCCCCATCCAGCTGCACACCCACTATACCAGCGGCGTTGCTTCCATGACCTATCTGAAGGCCATTGAGGCGGGCGTGGATGTGGTAGACTGTGCGATGTCGCCCATGGCCATGGGGACGTCCCAGCCGCCCACTGAGCCGCTCGTTGCGACCCTGCAGGGGACCCCGTATGACACGGGCTATGACCTCGACCTTCTGACAGACATTGCGGATTACTTCAAGCCGCTGCGGGAGAAATACCTTGCAAGCGGCCTCATGAGCACCAAGGTCCTGGGTGTGGACGTCAATACCCTCAAATACCAGGTGCCGGGCGGCATGCTGTCCAACCTCGTGTCTCAGCTCAAGCAGCAGGGCAAGGAGGACAAGCTGGACGAGGTGCTAAAAGAGGTGCCCCGCGTCCGCGAAGACCTGGGCTATCCGCCGCTGGTAACGCCGACCAGCCAGATCGTCGGGACGCAGGCGGTTCTCAATGTCTTGATGGGCGAGCGGTATAAGATGGTGACCAAAGAAACCAAGGGCATTGTCCGCGGCGAGTATGGCAAGACGCCTGTGCCCATTTCGGACGAATTTGCCAAGAAAATCATTGGGGACGAGGAGCGCATCACCTGCCGTCCGGCCGATCTGCTCAAGCCTGAGCTGGATGCGCTGCGCGACAAGTGCAAGGAGTATATCGAGCAGGACGAAGATGTCCTGTCCTATGCGCTGTTTGACCAGGTTGCGGTGAAGTTCTTTGAACAGCGCCGTGCCGCCAAGTATAAGGTGGATGCCGACCTGGTGAACATGGAAGAAAAGACACATCCCATCTAATGGGAAAATCAATAGGCCGATGCGGCAATGCGCCACATTGGCCTATTTTTATGCCCTAGGATCCGCTTGCGGACTTTCTGACAGAGATGTCACAAGATAACCGCAGCATCAAAAAAACATACCGCTTTCGGAAAAGCGGTATGTTTTTTTGATATACTTTGGCAGAAAGCAGCCGCCCAATTACAGAATCTTGGTTACGCCGCTGTATACCAGGCCGCGCGCCGCATCCATGGTGATGATGGTACCGCTTTTTAGGATGTGGGTCGCGTTGGCTGCTCCCGTTATGACGGGGATGTCCAGCGTCATGCCGACGATGGCAGCATGCCCCGTGACGCCCTCTTCCTCCACGATGATCCCCCCCGCACGCCGCAGAATGGGCAAAAATTCGTTGGTCGTGTTCTTGGCAACGAGGATATCACCGTCCTGGAATTCGTTCATCGCCTGCTGCAGCGACGTTACGACACAGAGGGAACCGCTGGTGGACATCTGGTTGATGCCCTCGCCCTCCACCAGCACATGCCCAACCAAATGCACCTTGAGGAGATTGGTCGTCCCGCTGATGCCAACGGGCATCCCGCCCGTGATGACTGCGATGTCGCCGTTTTTGACAATCCCCGTCGCGACCGCACAGTCCACCGCCTGGTCAAACACCTCGTCCGTCGTACTCTTTTCTTCGGACATGACGGGGAACACGCCCCAGGAGAGGCTGAGCTGGCGGCATGCCTTTTCGGACAGTGCCGTCGCAATGATGGGGCACTCAGGCCGATACTTGGACACCATGCGCGCCGTATGGCCCGACCGTGTCACGGTGACAATGGCGGCGGCGCCCAGGTCATGCGCGGTGGTGACCGTCGCATGGCTGATGGCGTTGGTTACATTTTTTTCCATCCCAACCGTGGCGCTCGCAAATTCCTTCTTGTAGTCAATGGCCGATTCCGCCCGCTCCGCAATGCGGCTCATGGTCTGAACACTCTCCACCGGATACTTGCCGATGGCGGTCTCTCCCGACAGCATGATGGCGCTGGTACCGTCATAGATGGCGTTGGCCACGTCGGTGGTCTCCGCGCGGGTAGGCCGGGGGTTGCGAATCATGGAATCCAGCAGCTGAGTCGCAGTGATCACCTTTTTGCCAGCCTTATAACATTTCGTAATGAGAGATTTTTGGATAATGGGCAGTTCTTCCAAAGCGATTTCAACGCCCATGTCGCCGCGCGCGACCATGATGCCGTCGCTCACTTTCAAGATATCGTCTATGTTGTCCACGCCGCTGCGGTTCTCGATCTTGGCGATGATTTGAATGTCTTTCCCGCCGTTTTGGTTTAAGAGCTTGCGGATGTCTAAAATATCATATGCGTTGCGGGTGAAAGACGCGGCGATGAAATCAAAGTCCTGCTCAATGCCAAACAGAATGTCCGCACGGTCCTTCTCGCTCACATAGGGCATATTGATGGGCACATCGGGGATGTTGACGCTTTTGTTGGAGGAAAGCGGGCCGCCGTTTTTCACCGTACAGCTGATGTCCATATCGGACACCTTATCCACCTCCATGGCAATGAGGCCATCGTCAATGAGGATGGTATCCCCTTTTTTGACATCGCTGCACAGGTTGGGCCACGTCACCGAAGCGCGTTCCGCCGTCCCCTCCACGTCAGACACGGTGAGCACAAACTTTTGTCCCTCCGTGAGCATCACGGTGCCGTCCTTGATCTGCTTGACGCGGATTTCAGGCCCTTTGGTATCTAACAGGAGCGGAATGGGAAGCCCCGTCTTCTCCCGCACTTTTTTAAAGGTCTCAATCCGGGGAAGCTGGTCCTCGGGGGTCCCGTGCGAAAAGTTGATGCGCGCAACATTCATGCCCGCCCACATTATTTTCTCCAGCACCGCCGGGTCATCCGTCGCGGGCCCCAGCGTACATACAATCTTTGTTTTTCTCATGTTAGCCTCCGTCCGTTACATCAGATAGGTTATCCAGCGCGCACAAAACCGCCAGTTTGCCGCTTTCATAGGTCAGGCCGCCCTGCATATAGGCGACATAGGGGGGGCAAATGGGGGCATCTGCCGAAATTTCAATGGATGCACCCGACACAAACGCACCCGCCGCCATGATGACAGGATCCGCATAGCCGGGCATGTCCCACGGCTCAGGCGTGACGTGCGCATCGATGGGCGCACCCCGCTGGATGCCGCGGCAGAAGGCGCATACCTTCTCCGCATCCCCCAGCCGCACCGCCTGGATGATATCGGTACGCGGCTCACTGCTGCCGGGGCACACGTCATATCCCGACAGCTCCAGCATGCGCGCGGCGAGCAGCGCCGTTTTGAGGGCTTCCGCCGTCACATGGGGCGCCATAAACAGCCCCTGGTACATGAACCGATTCATGCCGAGGGTGGCGCCCACCTCCGCGCCAATGCCCGGCGCGGTCAGGCGGCATGCGATCTTGTCAATGAGATGCCGTTTGCCGGCGATGTATCCCCCGGTCTGTGCGATGCCGCCCCCGGGATTTTTGATGAGGGAACCCACCACGAGGTCTGCGCCCACATGCGTCGGCTCCTGGCGCTCCACGAATTCACCATAGCAGTTGTCCACCAGGCAAACGATGTTGGGGTCGATGCCATGCACCAGCGAGACAATCTGCCCGATATCCGCCACCGACAGCGACTTGCGCCAGCTATACCCCTTGGACCGCTGGATGGCGACCAGCTTCACGCCGGGATGGATGGCTTCGGCAATGGCAGGGAGGTCCGGGGAGCCGTCGGGCAGGAGCTCGACCTGTTCATAGCCCACGCCCCAGTCCCGCAGAGACCCCGCGCCCTCGCCGCGGAGTCCGATGACCTCCTCCATGGTGTCATAGGGCTTGCCCGTCACGGACAGCGCAATATCGCCCGGACGCAGGACGCCAAAATAACACAGCGCGATGGCGTGGGTGCCGCTGACGATGTTGTGTCGCACGAGTGCCGCCTCGGTGCCAAATACCTGCGCGTATACCGCGTCCAGCGTATCCCGCCCGAGATCATCATAGCCATAGCCCGTGGTGCCGCCCAGGTGTGCTTCGCTCACCTGATGGTCCCGGAACGCCGCGAGCACGCGCATCTGGCCATATGCCGCAATGTCTGCGATCTCCGCAAAGCGGGGGGAGATGTCTTGTTCCGCCTGCGCCATGAGCGCCAGTGTTTTTGGGCGGATTCCAAATATTTCCTGTAAAATTGCATTCGTTGTCATTATAATTCGTAAACATCCTTTGCAGGCACCACTTTGATGCCGTTTTCAATCAGCAAATCGGCCGCCTTCTGCACATTTTCCGTGCGCAAAATGTCGTATACCACATCGGCATCCCCGCCCACGAAGGTATACATATATTCCACGCTGATGTTGTTTTCGGCCAGCACATGCAGCGCGCTCATGAGGCCGCCCGGCTTGTCGCTGATGGCGATGACAATCACGTCGGTCGCCTTTACCGTAATGCCGTTCTCTTTCAAGACCTGCTCCGCCCGGTCTGAGTCCTGCACAATGAGCCGCAGGATGCCGAAGTCTGTGGTGTCCGCGATGGAAAGCGCGCGGATGTTGATGTTATGCTCTGCGAGGATGCGGGTCACTTTTTCCAGCCGGCCGCTGGTGTTCTCCACAAATACCGAAATTTGTTTGACTAACATGAAACTCCCTCCTTATCAATCCAGGCGTTTTGTATGTTTTTTCACTCGTCGTTGGGTATCGCTGCACGGGGCCCCTGCCTCCGCTCGCCTCCCATCCGGCCCGAGGCCCATGCAAGGGTTTGCGTTTGGGCGGGCTGTTTCCAAGTGTGAGCCGCGGCATACGCATGCGGCACCGCTGTCGGCTTTGGCAGCCGAGCGGACAATCTCTGCGCAAATGGCACAGTAGCGCATACCGGGAGGCATCCATTCCTATCTAACAGTATATTACAAATCGTCCGTATACAATCTCATTTTTTCCATCCGAGAAACAACCGGTCTTATTTCAGATTCCGCCGGTCAATGACGCGCTTGGCCTTTCCTTCACTCCGCGCAATGGACTTGGGTTCCACCAGCTTGACCTTGGCGGAGATGCCAAGCACGCTTAAGAGCCGGTTGTGAATCTCCGTTTCGAGACTCTCCAGCCCGCGCACCGCGTCTGAGAACAACTCATCCGTCAGTTCCACCTGGACTTCCAGCGTGTCCAGCGTACCCTGCCGGTCCACGATGAGTACATAATGGGGTGCAGTTTTTCCCATATCCAGGAGGACACTTTCCACCTGGGAGGGAAACACGTTCACGCCGCGGATGATGAGCATGTCGTCACTCCGGCCGCTGACCTTGTCCATGCGCGCCAGCGTCCGTCCACATTCGCATTTGTCGTACCAGATGCGGGTGATATCCCGCGTACGGTACCGGATGAGGGGCAGGCCCTCTTTGGTGATACAGGTGAACACCAGCTCGCCCAGGCTGCCCTCAGGCAGCACTTCGCCCGTCTGAGGATCAATGATCTCGGGCAGGAAGTGGTCCTCGTTGATATGCAGCCCACACTGGAGCTCACATTCAAAGGAAACGCCCGGCCCAATGATTTCGGACAGGCCATAAATATCCACACTGCGAAGGCCAAGGCGGCTTTCGATCTCCTGCCGCATGCCGGCCGTCCAGGGCTCCGCACCGAATACGCCCCCGACGAGGGACAGCTCCGATTTGTCAATGCCCATCTCTTCCATGGTTTCCGCGATGTACAGCATGTAAGACGGCGTCCCACAGATGATGTTGGTGCCAAAATCGCGGAGCATGGTGATCTGCCGCTGGGTATTGCCCGTGGATGCCGGAATGACCGCCGCGCCGATGCGCTCCGCACCCGCATGCGCGCCCAGACCGCCCGTAAACAGACCGTATCCATAGCACACCTGCACCACAGAGCGCTTGGTGCACCCCGCCGAATACAGCGCACGCGCCGCGACCTCCGCCCAGACCGCAAGGTCATGCTCGGTGTATCCCACCACCGTCTGCTTTCCCGTTGTGCCACTGGAGGCATGGATGCGAACGATGTCATCCATGGGGCGGCAGAACATGCCATAGGGGTAGGTATCTCGCAGGTCGGTTTTGGTCGTAAACGGGAGTTTGGCGAGGTCGTGAACCGAACGGATGTCCCCCGGCTCCACCCCCTGCTCTTTCATCCGGTCCCGGTACAGCGGGACATGCTCATACACGTTTTTGAGGGTTGTCATGAGCCGTTCATACTGGAGTTTTTCCAGCTGTTCCCGGTCCATACACTCCACCTCAGGGTTCCAACAATACCGCATAATTCTCATCTCCAACACTCGTAAATCTTGTGCAAATGCATGGCGCCGTTGGTCGGTTGAAACCGGCGCTATGCCTGGGCAGAATCTCCCTTGGACTGCCCACCCGCTTCCTTTGGATGGACAGTCCAAGGGGCACAAGCGTCCCCTTGGCTTGGATATGAGCCGTCCTGCAAGCCAATAAAATTGGATTACAGGAAAATATAATCAAATAGAATAACCAAGTTCAAACGCCTTGAGATTTAGATCCAAGAATTTAGGCGGAACGGTCTCTCGGAGGGCCGAAAGCCATTCTTCCTTGGACACCGAAGACGTCCGCGCGAGCACGCCAATCAGCACCACATTGACGGCCTTGACATTGCCCGCTTCCTGCGCAAGGCGGGTGGCATCGCATGCCGTGACCTGCACCTGTTTTTCCTGTAATTTTTTTACAATTTCTTCGGGATAGGCCATCGCACCCGTGATGACGGGCATGGGCGCAATCGCATGTGTGTTGACAATGAGGGTCCCGCCTGGCTTTAAATAGCTCACCCAGCGGTATGCCTCCAGCTCCTCAAAGGCAAGGATGATGTCCGCCTGGCCCTCGTCAATGACGGGGGAAGCGACGGACTCACCATACTTCACATAGGTGACCACGCTGCCGCCCCGCTGGGACATGCCGTGCACCTCCGAGACCTTGACATCCTGGCCCAGGGCCAGGGCTGCATTCCCGATAATGCGGCTGGCAAGCAGAGTCCCCTGCCCGCCAACGCCTACAATCATGATATTCATTGTGCGTCACCCACTCTCTCAATTGCGCCAAACGGACAGACATGCGGGCACAGGCCGCAGCCCACGCACTGGGTTTCGTCGATGACGGGCCCGCTTTCGGTCAGGGAAATGGCGGGGCACCCCAGCTTCATGCACATCTTGCAGTTTTTGCACTTGTCATTGATCCGGTAGCTGCCGGTATAGTGTGCTTTTTTGATGAGCGCACAGGGCCGCTGTGCGATGATGACGGAGGGCTCCTCCGCCGCGACCTCCTCTTTGACGATGCGCTCAAATTCTTTTAGCTCAAACGGGTCGGCCACCACAACACGGTCCACACCCACCGCGTGACACAGCTGAACCAGGTCCACCTGCCGCGTGGGCTCTCCTTTGATGGTGAAGCCGGTGGCGGGGTTGTCCTGATGGCCCGTCATGCCCGTGATGGAGTTGTCCAGGATGATGGTGGTCGTGGTCCCCTTGTTGTACACCACGTCCATGAGCCCCGTGATGCCCGAATGCAGGAAGGTAGAGTCCCCCAGGACGGCCACGGTGCCGCGGGAGAAGTCAGCTCCCCGCGCCTTTTCCATGCCCAGCGCACCCGAGACGCTCGCGCCCATACAGACGATGGTGTCGATGCTGGAAAGCGGCGCGCTGCCGCCCAGCGAGTAGCACCCAATGTCGCCCGAAACGCGGAGGCCAAGCTTTTTCAGCACGTAAAACACGCCGCGGTGGGAACACCCCGGGCACAGGACGGGCGGCCGCATGGGAACAGGTTCGTCCGCTTTTCCTGCCGTCTGGGGCACCTCTCCGGTCAGCACCGCACGAATCATGTTTGCGCTGTATTCCCCCAGGAGGGTAAACTTCTCTTTGCCGATGACCTTCGCGCCGATGGCCTTGCAGTGGGTCTCAATCACGGGATCCAGTTCTTCCATCACATAGCAGGTGTCCACCTGCGAGACAAAATCCAAGATCAGCTTGGTGGGCAGCGGATGCACCATCCCAAGCTTCAAGAAAGATGCGTTCGGCATGGCCTCCTTGGCATACTGGTAGGTGATGCCGGCGGCGATGATGCCAACCGACCGGTCCCCCATCTCCACGCGGTTTAGCGGGCTGGTCTCCGCCATCTCCGCGAGCTTCGCCATGCGCTGTTCCACCAAAACGTGCTTGGGCCGCGCATTTGCGGGCACCATGGCGTACTTGGGGGCGTCTTTCACATAGTCCTTCAAGGGCACGTCCGCCCGGTCCTCCATCTCCACGAGGCTCTGGGAGTGCGCCACGCGGGTGGTGAGCCGCAGGAACACTGGGGTGTCATACGCCTCGCTCAGCGCGAATGCCTCCTTCATGAACGCCTTACATTCGCCGCTGTCGGCGGGCTCCAGCATAGGCACCTTCGCAGCCCGCGCATAGTGCCGGCTGTCCTGTTCGTTCTGGGAGCTGTGCATGCCGGGGTCGTCCGCGACGCACAGCACCAGGCCGCCGTTCACGCCCGTGTAGGACGCAGTAAACAGCGGGTCGGCGGCGACGTTCACGCCCACGTGCTTCATGCAGGACATGGCGCGCGCCCCAGCAATGGATGCACCCACCGCGACCTCCACTGCGACCTTTTCGTTGGGCGCCCATTCGGCATACACTTCGTCATATTTGGCAACAAATTCGGTGATCTCGGTGC
The DNA here is from genome assembly GCA_944393605.1 of uncultured Clostridia bacterium. Classification (GTDB taxonomy): domain Bacteria; phylum Bacillota; class Clostridia; order UBA1381; family UBA9506; genus CALYAO01. The sequence goes on from CALYAO010000097.1 coordinate 79,686, forward strand.
TCGGCGTCCCCGGATAGGATGCCGCGACCCGGACGCCGGCCTCATAGGCCCCGCGTGCGACCGCTTCGTTGCCCAGCATCAGTTTCTTCATATTGGTTCCTCCATATAGAGCCTGCTCGTCTTACATACGAAACTCGGCAGGCGGTGTATTTGTTTGGTTAGCGCAGGTCAATGACGTGCTTGGCCTTGCCCGCGGTCCGTTCGATGGTTTTGGGCTCCACCAGCCGCACCTTGGCGTCGATGCCCAGCACGACGTGCAGCTTGTGGCGCACCTCTTTTTCCAGCTTTTCCAGCTCGGAAAAGCTGTCCAACAGGGAGGCATCGTCCATCTCCACCTTGACCTCCAGCTGGTCGGTATACCCCTTCTTGGTGACGATGAGCTGGTAGTAGGGACTGATGTGATCGATGTTGACAATGACGCTCTCCACCTGGGATGGGAACACATTCACGCCCTTGATGATGAGCATGTCGTCGCTTCTGCCCTGGATCTTCGCGATGCGCCGCAGCGTCCGCCCGCACTGGCAGGGCTCGTCGATGAGATAGGTGATGTCCTTGGTGCGGTACCGCAGGATGGGCAGGCCCTCCTTGTTGATGGTGGTGATGACCAGCTCGCCCTTTTCACCCACCGGGAGCACCTCCCCCGTCTTGGGGTCGATGATTTCGGGAATGAAGCAGTCCTCCTGGACGTGCTGCCCGCACTTGTACATGCACTCCCCTGCAACGCCTGGCCCCATGACCTCAGACAGGCCATAGTTCTCCGTTGCGAGAACGCCCAGCTTTTCCTCTAGAATCGCGCGCATCTCCTCGGTATGCCCCTCGGCGCCCAGCATGGCGATGCGGAGTTTTAAGTCATCCTTTGTGACCCCCATCTCCTCCATGACCTCCGCCATATACAGCGCATAGGACGGGGTGGCGACTAATATGGTGGCCCCAAAGTCCTGCATGAGCATGATCTGCTTTTCGGTGTTGCCGCTTGAGGTGGGAACCACGGTGCAGCCCACCTTCTCCATGCCATAGTGGAGGCCGAAGGCCCCCGTGAACAGGCCATAGCCAAAGGCAATCTGGGTGATATCGTCCGCGTTGCCGCCCACCTGGAAGATGAGCCGCGCGATGAGGTCACTCCAAACGTCCAGGTCGTGCTTGGTATAGCCCACCACAGTGGGCTTGCCCGTCGTGCCGCTGGACGCGTGCACCCGGACGATCTGGCGCATGGGCACCGCAAACATCCCGAACGGATAGTTGTCCCGCAGATCGTCTTTCACCGTAAAGGGCAGCCGCGCCAGGTCGGACAGCTGCCGGATGTCATCGGGTTTTACGCCCGCCGCGTCCAGCTTGTTGCGATACAGCGGGACGGTCTCGTAACAGGTTCGCACGGTTTTTTGCAGCCGCGCGAGCTGCAGCGCGTCCATATCGCTGCGTCCCATGCATTCAATCTCTTTTTGAAAGTATTCCATGTCAGCCCATGCCTCTTTTCTTTATATTCCGATTTTGGCCGGCATTACCGGTCGGTTTTTGCAAGGTCAGTAAATACATTCGCAAGGTGCGCTTGGTCATATTTTTTGGTAAACAAGCTCACCACGGGCACCACGATCACCGATGCAATCAGCGCAACCACGCCCATGTTCTGTGACATGCTGCTCGCAAGCGTAAAGCCCGCCGCCGGCCCATCCGGGCAGGTCAGCACATACCACAGTGTCCCGCCGCCCACGACGACGAGCCCCGTCAGCATGCCGCACCAAGCACCTGCGCGGGTAGTTCCCTTCCAGTACAGCCCCCAGATGTAAGGCCCAATGAAGCAGCCGGCCACCACGCCCCACGAGAAGCTCGTGAGCTGCATAATAAACGCGATCTTGAAGGACGCAAACAAAAAGGACAGCACCACAAACAGCAGGCACAGCGACCGCATGATGATCATTTGGTGCTTTTGCTGGTAGTTGGGTTTCACGACGGGGATGAGGTCCACCGCGATGGCAGAACTGGAGGTCAGCACAATGGCAGACAGGGTGGACATGGATGCAGACAGCACCAGCAGCATGACCACCGACAGCACAATGTTGCCCAGAACGCCATGCCCCAGCGCCGTCACCAGCATCTCGGGCACCACGGCGTCAAAGTTGCCGTTTGGCAGCGTATTGTTTAGGATGAGCCGCCCAAACGTGCCCACCACGTAAGCTCCAACACCAATGATGATGGCAAAGCCGGTAGAGACGATGGCAGCTTTCTTGATGTTGCGCGTATCATCAATCGCATAGTATTTGTGGATCATCTGGGGCAGGCCCCAGGTGCCCAGGCTGGTGAGCAGCACGTTCATCAGCAAAAATGCCCACATATTGCCCCCCAGAGGATGCACCAGGTTGGGATCAATCTCCGCGAGCTGAGAGAACCCATTTGCAAACCCGCCCACCGCAGGGTTGTATACAATCATAACTACCATGATAACAACGCCGACGATCATGATGATGCCCTGGATGAAGTCGGTGAGTACCGTCGCAAGATACCCGCCCAGCACGAGATACACCGCCGTCAGCACCGCGATGATGGCCATGCAGTAAATCTCGGGCGAAACGCCCGGAATCAGGTTCCCCAGGGACGGGAAGATGGAAGCAAACAGATATCCCAGCCCCTTATACACCGTCGCACAGTAAGGCACCAAAAACACAAAGATGATGAGCGCAGCATAGACCTTCATGCGTTTACTCAAAAACCGCGCTTCAAAGAACTCCGGCATGGTGGACGCGGACAGCGTATGCGTCATGGTGCGGGTGCGCCGCGCGAGCAGGGCCCAGGCGAGCAGGCAGCCGATGAGCGCATTGCCGATCCCAATCCAGATGCCGCCGATACCGACCTCCCAGCCCGTTTTGCCGGCATATCCCACAAAAATAACAGCCGAAAAATAGGAGGTTCCATATGCAAAGGCGCTGATCCACGGACCAATCTTACGGCCGCCCAGCAAAAAGCCATCCATGGTCTTGGTCTTTCGGGAGGAATATACCCCGATGGCAATCATCAGAGCGGCAAACAGCACGAGAAATAAAAGCGCGATCATCTCTGTCATAGTAAAACCCCTTTTGTCTTATAAATCAATCTGAATAGAAAGCCACAGAATGAGGCATACTGTCAAGATGACCATACCTGTGCTTTTCTATCATATTACTATCTATCTCATTGTACAATGAAACCCGCCAAAAGTCAACAAAAAGTTCGTCCGTCCGCCACTGCTTGCCAGTCAAATAAAACGCATGTACCACGCGGAAGAATCTTTGGAAATAAATGGAACGTCGGCGCAAAAAAATTGTGGAAATGATGGAAAAAAGCATTGCGTTTGGGGAAAAAAACGTATATAATGTAGCTGTATTTTTATCATATAAAGGGCATGAAATGGAAGCAATTGGGGTATCGCATTGCGGCTACGCTTCACGGACATGACTACCAAAGAGTGACTGGAGGAGATGCATTTGTTCGGATTTGGACAGGACATTGGGATTGATCTGGGAACGGCAACAATCCTGGTGTACGTGAAGGGGAAAGGGGTTGTTTTGCAGGAACCCTCCGTCGTAGCCATCGACACCTATACCAATAAGGTCCTAAAGGTGGGCGCGGAAGCGCAGGAGATGATCGGCAGGACGCCGGGCAACATCGTTGCCATCCGTCCCTTGCGGGACGGCGTGATCTCGGACTATGACACCACCGAAAAGATGATCAAATATTTCCTAAAGAAGGTGTGCGGCGCGTCTTTCTTTAAGCCCCGGGTCATGGTCTGCGTACCCAGCCAGGTGACCGAGGTGGAGGAGCGCGCGGTGTTGGATGCGGCGGCTCAGGCGGGTGCGCGCAAGACCTACATCATTGAAGAGCCCATCGCCGCGGCCATCGGCGCAGGGCTGGACATCACCAAGCCCTATGGGCACCTCATTGTGGACATCGGCGGCGGCACGACGGATGTCGCGGTCATCTCGCTGGGCGAGATTGTGGTGAGCAGCTCCATCAAGGTCGCAGGAGACAAGTTTGACGAGGCGGTGACGCGGTATATCCGCAAAAAATACAACATGATGATCGGAGACCGGACGGCGGAGGAGCTCAAGATCAACGTGGGATGCGTGTATCCCCGGCCCGTGCCCCTCACCATGGAGGTCAAGGGCCGGTGCCTGCTCACGGGGCTGCCCCGTGTCATTGAGATCTCCAGCGAGGAGATGTTAGAGGCGCTGGACGAATGTGCGGCGCAGATCGTGGAGGCGGTGCACTCGGTCCTGGAGCGGACGCCGCCCGAGCTGGTTGGGGACATCTCCACCAACGGCATCCTGCTCACGGGGGGCGGCAGCCTCATTTCAGGGCTGGATAAGCTCATCAGCCGGGAGACGGGGCTGGATGTGGAGATTGCGGAGGACGCGGTTCTGTGCGTCGCCAAAGGAACGGGCATGTCGCTGGATTATATCGACCAAATCAACCAAACCAACACCGCGGGGAAGGGCCGCGCCAGATAACTAGAAAAAGGAGCATTGTTCGCTATGATATCCATTGAAGAGATTCAGAAAGTCATTCCCCATCGGTATCCGTTTTTGCTGGTGGACCGGATTTTGGAGCTGGAGCCGGGCGTGCGCGCGGTGGGGCTGAAGAACGTGAGCCGCAACGAATGGTATTTTGACGGGCACTTTCCGGGCTACCCCGTGATGCCGGGCGCGCTCATCGCGGAATCCCTCGCCCAGGTGGGGGCATACGCGATTTTGTGTACCGAGGAAAACAAGGGCAAGATCGGGATGTTTACGGGCATGAATAACTTCAAATTCCGCCGGCAGGTTGTGCCGGGGGATACGCTGACGCTGGAGGCGGAGCTGACCGCGTTCCGCCGCGGCATGGGCAAGGCCAATGTGAAGGCGACGGTGGACGGGCAGCTGGCCGCAAGCGGGGAGATCTCCTTTGCGCTGGTGGATGCCGGCAAGTAACACGAACAACAAAAGGATATATTGTAAGGGTAGGCCACAATTTGGCCTACCCTTTTGGTTTGTGTTGAACAACACGGGGTACCGCGGGGCTTTCTGCGCGTTCGGCCCCGTCATGCCGCATATCACGGATACAGCAGCTTGCGATATATACATCGCCATGATATTCCCTATCCGCTATGGATCTCCGCTCTGCTACGCGCGCCCATTTTTATGGCGCGTCCGCAATCTCCTCCAGCAGCACGCCATCCACCCACTGTTGCGAAGCACTGTGATTTTGCACAAAGGGCACAATCCCGCGCTTACACGTCACCGCTAGCCGACGTCCGTATGCGGTGCACTCGGTATGGAGGCAATCGTCTATCCATTCGCTTTTTGCCGCGACGGGCTGTGCCTGAGGTCCGATGTTTAGCGTGAATGCCGCGACGGCATCCGGGATATCCGCATAGCGGAATACCGTTTTCGGGCCGTGGTACAACACCACATCAAAGCTGATGCGATCGTCTGTTTGCGACACGGTGTATTGAATCTGCTCCTGGGCAAAAGCAGCATGGCAAAATGCCAAACAAATGCGAATGCCATTGCAATGGAATGTGATGGCATGGTCAGACGGTTCGGCCTGTATATCTGAAATGGCGCCGGATAACGAAAACCGAATTCGCAGGTCGCTCGCCTCCAACTGTCCGTTCGTTATTGTGTCCAAGCATACATGCCGATCCCCACGGTCACTGGTAATGTTGCATTGTCCGAGGACGACATCCTGCTCCTGCACACAGTGGATATTTGCGCTGGAAAAATCATAAAAATCATGCAAAAACTGCATGCGAAAACATATGAGCGCATCCTTGGTGCCGCAATAGCCAATGAGAGGGCGGATCTGGTCCCAGAATTCAGACCGGTTAAAGCTTCCAACGGTATAGTTTGGCGCTATAAACTGGGAGACCACCTGTGGAAACGCATAAAAGGGATAGGTGAATCCCCGCATGTTCCTATGTCGGAAGAACCCAGGATGCAGGGTTGTAAAGCGGTCTTGAAACGCTGTGCCGCACGAGAGCCGCGTCCGAAAGGTCATACATCCCGCTTCCTGCGGCAGCTTGCCAAAGGCAGCCATCGCCAGCCGCGTCCGTTCATCTTCCGTCGGGAAATCACGGTACCGTCTGGCATTGGGGCCCGTCCACACCGCAAGCTGCGGGTGATAGTGATAGGAAATCATATCCCAAAGCAGCCGGTTCAGCGCCACCGCATCCGCTTTGGTCTGTTCATCCTGCGCATGCCGTACCAAAAGCGCCATGTCATCCGCAGCGACCATGGAATAGGTGGGACTGTTGTACTCATAAAAACCGCCCATCGCGACCGTAAAGCATAGGAGCTCATGCAGCTTCTTTCGCCCATATGCCAACAATTCCGCATGATTCGTGAGCTGCCCGGTCACAATGGTGACGTAACAATCCATCACAACGACATTGGTATAATGCAATTCCATGTTTCGCCGCATGATACAGGCACACGCCATCTGGCATGCTTGCTCCGCCTTGTGTGCCAGCTCTGTGCCAAGGGTTTCCCGGTGGTCTATTAAGGCCTGCAACAAGAACTTCGCGCAAAAATCCGCCCAGTTCCAGTCGGGGTCTGTCATCTCCGAGAGGTCTTCCTCTGGGAAATATGGCCACAGGCCATATGTATTGCTGTGCGGGTCGGTATCCTGCAGGGCAACTGCGCGGGCGATGATATCCCGCGCGCGGGCACAGTCCGCCGCTCTGCCGCCATCCAGCAATGCCGCAGCATACTCCAGCGACTCGCGCACCGTATGCCGGACGCCATCCCCTAGGCTGGAATGCCAGCCCCGCGTCTGATACTCCTCCTGTAGCAAATGCTCCGTGTCGTCATAACACACACCGCGTTTGTCCAGCATCGCGAGATGCAGCGCGCGTTCTTGTTCCGTTTCAAAAATCATGATCCCCCATCCTTTCATGCCAACTGATAACAATCATCCAGTGGTCGCATATTCCCGTCCCACACATACAGTTTTATTTGGTCTTGTGCTGTAATGTCCGCAGGCAAACGCCACGGCAGCGAGATCAGATCCGCCGTATCCGTCTGCAGCGTCACAGGGAAGACCCGAACTGCCTTCAAATCCCCCGATTCTCCATATACGCATCCATATACCGTGGCCTGTCCGGCTTGCCCAAGCGCTGCAAAACGGGCCGAAATGGTCACCTGCACGGCCTGCACGGCAGCCTCCACCGTTTCAATCGGAGCTCCCTGTGCATCTGTCAACCCCAACAACGCTGCATCACAGCCATCAAACCCCATCTCTTGCAGCTCTGCGATGGAATATATTTCGGACAGAGCGGCCGCGCCCACGTGATCTGCCAAGGCCTTTCGCACAGACTCGCCCATGCTTTCCGGTTCCAGCTTTACTTCGCGGAAAAAGTCTGCTCGCAGACAAAAGGTAGGCCGAATAAAGGTGGCGGTTTTGGCGGGCCGGTTTTGGGTATGCCCCAGTGTGCCGTCACTCTGCCGGCTTACGCTGAGCAAGACATCGGGAGAGCCATTGATCCCCCGCCCCGTGCGAAGCCACCAATCGTCGGTATTGGTCCCGTCTTTGATGCCGAATTTACCGGCATATTTGACATATTCTGTCTGACTGAGGAGGGAGACGGCACATGTGACGTTATAGTCAAACCTGCATGGCCCCCTGGGATCACCTGCTTCTATGCGATATACATGCGTGTCGTCTAGATATGGCAACATGGATTGGGGCAGCCGCTTGCCGCCATTCCCTTCAGTCAAAAACGTGTGGTTGAGCCAGTATGCAATGTTATTGGGGTCTTGCGGGTCAAATTTTTGCAGATTGTCGGGGTCGAAGACCTGTTTGCCATAATCGTCCTTGGCGAGCACATAAAAATGGTCACCCTCTAACACATCCAGCAGGATAAACGCCTGCCCTTCGACCGTAAAAATATGTTCCGCAGGCGTTTTTTCCACGCTGCCGGCAGGCGGCTGGGTCAGCCGCTCCAACGGCCCCAAAGGCTCCTCGGGCAGCAAATAAAGCGCTTGCTCTGCAAGCATGGTTTGCCCGTCCACAAACCGAACGGCGGCCTCAACGCGCGGTTCACCGCCATACTGCCCCTGACCGGCCGGCACCTCCACCACAATCTCACCGCCCGCGGGCACCGTCACCCAATCGCTGGTAAATTCATACATGCCATCTACCGAGAATTGGATTTCTCCTGAAAGGGGAATTGCCTTCCCGTTGGATACGTGCACCCGCACAATACCATCCGTATGGTAAAGCTCCAAATCCTCCCCTGAAATATAAAACAGGATGTCCGTATTCACACAGGCCTCTGTTTCCGCCATCCCGCCGGCCCATTTTGCCAGCCCGCTTGCCAGAATGCCGTTGGCGGTTTCCCAGCCGTTGGCATCCTGCCTTCCGGTTTGCACGCGCGCATCCCCAATGGTATCCGCAATGCCGCCATCCCGCCTCGCAAACGTCAAGATGGCTTCCGCATAGGGCAGAGAGCCGCCGTGGTTTGCCGCAAGCCTTGTCTGTATGATTTCCTCCGCTTGCGTCACGTATTGTTGGTAATGGAGGTCGGGTGCATCCATTGCAAAGGTTGCCAGCAGCCCCCGCCAGTACAGCGCCGCATCATACAGTTCAGACAACATCTGTGACAGCGCAAGGTCGGGCGCATCCCCAGCCAAAATGGCTTGCCCCGCATCCATGTGCTGTGTCAGCCGGTTTTGCACCCATGTGGCATCCAGCGTGTCATATGCCGGAATGTCTGCCACGTTGTCCGCAAGGGCGCGAATTGCATCCGTTCCTTCTGCTCCGGCAATACTGCCATAGTTTTCCATCCAATCGCCATAGCACCGCTGTAGATTTTCATAGACACATTGTACCGCTAGGTCCTTTGAAATGCCCGTAATATACAGCGGGGAGCGGGTCACAGTAAACGGACTGCCCGAAACGGGCTGTCCAAAGATATCCATCCCCTGTACGGATGTCCCCGCCAATGTCAGCTGTTGTGACCCCTCTTCGGCCCATACAACGAGAAACGGACTGCCGTCCCGCACATACAGGTGCGTCTGAACGCCGTCCAAAAGCGATATGCGCCCTACATAAACGGCACCGTTTAACATGGAATTGAGCTGTATCACAGCATAGTATGCCTCTTTGGGTGTAAAATCCCGCTTGAGCACGCCATAGTTGTGCTCTTTGTCATCGGGGTCTGTTCCTTTGTCCCGGAAGGTATACATCATGTGATCCGTGACACCCGCAAAATCACCCAACACATTTTGAATCACATATTTATCCGCCTGTTCCCGTTCTGTGACGCCGTATGACCCCGAAAACGTCGCCCAGCCATACTCCGTAATGGTAAGTTCTTTAAAGCCGCCATAGGAAAGGAGCAGCGCCTTTTGACTGCCAAGACTGATCTCCACATATTCCTCATCGGGCAGCTCGGGCGCCAGATACGGATGCACCGTCAGCGCATCCATATAGGGGTAAGCGCCATATTTTAACATATCCCCCGAAAAATCCTGTTTGAAGGCCCATGCGAGCCCGCCCGTCATCACCTTGGCGCCAGGCCGTTCCTCCCGGATGACACTGCCCGCCCGCTTGAGCAGATTGGTATAGTCAAAAGCGTTTTCTTTGGGATACCAAAACCCATCGTTGTCCGGTTCATTGTAAACCTCAAACCGATCCAGCATGGGATAATGCCGGATGGTTTGCCTGACATAGTTGGCATAGGCATCCACGCCCTCCTTGGTGCGCAGAGCGCCCTTGGACGAATTGGGGTCGCTTGGATCCATGCCGTTATAGCGGGTATGGGAATATGCAAGTATCGGCAATAGGCGGAACTCCTGCGCCCGCGGGAGCACCCAGCTGTCCATCGCAGCGTAATCAAAGCTGCCGTCTGTCTTTTCAATCTTATGCCAGTTGAGATCATCCCGAATATTCTGTACGCCGGCGGCGAGCAGCATCTCCGCATCCCGCTCTTCACTTTGATTGGCCAGCCCGTAGTGCGTGGCAAATCCGCGGTTTGACAGCTTTTCCAAATAGTGCGGCACATAGACAGGCTGATCCGCTGCACAGACAGAAGGCGGCAGCAGCGGACATATTAACATGGCAAGTGCAAGCAACAGCAGTCGTTTCATGGTTGTCCCCTTTCCTCGCGATACAAGAGGGGAAGCCGATTTCGGCTTCCCCCTGCTTGGTCAGTTAAATTTTACCGCAAACGGCGCAGTATCGGTTACCGCTGGTGTCTTATCATCCACCAACGTAAACGTCTTCCAATAGGAAGGATTCTTCCTGTCACCGACACCCAGCGTGAACTGTACAAACCGGTCACGCAGCGTCATATCCGCATCGTTGATGCAGATGTTGAAGCCAAATTCATACCCCTTCTGCATCTTCATGGGTTTTAGCTCAGAGGTCGGAATCCGGAACAAATACCGCGTTGCGTTGTTGGTTGGGTCACGCACCAGCTTGAGCCATTCAGCCGGCCGGCTGCCCGCCTCCCCTGTTTCCGCGGTATACCATGCATAGAGCTCTTCGCCCTTTGCCGTCATGGCGCCGCCTACTTCGTAGAGATCACCCGCGGTATAGGAATCCAGCTTCCAGTCCTTGGTATCAAAGCCCATCTGGATGGAATCTCCATCCCACAACGATTCGCCCTCTTTGGTATTGACAAAGTTGTCGTCATAGACGTCTGCCAGCACATAGTAGTAATTTTCATCCCATTTACCAAATACCCGAACGCCGACATTGGCCGCCCGCCACTGCTCAAAGTCATCGGGATCATCGGGCGCCTCGATGTACAGCGGGTATGCATCCTCCCACCCTGTCATGTCGCCGTTGAAGCTCGCGACATCAATGGGCGAAGTGGCCTTTTGCACCACCGTAAAGCTGAGGGGCGCTTTGGTCCCGATATAGGGCTTGCCGTTGTTGTCTTCGGTTTGGATCCCGAAGGTATAGTGGTTAAAGGCGTTTTTCTTGGCGCTCGAAACGGCAAATGCATACTCCTGGCTCTCTCCGCCATCCAAACCAAACGGCTGGCTGGCCTGGACGAGGCTCCAGCCCTCGGGCGCCTCCAAGCTCACCTTGCCCTCCACACGATCGGGGGACGGGTTGGTCAGCTTGACCTTCACTTCCCGCATATTTGCCATATCGGTTGAGCTCGGCAGCAGCTCGATCTCCACGAGGTTCTCCATCGTGATGCGATAGGGCTGATCCCGCAGGACGCCGCCTTCTTCGTTGTCAAACTTGATATTGCCGATGAAGGTATTGCTGGTGGACTCATGTTCTATGTGTACGCCAAGACCCACTTCCGCATCCTTGCCCGGTTCTATGGTGATGACGTCTGATTCGCCGATGAGGCTGCCCAGGTCGTCATACATCCGAACGCGGCCCGTCAGCGGAATATCTTTCTGGTTGGTCACATAGACCGTGGTCTGATTGTCCCGGCCGTTGTAGAAGGTGAGGTCCGTTGAAGCCGCATGGATGAGGATGTCGGTGTTGATGATATCCTCAAAACTGCCCAGCTCTTTTGCCCATGTGGCAAGATAGGTGCCCGTTCTATCCCAGTTCTGCAAGATACCGGCTTTTGCCGGGTTCTCCTCGGTCACAGCCAGCAGCTTTTGGACATCGTTGCGGTAATCCAGCGCAAATTTATAGATGGCTGCGCTGTACTGCATGGTGCCGCCTGCTGTCGCTTGGGTACGTTCGTCAAAGACCGCCTTGGCCTGCGCCATTGTATCTGCCGTCTCGCAATGATCGATCAGCGCGTCCTCGGGGCAGGCTGCCATGTACAGGTTACCCCAGAATACGCCCGACAGATACAAATCGTACAAGAGCTGGGAGACTTCACGCTGGGACAGTTGTAACGTGCCGTCTTTCACCATGCCAATCACCTGGCTGCCAATCCCGTAGTGCGTGTCAAACCACGCCAGAGCCTGCTCCGAATCGGGCATGGTATCCCCCAAGCCATTTGCTGCGGCATGCAGCTCCGAAATGGTGCCCATCACCGCATCGGGCAATCTGTTTTGCCACAGCCCCTCAATGCGCGTATACTGGGAATCCAGATTTTGCGCGGATGCCCGCACCAGCCATTTGTCCGATAAGCCGGTGACATACAGGGGATCCCGCGCCAGCGTGAAGTCCGCCGGATCCTTGTCAGACGGATTGCCATACACGTCCTCCATGGTGACGTCTTCATCCGCAAAGGACAGACGCTGCGGCCCGTTAGGCGCCCATACCACCATAAGGGGCTCCCCATCTTTGAAATACATGTGCGCATGCAGATCTTCATGCGTGATACCTTCCATGTCCACCCGGCCGTAGTAGGGTGTCCCGTTTAACATGGTATTCATCTGGTAAGCGCCAATATACCCGGGCTTGGGCCGGAAGTCCCGGTATAGAACGCCGAAACAGTGTTCTTTGTTGTTGGGCTCCATGCCCTTGTTGCGGAAATTATAGAAAATTTGTTCCTGCAGGTTCAAATAATCCCCCAACACATTTTGCACCACGATCTCAATGGGCTGAACCTCCTCGCTCACGCCGTTGATGCCGGGGATGGTCGGGAAACCATACTCGGTCAGGCCCATGTTTTTCCATCCGCCGTAGTCGTAGATAAATTGCTTGTGGTGCGCATAGGATACCTCTATATAATCGTTGTCGGGTATCTTGGGGAAGGAGTATGGGTGGATGATGATGGTATCAAAGAAAGGATATGCGCCGCTTTCAAACAGGTCGCCGATGAACTCCTTTTTGGTGGCCCATGCGATGCCGCCCGTCATGACTTCCGCCTCCGGTTTGATCTCTCGGATGGCGTTTGAAGTCGCACGCAGCAGGCCCGCATAGTCATACGGATTGTTTTGAGGGCGCCAAAAGCCATCGTGGTCGGGTTCATTGTAAATTTCATACCGCATATTTTCAGGGTAGTGCGAAACGATTTCCTTCGCATAATTTACAAAACCATCGACTTCGCTTTTCTGGGTGGGGGCATATTTGGTCCCATTCGGGTCCCCAGCCATGCCGTTATACAGCGTGTTGGCAAAGGAGAGCGTTGTCACCATGCTGAGGTCGCGCGACGTGACCTTGTAGAACCAAGAGTCATGCATGGTAAAATCGTAGACACCTTTCTCCGTCTCCGTTTTATGCCAGTTCATCTCATCACGGAAGTTATAGACCCCAATTCGCTTGAGCATCTCCACATCCCGCATCTCACTTTGGTTTTCCATTTCAAAGTGTGTTGCAAAGCCACGCTTGGTGAACTCCTCCATGAAGTGGTGTTCGTATTCGGGCAGGATGGCAAACCGCAATTCTTCGCTTTTGGAGACAAACGCCCCATTTTTGACCGTCACATCCACATGGTAGATCCCGTTTAAGGTCTCGGGGACGGATATGGTTTGTGTCGTTTTGGCAAGAGGCTGCACATCCACTTCCTTGCGGCCCGTCTTGCCCGTCTCCTGCACGCGGTATTCAATGACATACCGCTGTGCCTTCTTGCCCGACAGCAAAATGGAAACGTCAAATTTTGCCGCGCCCGGCACAAAGATATCTCCCAGCTCGGGCTCGTGCAGCGTAATCTGAATATCTTCCCCATAGGACAGCATGATAATTTCACTTTCGCTGTACCCAGCCGCCAGCAGCTCGTCATGTGTCAACGTACTGCTCAGATGCTTGCGGACGTTTTTGCCCGTACCCGCCACATCCAGCTTCACTTCCCGGAAAAACCGATCGTTTAGATAAAAAACAGGTCGGATTCCCAGGGTAGTAGAAGGGTCATAGAAATAGGACTGACCGATCTTATCAGGGTCATTGGGGCATCCCAAAATGACATCCGCCGTATCTTTGCGGCCCGTACGGAACCAGAAGCCCTGTTCATCCGTCGGATTATCCCGAATCCCAAACTTGTCCAGATACGCATACCACTCGGTCTGGCTTGGGATCACCACGCCGCCCACCACGTCATAGCCTTCGGGGCAGTTGCTCTGCGCACCTGCCGCCTCGGTGGGCCACACGTGATTATAATCCACGTAATCCAGAATTGTCTGGGACAGTTTCTTGCCGTTGTTGCCCGTCTCCAAAAACTCATGCTTCATAAAATATGCAATGTTGTTTTCGTCGGTATCGTCATATTTGAGTGTCTTATCGGGGTCATACACACGATTTCCATAATATTCCAACGGGATCACGAAATATTTGGATTCACTGTCCTCTGTAACATCCAACAGCGCATATCCCGTATCCTCCCCCTCAATTTGAAAGACATTTTCATCGGGCGTCATTTCATAAAAGAGTGGCACCTCCCGGTACCGGTCCACCTGTCCGAGCGCCGCAAATGCAGACGGGGCAAACAGCGTCATGCCAAGCAACAGGCAAAGCAATAGGGTTGTTTTTCGTTTCATGATTAGCCCCTCCTTTCCATCCGCTTATTCATATACGACGATGGTTCTGGGTTCGCCCACGTGGAGCTGAATGAACGCCTTGGAATAATCGGTATGAGAGCTGACGTAATCAATCAGGTCCGAACTGGTAATTTTTTGGAACCGCTGCCGCACAGGGTCCCACCGATAAATGACGTTGGTGCGGTCCGTCACGACAAGCGTCAGGTCACTGCGCTGAATCTCTTCGGTCTCCACATCTTTGACCGTCACCTTCATCTCATTGCCTACACGGCTATATATGGAGGCATACATATAGTTCTTGTTTTCACGGAAGTTTGTGGAAGTCGGATTGTTGCCGTTGATGGCAAGCTTCTCCGAATCAAAGACAAATTCCAGTTCCGTCGCATATCCCGCACGGTCCGTTGCATAACGAATGATGTCTCCGGGTTTGAGCCGATTCCCCAGCAAGTTGCCCGATTCATCTGTTTTTAGGATATATTCGTTCTGGTCCAACACATCCGCATTGGCCAGCACGACACTGACCGGCGACCCGCTTTGATACCCTTTGATGCTGTAGGTCTCTTCTCCGTCTGCCGTGACCGCCTGGGAGACCTGCTCCACCAGCGTCACAGCCGTTTCACCATAGAGGGCTTCGCCCGTCACGCTGGTGGTCAGCACCAGGACATCTGCCGCACCGAACGTCTTGCTGTTGCTGTATGTTGTGATGTTATACGAACGGTCGGTTCCAAAGTAGCTGTAAGACTTCAGCGAAAAATCCTCTTCCTGGCTCAGATCGACCGGGACGGAAAAGACCACCGTATCGCTGTCGATGCATGCCTTGCCATCAAACGTGCGGATGTTGGCGCGGTAGAGGGCGGAAGGGGCCGAGTAATCCTGCCGCAGTCCGAATTCGGGCTCATCCGCTAGGGATGCATATTGCTTTGCGGTCTCAATGGATGAGATCTCCCCCTCACTGTTAACCACCATCTTGACCAAGCAAGGCACAAAACCATCCCCACCAAGCGCATCGTAGAGCATCTCTTCCTCTACGGTTTCATTATTGAGTTTCACTTTCGTGCGGAAATCCTTGATCTCCATCTTACCTTCAGACGTGAATACCTTGATTTGAACGTTGTCCTCAAAAACGCCATCGTGGGACAGCCCAATGACATATCCGTAGAGATCCTGATTGCTTCGGACATCATAGGCCGCCAAGCGATTCTCATGGTCGAAATAAAAGATACCCTTATCCCCCGGACGGAGATTTGCAAGATAGGAAGCATTACACGGGTTTACCTCATACATCGTTTCCGCGATGGTAACTGTCTCGAGCATCCCGTTTGCATCCTTTACCACGGCATTCACTTCGCCCGAGACGGAGTCACTCACTATGATGGCATGCAGCACCGATTTGTCCAGGCTTTCGGCAACCATTGCGATATTCCATTCCGCAATCTCACCAAAGGCCACGTCAAACCCTTCTTTGTCCGTGATGCGGACACTCCGGTCTTCTGCCTCCACGTCCAGCTCAAATTTTTTGGTGGCATCATACTTGTCAAAAATCAAGAAATTGGTCGAATCCTTTTGGATGACGGTACAAACCGTGTAACTGGTTACCAGTGCAACATCATACTGGCCGTCCATGTTGTTGTCAATCAGCGTTACACTGCCCGAATCGGGTTTCATCTGCGCATCCGTTACCTCTTCGGTCGCATTTGCGCCGTTATAAACAATTTCCGCTTGATTGGAAAGATACACCGTTTTTGTGTGAATCGCATCCTCCGTAAAATACTCATATACCCCGCCCTGATACGCTTCCAAGTCATCAGCCGCGATGGTCAACACATCGTTGCCGCGCGCAGAGAGATGTACCAGGACGCGCCGGTCCTCCTCATCCAGCCGCCAAAAATAACGGACTTGGTATCCCAGCATTTCCCGTGCGTCTGTGATACCCACCCGATACCGTTGATCGTCAATGACAACCTCATTCTCTTCGGGCAAAGATCCGCCGTCAATGCTGGTTTCCGCATTTGCCTCAACAATGCCGCGGTCTTCCGTAACATCAAAATATTCTTCCAGCATGGTGCCGCCGCTTACCATTTCAATATGCGTGGTTTCCCCAAACGTAATCTGCTGCATGATTTCCACAAACAATGCATTGTAGATCAGGGAAGCCGCTTCTCCTTTTGTCAGGTTTTCTCCGCTTCCAACCGAAACATCAGAAAGGATGCCCAGCTGTGCCGCAACCGAAAGGTATCCCGACGGATAGCCGCCTGAATGAATTGCCCGCTGCTCGTAGCCCGCGATATATAGCAGCATCTTGACTGCTTCTTCCAGCGCCACGGGCTCGTCAGGCGCAAAGATACGCTCCGCACGGCCCCGCACCATTCCCAGCGCGGTCGCCGCGCTGATGTAGGAAAAAGCGGGGTGCTGGGGGGACACGTCATCGTAATATGCCGTTGGCACGGCGGGTGTCTCCTCTAGGACAATTTTCATCAACATGGTCACATAATCCGCGCGGGTAACGCCTGCGGAACTATTAAAACCCGATTCGCTGCTTTCATCTATGATGCCAAGCGCGTATAAAAAGTCGATTTGGTCGGAGGAAATGCCGGCCGCCTCTGCCCGTTCGGCTGGAAACACACCAGCTGACAACACCAGAGCGATGGCCAGTAGAATAGAAAGGATTTTATTGTGTATTGTCATGTTTTCTCCTCCCTTACGGCTGCTGCAGCAAGCCGTACAGAATCTTGGCGGCCTGCGCGCGAGTTGCTGTTTCCTGCGGACCAAATGTCGCCGTATCAAGGCCGTTGATGATGTGATTGGTCGTCAGTGCCGCAACGCTATCCACGGCGTACTCGGAGATTTGGGGCGTGTCGACATAGCTTAAGACGCCCGACGGCACAAAGGTTTTTCCGGCATTGACCGCCGCCCGGTATGCAATCACCGCCATGTCTTCCCGCGTGATGTTCTCTCCAACGCCAAAGGTCGTCTCATTGATGCCGTTTACAATGCCCTGCGACACAGCGGTGGAAATATACGGATAATACCATGCGTCCGCACTGACATCCTGGAATGTCAATTCCGTATCCTCCCCTTGAAGCGAGAATGCTGTGACAATCATCTTAACAAACTCTTCGCGCGTCACAGCATCATTTGGATGGAAATTGCCATCCTCTCGGCCGCTGATAACCCCCTGTTCATGCAACGCATTGATGCTCTCCCAAGCCCATGAGACATCCTCCAAGTCGGGGAATGCATTGAGGTCTGTCTGCGGGATAGCGGATGGAATGGGATCAGTATTGGGCGGAATATAGGAGCTTGTTCCGCGGTTGCCGCCACTGCTGCTACCGCCTGTGGAGCCGCCTGTGGAGCCACCCGGTCTCTGGCCAGGATCTTGGGTCTCGCCCGCGTTGTCGACCTCCGAATCAAACAGGGAACGCAGCGCCGTCAAGGTGGTAACGTTTTCCACATCATTTGAGATGTCTTTCCATACCTGTTTCTGCTCCTCCTCATCCAGTGCATGATACGCTGTAAACGAGAAGTCCGCTTCCGCCGTCAGGTATGCCTCATTATCGGTCACGATCCGCTTAATACTGCTCCAAAGCGGATTTTGGTCAATGGCGCTCATAATCACGGTTTCCCCAAACTGTGCCGAAAACGCCGCTGCATTCTCGACCGTTTTTTCTGCCAGCAGCGCATGTACGGCTGCCCGCTGTGTCTCGGTCAACATCTCACAATAGGTTTTGGTATAAGGCGTCAAAGCATCCAGACCCAGTTCTGTATGATACCGGCCGATGATTTCCCCCGCTGTTTCTGCTGTAATGCCGCTGCCGAAACACTGCGCCGCAACTTCCGCGCGGAAGGCCTGCGCCGCCGCATTGGGATCCGAAAATGGAATTTTGGTTAACATCGCAGATGCCACCGGATCCAGAAACGCCTGCGTTGCATCCGCTTCGGTCAACGTTTCATACAAGTCAAACCGGAGGCCCAGGATGTCTATGCCCGCCAACAGCGCGGCCCGCATGTCCGCCTGCGCTGTCTCCCCCGACGGGTCAATCCCATTGATCGCCGCCAGCGCGCTGTCCACCTCTTCTTGTGTTGCAAAATAGAGCGGTGTTTCATAGATGGTCTCGCCGCCTGGCAGCGTCACGCGCAGCAGATAGCTGCCGCTCTGCCCGCTCATGCGGAACCGATAGGTAAACGTCCCGTCTGCCTCAGGCGTAATCTGTGCGGAATGGGCCAGCTGTGCCACGCGCTGCTCATCTGTCATGGTGGGGATGTCCGCCAGATTCGTCCCCGGCTTCCAGAGGGTCAATGTCGGCTGATTGAAGTAGGACGCTGCCGCCTCTGCCGACAGTTTCCCCTGGAGGACAAATTCCTGTGTCGTTGCATCAATATTGACATAGTCCACCTCGGAGAATGCGCCTACCGAAACTGCTTCAGCCAGCAAAGTTATCAGTAGCATACAGATCAAGCTGAATCGCTTCAAATCGAAACATCCTTTCTCTCTTCAGAATCTATTCCTATGCAGTCGGTACAAAATCCAACGCTCTGCCATATGGTACCATAGAGAGCAGGTCCTCCCACAGGAACACGCGCAGCTTGTAACCTTCGGTCGGCGTATTTCTGGGGGTCAGGGAAACGGTAAAAGGCTCTGTCGTACTTTTTGCATCCACAATGCCCGACTTGACAGTCATCGCGGAAACCGCACCGTTTTCGTCATACAGGCCCACGATCATGACGTAATCCGCAGAATCCGCCGTCTCGTTCTTTACCGATGCTTCCACAACGATCTCCGTCGCACCAACCAGGGTGGTAAGCGGCTGGCCTTCGCCATCCTCATAGGTGAGGCCGGTGATGGTCACGTTGGTGGAATAGCCCAGCGCGAGCAGTTCTTCCTCGGTATAAAACCCGGTCGCTGCCATTTCTTCTTTGGTATAGGTGTCGCGGATAGCAGCACACACCTCGCTGCCCAGCGTGCTCACGTCCAGCTCCACATCCAGGAAAAAGTCGCGGTTCAGATGGAACATGGGCCGGATGCGGCAGGTCGCGATATTGGGCTCCAACTGATGCGTTTGGCCCAGTTGCTCATTCACTTCCGTCAGCGTACGCAGCATGTAGATCTTATCCGACGCGGTGCCACGTACCGTCCGGAGCCACCAGCCATCGTTGCCTGCTGAGCCGCCGGGGATTAAGCCAAACTTGCCGGCATACTGGCTCCATTCCGTCTGGCTGGGGACCACGATGCCCGCCTGTACCGCATACTGGTCAATACCCAGGTTTGCATGGCTGGGTTCGGTGATCCAATAGTAATTGGTATTGATATGGGATACAATGTCCGTCGGGAGCAAGGCTTTGAACTCACTGCCGTTCATATAATTTGCGATGTTGTTGGTATCCGACGGATCAAAGACGCCGGTGAGGTCAGGATCAAATGCCTTGGCGCCATACTCGTTTTCCGCCATAACCAAGAATTTGGACGAATCTACGTTTTTGGTATCCAGCAGGATGAATTTTTGGCCGCCTACTGTAAATAGATATTTGGCATCTGTCTGGTCGGGAACGCCTTCGGGCCGCGAACCAACCCGGTCCATCGGCTTAAACTCCTGCATGGGGATGGCAATCGTCGCCTCTTTGGTGCCCTCCGCCGTAGTCGCAACGGCCTTGATGGTTTTGCCCAGGTCGTTCCACGTCACTTCATAGGTTGCGCCCGTCGCACCTGCAACCAGCGTCTCCCCCGAATACCACTGATAGGAGCTTGCAGTTCCATCATGGGTCATGGTGAGGGTGTTGTCCGGCGCGGCCGTCCCCGTGATCTCCGCCTCAATGGGGAGATCGAACCCGATCTGCACGAGTTCCGACCGGCTGTATCCAGCCTCCAGGAGCTCATCCGCCTCATAGGTCGCAAGCAGGGCCGCACGTACCTCTGTTCCCATGTCCTGTACCGAGATATGTACATTGGTGAAGAAATCGCGCCCCAGGTGGAACACGGGGCGGAGATAGGCTTTGCCCGTTCCCGTATCACTCTGCTGTGTCTGCCCCAGCATGCCGTCGGTTGCGCTCTTGAGCAGCTGCCGTAAGTCGCCGTTTACACCGTTGGAGGTCCGCAGCCACCAGCCGTCGTTGTTGTTGCAGCTGGCAGGCTTTAGCCCATACTTGGGCGCATAGTTATACCACTCGGTCTGGCTCATGACCGCAATGCCCGCCTGGGTGGTATACTGCGGGATGTCCCAAGTCGCATGGGCCGCCTCTGTAATCCAGATATAGTCGTTGTTGATGTTGTTCACGATATCCTTGGGCAGCTTGGCGCGGAACGTCTCGCTGTTTAGGAAATAGCCGATGTTGGTTTCGCTGTCCACATCGAATTTCATTTCGCCAACTGCACCAAACTCACCCGGTTCGTTGGTGCCATTTCGATTAGCCGGGAACACCTCCTCCGACATCACAAAAAATTTGGAGGAATCCACGTTTTTCGTGTCCAGCAAAATGAATTTCTGGCCGCCAACCGTAAACAATGTTTCACTGGAAGTCGCACCCGTCTGCTGCACGGCAGGCTTATCCGAATTGTTATACCGGCCTCTTGCGGGGAACTCCTGCATGGGGATGGCAATCGTCGCTTCCACGGGGCCGTCCGCCGTGGTCGCAACGGCCTTGACGGTCTTGCCCAAGTCAGCCCAGGTGACCTCATAGGTCGCACCTGTCACACCAGGAACCTCCTCGCCGCCGACATACCACTGATACGCGCTTGCGGTTCCCTCATGGACCATGGTGAGGGTGTTATCGGGCGCCGCTGTCCCTTCGATTTCCGCGTTCGATGCGAGTACAAACCCAATTTCTGTGAGCTCCGACCGGCTGTATCCGGCCTCCAGGAGCTCCTCTGCCTCATAGGTCGCAAGCAGGGCCGCACGTACGTCCGCGCCCATGTCCTGTACCGGGATATGTACATTGGTGAAGAAATCGCGCCCCAGGTGGAACACCGGGCGGAGGTAGCCTTTGCCCGTATCTATCTCATTCTGCTGTGTCTGCCCCAGCTGGCCGTCGGTTGCGCTCTTGAGCATCTCTCTTCTGTCAGCAGTCGCACCATTGGATGTGCGCAGCCACCAGCCGTCGTTGTTATTGCAGCTGGCGGGCTTTAGCCCGTACTTGGGCGCATAGTTGTACCACTCGGTCTGGCTCATGACCGCAATGCCCGCCTGGGTGGTATACTGCGGGATACCGTGGCCGGCATGTGCCGCCTCGGTGATCCAGATATAGTCGTCGTTGATATTGTCCACGATGTCCTTGGGTAGTTTCCCTCGGATGGTTGTGTTCAACATATATCCAATGTTGGACACTCTGTCAACATCAAACCGAACGTCACTCCCAGGCGCATCAAACTCGCCCGGCTCGTTGGTGCCATTTCGGTTGGCCGGAAACACCTCTTCGGACATCACAAAGAATTTAGAAGAATCCACGTTTTTGGTATCCAGCAGGATAAATTTCTGGCCGCCAACCGTAAACAGCGTTTCGGACGACGTTGCGCCCATCTGCTGATCAGCAGGTCTTTTGTCATTGCCATACCGGCCCGTATTTTTGAGCGTCTGCGCGGGGACTGTGATCTCCTTGGTGACCGCGCTTTCCCCCGTCGGGGTCACCATACACGAAATGGTCTTGCCCAAGTCATCCCACGTCACTTCATAGGACGCAGTGGTGGCGCCGGGAACAGGCGTCCCGTCTACACTCCACTGATAGGTTGCCGCGCTGTCACAGGTGATGGTCAGCGTGTTGTCGGGTGCCGGGTTGCCCGTCATTTCCACTTCTGCCGCCGATACAGAGAAGCAGCAAAGGGAGATGCTCAGCATACATACCAGCCAAAGACCCAACGTTCTTTTTTTCATTTTTTCTTCCTCCTATTCTATGTTCTATAAATGCTAGGCCCCTTTCGTAATCAATATTATAATAGCAGAATATAGAAAAAATAAAAAGGATACATTTTGGCGAAAAGGTTTAGTATCTTACTCTATTTGAGAGATTCTCATATGCGCATGGCCAAAACCAAATACCCGTGAAAGAGCCGTTGACACTTTTTGGACCGCATGCTATAATAATGAAAAAAGGCGCTTTGTTGGCGAGGCAAAGGAGGCTTTGCAATGAAGATGCGGTTTCAAGTCAAACTGCGGCTTAACCTTGCACTGTTGTCCGCATTTGTGATCCTTGCCTTTTCATTTTCCAGTTTTTACCTGTTTAGCCATATTTTAAAACAGGATTTTACCAGTAAAGCAACTGCTTTTATCTCGTCGCTGAATGTGAACATGGAAATTCAGATGAACTATTTGGAAGAAATTGCAAGACTAATCGCGGACAATAAGATCGTCGGGGATGCCTTGGCGTCTTCCAACATCGATACCTCCATCGTCTCTTACTTGGATGGCACCATCATGACCAATTACAACATTTTGGGTGTTTCAGTCTACAAAACGAACGGACCAAACTATTACAGCAGTACGATTTTTTCTCCGCCAACCGAACAGACGCTTGAGAGTAACCCGGACTTTTCCGCCTTTTTGAACGGCACCTCGGATGCCATTTGGATGCTTCGCAGGCAATTTTCGGACATTCCGCAGTCGGGCAATTACACCAGCTTTGATTCCACGTATGGGATTTTATCCTATATTTTAAAGATACAAGGAAAAACGGGCGAGACGATCGGGCTCCTGATTATGGACACCCAGCTTTCGGAATTGATTTACCCGCTTCAGGATGACACTTCCATGTTTCTCAAAGATGCAAAGGTGTTTTTTCGGGATCGCAACAATGGCAGCCTGTACGCAATGCTTGCCACCGAAACCGACCTGCCGCGGCTGGATACCCCGCTGCCATTGCCCAACGAAGTGCGCCATGGCCCCAATCAGAGCCTTTTGCTTTGTGTGAAGGTGGTACATTCCAACCTGGATATGTATCTCAACCTTCCGCTGGAATACATTGGTTCCCAGCAGCGTATCCTCATTTTGGTCTTGGCCATTTTAGATGTGATTCTATTGGGCGTTTGCTGGATTGTGATCCGTACCACAGAAGACAGCTTTGTGGGACCCATTGCAAAGCTCACGCAGACCATTCATGATTACCACCAAGACAACCATACATGCAGATGAGCTCATAAAATGTACGAATGCCAAAAGGGGGCATAACCTGTGAACCTGAAAGTGCTCATTGTTGACGACGAATACTTTGTTCGCATGGGATTGCGGCAAACCATCGATTGGGAGGGCCTGGGGTTTCTGCTGGTAGGAGAGGCGGAAAATGGCGTCCAGGCTTTGTCGCTCATTCGGGAGCGGCAGCCGGATATTGTGATCACGGATATCAAAATGCCCAAAATGGATGGCA
This sequence comes from uncultured Clostridia bacterium, assembly GCA_944393605.1. GTDB lineage: Bacteria > Bacillota > Clostridia > UBA1381 > UBA9506 > CALYAO01. The sequence goes on from CALYAO010000097.1 coordinate 103,382, forward strand.
TCGAGCTCATTGCGGCCATCGGGGAACAGGGGTATCCATGTGAAATCATCCTATTGTCGGGCTATGAAGAGTTTTCGTATGCCAAAAAGGCGATTGAGCATGGCGTATCCGCTTATTTGCTAAAGCCCACCAAAAATGAAGACCTCATTGCGGCGCTTTTGAAATTGAAAAGCAAATTCGCAGAGCGGCAGGCGCTGGAAAAGCAGCTGGAGACTTACCACGAAAACCTGCCTGTCATCCAAAATAAATTGCTCTATGATTTTTTTACGGGGGAGATCTCCGATCGCGAAAATATCATGGCAGGATTTTCCAAAATCCATTTCTTTCCGCGCCATGCGTTTTTCACCGTTGCGGTGCTCCAAATCGACAATTTTCTGCAGCTGCCCGAGGATGTGAAGCATACTTTAGAAAAAACGGTATCACAGGCCATCACACAGGAACTGGAAGGGACAGAACTGGATTATTTATACGGTTACCTGGGCGGCAAAAACTTTGGTATTCTGCTGTGCCATGACCGCAGCGAACAAAAGACGCAGGCGGTGGTATACCACACATTAAATGCCATTCGTTTGTCGTTTGAGGCGTTTACCGTTACAATCGGGATCAGCAACAGCATGAGCGGATTTGAAAACATGCATGTTGCCTATGCGGAGGCCATGACCGCACTGGAACAAAAGCCGGTCTTGGGAAAAAACAGGATTATTTTGTACAGCGGGATTGCCAAACCGGAACAAGCCATACTGCCGGTGGATTATCACGACTGCCTGTCCCGTATTGTCTCCTACGCCAAGACGCAAAATCAGGAGGCAGCACAAGAAGAGCTCAACCATTTCTTCTCTTTGTTGACGCATAACCCTGGTATTTCCATCAGTTTTGTGCAGAAAGCCATTGTGGAGATGATTGTGCTGGCCTCGTCGGGCGTATTTTCCTCCATCGAAAGCGCACGCGAAGCAATGGGCGCAGATTTTATCCCCGATGAGCAGGTGAAAGCACTGGAGACTGTGGAGGAGCTCATCAAATGGGCCAAAGCCAGTTTGGAGCGCATATTCACGCGGCATGAAGATTTGCAAGGGATACAGCATTACCGCCGGGAAGTGCGAATCGCGTTTGAAATTGTAAAAAAACGGTATATGGAGCCGCTCAATGCCGAAGACATCGCGGAGGAATTATTTGTCAGCCCATCCTATTTCCGCCATCTCTTCAAGCAGGACGTGGGCCTTACATTCAATGAATATCTCACCAACTATCGCATTGACATTGCAAAACAAATGCTGGCAGAAGGCCGATTGCGGGTGAGTGAAATCAGCGAACAGGTTGGGTATCCAAACACCAAATACTTTAGTATGCTCTTTAAGAAGGCAACTGGATTGTCCCCTCGTGAATATGCGACAAGCGGGGGGATGGTATCATGAAGCTGGATCGTGCGGCCAGCGTGCTGCGCCGGCTGCGGACGCAACCTCGGTTATTTATCACAGCGGTTATGATCACCGTTTTGCCCGCTTTGATTATCTTTACCATCCTACAGTACCTGACAATTACGGTGATGACGGACCAGTATAACCAAAGCTATAGCGCCCATACCTATCAGCTGATTGAAAACAATTTGGAAAACTTGTTTGCGCGCATCAACACGTTTTCCCTCAACCTCGTCTCAGACGATGCCATCTATGACATCTTGGGCAACCACGATATGTCGCCTGACGAAAAACAGGCCGCCGCCGCGTCTCTGCTGCTGCGGCATTTAGAGCAAAATAGCACCATTGCAAACATTGCGGTTGTCACAAAAGATGGCAATATGTATGCCTCGTTTCCCGATTCAGCAATTAAGCCCAGCAATGCGTTTTTGGAACAAATTCAGGAATCTTTTCTTGTTTTTGACAGTGCCCCTCGGTATGACAGTGAAGGGAACCGGTATTATTTATTGGGAAAGCGCTTTCAGAATTTTAACACAAGCTATCAGCTTGGCTCTCTTGTTTTATACATCCGCGCCCAAGCCTTTGAGACGCCATTTGAAGAGATGACCTATGACGGCAGCTATTATTTTTTATGCACAGACGGTCAGGTCATGGCTCAGTCTGCACAATTGCCACAGGAACTTTTGCTTGTGCCAACCATCAGCGTGAGTGACAGGCCTGTCCGCGTGCAGGTTGGAAATGACGCCTGCCTGGCTATGGCACAGCGCATTGAAATTGCATCCGTGCCGGCAGTTTTTCAATTGGTCAACATCATGACAGATGACGCCGCCAGTGCCCTGTCCAAAAATCTGATGTGGTATATCAACATTGCGTTTGTCGTGATCATGCTGCTTTCTCTCATGCTGTCCATGCTGCTTTCCAACCGTCTCATTGCATCCTTAAAGTCGCTATGCAATAAAATCAACCGGTTTGGCACCAATATGGAATCCTACCAGCCCTATGTCGTTCCGCCTCGCGACGAAATTGCGGAGCTGGAAAACAGCTTCAATGAGATGGCGATCCATATCAACGAACTCATGGAGCAGAATGCGCAGGAACAGGAAAAACAAAAAATTGCAGAGTTGCGGGCATTGCAGGCGCAAATCAATCCGCATTTTATCTATAATACGCTGGACGTGATCAGTTGGATCGCCAAGCTGAAAGGACAGCAAGAGATCTTAAAAATCACCCATGCACTGGCCTCCTTTTTCCGCATCAGTTTACACAAGGGGGAAACCATCATCAAGGTGCAGGAAGAGATCGATCATGTCAACAGTTACGTCACCATTGAACAGATGCGCAGTCCAGGCAAGTTTGAGGTGTCATACGAAATTGAAGAAGGCATGCTGCAATATGACATGCTGAAGATCATCTTGCAGCCCATCGTAGAAAATGCGATCAAACATGGCATCAATGAACGGGATGGCCAGGGGCACATTCGCATAATTGGATATGTGGATGGTGATTTTCTCAAATTTGAGGTGATTGATGACGGGGTGGGGTTTGACCCCTCCATATTGGAGGATCCGACCTTTCTCAAAAACAACAGCGCAAAGGGCGGCTATGGGCTGGCCAATGTGCAAGACCGCATCCGGCTGGAATATGGCAATGACTGTGGGCTGAAATTTATTAGCAAGCCCGGGCGGGGGACGCGCGTGGAAATCACGCTCAAAAAGCGCCATGCTGATCGGTAAACATGCCAAAAAATGGGAACCGTTTTCCAGGTGCGTCGCTCTTGGATGCGCAAACAGAACAAAAAAAGGAGACGCCTTTTTGGGCGTCTCCTTTTTGGTATCAGCCTTTTATGCCGCTCAATGAAAACCCTTCCATGATATGCTTTTGAAAGATCATAAAAATGATACATGGTGGGATGATGGCAAACATAATGGCGATGATGTGTAAATCCGCCGGATATCCTGTTGTCTTCATGGTAAAAATTTGAACCATAACGGTATGCAGGCTGGTATCCTTCAGCACCAAATATGGCCACAGGAAGTCGTCCCATGCGGCATTGATGGAAAAAATGGATACGACTGCGATCACCGGTTTGCTCATGGGCACCACGATGCGGGTGAAAATGCCCAGGTTGCTGCACCCATCCAGCTTGGCCGCCTCGATATATGAGATGGGGATGCTGTCAAAGAAGCTCTTAAACAGCAGCACGTTAAACGCATTGGCACCCGCAATGAGCCACATCGGGAGATACGTGTTCAACAAGCTGAAATGGAAGATCGGAAAATCAATAAACGTCATAAACAGCGGAACCATGCTGACCGAAGTCGGCATCATCATGGTCCACAGAATGAGTGTGAACACCATGGTGCTGCCCTTGGGTTTGAGCCGCGACAAGACGTATCCTGCGAGGCCGTTGATCACAATGGACATCAGCCAGCTGCCGCCGGCCAGAATGATGGTATTGAGATAATATTTGCCAAAATGCATGCTCTGCCAGGCTTCCCAAATCTTTTCGGGATGGAACGATTTGGGAATGAATGTGGGCGGCACCTGCAAAAACTCATTCATATCTTTAAAGCTGGACAAAATGAGCCACAATACGGGTACAAGACAGATTAAGACGAGCAGCACCATAACCGCAAAGAAACTCCAGTATACAGCTCGATATTTCTTTTGCTTGAGATCCACGACGCTGATGAGTGTGCCGCGCTTTTCGGAAAATCGCTTCATCACTGTCCCTCCCCTCTAATTTTCGCTCACTCGTTTGTTGAGTTTAAAGTAAACCACCGTCAACACAATCAGGATCAAGAACGTCACAACGCTGAGCGCAAGTGACTTATCAACCTGGAAATAGTTGAATGCATAGTTGTAGCTCTGCAAATTGAGCGAGATGGAAGCATTGTTGGGGCCTCCGTCTGTCATGGTCATAGGTTCTACCATGACCTGGAACACCCCGATGATCTGTTTCACAAACAACAGCAGCATCACGCCCGAAATCTGCGGCAGGGTCACATGCCGGATTTTGGAAAACATGCCGGCGCCATCAACGGTTGCCGCTTCGTAGAGCTCTCCGTTGACCCCTTGCAGACTCGCCAGGTACATGATGGTTGAGCTGCCAAATCCCCGCCAGGCCATGGTGAAGACAATCAGTGGTATGGTCAGGTTTGGGTTTTGCAGCCACTGAGAGCTGGGCAGCCCAAACAAGCCTAGGAACATGTTCAAAATGCCCCCTTCGCCCGGCTGAAACAGAAAATACCAAATCAGCGACGCCGCCACCGCAGGCACCATGGTTGGAAAATAAATGGAAAACTTGAAAAAGCTTTTCCAGTGTACCAACTCATTGAGCATGACCGCAAAGATAACGGGCGGCAGATACCCAATCACCAGCGACCAAAAAACGTACGAAAATGTATTTTTGAGCGCGGTCAAAAAGGTGGTATCACTGAGCACTGCTTTATAGTTGTCCAGCCCCGCGAAACCGACCGCGGTATACCCATCCATCTGGCAAAAGGAGCCGACAATGCCAACCAGAATGGGGCGCCACATGACAATGATAAACAGCAAGATGCTTGGCAAAAGCAGTACCCATGCTGAAAAATTGGACCGCACGAGCCGCCCCACGTGACTGCGCCGCTGCTCACGTACCCCGGCTGCGCGCCTAGGCCGTTCCATCACTCTTTCCAATGTGTTCACCTCATCTACTGTTTATCAAGATAATTGGTCTGGAAGTCTGCCACCGCCTGATCCAGCAGGGCCTGCGGATCGCTGTTCGGATCCGTTAGTGCCACTTGCAGCACGTTATCCAACGTCTTATACAGCTCCTGTGTGCAGACCGGCTCTTCGGGCTGGATGATCAGGCCCGAAAAATCGTTGTATCCCTCAAAGAGCTTCATGTCCACATTGATATAAGGCGCTTTGGCTTCCTCTTCCAGTGCCAGCCGTTCGGGATTGGTCCAAGACGAAATGGCAGATGGGCCAACGATGTACCCTTGCTCATTTTCCGCTTTGTAGCGCTCAATATTTGCCTGTTTCTGCTCTTCAGTCACATCGGGGCCGCTTCCCGAAACCTCCAGCCATTTAAACACGCCGTCTGCCTGTTCATCCGTCGCATTGGCCGCCACCATATACACGTTGCCGCCTGTCAGCGTATACCGCCCCGCCGGGCCCTCCGGCATCTTATACATGGCAATATTGTCCTTGTTCATCTTGTAATCCGAGACCGTGTTCTTCAGGCGCATGGTCGTATCGATACCAATGGCGACCTGATTGGTGGAGAAAAGTTTGATAAATTCCGATTCATCCACCAGCACGTTATCCTGGAGCACGTCATACTTAAACTTCAGATCTTTTACCCATTGCAGCGCCGCGACCGCTTCAGGGCTGTTGAATACTGCCTTCCATTCGCCGTCCACGTTTTCTTCAAACTTAGCACCAAATGCCCAGGCGATATTGGTGAATTGCCAGCCGCCCTGCCCTTTCGTGGTGGGCATGAAAAAGCCGGCTTTTCCCGTCTTCTGCTTGATGCGCTGCGCCATCTGCGCCAGCTCTTCATAGGTCTCAGGGTAGTTGGGATACCCGTTTTCATCCAGTTCCCCCGCTTCCCGGAGCAGATCCATATTAAACCAAAGCCCAAACACATAGGCATTATACGGGATTCCGTAATACTTTCCATCCTTTTCCACAAGTTCCAGTAGATCCGGATTCATGTTGTCCAAATATCCATATTCTTCCATTTGCTTGGTGATGTCTTTGGCGTATCCGGCATCTGTGATTTTGCTGATCTCCGTGAAAAAAGTATTATACAGCGTCGGAAGCTGTCCGCCGGCCGCTTTGGGCAAAAATGAGCTCACATCGTAAGCCCAGTAGTCCTTTTCCACCGTGTAGCCAGGATACTTTTCGTTGAATGCGGTCAAATAGTTTTCATACCGCTCCATAGCCGCCTTGTTGGTATCATGTTCTTTGGGCCAATTGCCAACCGAAAACGTGATGGTGTCCGTACCTGTGCCAGAATCACAGCCTACGATGCCAAACATCATACACACTGCAAGTATCACTGCGGTTACTTTTTTCATCATAGCGATCCCTCCGTTTCAAATTACTTGTATTGTAACAAAAAACGGCCGTATTGAAAAGTACACATAATTACGAAAAGGTGCACATTCTGGTTTTTCCATACAAGCAAAGCGCTGTTTTGGGCGGCAAAAGGGCAGCCGGCCGCAAGCGGGGGACCTCCTTTGTGCTGGTGGATGTCGGAAAGTAGACCAAATATACAAATACATATGAAAAAACGGAGCCGAAAGGCTCCGCTTTTTTTCATATGTTATCTGCCCGTTAGAAACCCTCGAAGAAGGATGAAAAAACTGAAAAACGTGTTCCAATGTAGCAGAAACACCTGCAGCGCTGCGATGACAAGCAGCACAATCACCGGGATGCGCTTGCGCAGGATGGCGAGCACCAGCGCTGCCATGAGGCATCCCATCAAAAGAATGCATTCCAGCACGATGATGGGCATCCCGCCCATCATTTGGGACAAAATTTCCATATTCCCTCCACGTACAACGGTCCCCCTATGCCGCCAATTGTTTAGTCGCCGAACGCGATGCCGATGCCCTTGGCCATCCTGACCAGTTCGCCGTCAGGGTCCACGCCCTTGTTCTTGCCGATGACGTCTTCCAGCGACGCATAGGTCATGTCGTCCCCTTTTAGCGCTACCATGTTGCCATACTTGCCTGCCATCAGAAGCTCCACCGCCGCTGTGCCATACCGGGTGGAGAGGATGCGGTCGTGCGCCGTGGGCGTACCGCCGCGCTGAATGTGCCCCAAGATGGTCGCACGCGCCTCCAGGCCAACCAGCTGCTCCAGCTCGTCTGCAATCTTGTTGCCGATGCCGCCCAGCCGGATGGGGTCGGGGCTGTTTTCGATCACTTTGCTCACGTGTATCTCGCCTGTGATGGATTTGGCGCCTTCTGCGACCACCACAATGCTGAAGTTGCGGCCCCTGTCACGGCGCTGCTTTAAACGATCTGCCACTTTTTGGATATCATACGGGATCTCGGGGATCAGGATGGCGTCTGCGCCGCCCGCAATGCCCGATGCCAGCGCGATCCAGCCCGCATACCGGCCCATGACCTCCAGCACCATGATGCGGCTGTGAGAAGCGGCAGTGGTGTGCAGCCGGTCCAGCGCCTCGGATGCGATGCCGATGGCGGTGTCAAACCCGAAGGTATAATCGGTGCATGCCAGGTCGTTGTCGATGGTCTTGGGCACGCCGACCACCGGCAGGCCCTTTCTCGCATAATCCCGGCCGCTGGTGAGCGTCCCATCCCCGCCGATGATGATCATGGCGTCAATGCCCGCTTTTTTGAGGTTTTCCATGCCAACATCCGACACATCCCGATATACGGTCTTGCCATCTTCCTCAAAGGGATATTGAAACAGGTTATCCTTGTTAGAGCTGTTTAAAATGGTGCCTCCGATGGGCAGGATGCCCGAAATGGCGTCCAAATCAAGCGGCACAAAATCCCCCAGATATAGGCCGCGATATCCCGAACGAACACCGACAACTTCCACGCCGTATTTGAGAATGGCGGTCCGCACCACCGCGCGGATGACGGCATTTAGGCCCGGACAATCCCCTCCGCCGGTCATAACGCCAATCTTTTTGATGTCTCCCATGGCAGTTCCTCCTCGTATGTAGCTCGCTTGCCGCCTTTCGGGCAATGCGGCTGGATTATTTCTGTATCCATTGTACACGATACCGCAGGGTATTTCAATAAAAACTTTGTAAATCGTGGAAAATATTTGTAGGATTAGGCAATGGCAGCGATGGATATATTTCGAAATTGGTATTGAAAATTGGGGACAGGCATGATATAATAGTCGCGTCTAGGCCATTTCGGAGAACAGGTTGTCGCATTGCGCGCGGTTTTCCGTGCATGACGCCGTGGCTTATCGAGTACAAGAGAAACAGGCAGGTGACAGGATGCCCAGATTTTTTTTGGAGGCCGCGCAGTTTCGCGGATCGCAGGCGGTCATAACGGGCGGAGATGCCCGGCATATCGCCCGGGTGCTGCGGATGGGGATCGGCGATGGGCTCACCCTGTGCGATGGCGCCGGGATGGACTATGCGGGTGTGATTCGTCAGGTAGAAAAAGACCGGCTGCTGGTGGAGATTGTGGACAAGCATCCAAGCATGTCCGAGCCACAGCTGCGGGTTACCCTGTTTCAAGGGCTGCCAAAGGCATCCAAGATGGATACGGTCATTGAAAAGTGTACCGAGCTGGGCGTGTCCCAGGTGGTGCCGGTGCAGACTGAGCGCGCGGTTGTGCGCCTGGAGGACGAAAAGGCGCGGGCGGCAAAGGTGGCCAGATGGCGCAAGATTGCGGAGGCGGCTGCCAAACAGTCGGGCCGGGGCATGGTGCCTGTGGTGTCAGACGTGTGCCGGGTTTCGGATATGCTGCCCTTGTTTTCGGAGCTGGATGCGGTGGTGGTGCCCTATGAAAACGAGCAGGAGACGCATCTTGCGGAAGCGCTTTCCCGCATGGAGTCGCCGGGCAGCATTGGGGTTGTAATCGGGCCCGAAGGCGGGCTTGCGCGCGAAGAGGTGGATGCCATGCTGGAACGGGGCGCGGTGTCGGTTTCGCTGGGGGCGCGGATCCTTCGCACAGAAACGGCGGGCGCGGCGGTGCTTGCGGCGCTGATGTATGCATTTGGTGAGATGTGAGCCTATACCATGCGGCTCATCTTATATATTTACCATATTATACCAAAATGGGAGCGTGGATACTTTGGATAAGGCAGAGAGAAAGAGATGGGAACAGGCGCGGCGGGAGAAGCTGTCCAATCGGCTGGTGCTCAACTTCGGCGTGCTGCTCATTGCAGCATTTGTCCTCTTGTATGTGTACAAGTTTTTGCAGAGCGGCTATGTGCTTGTGACCATTAACGTATTGTTTGTACTTGGCATCATCGCGGCGGTGGGTGCGATCGCATTCTTTGTGCTGGGGCTGACCAAATTCCCCAAACTGAAGAATTATAGCGCCATCTTCCTGGGCGTTTTTCTGGTATGTTTTGTATACTGGTTTGCGACCAGCGGCGTCTCTCCGTTCCCCACCAACGTGAAGTGGATCACGGTTGGCGTGTATGCAGCGATGGCGATTTATTTTATCATCCTGGCCATTGTGATCAATGTCCAGCTGCGCCGCCTGCACAAGCACAAGGCGTCGGAATAAGCGGAAGACAGGGAGGCTATTATGTTTGCATTTGACGAAATTCAAAAGACGGACCCTGAAATTGCGGCCGTCATTCAGGACGAGATCGACCGGCAAAATCGCAATATTGAGCTGATTGCATCGGAGAACTGTGTGTCGCCTGCCGTCATGGCAGCGATGGGCAGCCCCCTCACCAACAAGTATGCGGAGGGATATCCGGGCAAGCGGTATTACGGCGGCTGTGAGATTGTGGATGTGGCGGAGAACCTGGCCATTGAGCGCGCAAAGCAGCTGTTCGGCGCGGAGCATGCCAACGTGCAGCCCCACTCGGGCGCACAGGCGAACATGGGCGTATTCTTTGCGGTGCTGGAGCCGGGGGATACGGTTCTCAGCATGAACCTGGCCCATGGCGGGCATCTGTCCCATGGCAGCCCCGTCAATATCTCGGGCAAGTATTACAACATCGTCCCTTATGGTGTGACCAAAGAGACACAGACCATCGATTATGATGAAGTGCGCCGCCTGGCGCTGGAGTGCAAGCCCAAGCTTATTTTGGCGGGTGCGAGTGCGTATCCGCGCACCATTGATTTTGAGAAATTCGGCGCCATCGCAAAGGAAGTGGGCGCATACCTGCTGGTGGATATGGCGCATATCGCGGGTCTGGTTGCGGCGGGGCTGCATCCCAACCCGGTGCCCTATGCCGACTTTGTGACCACGACGACGCACAAGACCCTGCGCGGCCCGCGCGGCGGCTTGATTCTGTGCAAGGCGGAGCATCAGAAGCTGATTGACAAGGCCATGTTCCCCGGCATCCAAGGCGGCCCGCTCATGCATGTGATTGCGGCCAAGGCCGTTTGCCTCAAGGAGGCCCTGTCCCCTGCGTTTACGACCTATCAGCAGCAGGTCATTAAGAACGCGAAGGCGCTGTCTGAGACTCTGCTGGAGGAGGGTTTCCAGTTGGTCTCGGGCGGGACGGACAACCATCTCATGCTGGTTGACCTGACCGAAACAGGCCTCACGGGGAAAGAAGCGGAGAAGATGTTAGACGAGGTGCGCATCACGGTGAATAAAAACGCCATCCCGTTTGACACCAAGAGCCCCTTCATCACCAGCGGCATCCGGATTGGGACGCCGGCATCCACGACGCGCGGCATGAAAGAGGCGGATATGCGGGAAGTCGGAAAGCTCATCAAGTTGGTGCTCTCAGATTTCGAAGGCAACAAAGCGGAGGCGGCAGAGCGCGTTGCTGCGCTGTGCAGCAAGTATCCGCTCTACCAATAAGAGAGACAAAGCGGCCCCAGTGGGGCCGCTTTTTTTGTGGGGAAGATGCAACTTTTTGGAATCCCAGTTGACATTTTGCCTTGTCTATGCTACAATAATGCCGTTGCAGTTTTTGCGGATATGGCGGAATTGGCAGACGCGCTAGATTTAGGTTCTAGTGGGCAACCCCCGTGCAGGTTCAAGTCCTGTTATCCGCACCATCGTCGCCGCAAGCATTATTTTGCTTGTGGCGACTTTTTTACAAAAGTCACCGTTCGCTTTAAACGCTGCGGCTCCTTGTTCGCAGAAAAGCCCGCTCGGCTCGCCTGTTCGCTTGCAAGCGCGCTCACAACGGCAAGCTGTCGCTACCACTTTTCTGCGATATTGTGCGCTTAAAACCCCTTGGATTCACTGCTGCATGCAAGTTCTGCAAGAACACTCGTACCACGTCGCGGCGAGCCTTTTGGTCCGCCGTGTTTTTTTGCAAAAAACGCGGCTTCACTTGATCGGCTGCCGCTCCTTTTCCCACAAAAGCTTTGCTTTTGCGGGGGCCCCAAAACCATCATTCGCCCCTTCTTGCTCCCCTGATTCGCAGAGAAGCACACTCCGCTCATCTTATAATGGGAATAACGCCCATATCCCTTTTAACGGAGGAACAGCTTTATCCTGACCACCTGTTTGGCTGCCGCACAACAGGCCGTATGGCTGAAACCGTATCCTGATGTTTCACAGTTTGCAGGAGCGTAGATACCATGTAACACTTGTACGACTTTCTCCATATAATACAGTGTATCCTATAAGAAAGGAGGTTATATTATGTCAGAATGTACAAATTGCAATGGCACACTCCTTGAGCCGTTAACCGAGACGGAGGACAAAACCTGTCCGGCTGTCGGTTATCAAAAAATATCCATTTGTGTCCCTGTGAGCGTTACACCTTTTGCCAAAACAGGCAGGACCAAAACGAAATGTTGCGGAGATGCGGTTGTCACGCCGGGTGAAAAACCCTGTCCAGGGAAGAAAAATGGCGTGTGTACTTTCACAATCAGTCAGACCATCTGTGTGGAAGTACCGGTCGAGTTCGGTGCAACGTCGACGGTGGGTGACACCTTTGTGGATTGCCTAGCCACATCATCCGAGGACATTTGTATGAATTGCGGGGAGGAGCTTGAATAATGGATCACAACGTTTCGTGTATGCCCGATCTGATGCTTATGAACCAGCCATGTGAATGCACACAGGATAACTGTACGAAAATCGGATGTCAATATGTGGATATCAGCGTGCCAATTCAGTTGGAGCCTCAGACAACGCTCGATAAAGTGGAAATCGAATGTTGCGGCGAACCGACGGTCAGCTGTCAGGACAGCTGCAAAAACACGGTTGAAGTCGTTGTCACACAAAGGGTACGTGTCAAATTTCCCATCCATTACACGGTTACCGCATGTATGGGAGAAAGTGTACTTGACTGTGCTGCATGTGAGAAAACGATGGAGTCATAAATGCAATGCAATACCCATTTTTTGGGTGTTGTGATGCAAGGCTCTGTAACCCAAGAGGTCAAACTTGGAGTTCAGCAATGAGAGAACCCAAGTTTGACCTCTTTTTCTATGCTATAGGCTGCGCAGTTCGCCGTTTTTGGAGGAGGCAGTTAAAGCAAAAATCAAAGTCATAAGACAAAAACATTTGTTTTGAATCCGAAATGTTCTTATTTAGGAGAAGTTTATTCATGCTTTTCAACTTGTTGCCCCCAATTGGCTTTTTATTGGGTCTTGGCCAGTGATCCTATAACGCTGCCCCCGACCAAATACGAAAAACCGAACCACACCCTGATGGGAGATGGGTTCGGTTTTTTATTTCGGCCCACACCTGCACGACCTTTTTGCATAATCAGGCATTGTTTGCAATACATCAGGGAATGTTCCCAGCGGACCATCGTATGGGCAAGCGCCCATTTTCAATACGTTGCACGACAGGCTCACCCATTCTCCTGTGTCTGAAACATCCGCAGCACCTCGCCAAGTTCACTCTCCTTGTTGCGCATGCGCCACAGCGCCGCATACTCTTCCATCCATGCCGGAGCGTCTACAGAACAAGCCACATCCAACCCATCCAGCCGGGCGCACCACTTGGCAAACAGCGCATAGCCATCCGCGGCGCTGATGGCTTCCCGTTTGATGGTGTCATTGGAAAAGGACAGGTCCGCAATCGCTTCCCGGATCTCCCGGCAGGTTGCGATTCTTTGCGCATAGACCGCCTCGGACACGGGCGCACCCTGCCCCTCCACCAGTTTCCACCAATTTGCGGCATCCCGCGTGTCTCCCATCTTCGCGGCCAGGTCCACCATCTCTCCATTTCCATATAATACCATAGATGCCGCCGAACGAAACGCGCTGTCCGCCTTGGTCGCCCCGTTCCAGGAGACCGCGGCGCCCAGGGCCAGCCCATAGTACGCCATGGACAGGCTTGCGATGTTGCCGTAATCCCCCCAATTGGTTGTGAGCATCCCGATGGCGCCATACTGATAGCCTAATGCTGCCATTTTCAAAATGTTGATTTCCTCCACGCGCACCTCTTCATTCAGCGCACACCACGACCGCGTCCCGGGGCATACGATCTGGGCACGGCCGCAGTCCCGAATCTTTGCAAATGCCCGCTCATCTGGGTCTTCCCCATATTCCCAGTTTAAGAATATGACATCCTCGGGCAGCTCGCCGAGGTATGCCGGGTGCTGCAGGATGATGTCTGCCCACATCATGACCCGTTTCCCCTTCGCGGTGAGATATCCGATGATCTTTTTGACAAAGTCCACATACAGCCTGCCTGTGTCCTTGCCTCGGTTGACGCCGGTCCCCAAATCAAAGGTCTCGTCACAGCAGATGTTGAAGGTGTCGCACTGCGTGACTTCCAAATATTGGTCAATGAGACTTTTGACCAGCGCGAAGCTCTCGTCCAGCTCGGGGTTGATGGTGTGATGTCGCATCCGCTCCACCCAATAGTGGTGCGTTGGAACGTAGTCCGGCAGCTCGGACAGATGGCAGTATTTCTCATGGGACAGCAGATGATACAGATGCCCAAACAGCGAAACGGAAGGAATGAGCTGAATAAAGCGGTCCTCACAGTATCGCTCCAGCTCTTGGATCTCCGACTTCGTCAGGTACCCCAGCGTCTCATGGCAAAACGCATACTCCCGGAAGGCAAAGGTATGCTCGATATAGAGCTGCAAGACGTTCATCTTGAGGGATGCCATGCGGTCGTCCAGTTCTTTTAAGGTGGCAAGCGTCGGGACCTTACCCCGCGTCACATCGTGGTAAAACCCGCGAAAACGCATGTCAGGTGCGTCCTGGATCTCGCAGCATGCCACCGCGCCATCTCCCTCATCCAGCAGCATTTTGAGGGTTTGGAGGGCATAAAACGCCCCTGCCGCGCCCTCCGACCGGATGGTCACCCCGTCCTGCGCAATCGTCAGGGTATAGCTCTCCGACGAACTGCTGCCTGCTTGGACCGTCACGGGGACCCCGCCGTCCTCACTTGCCGCAATCCGATGAGCAGCCTGCCGCACACGGGCATCCACCCCATCCGCCATCCGCCATTGGATGGGCCGCAGAAAGACCGACCCGCCCTGCATTTGCACCGTTTTGGGTTGTGGGATAATCCGCATTCGCTTTGCTCCTCTCTAATCGCAAACCTTCTGTTTGGAAACATTTTTGATCCATGCACCGAATAGGATATTTGTATGAATAAAAAAACAATACCATTTTTCCCAATGATATGGTATCATAGATCTACGACAATAGCAAGTCATATAAAAATTAGCTATCTGCCACATAGGGCGGATCAACAATGAGGAGGGTAATGATGGCAAAACGGTATGCAGAAATTGGAAAGGATTGCGTGGCCTGCGGCAGCTGCATCCGGGTCTGCCCCGTCCATGCTGTCACCGTGTGGAGAGGCGTGACGGCAGTCGTGGATAAGGTGCGGTGCGTTGGGTGCGGCAAGTGTGCGGCGGAATGTCCTGCGGGCGCCATCACATTGCAAAATCGGGAGGAATTGGCATGAAGAAACGGCATTGGTATGACTATCTCTGGATCGTAACCCCGCTGTATCTGGGCCTCGGCTGTTTTAACATCCTCTTTGCATGGCTGGGGCTCCTCTTCTTTTGTCTGCCGCTTTTAATCGCCATCTTTGGCGGGAGCAAAGCATACTGCAACCGATACTGTGACAGGGGGCAGTTCTTTGGGGTGTTGGGCAAGACGTGCAAGCTATCCCGCAAAAAGCCCGTTCCCCGTTGGCTCAAACACCCCATCTTTCGATATGGGTTTCTGATTTTCTTCCTCCTCATGTTCGCCAATATGCTTTATGTGACATGGTTGGTGTATGCAGGTGCCCGGGAGTTGGGCCAGACCGTCACTCTGTTTTGGACCTTGCAGGTGCCATGGGGCTGGGCCTATCCCACCGCCGTGACGCCATGGGTAGCACAGTTCGCATTTGGCTTTTACAGCCTCATGCTCACCTCTGCGCTCATTGGCCTCCTCGTGATGGTGCTGTTTCAGCCGCGGGCATGGTGCGTCTTTTGTCCCATGGGAACCATGACGCAGCTGATCTGCCGGGTCCGTGCCCGCAAACAGCTGCGCGCCGTTCGGGAGACGGGCCGGATGCCCGAAGTATAAAATCATTTTCTCAATCTAAAAAAGCGGGGCGCCTTTGGGGCACCCCGCTTTTCTATTGATCCGTTTCTTCTTCTCGGAGCAGCGCGTCCACCCGTGTGTAAAAACCAATCGGGTCCGCTTCAAACTGCTTTTTCATGGCAATGGCCCGCGCCCGGTCTCCCGCAAAGATGGACAGCTCTAACAGCGTCGTTTTTCCTTCTTTGATGTGCAGCTGCAAGGTGTAACTATTGCGGTCCAGCGGCACCAGCTTTGCCTGGATCTGCTCTTCCACCGCCTTGCGCTGATAGTACTCATCCACGCAGGCGCGCAGGCTCTCCCGAACGCTCACCATGATTTTATCCTCAAAGATGTCAATCATTTCCCGGCCCGATGGCGCAAAGTCATAACACTCCACCTCGTCCCGCAGAACAATCTTCATGTGGTTCTGTTTGAGCAGCGCATCCAGCTGCTCCATCAAATCCAAAAACGCAACCGACGTTGCGGACAGCATGAAATGCTTGAGTTCAATGTCAGGCACCGGCCTCCCAACATACCGAATGGTATAGAGGATGGCAAGCTGAATTTCAATGGGATCATTCAGCCGGTAATATACGTTTTCCCAAATATTTTTACCCATAGCCGCCTCCTAAACGATTCCCGCATTACGCCGGCTCGTTGCCCTGCATATGCCGCACACGGAACGTAACCCCCATGTCCGCTGCAATCTGCCGGCATGCCTCGATATCCGCCGGGCTGATGACGTCCACCACCGATAACACCACAGACAGCCCAACCTGCTTGCATTTTTTCGCAAAATCCAGCATCTCATCAAAGCCCGCTTCGCCGAAGTCACACGCGCACAGCGCTTCATACTGTGCCCGATCCTTTGCATTGAGGCTGATGGACACCGTGTCAAACAGGCCCACCAACTCGGGCGTGATGTCCCGGCCGCAAGCCCGGTTGCCGTGCCCATTGGTATTGACCCGCACAGGCAGGTGCCACCGCTCCTTGATATACCGCGCCACCTCCATACAGACATCCGCACGCAGAAACGGTTCACCGTATCCACAGAATACCGCCTCTGCATACTGCCCCGCATTCCACTTTTCGAGGTCCGCAATGATCTCCGCCGCGGTAGGCTCCTGTTTCAGCCACAGGTCCATCCCATCCCCGATTCCGTGTTTGGTCGCGCGGATACAAAAGGAGCACCGGTTTGTGCAGCGGTTGGTCACATTGAGATACAAACTGTCTCCAATGGCGTAACAAATCATATCCAAAACTCCTTTGTTTGCGCATGCGGCAGGAGGCACAAAACGCGCCCCTTGCCGCACAGGCAAAGCTCATATCAGACAAAAAAGAGGGGTTGCGCCTCGCACAACCCCTCCCCTGTCTCGCTTACGCTTCCTTATTATCTGTAAATGATTACCATGGACAACACATTGTCCCGAATCAAGCAGAATACGGTAGATGCATCCGCACCCGAATTGTCAAAACCATATACCTCGTCTATCACACTGGTGGTCACCATTCTGTCATCTGACGATGCGGCAGAATCATACAGATAGACATCCACATCGCCCACCTGATAGGTACTTCTGTTGGACTCACCCAAAGTCGGCGTTCCATCCGCACCAACTGTCGGCGCATCGGTTACCACCGTCAGGTTACGGGCATCGCCAGTTCCCGAGAGCGACATCGCCGTACCAAAGATGGTCTTAATGGAATTTCTGCCTGTGCCGCCGTTATCCGTCACACCAAACTCCATGTCATTGACATCTACCATCTTCTTAATGTCACCATCTTCGGTCTCGATGTTGACAACCGTATCGCCGTCCACGCGGAACCGGACCACATCACCAATATTCAGACCATCGAACGAAATATCCTGCTCTGCATAATACCGCTGCGGACTGCTGTCCCCTTCCTGCATCGCCATGATGTACTGGACCTCTTCGCCGTCCTGTGTCATTGTACCAACACCGCTGGTGATAATCGCATACGGCATGGTGCTGTCAATCGCAGCCGCATCATACGGCTCAAAGATAACCAGCGCCTTCGCAGGGCCATTATCCACCGCGTCAATCACTTGTACATGGTAGTTGATACCTTCGCTCAGTGCACCCACCGTCTTACGCATATACTCCGCATAGGTCTGACGGTTGTCAGGCACGAAGAAGATTTTTACGCTGGAATCCACCGTGAACTTCGCATCAAAGCTGTTGTTACCGGTGTATTCAACACCATCCCCCATGTAAGAAGTATCCACCAAGATGGAGTTCGTGCTGCCCGAATCACCCGACTTATAGGTGATAATCTTATCAATATACCCACTATTATTCGTAGTATATTTTACAATCTGCGACATATCCGTGTTGAGGGGCTTATGATCCGCATCCACCTGCGCATTATACTGACTATCCACAGTTAAAGCGCTTATAACATTTGGCAAATCAGAATCCCTAGACAGATCATAGCTTACGCCATCAATCCTGACCTTTTGATTGAGATACTGCATGGTTGCGCCCGATGCAGAACCAGTAGGCAACATCATCATAACCTGCAGCAAATAGGAACTTCCGCTTCTGGTCACTTCGTCATTAACCGCTGCAATATACCCATATTCGTAGCTCTTTGCTGCGGTGACTTCCGCCGCTGCAATCCGCCCAAACGAATCCAAATAGAAGGTTGCAGTCGTATCAATGGACAGGTCCTCTGCGCTGCCCTTGGCCAGATATTCCTGATAATTGCCCGACAGCGTATACTTCTCCCCATTGATGGTCAGCTCATTGCTACCCTCGGTGATTTCCTGCACCGTCCCCGTGAAGCTCTCCGTGCTCACCAGCACTTCCACGAAACGGTCACCAACGCTTGCCGGGTCACTCTCCGCAACCGAAACAATACTCTTGTTGGGGATATCATTGAAGGTTACAACCTGGCCATCTTTCTTAATGGTGATAACAGACGACGAATCTTTTTCATCCAGCGTCACAGTATTGGTGTTATCATAGTAGTCATAGAGCTTGTAGTTGTTTCTGTCAATCCGGTTTACATAGATGGTCTTGTAACTCTGAACAAACACCACATCATAAGAACCGGTCCCCTGCGAATCCAAGCACTCCACATAGCCTTCGGTCAGGTCAATGTCTGCCAGGCTCTTTGCGGTCGGCTTGCCGTTGAGCATGATGTATGCACCGCCGACGCTCACCTCTTCGGTGTCATAGTCGGTCTCTTCGTTGCTGTACTCAATCGTGGTAGCAGTCATGGAGTCAATGTCTTCAGCATCCACGCGCATAGTTTCATTGCGGTTGGCCTGTTCATTCAAGAAGGTCAGAGCCTTGACATCGCTGCCAGTGGTCTCTTCATAATAGAACTGCACCGATTTGCCCAGCAGTTCTCTGGCCGTCTCAGTCGTCAGACCCGTGGTACCAAAGCTGTAATTCTCACGCGAACCGTTGGCCGTGATCTCAATCTCATCCGTGCGGCAGGTGCTGGTACGATTGGGATCCAGCGAGATATCACGCACCGCGGTGACTTGGCCGGTCAGCCGTTTGCCGTTCAGCAGGGTATCACCATCGGTTACCGTACCATCTTCTGCCATTTTATCGGTATTGAGCGTGTTGTAGATGAGCTGCGCGATGGTGCCACGCAGCGCGGGCTCAGTGAACACCCCATCCGAGATTCTCTTGGTGATGCCAATCTGAGTGCCCACTGCGTTGTATCCATCCGGGTAGCCGCCGCTTGCCTCCGCACGGACCTCATAGCCCAGGGCTACAACACACATCTTAATCGCCTGCTCATAGGTCACGGGCGACTCGGGCGCAAATGTCCCATCCCCCATGCCGTTGATGATGCCCATGCTGGTGAGCACCGCTATGTACTGCGCGGACCAACGATCCGAAGCGACATCCGTAAATCCGGTCCCCTGGCTGCCGAGGCCAATGTTGCCGACATTCAGCGCAATCGCCATCATCTTGGCAAATTCTTCTCGGGAAACCTGCGCTTCCGGACGGAAATCCCCTTCCGTATACCCATCGATTACACCCTGTGTGGACAGGAACGTAATTGCCTCATAGTACTTGTAATCGGACGGAACGTCTGAAAACTCTAGGGCCGACACCGAAACCGCCAGCGAAAGAGACAGAACAAACGCCGTCAACAGCGCTATGAGCTTCCTTGTTCTTTGCATATGCTTTCCCTCCATGTGAATTTTCGGCACAACCGCAGCTGGGCATATCTCTTCTTGCTGCGTATGTACCCAATGAATGATAAAACGATCCATGCGGCAAACCCCCAATGTTTACCGACATGCACTCTATTTCACATTTTAACACAACTTTGTATATCCGTCAAGCTTTCCAATATGTTTTCTTTGTTACAATTTTATGTATTTCCTGGGTCGGCTGCTAAAATTTTCGTAAAATATGTCGAATACACTTGCGGACCCGTCCGACAGCAAATATGCGATATGGGCATGCGCAAAATCGTACCTCTGTTGAGCAGGTCAGAAAATGAAAATTGACCAAATAAAGCTGTCATGTTACAATGCCTTTGTTACAACAATGCGCCAAATCCGTCAAAGGGGGAATGCATCTTGTTCTTTATGCGCCAAAAACGTTTTTTTTGCGTCTTATTGACCGCCGCGCTTGCGTGGAGCAGCGCGGGCGGGTTCCCTGTCGCTTCTGCCTCCAGCGAGCTGGAATGGCGGCCCCTGATCAAGCGCCCCGAGCAGTACATGGGCGCCGATCAGGCCGACCTGCCTTACTACTATGCCAAAGGAAAATATGGCGGCGAGGGCATGCAGTTTATCCAAGGCGCGGCTGTCCATGCGGACGGAACCGTCCTGATGGGGCAGGACATGGGCTCCGCAAGGGTGAGCGACGACTTCGGACGCACATGGTATACGCCGCCCAATGCGGGCAACCCGCTCATCAGCGGAAATTCCTGTGCCATTGACCCCGCCGACTCGGATATCATGTTCATCGAAATGTCTGCCAATACCATGGGTACCACCCATGCCAGGCTGCGGAGTTTGGAGGGGGTATACCGTTCCACCAACCGGGGCCAGAGCTGGACGCTGGTCTGTCCCTTCCGCAATGTGGGATACACGGGAAATTTCCGCTATTATAAAGATAACTTTGCCTGCTACCCCGTCTCGGGCGGTACGCCGGAGGAGCGCATCTGGCGGTTTGCGGTGTGTGACCAGGACGGCCGGGACGGCGCGGTCTTTGCCTCCACAGGCGGCGTCAACTGGACCAAGGTGGCCGACATGCCCGCCGCAACCTACGGCACCATGTTTGACCTGGTGCAGCATCCCACCCAGCCCGACACGCTGTATCTGTGCACCGCCACAGGACTGTGGGAATCCACGGACGGCGGCGCCACCTGGGCGCGCGCCTTCCCAGACAGCCTGTCGGGCAGCGGGCGGGGCCTTTGGATTGACCCCGAGCAGCCCGGCCACATGATCGCCAGCATCGCAAGCAGCGACGCCGCCAAACGAGGTGTCTATGAAACCCGGGACGGCGCCGCCTGGACCCGCATTTTGTCGGACATCAACCCGGGGCAGCTGTCTGTCGGCGCAAAAAACGCCAACGGCAAGCGCATGCTGTATGTGCACAATGCGCAGTCGGGCGGCGCACCGCGGGTGCGCAACTTTGACGATATGTGGATTACGCCACAAATGGAAGCATCCGACCCCGCCGCATGGGCACAGTCGGGCCTGTCGGGCATGGGGATGTGTGCCTTTCTGGCGCATCCGACCGCACCCGACCGGTGCTTAAACCACGGCCTTGCCTTCTGGTGGCGGAGTGAAGGGACGGAGGGGCAGGTCTGGACGGACAGCTCCACCAACTACTTTGGCCCCGGCTGGAACCAGGTCGTGTTCGATCAGCAGGACTGGCAGAAGTTTTGGGCCGTGTTCCCCGACACGGGGACGGCGGCGACCACCACGGGCGGGGACTGGTTTACCGAGAGCAGCATCACGGGCCTGGAGTCGGGCGGACAGTGGAGCCGGATGCAGGCGGTCGCCGGGGCCAATGCGGTCAGCTTCCGGGAGGGACACGGCATGGCGGTTTTGCCCGACCCATGGCCCGCTGACGCACCGCCGCCCGCGAGCCCACAGGTGCCCGGACGGCGCGTTTTGAGTCTGGGCGGCAACACCACACACTTCCTCTTCACACAGGATGTCGGCCAGACCGACTGGACGGACTGGATCGAACAGCCCGTGGAGGTGGGTGGAGGCGGCACCCGCCGCAACCGCGTCTTTGCCAGCTACCAAAACCCCAACATCGTCTATGCGGGCCCCAATGTGTCCACCGACGGCGCGACCACATGGGGCATCACCTCCGAGGGCCTGGAGGTGTGTGCCATGTCCTATCTAAACGGGGATTTGGTATACAGCGTCCGCCAGGACAAAGAGCTGCTGCGGTCCTTTGACCGCGGGCAGACTTGGGAGCCCATCTACAAAGCAAACGGAAGCATCACCAACACACGGGGCGCGGGCTATGTGTATGCCGACCCGTTTAGCGACAGCCGGCTGTATGTCAAGTCCGAAACGGGGGACATCCTGCTGCTCCAGGAAAAAGACGGCGCCTGGACGGGAACGGATCTCAATCTACGGGGCATGTATTCTCCCGTTCCGCCCAGCTGGGGCATCAGTCAGGTGTGCCCCGACCCCAATGTCCCGGGACTTTTGTATGCCCTGCTCAACCTCTCAGGTCAGCCCATGGTCTGGCGGGGCCGAATGAATGCGGACTTTACGGCCTGCAGCTGGGAGGATATCACGCAGAACGCGCCTCGCATCGCCCAGTCCGCTCACCTCAGCATCAGCCCCGTCACGGGAGATGTGGTGCTGGGCAGCGGCAACGGTAACTTTGTCTATCCCGCGCCCGATGACTGGGAACACCGGGAAGAGGCCAAACGGCCCTTCAAGCGGGCACTCTGGAACAACCTGCCGCTGCCCATCCCCAACGGCTGGGTCAACATCCCCGAAAACCCCGACGGCAGCGATCGTGTCATGGTAAACGGCGCATTGCTGACCGATTTGGAAGTGCCGCCGCGCCGGGAAAATGACCGGCTGTTCCTCCCCATGCGCGCGGTATTGGAGGCACTGGGTGCGGACCTTTTGTGGGAGGAGGCGACGGGCACGGTGACGGCCCACAAGGATGGCATCACGGTGGTCCTGACGGTGGGCAGCACCACTGCCACCGTCAATGGTGAGGAAATGACGCTGGATGCCGCACCTTTCTTGGAGGAGGGACGAACCATGGTGCCTGTACGGTTTGTGGCGCAGGGCCTGGGGGGCTATGTGGAGTGGAACGAACCGCTCAAAACTGCGCTTATCCTCGCATGATAGCAAAAAAGAGCTTGGCAGAAGCCAAGCTCTTTTTGATCTGCTTTAGTAACACCCCAGCACCCGGAAATAGCCACACTGTTTCTTCATCTCCTGCAGCGCGTTGGATACGCCCTGGCTGCCCAGATTGCCCGCAAAATCCACAAAAAACATATATTCAAAATTGCGGTCGGGCAGGGGACGGGATTCGATATGCAACAGGTTCAGCCCGCATTTTGCAAAACTTTCCAGCGCCCGGTACAGCGTCCCGCTCTGGTGGGACAGGGTGAAGAGGACGCTCACCCGGTCGCTCGCGGCGGTCATCTCCAGCTCCCGCCCGATGATCACGAACCGTGTGGTATTCTCCTGCTTAAAATGAATGTCCTCCGCCAGCACGGAGAGGCCGTAGATCTCCCCCGCATGCCGGCTCGCGATGGCCGCTTTTGCGGGATCCTGTTGTTCTGCCACATACAGCGCGCTGCCCGCCGTGTTGTAATAAGGCACCTGCTTCCAATCGGGGTGCTCCGCGAGGAACCTGCGGCACTGGAACAGCCCCTGCTCATGGGAATACACCTCCCGGATGTCCGCCAAGGACGCGCCGGGCAGGCCCAGCAGACAGTGGCTCACCGAGACGGTCTGTTCCCCCACGATGTGGCAGGGGTAGCGGTACAGAAGGTCCAGCACATCGTGGACACTGCCCGTGGAAGAATTTTCCACTGGCAGGACGCCGTAGTCCGCCTTCCCGTCCCGCACCGCCTGAAACACCTCCTCAAAGGCATCCGTCGCAAAGGGCGTCGCATCTGATCCGAAATACCGGCAAAGGGCCTCCTCCGCATAACACCCCGGGACGCCCGCATAGGCCACCGTGCCTGTCTGCCGGCCCTTTATGATATCGGTCTGGAGGTCGCGGGACAGCGCCATGACCTTTTCAAAGAACTGGGTGGTCACCTGCGCAAGCGACGGGTCGGACAGCTGTGCGACCTTTTCTGCGAGCAGCGCCTGCTCCCGCTCGGGCTGAAACACGGGCAGGCCATGCGCCTTCTTATATTCTCCCACCTTGCGGCACACCTGCATGCGCGTCTCAAACAGCGCGAGCAGGTCTTTGTCAATTGCGTCTATCTGTTGCCTCAGCTCATCCAGCATAGGTCCGTCCCTCCAGTACCAATTCGGCCAGCACCACCGCGGCCGCGCTCTCCACCACGGGCACCGCCCGCTGCACGATGCAGGGGTCATGCCGCCCGTGGATGCGGGCCTCCACCTCAGCGCCCGCCGCGATGTCTACCGTTTTTTGTGGCTGCCCAATGGAGGGCGTCGGCTTGACCGCCACCGTAAAGACCACGGGCATCCCGTTGGTGATGCCGCCGTTTAGGCCCGCATTGTGGTTGGTGCGGGTTCTTATGGCATCCCCGTCCAGGCAGAAGCTGTCGTTGGCCTCGCTGCCCCGCAGGGCCGCAAAGCCAAAGCCCTCGCCGAATGCCACCCCCTTGACCGCGGGGATGGAGAACAGCATGGCGGACAGGCGGCTCTCCACCGAGCCGAAAAAGGGCGTCCCCAGTCCGGGAGCCAGCCCCGTGATGCCACACTCGATAATCCCGCCCACCGAATCGGCCTCTTTCTTCGCGGCCAGGATGGCCTCCTGCATGCGCGCACCCGCATCCGCGTCCAACACGGGGAAGGGCATGCGGGTGAGCGCGTCCAGCTGACCGCCGGTAAGGCCGCAGGGGTCAAAGCGTCGGTCTGTGACCGTCTCAATCTGGGCGATGTGTGCGCCGATGGCGATTCCTTCTTTTTCCAGCCACTGGCGGCACACCGCGCCCGCAAACACCAGCGGCGCCGTGATGCGGCCCGAGAAGTGCCCGCCGCCCCGGTAGTCTCCGAACCCGCCATACCGTACGCTGCCCGTGTAGTCCGCATGGGAAGGGCGGAGGATATTTGGTTCGTAATCCCCCGAGCGCGTGTTGGTATTGGAAATGACGGCGCACAGCGGCGTCCCCGTCGTGTGGCCGTCAAAATAGCCGCTCTGGATGACGGGCAGGTCGGCCTCCTTGCGGGAGGTGGAGAGCGCATCCCGCCCCGGCGCGCGCCGCGCCATCTGGAAAGCAACCGCCTCCCAGTCGATAGCAAGCCCTGCGGGCAGGCCGTCAATGACCACCCCGATCCCCGTCCCGTGGGACTCCCCGAACAGGGTGATGCGCAAGAGATTCCCAACGCTATTGTACATGG